>CAJTMA010000001.1:0-272467 GCA_910577205.1 uncultured Alphaproteobacteria bacterium
GGAATGGGAATGGGAATGGGAATGGGAATGGGAATGGGAATGGGAATGGGAATGGGAATGGAGGATGAAACAAAGGACTCCAGAGTCAAGCGCTTTAAAAATATTTTTCAAAGTTTGTGCATAAAATTATATCTGCTTGCCAAGAGTCGCATATTGAATTATCAAAGCCTTAGAGGGGTTTATATTTTAATGGGAAAAACGAGTTTAAAAACATTTGTTTGCAGCTTTGTTTTATCTTTGTTTACAATTTTAAGCGTAAACAAAGAGTTTTTTGGCGTTTCTAAACCCTCTGATGCCGAAATTAAAATTCCCAATAAAAATATTTCTCTCTTTTTCAAAGATATGCCGGCGAAAACAGTGGCGAACAAGACTATTCCCATAAAAAAAATCGCACTGACCGTCCCTCTGCCTTTGGCGGAAGAACCTGCCGCAGTTGAATCTCAGGAAGACCTTATCCCTCTAACTTTCGCTGAGAATACTACTGAGCCCAGCCTTCCAAGCACCTTACAGGCAGAAGTTTTGCCGCCCCCTCCTCTGCCGGAGAATATCTCCGCGCCGATAATCGAGCCAGAAGAAGCCGCTAAAGCTGCACCCCCGGAAAAACAGGAAGAGATCGCGGAAGAGCAAGATTTATTCTCTCCGTTCAGCAGCAAAGTTGTACAAGCAACCGTACAGATTATCAGGCCGAACGAAAAGAAAATAGCCCAAAGACTTAAGAAAACCACTTCAGCAGAAGCTGAGGCGGTTGTGGCACAAGCGGAAATCCCTTTAGAAAAGCCTCAGCAAGAAACACAAACACCCGCAAATGACGCGCCTGCTCAAAACACAGCAGCTGCTGCTGAGGAAGAGCCTAACTTATTAGCAAAAGCCCCCGAAGAAGAGTTTCGTTTGCTGGCAGCTGTCCCCGACGATGAACCAACACAGGAAGATGACACCCCGGCAGAAAACGATGGCATCTTACCGCCAACATTCAAAGTTGCCCAAGCCGCGGCAAATCCTGACACTGTGCCTGCTATTGCACACCCCAAGAAACCACAAAGCGAACCCGAAAATCTGCTTATTCCTTTACAAAAAGACAGCAATGTACCGCTTCAAACAGCAGAAGCGCGGGTTACCGAAACACCTGACAAAGACAAATTAGCCATGCTGACAAACAAAGCCTCAATTCGCAGCATGGAAAAAAGCGTTTCAACAGAGCAACCGGATGACACAACATCTTCCGGATGGCAAACCATGGCAGAAAAGAATGATGAAAACAGCTCATGGATTGCAGCCAAAGGTGCCGGACATCAACATAACAGGCAGACGGTTAAAGAAAAATACTTCCAAAACGCAGAAAGCAGACAGATTAAAGAAGTATTAGACGCCAGAAGACAAGAAAACAATCTCCAAGATACCAAACTCGCCTCACAGGTGGTTAAAAATCTGCTTATCCCCATTCCGGAGGAAATACTGAACGACCCGAACCTTACTCCGCAACTTGTCGCCTCAGAACAGGACAAAGAAATAGAGCAGCAACTGATTGAACAGGAAAACCTGCACTCAGAGAAACAAACTCTTTTGCCTAAACAACAAGTTCAAGACACAAGCAAAACTCAGGATAAAGGGCTGCTGAAAAGCATCACTTCGATTTTCAGCAAAGACGAGAACAAACAAGTTTCTGATGACGATGCCTCCACCCCCAACGGCAGTTTTATTGATAAATTCATCAGCAAAGGCAAGAAAAAAAGCACTCAGGATAAAATTCTGCCAACAGAAATCAGGCTTGCATTTCAGCCGAACCGCGCGGAAATCTCCGGCGTCACCCTAAAATGGCTTCAGGCTTTTGCCAACAAAACGATTGAAGACAGCAGCGCCGGGCTGGAAATACGCATTGATGGCGGCAGCTCTTATCAGCTACAGCAAAAGCGCCTGAATTTGCTACATAATATCTTAACCAATAACGGCGTAAACTACCGAAAAATCAAAACGGTATTCACGACGCGCGAACCTAATTCGTTCATTATCAGAACAATCAGACTTAACAATGACACTAACGGAGGCATAAAGGAAGATAACGAGTGGCAGGACTATTACAAAGCCTGGTAAGCCTTGGTAATAAGTAACGGCTTCCGCTTGATTATTTATTTTTCAATATGTATTATAGGTAAAAATATGACAAAATACAGCTTAGGAACTACTAATATGAGCATAAAATTTCGGCTGACCGCAGGATTAGCGGGTTTACTTGCCATTGCCGGCTGCATGGGCACTTTAAGCCATCCGGTTGAGCTTCCGCCGGAAGCTGTTGAGTGCGATGAAAACGGCAACAAAGTCTGCACCGAAAACAACAATGTTATGCAACCTGCCAACGGAATGCAGGACAGCGAATTTGTCAACTATACCAAGACTGCCGCCGATTACCGCGAATATGGCGAAAGAGTACAGCGCGACCAGAATATTGTCGACGGCGGCGCAGGCAGCAATATGTCGGCAGCTATTCCGCCCAGCGTTGACAGCGAAGTCATTGATTATGAAGAAGAAATCAGAGAGAATGACACCGGCGCTTCAAACAGCAGCAGCGGCTATAATGCCGAAGATCCGGTTGAGGACTGGCTGGCGGAAGAAGGGCAGACCTTGAAAGAAATTTTAACCGATTGGAGCGAGCGTTCCGGCTGGCGTTTGATTTGGAATTCTAACCGCAATTATACGCTGACTGCCGGCGCTATGTTCCGCGGCCGTTTTGCCGATGTCAGCTCTGCGCTTATCCGCGCATTTGCGAGAGCACGGCCGGCACCGATTGCCACATTTTATAAAGGAAACCGCGTCTTAGTTGTTGAGACTATGGAGGATGAGAATGCTTATGAATAAGATTACCAAATACAGCTTAGGCGCTTTAATGGTCGTGATTGCGGCGTCCTGTTCGCTGTCCACCAAAATGGATGCGACAATAGACCGTGAAGTCGAAGCGACCACGCAGTTAAAAGAAGCTGCCAAAATTCCGGATAAAGCGCTTAACGACGATGTTGTTAAGGTAAAAAACGATATCTGGCTTGGCGACACCAGCCAAATTGAATATGAAGGGCAGCCTATTCCGTCTTATCTCGAAGGGAAAGACGGTATTACCTTAATCAGCAACAGACCGATTACTTTGTATGAAATCGGCGACATGATTAACAAAATCACCGGTTTGCGCGTTAGTTACGCATCTCACCTTGAAAAAGAAGTGTTGTCAAACGGCGCTAAAAACAAGCCTAATGCCAAATCTATTAACGTTGACTGGACCGACCCGAGCAAAATGTTGGTTTCATACCAAGGCTCTTTGAGCGGTTTGCTGAATGAAATCGGTTCACGTTTCGGCATTTGGTGGAAGTATGACCGAAAAGAAATTTACTTCTATAAGTATGTTACCAGAACCTTTGTTCTTTATACTCTGCCGACCAGCCCTCAAGTTTCGGTTAATGTAGGCGGTTCTGCTTCCGGTTCTGGCGGTTCTTCATCCATCTCGCTGCAAAGCAGCACAAAAATGGACTTCTGGAAAAACATTGAAGATTCCATCAAAAATATGTTGGATAAAGATGCCAAATATACAATGGATCCGTCCAGCGGTACAATTTCGGTTACGGCGACACCGCATGACATTCAGAAAGTTGCAAAATATATTAATGAGCAAAACACCCGCTTATCACGCCAAGTAGCTATCAGTGTTAAGGTTCTGCAAGTCAGCATTGAAGACAGTGACCAATATGGCTTGGATTTGTCTGCTTTGTGGAAAGCAAACGGGGAAAGCATCGGCATTTCCAGTATTGCGGGCGGCTTAGGCGGCGATGTCACCAACAACCTGACGATGACTTTGCTCCCTGGAAACGTGACGGTTCAAGGCGCTTTGCAGGCCTTGTCAACTCAAGGGACAACCAACCTGATTACCAGCGGTACGGTTACAACCTTGAACAATAAACCGGCTCCGATTCAAGTGGTTCGCAAGCAGAACTATATTTCTGAAATTACCAAAACGAACAGCGGCGGCGATGCCAGTTACTATGACGTTTCGACCGAAACGGAAGAAATCGAAACAGGTTTCACAATGGATGTTTTGCCGCGTATTCTGGAACATGGCCGTTTGATGTTAATGTTCAACCTGACTTTGTCTGACCTGATTTCGCTGGAAAAAGTCAACTTGGACGATGGCAGCGGTTCAGGCAGCGGGACGAGCGGGCAGTATATTCAAAACCCGATTATCGAATCTCGCGGCTTTACGCAGGAAGTTGCTATGAAATCAGGACAATCTTTGGTTCTGACAGGTTATGAACGCGTAGAAAACTCCAGCGAGAAACAAGGCGTGGGCTCTGCAGACAACTCTCTGCTCGGCGGAACGGCTGTCGCGGGCAAGAAGAGAAGCATTTTGGTTATCATCCTGACACCGGTCGTCTTGGATTCACCGTTGTCACCTGAATCCAGAATGAAAGGCTAAAGGACAAAAAGAATGGTGCTGGAAGACGCAAAATTTCAAGATCAGGATTATGATTCGACAGTTAACCGCTCCTGGGGAACGGAAATAAACGTCGAAGGGTCTTCCTATGCGACCAGCCTGTTCTGGCAGCCGTTACAAAACAAAGATGATCCGTATGCGGAGGTTGAAGAAGCTTCTGCCGGTGTGCTTGAAGGGGCTGACTTATTCTGTATCAAACCCGGAAAAGCGCCGCAGTTCGGTATTTGCGTTTCGCACGAAGGTTATAAGCCCGGGCAATATGCCGCAGCCGTCGCTTTGGCAACGGCTCTTTCGGACCGTTCATCTTTTGTCGGCGTCTTTAAGGTTCAAAACGGCTGGTGGTATACCTGCGTCCGTAACGATATTATCCTTTCTGACGGCGATATGCTCTTCCTTAATGAAGAAGATGCCAAGAGCCAGTTTATGTCTATGCTGGCCGTGCCGGATTGGGGACGCAAGATTGCGCCGCCGGAATGGGAAGTCGAGGAAACAGAATATCCTGATTTGGCCAAGCTGCTGCAACGCGGCACAAAGAACAAGCTGCAAAAAATCAAAGCATTACGCGGTACAAAGCTGGTGGCGGTTATTGCCGTTTCGGCCATTATCGGTTTCTGGCTGTTATCAAGCATTATCAGCAGCTTATTAAGCCCGCCGGCAAGGCCGATTATTGCCCCTGTTCAGCCGAAGGTCGTTAAGCCGGTAGAAGAACCGCCTGAAATCAAACCTTGGGAGCAGTTAAAAAATGCAACAGATGTTATGCTGCAATGCCGTGAAGGGATTAATGCCCTGATACGCATTATGCCGCCGGGATGGGTTATCGGCGGATTATCCTGCGGCCCAGAGGGTGTTACGACTTTTTGGACCAGAGATGTCGGCCGAATCAGCTGGATTGACAAAGCTTTAAATGTATCCGGAATTAATTTCTCTGGCAAGTCTATCTCGGATGACGGGCAGACAATGATGGTTTCTGTCCCGCTGAATAAAGTTGATATTGTTTCGTCACCGCCGCAGTATTATGACGTTGACCTCAAAAACGTATTAAATAATATGTTCCAATCAATCGGGCAGGATATTTCCCTGAACAGTTTTTCATACACCTCTCCGCGGAATAATGTATACCGTTCGGTGCAATTTAGTTTTGATTCTGTGCAGAATCCGACAGTTTGGAATAAATTATTAACAAAATTTTCAGGACTTGAGATTAATAATATAAAATATGACGTTAACTCCAAGATGTGGCATTATGAGGGAGCAATCTATGTATTTTAAGATCAGAAACAGTTTAGGCACAGCAGCTCTGGCACTGATTATTGCGGTGATGAGCAGCCAACAGGCTATTGCCTTACTTCCTTTGGATGCAGAAGCAGCGGATAACGGCATGGGAGCTATCCCTAATGAAATTTCATTAAATGACAATGCCGATGACAGCGGGCTTCTTACGCCGCCATCTCTGGATAACAATACGGAAAATGAAATGCCGATGCCTTTGAATGAAGAAGAAGAGGACGAAGCACCTATTCCAATTGATAACGGCGCATTAAACGCACCGGATACAACAGCTGCGCAGCCGGCTAATAACCCAGCATTTCCTGCGATGAACGATCCTGTCGCGCCGGTTGCAAACAACAGTCCCTTAGGCAGCAATGCGCCGGCGGCTGTTCCCGGAAATGCGGGAATGCCGGGGCTGGGTTTCCGCCCGCAGGCAACGATGCCGGAAAGCAACAATTTCGGAGAAGCGTTATTGTCCCAAGTGGATAATGAGCTGTTTAACCAAATGTCTGACATTGAAAAGCAAACCAGCTTGCTGACTTTGGAATTAAGACGCGAGAAAATTAAAAATGAAATTGCGGCAATGAAAGCAGCGCGGCAAAAAGCCATCGATGACCTGAAAGAAAAGGAACAGGAAAAAGAACGTAAAAGAATCGAATGGGAAAAAGAGCAGGAACGCAAGCTGTTGATTGAAGAGCAAAAGCTGAAGGCGTTAAGCATTGCCCTTGAAAAGTTAAGACAAGAAAGCATTGTTAATGCCTATAAGGCGGAAATGCTGACTGCCAACCAAAAATGGATTGACAATAATACCAAGCTCTATGCCGAGATTATGAAAGGCGAAGAAGACAGGGATAATCTGGTCAAAAACTTCAAAATGAAGTTAAACCATTTGGCACAGATGGCAGAAAAGGCTGCGGATGCCGCAGAAACGGCTAAAAAGAATTACAGCCGCGAACTGGCGAACCTGCAAACACAAATTTCTATTTTGAAATCTCGTCTGGAAGCTGAAAAAACCGCTCGGGAAGAAATTAACAACAGCAAAAAGAACGGCGACAAAGCCAACCCGTTTGCTTCCGTTGACGGCAAAGAAGATGCGCCGGAAGACAGAGAGCAGAAACTTTCTGATGAATACGCCATTATGGAAATCAGCGGCCAAGGCAATGAACTGGCAGCCAAGCTGATCAACAAAAACGGCTCATCCTTTATGGCACAGAAAGGCACTGTCTTGCAAAGCGGGCATATTGTCGAAGAAATTACGCAGACTTATATCCGCGCCGACAAAAAAGGCTCTAAAGACTATTTGTACTTTGCTGCCGGCGGCGTTTTGGACAGAGAGCCGGTTAAAGCTCTTAAACTGCCGATGGGCAAAGGAATGACCCTTATGCCGCAAAGCGACGATGATGATTTGGAGCCTTTGCCGGCTTTGAACTCAAGCCAAGGCTTGCCCAGCTTGCGCGAAGGGATGTTTATTAGGTAAAAAATATGGCCGATGACGCAGAAAATCAAAATTCTGCTTCCGGAAGCAGCAGCGCTTCAGGCCAAGTTATCGGCGCTTCTGAAGCCGGAGGACAGAAAAGATACAACCTCATTGAAGATGTCTTCGCGGGGGGAAATAAATTATTGACCCTGCCGGGGTCTACTCTGGTGATTAATGATGATACCAGACGCTTGTTAGCTTTGTTTGCCGATGGGCGCTTTCTGGTTGTCGAATCGCATAAATTTGACGGACGCGTGCTTAGCTTTGAAGTTTTAGCACGCAAAAAACACCTGAATATCAGCAAACCGACTTACGTCAGCCAAAACGAAATTAACGCGGTTTACGCATACGGTGAACGCGCGCAGCCAATGAATGACCTCGAAGGCGACGAGGATTTGGCACAGCTGCAAATGCAGAAAGACTTTGTCAACGTGGTGGCGCGGGCTGCGGCGGTCAAGGTATCTGACGTTCACGTTGTGGTCGCGGACAGCACACAAATTATGTTTCGCGTCAACGGCATGATGCAAACCGTTATGGAGTATAATAAAGACTGGGGCGAAGCTTTTGTGCGCGCCGCTTTTGCTTCGGCAGATATTTCTGACGCAAACTACGCGCAAAATGAATTTCAGGGCGCTCAGAAACTTGGTTCAACACCGTTACGCGGCTCAAAAGGCAAATTAATGCTGCCGCATAATGTTTTGGCGCTTCGTCTGCAGTTTAACCCTATCGCTTTCGGTTCGCAATATTTAGTTATGCGTTTGTTGTACGCCGATGAAAACCCTGACGGCAGCGGCGATTTACAAGCTTTGGGCTTTGGCGAATATGAAGAAAATATGTTTTACCGTCTGCGAGCCGTGCCGACAGGTTTGAACGTTATTGCCGGGCCGACCGGTTCGGGAAAATCCACCACGCTACAACGCAACATGATTAAGCTGTTGCAAGAAAAAAACTATGAAATTAACCTGATTACGGTGGAAGACCCGCCGGAATATCCTATTCCCGGCGCAAGACAAATGCCGGTGACAAACGCCAATACCGAAGAAGAAAAAGCCGAAATGTTTACCAAGGCTTTGTCAGCAGCGCTGCGTTCCGACCCGGACGTGATGATGGTGGGGGAAACCCGTGCTTTGGCAACTGCCGAACTGACCTTTAAGGGCGCATTGTCCGGCCACGGCGTTTGGACAACTTTGCACGCCAACAGCGCGCCGGCAATCATTACGCGTTTGCGAGATATGGGAATACAGCCTTATATGCTGTCTGACCCGGAACTCGTTAAAGGATTGATTTCGCAACGTTTATTCCGCAAGCTTTGCCCGCATTGCCGTGTATCCGTTAAGGATCGCCTGAACGACCCGGCAGTTAAACGGCTGAAGATTGCCCTCGGCGACTTCGGTATTGAAAATACCTTTGTTCGCGGGCCTGGCTGCAAATTTTGTGACAATAAAGGCATTAAAGGGCGCATGAGCGTCCCGGAGATTATTTTACCTGATGCTGTTTTTCTGGAGCTTATGATTGCCGGAGAAACCAGAAAAGCAATTGATTACTGGACAAGCGATTTGAACGGCCGCCCGTTGAAAGACGCGGCCATCGAGAGAATGCTCAAAGGCTATATTGATTTGGATGAGGTTGAGCGTTGGTGCGGCCTGTTAGACCAACGCCCGGCTTATTAGGAGGATGGAATAATGCCACAAGAAGAGAAAAGACGGTCTGACGCCCTGACCCGCGCAATGAAAAAAGTTGGCGCGGTCGAAATACAATATGCCAAGCTGGTGACAAAAATGTCAAACAAGACACGGTTGAAGATGTATCGCAAGATTGCTTCGCTGATGTCTAACCGTTTCTCGTTGATGGATGCGTTGGATTTGTTATATGACGGTGCAAGCAACGGCGGCAAAAGCCCGAGTGAACCTATTGCCATTGCGATTGCCTCCTGGTCTAAATCTTTGCAAAACGGTTTAACTTTTGCGGACGCGCTTAAAGGCTGGGCTCCGGCACGCGAACGCCTGATGTTGTCGACCGGTGACGTTTCAAACCTTGAAAGCGCCTTGTTAAACTTGATTAAAGTTACCGAAGGTTCGACCAAAATGATACGCCCGATTGTCGGCGCAATCGTTTATCCGGCATTTTTGACATTTATGTCAGTGTTGATTTTATACGGTATCGGCGCTTACATGGTTCCGCCGATGCAAGATGCCGCTCCAAACGTCCGCTGGCGCGGTTCTGCCCGGACGCTGGTGGATGTTTCTGACTGGATCAGAACCTACTGGCAGGTGGCTTTTGCTTCATTGCCGATTACCATGGCAGTCATTTACTTTACTATTGGTATTTGGCGCGGCCTTATCCGCTCTTTTGTTGACAAGCTGCCGCCTTGGTCTTTGTATAAAATTTTTACCGGCTTGAGCTGGCTGTTGGCAATGTCTGCGTTAATCAAAAGCGGCACGCCGGTTTCAACGGCATTGCAGGCTTTGCGGCGCGATGCCAACCCTTATTTGAGAGAACGAATCGACAAGACCCTGGTGTTTGTCAATAACGGTGACAACCTCGGGCAGGCATTGGATAAAACCGGGCTGGAATTTCCTGACAGAGAAATCATTGCCGACTTAAAGATTTATTCGGAACTCGATAACTTTGAAGAAGCTATTGACAAGCTGGCTAACGACTGGCTGGACGAATCTGTTTATCTGATTGAACAAAAAGCCAGCGTTTTGAATATGGCGGCGCTGTTATCCGTCGGCGGCGTTATTGCTTGGGCGGTTATGGGCGTGTTCGATATGCAAGATCAAATTACCAGCGCGATGGGATAAGCACATGATAATCAAAGTAAAAACTTATTTTAACAAATATTGGACAAGATTACGGCAGTATCTCGAATCCACCACGTTTGTGAAGCAAATTATTATCTTGATTACGACAATAACAGCTGTTCTGGTTGTTATTATGGCGTGGTTTTTCAGCCCGAATCCGCTCATTAACAAAGCGGCCGTGGAATTGGCGCAGACAGCGGAAAATATTCGTTTGTTCTATCAGACCAAACCGGGGTATTGGGGGCTGAACGGCGAGCTGGCAATAAAAAATAATCTGCAAGCTTCGGGAATGATGAAAGACGGGATGCTGTATAATGCTTTCGGCAAGCCGGTGATTATCGGGCAAGATGCCGCAGGAAGCATTGTCATGCCTGGCACGCGGTATTTCATGATTACCTTTCCCGGACTTAACAAATCTGAATGCACCGCCATGGCGGCATTTCGCCTGAATGAAAGAGAAAGTTTGAGCCTGTTACAAATGGAAATTATGACTGACGGAAAAACTTTTGAATTTAATTGGGGCGGAAAACCCTCTTTGCCAATTACCAAAACCGACGCAGCTAAATATTGCGGCAAAACCAATACCGTCAGCTGGCGTTTTGAATGATATAACGAAAGTTATATTATAGGTAAGGTATATGACTAAAGCCAGAATTGTAACAAAATTTTAACCTGTTATACTTAAGATAGAATGCAGTTAAACTAAGGAGAAAGAAAATGACTAACTTATTAAAAAAGAATGACCAGACCGGTCGTTCCATGGTGGAAATGCTCGGCGTGCTGGCAATTATCGGTGTTTTGTCAGTCGGTGGTATTGCCGGTTATTCCAAAGCGATGACCAAATTCAAAATTACCAAAACCTTTGACCAAGTTTCCATGACTGTGGCCAATATTCGTACTTTGTATTCCGGTCAACGTAGCTATTCCGGTTTAAAAACAGCCAATGCTTTTAACATGGGGGTTGTTCCCGCGGAAATGGAAGGTTCATCAGCGGGTTCACTGGTTAATGCTTTCCAGGGTAGTGTCACTATCGGAACTGGCGCATTTAACAGCAATACTGCCGGTGCATTTTATATTTCTTACGGTGGTTTAGGACGTGAAGCCTGTGTCAGTATTTTAACAGCTGACTGGGGTTCCGGTTCTTCTTCCGGTTTTATCGGAATAACCGTCGGAAGCGGAACATCCGGTATCACCACAGCATCGGTTCCTACTGTAAGTGCTAACAGCCCAACAGCTGGGAATGCAGTTTATGGCAACCTGAATCTTCCGGTTTCCCCGTCTGATGCCGCAACCTCTTGTAACTGCACAAATGAGCAGTGTGTTATTACCTGGTATTATTTGTAATATATAAATACCTTAATGAAAATCCCCGGATTTCCGGGGATTTTTTCTTTTGTTTGCTACAAATGCAGGCATACAGCGAGAGTATGAAACATCTTTTTTGTTGAAGATGCCTAATTCTTTATGGTCATGCTCCGGCTTGACCAGAGCATCCGGGTAAAAAACAAAGCCATATCTAAAAACCTGGATTACCCGATCAAGTCGGGTAATGACGCGTAAAGGGTGAAGCATCCATAGTTAAAGCGGCACAAAGTCAACATTGCGGCTGTTTAGATATGGATTCTTCGTCACGCTGTTCCTCAGAATGACCCGAATGTCGGGTGCGTAAAAAGTCACCCCTATGAGGGTTGCGGACAACCCGAGTATGAGGGCTTCAAAACAATCATTGTCATCACGAGCGGAGTGAAGTGATCCCGGCCTTATTAATTTGCTGAGATAGCCACGTCATACCAACTCCAGACGTTCAGGGGCTCCTCTCTATGACGTTTAAAGGAAATTTGCTGAGATAGCTATGTTGCACCAACTCCTCGTGATGACGTTATAAGATTTCTCGACTTCACTCGAAATGATAATAAGCTGACAAATTATAAGAAAATGTCACAAAAGATTAAATAAAAATTATTCTTTTTAATGTTAGACTAGCACAATGTTGGTTTTGGCCCTAAACAAAGAGGACACAATGGTTAAATTAAATGAAGTTTTATTTTCAGATATTTACATTACTCCGGAAAAGACCGCTTATATTCCGGATAATGCAACGGCAAATGGCTTGGAAGTATTAGACGCTGAAGATTTTAATGAATTTTTTGATTTGATTGAGCAATCGTGGGATGGCAATAATCCCAGTTATTCGGTTATGTATGACGGTATTTTTTACCGTGTTGAGCGGAGCGTTTCTATTTACGGGGTTCAATACTGCGCCCGTAAAATGCCGAAGCAAGTTCCGCCGTTCAACAGTCTTGGATACCCGACAGAATTATCACAATATTTGTTATCATTAAGCAATGCCTCGGGGCTTATCCTTTGCGCAGGCCCGACCGGCGCAGGTAAAACCACGACCATTTCCAGCTTGTTGAAAGAGTTTCTGACGCTGGAAGGCGGCTTTGCTTATACCATTGAAGATCCAACGGAAATGCCTTTAGACGGTGTCTACCATTCTGTTGCCGGCGGACTGGGGTTGTGCAAACAGACTTTGCCGCCTAACGGCCTGTGGGGCGACGGATTGAAATCAGCCCTGCGTTCCAAACCGCGGTTTATTATGGTGGGCGAGATTCGTACGCCGGACACCGCCAGCGAAGTTTTGCGCGCTGCAACTTCCGGACACTTGGTATTATCAACCATTCACGCCAATAATATTACCGATGCCATCAACTCGGTGGTTAAATATGCGTCCTCAACAACAATGAGCGAAGAGCTGGCTTATGACCTGTTTTCACGCGGTATGCTGGGTGTCCTTCATCAGACGCTGGGCGGTGTTAAAAACAAAAAACCGATGGTCAGCTATTTGTTTACCAATCCGGATTCAACCAAAGGCGACCAAGTCCGCGGCATTATTAAAGGCGGCAAGCTGAATTTGGCGACTTCTATTGAAACGCAGATGACCCGTATGAAACGCGGAAAAAATATTTTCCCTGATTTGTAAGAGTGTGTAATTAATCCCTCCCTTAGCAGTAAGGGAGGGATTTTAATAAGCAGCATTGTTGACATGACTTCTTCGTCGCGAAGCTCCTCAGAATGACATTTGGCTGAGATTACTTCGTCACGTTGTTCCTCGTAATGACATTTTTTCGCCCCTGCCGCACGGGTTGCTTCCAAGGTTTTGAGCGGACAGGTTTAATCCCAAGGGAAAACAACCCAGATATCGGGAATATCTTCAACATAAATATCGGCAAAAGCTGCGCCTTGTTTTTTGGCATAGACTGCTGCCAATGTTGCTTTAGGAAACATCGGACGCAGCAGTTTAAAAGTCTTGCCGGTATCAGACAGGTCATCAATAACCAATGTCCGTTCATCAACATCGCCGACCGACGTATGAATGGTTATTTCGTCATCCGCACGTTGTTTATCGCCATCATAAGAGCTCATGTTAACCACTTCGACATTGCGGATATCCAGCTCATAAGCTAAAATTCCCGCGGGGATTAACCCGCCGCGGCTGACGGCAATGATTTTGTTATAACTGCCTTTTTCTTTTATTTTTTGAGCTAATTGTTTGGTATGCCGGTGGAATTCATCCCAGCTGATATAAAGTTTTTCAGGCATTGTCAGTCTTTCATTGGTTATGTTGGGCTTTAATTTTGTAAATATATTCAATAACGTCGTCGTCATCCCATTCGGCAGAACCGCGGATACGCCCGATTTCTTGTCCGTGACGGTTAATAAGCACCGTATTCGGTGATGTAAAAATTCCTAAATCAGCAGATAAATCGCCTTTTTTATCAACATAAAAATCTAAGTCAGGGGCACCATATTTGCGCAGAAATCGCTGCTGTTCCTCCAGGCTTTTCCATTCGCTGGCCGGAGATATAATCACAACTTTAATCCCGTTGTCTGCCACTTTTTTGCTAAAATTATTAAGGTTGTCAAGCTCGCGGATGCACGGCGTGCAGTGACGCGACCAAAAATTTGCCACCACAAACTGGCCTTCAAAATCTGTCAGCTTATAAGCCTTGCCGTCCTCAGCATAATGAAACATCTCTCTGGAAGGAAGCGCCCGCGGTTCGTCAAAAACATTTACCGGATTAGGCCGGAAGATGCCTCCCCAGCCGCCAAGCATTAACACTGCTACCCATATATGTATGTATTTTTTTATCATCTGCCTATTAATAACTGACTTTTAGTTTTTGTAATTCGGTTGCTTTGAGAGTATATATTTATATAATTGCTTATCAGACAACAAAAAGGTTAAAAAATGAAAAATTTTTACAAATTAATCATGTTGCTGTTGATGGCGCTGTGCGTTTTGCAGGCCAGCGGCTGCGGTAAAATGTCTAATCCCGCGCCGATTGAGGGCAGCGGGTATCCGCATAAATATCCACGGCATTAAAAGGAGCTCCGCTTATGTCAGGTGACGATAAATTTGTAGACGAGATGATTCCCTATGTGGAATTTGCCGATAATGCCAACGAGCGCACCCCTTGCGTGCTGGTTTTGGATTGTTCCGGCTCTATGCGCGGCGAACCGATTAAACAGCTTAATGCCGGGCTTAAAGCCTTAGAAAAAGAGCTGAAAGAAGATATTGACGCCAGTTCGCGAGTGCAGCTGTTGATTATTAAGGCATTCGGCAAAGACGAGGCGGTTATTTCCTCTGACTGGATTGACGCTATGAATTTTACCGCGCCGGAGATGGAAGCCGGTGGGTTAACGCCTCTGGGCAAAGCCATGGAATTGGCGCTACAAAAAATTGAAGAGCAGAAATGCCTGTATGACAGTTGCGGCATTACCTCAAAACGCCCGTGGATTTTCCTTATCAGCGACGGCGAGCCGACTGACTATGACTGGGAAATTATTGCTGAAAAATGCCGTTATGCGCAAAAGAACAAAAAAGTCGTGGTGCACGCCGTGGGAACTCAAGGCGCTAATCTTGATAAGCTGGCAAAATTTTCGCTGATGGCTCCGAAACGTCTGACAGGCTTGAAATTTACTGAATTTTTCTTATGGCTGAGCCGCAGCGTGTCTTGTATTTCTAAAGCTGCGCCCAATATCCCCGATTTATTGGAAGATACCGGTGACTGGGATGAAGACAAATAATATCCGCGTTTTGGCAACCAGTCTGGCCGGACCACTGCATAATGCCAAAAATCTGCCTTGTCAGGATTACTGCAAATACAGTACCGAGGGCAAGAATTTTGTGGCGGTTGTTTCTGACGGGGCTGGTTCTTCCAAGCACGGAAAAATCGGTGCGCGGGTTATTTGCAACACCTTGACCGACTTGCTGCCCAACGCAGATTTTTCAAACGCCAAAGAAGCCGTTGTCAAAGCCATTATGATTGCCCGGAACAAGCTGCTGCGTCATCGCCTGAACAAAAGCAAAAATGAGGCCGGGCTGGTGGATTTTGCGGCAACGCTGGTCGGGGTTATGTATCACCGCAATAAAGGACTGTTTTTTCATATCGGGGACGGTGCGGCACTGGCTTTCCATCAGGATAATTTTGAGCATTTCACTGCCTCTCGTCCCGAAAACGGCGCTTTTTCCTGCGAAACTTATTTCTACACCATGGATGACTGGAAAGACAGCCTGCGCTTTACTTCCTTTGACAAAGCGCACACCTTGTTTTTAATGAGCGACGGGCTGACAAATTTTACTTTCTCCTCGGATTACAGCAGAATCGAGAAAAACTTCATTGTGCCGATTGATGCGTTTCTGAATCAACAGACTAACCGGCGCAAAGCCAAGCGTGCTTTGGAAAATACGCTTAACACCGCGCGCGCGCGCCAGCTCAATTCAGACGATAAAACCTTGATGTGGGTGAAGCTGTGACTGAAGTGGTTTATAATGCAATTTATGCTGACGGGCATTTTGAAAAAATCAGTTTGGGCGAACTAATTAATAAAGGCGGCGCGGCTGGCAAAATTTATCTGGTAGAAGCCCACCCTCGCAGCGTGGCAAAAATATTCCACAACCGCAGCAAAAGCTCCACAAACCGGCAAAAGCTCGAAGCTATGCTGATGAATCGCCCCAATATTCCAAAGACAATGAAAAATGGCGAAGAATATGTGCAAATCGCTTGGCCGGACGCTGTTTTGGAAGATGAAAACGGATTTTGCGTCGGCTACCTGATGCCGATGATTAATATGGATAATGCGGTGTCGCTTGACCATCTTATGCAAAAAGCCATTCGCAAAAAACTCGGGCTGCCGGAAAAATATGCATACCGGGTCTTTGCCGCTTATAACGTGGCGGCGATGGTAGCGGCTATGCATAAATGCGGGCACTATATTGTCGACCTTAAGCCCTCTAACGTGTCGGTTTATAAGGACACAATGATGGTAGCGATGGTTGACTGCGACGGTTTTTCAATTCAAGGCGAAAACAACAATCGCTATCCCGCAGAATTTGTCAGCGAAGAATATATTTATCCCGAAGGAATGGATTTGGGCTGCGATGAAATGGGCGAAGAGCAGGACAAATTCGCTTTGGCGGTTATGATTTTCAAACTGCTGAACAACGGCATTCACCCTTTTTCAGGCGTTCCGCGCAAAAATGACAGCGCGATGCTGACAATTCAGAACCGAATTGAAGAATATCATTACGCCTATGGTTTGTGGCCGGACAGCTACCAAGCCCCCCACCCTTACAGCATTCACGAATATTTTGACAAGAAAACGCTGGAGCTGTTTGAACGGGCTTTTGTTCGCGGGATGGAACGCCCATCGGCTAAAGAATGGCAAGAACATCTGCGGGCGCTTGTGCCGCAGCTTAAACCCTGCAAGAAAAATCCCGAGCACGTTTATTTTACTTCCAAAGGCTGCGGCTTGTGCGTTGCGGAAGAAAGATTTCGCGGCACTTTGAAAGATGTTAAAAAACAAGCGGAAACCCCGCAAATGGTCAGAGGCATGGAAATTTCCACCCTCTCTGTGGAACACGCTGAAAAGGACAAAGCCGAAAAACTGCACCAAAACCACAAGCTCAACCGCATTGCGGCTGCCGGCATTTTTGCTTATTTGTTGTTTTTTGCCTTTTTATATTATGCGCTTAAGCCTTTTGAAGACGGCATAAATGATTTGGGACTGGGAATGCAGGCAATTTTGTTCACGCTTACCATGCTGGGCATTAACAGCGCTCTGCAACATTTATCCCCTAAATTTCCGCTGCTGCAAAACAAAGCCATTCCGCTTATGCTGCAAGTTTATGCCTTTATTTGCATTTTTATTACCCTCATTTCTTTAAATCACCTACCTGAAGGTATATTTAATCTCGCGTTTTAAGAGCAAATTGTCATAAAATTGTAACAATTGTCAGATTTTGCTCCACAAAATATTTTTTTTGTGTTATAGCTGTATACGAATTTAATTTAGCAAGGAATACCGAGTTGATAAAACTTAATCCCATTATGATTTCCGGCAAGGAAGTTTTGCCGTTGATTGAAGGCGGCAAAGGCATTAATGCCAGTGATGGCCGCAGCAGCGGCGCTTGGGCGCATGAAAACTGCGTCGGAACATTTTCCGGTGTCAGCCCTGATTTTTATGATGACAACGGCAACGTGATTATTGAAACTTTCTCTAAAAGAATCAGAGCCGAACGCCATGAAGAAATGGTGGAATATGCCATTCGCGGCGGCGTGGCTCAAGCACAGGTGGCTCACGAGGTTTCTAACGGCAACGGCCGTATCCATATGAATATGTTATGGGAACTGGCTGATTCCGAAAGAATTTTAACCGGCGTATTAGAAAGAGCCAAGGGATTGATTCACGGCGTCACCTGCGGGGCAGGCCTGCCTTATCATCTGGGCGAACTGGCGTCAAAGTTTGGCGTTTACTATTACCCGATTGTTTCATCCGCACGGGCTTTTCAGGTGTTGTGGAAACGCGCTTATTCCAACTTTAGGGAATTTTTAGGCGGCGTGGTTTATGAAGACCCCTGGCTGGCCGGCGGCCACAACGGCTTGTCAAATGCCGAAGATCCGACTAAGCCGCAGAAACCGTATGAACGTCTGATTGAACTGCGCAAGACTTTGCGTAATCTCGGCCTTGACGATATTCCGATTATTTTGGCCGGCGGTATCTGGTCTTTGAAAGAATGGGAAGACTATATTGATAATCCGGATATCGGCAAAATCGCTTTCCAATTCGGCACACGTCCGATGATTACCAAAGAAAGCCCGATTAGCGATGCTTGGAAAAAACTGATGATGCAGGTCAAAAAAGGCGATGTTATCTTACAGAAATTCAGCCCGACCGGCTTCTTCTCTTCAGCCATTAAAAATACTTTCTTAGAAAGACTGATTGACCGCAAACAAGGCGAAATCGCTTTTAAAACTGAAACTGACAATGAATTTTCACATTCTTTGGAAATCACAGAAACTAAAACGATTTACATCAAGCCGGAAGATGCGAATAAGGCCGAACGCCAAATCAGCGCCGGTTTTACCGAAATCAAAGAAACACCGGACGGCACGATTGTCTTTTTGACCCCGGCAGAATGGAAACAGATGAAACAAGACCGCGCGGAATGTGTCGGCTGTTTGTCACAATGCCAATTCTCAACTTGGTCAAAAGCTAACGGCACAACCGGCAAATTACCTGATCCGCGTTCATATTGCATTCATAAAACATTGTATGAAGTCGGCCACAACGGCAGCATTAAAGACAATTTGTTGTTTGCCGGACACCAGGTATACCGTTTTGCAACTGATCCGCTATATCGCAACGGGATTCCGTCAGTTAAGGAATTGATTGAAAAAATTAAATGCGGTGACTAATAATAATCCCTGTTCGAAAGAGCAGGGATTATTATTTTATTTAAACCGTCCGGCGGATAAAACCGGGCGGTTTTCAGATGACGGTAAGCTGTGCCTTATTTTGAACGTTCAGTTATCCGCTTTGCCGTAATCCGTCCCCGAAAATTCTCTCCCTCTTTTCGTGGATAAAAACTTTATCAGGCTTCCAAAACCACACTGACATTAAGCTGATAATAGTCCAGCAGGTAACCGATATCCATATTAGTTATGGCGGCGCGCCCGCTTTCTATTTTCTCCAGGCTTTTAAAGTTGACTTTGGTTTCGCGGCAGACTTGCTCCCGGCTGATGTTGCGCTGCGAGCGTATCATCAACAACCAAATGCCGAGCGTCCGCCCGATGGTGGTTTGCAAATCTTTGGGTGTGATTTGCAGCGTTACTTTTTCTAACATTCCAAGCTCCTGTTTTGTTTTGGGATATCATAAAATCCCTATAAATTAAAACAAAAACCACCTTTTTAGAAAAAAGGTGGAGGAGCTCAAAAACTGTAGTAAGACAGTCGCACTTATTCGACCTAAGGCTTATATCGTGCACTCCTCCGAAATGAAGGATATTTTACTTACTAAGATGTTTTTGAGACACCACAACCAGTCTCCCGGTTGCGAGAGTTATATTAGGCAATTATTTTTATTTTGCAATCAAAATATTGCGATTGTTTGGCTGCGGGTGAAGAAAGGGAAAGTCGGCCGATGGGGGAGTGAATATTGGGAGGGTGTCTGGGGTGAGTGGCGGATGTGAATGGTCGGGTGTCGAGGCAGAGGGGAAAACATGGTGGCAAATGTAGGAGCAAAGAGCGGTGTGGGGAGGGAGAAAAGGAAAAGGCGATGCAAAAAGAGGCTGGAAGGAAGAGAGGCTGGAGCAAAAAAATGGAATGTCATTCTGAGGAGCTGTGCGACGAAGAATCCAAATCCCAACCGCCGCATTATTGACATTGTGCCGGTTTGAATATGGATCCTTCACCGCGTTGCTGTTCAGGATGACGGGTAAAAAAATGCAAAGAAGGATGACTGATAAAAAATTGCGGCTCAAGATGACACGTTCTGAATGTCATGCAGACTATGACGAAGCATTCATATCCTGTTAATATAATAAGGCCGAGATCACGTCGCTACGCTCGTGATGACATAGAAAAAAGAAAAAGTGCGGCGTCCCCGAGAGGACTTCGCTGAGTTCGGTTTGTAACGGCCGCTTTATTTGCTCGCGCAAAGTCGCTGCCTAACAAACTCTCACCTGTCGTAAAAATCGCTCAGTACTTTGAGCGATTTTTGCCTCCAGCCTCCCGGTTCGAGTCCTGGGACTCAACAGCCACAAAAAAACGCCCCGAGGGACGTTTATGTTGCTGGCGTCCCCGAGAGGACTTCGCTGAGTTCGGTTTGTAACGGCCGCTTTATTTGCTCACGCAAAGTCGCTGCCTAACAAACTCTCACCTGTCGTAAAAATCGCTCAGTACTTTGAGCGATTTTTGCCTCCAGCCTCCCGGTTCGAGTCCTGGGACTCAACAGCCACAAAAAAACGCCCCGAGGGACGTTTTTATGGCTGGCGTCCCCGAGAGGACTCGAACCTCCTGCCCACAGTTTAGGAAACTGTTGCTCTATCCTGATGAGCTACGGGGACGTTGGTTTTGTTATAACGTGAAATAATTTTGACTGCAAGCACAATATTTTTCCAAAACAATAGACAAAATATAATTGCACAGACTTCTTTTCTGTGATATAGTTCAATTCACAAAATAATTATTAACTAAAAAAGGCCACGTAATAAACAGTCTAAACTGTTCGCGGCACAAACTATTATGAAAAAGACAAAAATAACTGATTTGGAAATGGTTGCTATCGCTTCAGGTTTTGCAGTATCCGGCCTCTGCTGGGAAGACACCTACAACAAAGTGGCTAAACTCCTGCAAAACGCGACAGATTACCATTATGCAATGCATACCGGCCTTGTTGAGAACTTAATGGCCTATGCCAAGCAACGCGGATTTGCCGATGGTTTGCAAAAGGTGGGGACAAGCTATGCGCGCTTTATCAAAAAGACCCGAAGCGCCCGTATCATGAATACAGCCTCTTGTGCCAGAAATATGGCAAGGTCTGAAAACGTTCCGCGGGAAATAGAAATCCCTCAAATCGATTAAACAAACACCCCTGCCGACAAATTGTCCGCAGGGGTGTTTTGCCTTTATTTATTTTTCTTCTGCCAGCTTATCTAAGAATTTGATTTGGATATCTGCCAGTTTTTTTACAGAATCGATTTCAACATATTCTCCGGCAGCGTGCATTCCCTCACCTGTTCCGGAATTCATAATTACGGTTGATCCGCGAACGGCAAATGCTCTGGAATCCGTTGCGCCGCCAATTTGCTCAAAAAACATCGGCTGCCCCAAAACTTCTTCGGCAAGCTTTTTATAAGACTGGATATATTTATTATTCTGATTCATAACTACCGGCGTGCTGGAAGATACAATTTTGTAGGTTACGCCATCTTCCATACATTTTTTCAGGTTTTGCTCCAGATTTTCAACCGTCGAATCCTCTGTCAGGCGAAAATCCAGCAACGCTTCGGCATAGTTGGAAATGACATTGGAAACCTGCCCGCCTTCAATTTTTGCAAAGTGAACCGTATCAATCCATGTATCTTCCGGCATTTTTTGTTCTTTGGAGAAGTATGGATAGATTTTGCGGATATTGCACCAAACGTGCATTAACTTTTCATTGGCATCAATGCCATCCCACGGGGTTGAGCCATGAGCTTCTTTGCCCTCGGCAATCAGTTTGACAAAGACCGGATTCTTGCATTTATTGACAATGCTTAAAATATTGCCGCCGACATCATTATCAAGAACAATTTCGGCTTTCATATCTTTATGGGCTTCCAGAAAAGCTTCTGTCCCTTTGCTGCCTTTTTCCTCATCGCTGGAAAGAATAATGCCGAACTTCAAAGGCAGATTATTTTCCAACACATGGAACATGGAATTAAAAGCCACCGCCGCAAAAGATTTCATATCAAGCGTTCCGCGGCCATACATTCTGCCATCACGAATCTCAGGCATAAACATTTCATCCGGCGCAGGCACTACATCCAAATGCCCAAGGCAAAGCACATCAAATTCCTCACTATCCGTGTTGCGGACAAACAACACCGGGGCAACGCCGTCTTTTTGAAAGATGTCAACTTTGGCGTTAGTTTGGGCAAACAAGATTTTGCAATATTCAAAACACTGCAAAACTTCCGGCGTATTACCGGTTTCGGTGCGGAATTTAACCAAGTCGGTGATGATGTTTATCAAATCCATGTTTTTATCCTTTCGGGAAATGAAATTTTACGTTTTATTCATTTTATTTGATTATGATTACTCCAAATATAATAAGAAATAATTAAAAATGAAGGAATATCAATGAAAGCACTCTTGTTAAGCCTGCTGACGGCGATTTTGCTGATTAACCCGGCCGCGGCACAAGAAACCCCGGATGAAAGCGAAAGCGGCCTGGCTTTGCCGCGCATGGTTTCGCTGCGTTCCAACCTGATTAATGCCCGTTCAGGCCCTGGCGCGCGTTATCCGATTGAGTGGGTTTATATGCAGAAAGGCGCGCCGGTAGAGATTGTTGCCGAATTTGAACTTTGGCGTAAAATTAAAGACTGGCAAGGCTCAGAATCATGGGTTCACAAATCTATGCTTTCCGGTAAACGCAGTATCAAAATGAGCACCCCGGGAGAGAATAACATTTATGACCGTCCGGATTATGCTTCTGCAGTGATTGCCAAAGCGGAAGACGAAGTGGTCGGCACTGTCAAAAAATGTCCGGCAGCTTCCCAATTCTGCCTGATTGATTTCGGTTCGGTAGAGGGTTGGGTTCCGCGAAGCAATTTCTTCGGTGTTTATGCCAAAGAAGAAATAAAGTAAGAAATAAAAAATCCGCTGGTTTGCAGCGGATTTTTTTATAAGAATTCGATTTGCGTCAGAGTAGCCTCAAAACCTTCGCGGCGCGGAGAGCAAATATAAGCGCCGATTTTTACTTCCGGCTGTTCATTTATCAAATGCAATACTCGAATTTGCTTAAAGATTTCGCCGTCCAGCGAATAATAAATGACATAGTCACCATTCAAGCGCTTTACTTTGAAAGAAACCTCTTCAACACCGGCAGGTATATCCATGGCCGCCCAATCGGAATAGCCGCAATTGGTTACGCTCGACCCTAACATCGGCTGCCCGGGATTATCATACATAACCGAAGCCTTAAACCAATTTTTTTCATCTATGCGTAACATGACGCCGCACTGGTCAAACTGCCCGTCGGAAACAAATTTCCAAGTTACGAGAAAAGTAAAATTACCGCTGTGCCTGGTATAAAAGAAATGGCCGTTGTCTTTGCCAAACTTATGGTGCGCTGACTGCCAAAAATCTGTTTTATCATGGGTCAGCACCCGCATTCCCATCTCGTCAAAATTAACGTCCAGCGGCTCGTTCAGCCATTCAAAGTCCCGCAAGGCATCAAGCAGCATTAAAAAGTCCTAACATTTTCATCAGCCAAAGCGGAAAGCGCTTTTTCCAATTCAGCATTTTTGGTTTTCGGCGCAACGATTTTTAAGGTGACGATTTCATCCCCCTGTGCGCTTTTGGTTTTTATCCCTTTGCCTTTAATACGCAGTTTTTCGCCGCTGGTGGAATAAGGCGGCACATTAACCGCTACTTTTCCGGAAATCGTCGGGATGGTGACTTTCGCCCCCAAAACGGCTTCTTTCATGGTAATCGGCAGTTCCAGCAAAATGTTAAGCCCATCGGCGCTGAAATAAGGATGGCTGCCCACATTCATGGTTATCAGAACATCACCGTTATCGCCGCCGGACATCGAAGGATGACCTAACCCTTTTAAGCGCAATGTCTGACCGTTTTGTGTGCCGGCAGGAATTTTAACATTAATGCTTTTGCCATTGAGATTGACGGTTTTTTCCGCTCCCTGCGCCGCGGTCAGAAAATCAATCTGCATGGTATAATTGATGTCTTCACCTTTGCGAGGACGGCGGCCACGCCCTGAAAAACCGCCCTGCCCGGCACCGCCGAACTGGGAAAATATATCTTCTCCGAAAATTGAAGAAAAGTCAAAGCCGCCGCCATTGCCTCCAAAACCGCCAGCTCCGCCAAACGGGTTGCCGCCGCCATAATTATATTGCTGATAGCCACCGCCGGCACCGCCGAAGCCCGCGCCAAAACCTGTCGGTTTACCATCGCAGTCAATTTCGCCATTGTCGTATTTTTTGCGTTTTTCCTTGTCGCCCAAAACATCATAAGCGCATGAAATTTCTTTAAATTTTTCAGCCGCGGCTTTGTCATCTTTATTTAAATCCGGATGATATTTGCGGGCAAGCTTGCGGTAAGCCGATTTAATTTCGCTATCGGCAGCGTCTTTGGAAACCCCTAAAACATGATACAGATTTTTACTCATAACTTATTCTTCTCCGGCACAATTCTTTATATTTTTATATAGGAAGAGCCGGTCAGTTTTGCAACTCCGCGCAATCAAAAGTCGCCCGGCGGGTAAAATTGCGATAAAGCACGCTGTCATGTAAATGGGCAGATTTTCCACCCTGCTCATGGCAGTAGCGCGATGCCAAGTATGCGACTTCATCAAGCCGGACATCCTTGTATTCATAAGTCACATGATAAGGCGTTTTTTCTTTAACAATAACATTTTGAAAAAAACGGTCATAATCAGAGGAATAGGCATTTTCAGCAGGTTTTGCACTGTCTGTTGCGCAGCCAGACAGCAAAGGCAGTATAAAACTTAAAACAATCAGGTATTTGGTCATGCGTTTACTTTTTCATTGGTTTTAATGAACGCGACTTGCTCCATTTCCTCGCTTTGGGGCAGATTTTCAGAGATTTTTTCCACTGGACGGAAACCGTCCATCGCGTGCAGCTTGCGGCGCATTGTCAGAATCTTATCTTGAAAATACTCTTTGCTGAACAAGGTTTCTTTCATCTCGGCAATCCTGTCGGTTCGGTTATTGTTTTTAATCTAACACCTTTGTCTTAAAGCTTTATTAATCCAACAAGCGGTAAAGGTCTTGTCCGGCCTTTTCAAGAATTTGTTGTACCTTGCGGTTGGTCGTATTTTTGGTGCGGGTATTTTGTAATTTGTTGAGCATATTTTGAAGTTTTTGATTAAAAGCCTGATTTTGGCGCAGGCTTTCAATATCTTTTAGATTTTCCTCATCATTAATTTTGTAATTAACCACCGCTTTCAACGTTGCAATATACTGGGCATCTTTCTGCGCACTGAACTGAGCATAGGCATCTTGAGCGCCGACAACAACGCTCCAAGCCAGCAACGGGGCAAATAAACGCATGATAACCTCCTGAAACCATTTGATTTTAATTTTGTTTAGTTTAACATAATATTTAAGATTTTTATAACAAATTTTAAGAGTTATCAGAGATGAAAAAACGGGTATGGGCACTGTTGGATAACCGCATGGGCAGTGTCGGGCAGATACGCGGCATTACCGGAATCATGAATCCCGAGGCATATGAGATTGTTGAGAAACAGCTGGTTTATAATCGCTGGGCAAATCTGCCAAATTTGTTAAAAGGCTGCTCGCTGCTCGGGCTGACAAAACAAAGCAAAACCTCTATCAGCAAGGACTTTCCCGAGCTGGTTATTTCGGCCAGCCGCCGCACCGCGACCGCTGCTTTATGGATAAAAAAACAGTCGCCGCAAACAAAAGTCATTCAGCTGCTGCACCCGGATGTCAGCACTGCCAATCTGAAGTTATTTGACCGTATTTTTTTGCCCGAACATGACCGCTATAAGCAGTCGGCCGGAAATTGCTTTTATACCACAGGGTCACCACACCGGGTTTCGGCCAAAGCTTTGGAAGAAGCCCAAGGAAAATGGCAGAAGAGCTTTGAAGCTTTGCCCAAACCGCTGACCGCAGTGATTGTCGGCGGTAGTATCAAAGGCAAACCTTTTGCTCTGGAAAATGCGAAAGAATTGGGGCGGCAAATCAGGCTGCTCAAGGAAAGAACCGGCGGTTCAGTTTTGATTACAGATTCCAAGCGCACCGGAAATGAAGCCGAAAAAATCATTATGGCAGAGCTGGACGGCATTCCCATTCACAGCTACCTCTGGGGCAGCAAAGATGATAATCCGATTATGGGATATTGGGCTTGCGCGGATAATATTGTGGTAACCGGTGATTCTGTTTCCATGACTTGCGAATCCTGCGGCGCGGGAAAACCAGTGTTTATTTTCTGTGGCGAAAACTGGCTGACACCCAAGCATTACCGCTTTGTCGAATCGCTTTATGCCGGAGGATACGCCGTTCCGCTCGCTGAAAACTGTGAGAAATTTACTGAAGGCAAAGTTTTGTTTCCCGCGACAGAGATTGTCGCAGAAATTGACAAGTTGTTTGAATAAAGGAAACCCGGAGAAAAATCTCCGGGCTTTTTCTTATTTTCCTTCCCGCTGGCCTCTCATATACACTTTCGAAGGATCAAAGCCTTTAACGGGTTTAACTGCAGGCTTTGCTTCATCTGCCCGCATATCCGGAAATTCAACAGGGTAAGTGTCCGCAGAATCTTTCACGTTTTTATCCTCAAAAGACGCGTCAACTACCGGTTCAACCATATCCCCTGAAACGCGCGGACTTCCCGACTGTTTGGGAGTTGTTTCTTCCACATGAGGGGGAAGATTACTGAGAACAGGCTTGGATGCCTGTTCTTCTCCATGAGGCTGCAAGCCATGAACAGAGTGTTGCGTTGTTTGTTTTTCCTCTTGGGTGGGCTGCAAGCCATGAACAGAGTGTTGCGGATTTTTCTTCTTATCTCTGACTTGAGCCAGATAAGCACCGTTTGAACCGATCCGTTCTTTCATAACCTGCCGGCCGTTTTCCTGATTGTCAAAAACCATACCCCACGGCAACCCGCCTGTTCGCGGATCATAATGAGTTTCAACAAAGCGGGCATAAATATCCTCGCTGCCGGGATGCTTATTGATTTCGTAACCGACATCTGCGGCGCTATTGTATGAGTCAACAGGGCGTGCTCCGTCACCGTAAGCATTAAAGTCTTTTAACTTGCCCATGTCATTGACACCTTCTTCCGTACCGTCATATTGCCCGCCGACATGGTCTTCGACTTTGGTAATGACCTGGTAGTCGGTTTCAGTCAATTTCTGTCCTGACAGAACTTTCTGGAACACATCCTGATAATTGACAACATGGCCTTGAGCGTCTGTCGCGCTCAAAACTTCGCCGATAGGCATACCCGAATCTGAAAGGGCATTAGCATCCGGCGCTAAAACATTGGCATTGTACAGCTTATACAGCAGCATTTCGCTGTTGGACTGGAGCTTGCCGTCAATATAGCTGTTCATTTCAGGATGTTTTTCTGCCAATTTATCTAGGCTGGCAATAGCGTTATTATGCGCTTCTTCGCGGTGTGCCAACGGGTCGGTTGAATTCGCATCCCGATAGTCTTCGTGTATCCATTGCTTATCTAAGTACTCACTATAACGGATACCATCATTTCTTTTATCGGCCCAATCCAGCTCATCCTGGCTGTAATCCCGGGTTGTAAAGCCATTTTCGCCTTTTTCATATAAGAAAGCACCCGGTTCATCTTTGCTAATGCCTTGTTCAAACTTATATCCCTGTTCTTCAAGAGTCTGGGCATCCAGCTTGAGCAATTCCTGCTGTTTGTCAATATCCGTTACCGGAGATTGGTTATAGTGACTGTCATCGGGATTATATTCTCCGGCAGAAACTGTTTCCTTAAAATAATCTGCCGTGAAGTCATCCACCCCGGAAACTTCAACAGCTTTCCCCAACAGCAGGCTTGAGGCAACGGCCACACTAACGGATGCTCCGCTGGACATCAAACTTTTTCTCATGGCTTTCCAGCGGCTTTCTCCTTTTGCCCGGCTCGCCTTATAAGATTTAATCACGTTAGTTCCCGTGGCAACAACGGCCGAACCAAGCCCCAAGACAATACTGCCGCCAGGCATATAAGCCGCCGTTGTCAGCATGGCGGACGAGGCTATTTCGCCAATATGGCTGCCTAACCATTTTAACGAACTAAACTCTTGCCCGTTTTTCTTAGCTGCTTCTCGTTCTCTCTTATATTTGGTGCTCAGCCGCCATGCCGCTTGTGAGGCGACATAGGTGCCGTAAACAAAATTTCCGCCCGGAATTAGCTGGCTGCCTAGGCGAACCGCCTGATTAAGGGCTTGGCGTGCCATATTGCCGCGAACGGCCTGACCGAAACTTTTCAGTTGTCCATATAACGGGCTAAAGCGCTCAATACAGGTATTGTCAAATTTTCTGACTTTGCTATACATCTGCCCTAAGACAGGCGCTTTTTTGCCGATTTTAGTTCCCAGACGGTTTAACCATCCCATACTGTCATTGGTATAGTTGGCGAACTGCCCAACCAAAGCACCATGATTAACCGTATAATCTTTTCCTGAGATCATATCTGATAGAGCTTTTTGAGCATTTGCCTCAGCTTGCGCAGGAGTAAACCCCGGTTTGCCGCCATTCAATGACATTTCATTATTAATCACCAGCGCATTGAGTTGTGCAACATAAGCTTCTTCCATTTCGGCGGCCAGAGCTTTCTTTAAATCTTCTTCTTTGGCGCCTTTGTTTTTGACAGCAGTCTGACGAATAGCCTTTTCGCGGACACTATCATGGAACAGTTGAAGCATTTTTTCGCGTTCTTCCGCGTCTGCCATGCCTTTAGCTGAATCTTTGCTCGTAAATTGCAAATGGGAGAGAAACTTTTTATCATCTTCATCCAGAAATGTCTCATTTTCAGCCAAAGCGGAAACCTGCCCGTAAGTTTTGCGGATTTCCTCTTCATCTTTCGGACTCAGACCGGCAAAGCCATTGTCTTCATCATAAATTTTAATTTCAGCTTCCAGCTTTTCTTTAGAAACTGCAATGTTATTTTTGACATTGGTGTCGTTCGTTTGTTTTTCAACATGATCAAACATAAGGCTAGCGCCATCATAAACATCGGCAATATTACTCTGGTCAACAATGATGTCGCCTTTGGCATAATCTTCGGTTTTCTTAACCATTGTTGCCAAAACCGTTTGATGAGCTTGTTCCAGCTGAGCCTTAACATTAGCGTCTTTTGTCTTTCCGGCCGCTTCCATCAGCCAATTATCGGCATCAACCAGTCTTTTGGGCGGATAAGCTTCTAAAATGGCTTCTTTGGCTTTCTTTTCTTCATTATAAAAAGTTAACCGTTCTTCCGGTGTGAGGGCGGCTTTAAGCTCTTCTGTCGTTCTGGCTTTGGCTTCGGGTGATAGATTAGCAAAATTTGCCGGTAGCTTGCCCATGCTGTTTAGAGTGACAATATCTACACCCTGTAAAAAATTCTGCTGCTACAAAAATTGAGTATTGTCGCCATTTATCAACTGCTGCCATTCATCCGAATTGTATCCGGGCTGGCGGCTGTTTAATTTTTCCTGCTGCATTTGATCTAAGCGTTTGAAAAAGTTATTTTCAAATTCTGTTTTCTCTGCCGGAGTCATTGCGGCATATCGTTTGGCGACTTCTTGGTTGTCTTCTAAATATTTTTCAAAAACCGCCATATTTTTATTTGTTTGATTATCAGCCATAACAGTCCTCCGGATAGTAGATTTGGTTACAGAGTAACATATTTTTGTATTTTATACAACTATTTTGTCCAAATTTGCGATATTACTCTTATAGCACACATCTCCATTGTTGTCAAAGTATTATTACGCTGACATATTTTTTTGGCTAAAGCGTATAGGCTATAAGCACTGAAATTATAAGGAAAAAGGTTTAATTTTTTATTTAGCGTCTTGCCAAATGCTTGCTTTTCCCCTATAAAACCCCTAAATAGTAAAAAACATTTATCCAAGCATAAAAAACTGATAATCCATGACTGAAAAAGACTATTACGAATTGCTCGAAGTGAGCCGCAGCGCAACCGGAGATGACATCAAGAAATCATATCGCCGGCTGGCAATGAAATATCACCCTGACCGCAATCAGGGCGATAAAGAGGCAGAGCTTAAATTTAAAGAAATCAATGAAGCTTATGAAATCTTAAAAGACGACCAGAAACGCGCGGCTTATGACCGCTATGGGCATCAGGCTTTTGCTTCAGGTATGGGCGGCGGCAATCCGTTCGGCGGCTTTGAGTTTAATTTTGGCGGCGGCGGATTTTCTGACATTTTCTCAGATATTTTTTCAGAATTTATGGGCGGCGGCGCTCCCCGAGGTGGACGCCAGTCTTATGCACGCCATGGCGCCGATGTGCGTTATAATATGGAAATAACTTTGGAAGAAGCTTTTACCGGCGTTGAAAAAGAAATCAGCATTCCGTCTTCCGCCGTTTGTGAGGAATGTCACGGACACGGTACGGCCGACGGCAAAGAAGCGCCTGTTTGCCCAACGTGTCACGGCATTGGCAAAATTCAGACCCGCAGCGGCTTTTTCATCACCGAACAAACTTGTCCTTCCTGCCGCGGAAAAGGCCGGATTGTCAAAGACAAATGCAAAAAATGCAGCGGCGAAGGAATTATCCATAAGGAAAAACTATTGAAAATCAAGATTCCGGCCGGGATTGAAACGGATACCCGGATGCGGATTTCCGGCGAAGGCGAACCAGGGCTGCATGGCGGACAAAACGGCGATTTATATGTGTTTATCACGGTTAAACCGCATAAGCTGTATACCCGCGAAGGCGGCAATCTTTATACGCGCGTACCTATTTCTATGGCTTGCGCTGCCTTAGGCGGTAAAATTGAAATCCCGGGAATTGACGGCGAAAAAATTGAACTGAGCATTAAAGCCGGAACACAGACCGACCAGCAAGTCAAAATTCAAGATGAGGGCATGACAATCCTGCGCTCCAAGCGCCGCGGCGATTTATTTGTCCGTTTCAGGGTAGAAACGCCGGTTAACCTGTCAGCCAGACAAAAAGAGCTGCTGGAAGAATTTCGCAGTATCAGCACGGATGACAATTGCCAGCCCGAAGCTAAAAGCTTTTTGAACAGAATTAAAGATTTGTTCAAATCCGCGGCTTAATCATCATCAAACATCTTCGGGCGTTTGGTCGCAACGACTTTCTGGTACATTCCGCCAAAGTAACAACGGCGGTGCCAGATGTAGTCGAGGCTATGGGACGTAAAAGTATCAATGGTTCTGTCCCACATTTTTTCGGCAAAAGGCTGGTACAGGCGGTTAAACATTCTGACAATGTAGCGCAGCGGATGCCAGTATGTCGGCTGGGAATAATCAATAAAGACGGCTTTGCCGTTTTCGTTCAGGCTGTTCAATGCATTTTCAACCACTTTGATTTTGCTGGCAATCGGCAGTTCATGCAGCAGCATATAGCAAATAACCGTATCAAACTTGTTGCCTGTCGGCTCTTCGGCGTTTTGGCGCACAAAATTCATTTGCGGATAAAGCGTTTCATATTTTTCTTCAATCCGGTTTAACTGGGTGCGATTAACATCCATGACATACAGACGCCCGTAATAGCCGACCTTTTCCGCCACTTCGGCCAACTGGTTGCCGAAAGTTGCCCCCAGCTGCAATACTGTCGTGTGCGTTTCGACCTCTTCGGCGCAAGCTTCCACTAACTTATTATGCATTCCCAGAGTAAAGAGGTTTAACAGCCAATTATTATCAAACAAGCGGCTTAATTTCAGATTATTGTACAGTTTGGAATAAAAGAAACGCTGATATAATGGCACAACCACTTTTTTCTGCGGAGCAAAAACCGGTTCGCCGTCATTGGCTTCTTCTTGCTCTTCCTGTTCATATTCAAGTTCCGAAATCAGTTTAATCATGTTTTTTCTCCAGAAAATCTCTCACTTCTGCCGCTTCCTTATCAAACAAGGAAACTAGGTCTGGCAACTTTTCCGCCAAAGCACCGGCTGAACTGCCTGATAAAAAATAATCTTCCCATTCCGCACAGGCCGCCGCAAAAGAAGTCATCCCGCAAGACAGCGCACCGCTGCGGCGAGCATGAAAAAAATTACGCAGCAAATCGCTTTGCTCAAGAGCCAGCCATCCGGCGACAGTTTCATGCAGCCCCTGTTTGGTTTCCCGCTCAAATTCCTGCCATAATCCGAACATTTTATCCTGCCCCAGCAACTGCACATATTTTTCAAGCAACTCAGTATTTATCACGGCTCAACACTCCGAGGCGTTCAGCTTCGCGCACCGCGCCGGTACGGTTATTGACATTCAGCAATTTCAATATAGCCGTGACATGAAGTTTGACCGTTCCTTCGCTCAGCCCCAATTCATATGCAATCTGTTTGTTAGATTTGCCTTCGGCAACCGCCCGGATGACATCAATTTGCCGCGGCGTTAAAATATGGGACGCTGCAGCGCTTTGCTCTGGCTGGTTGTTCAGCAGCTCCGGCGGAATATACATCCCGCCGGCCATAACCAAATTCAGGGCACTGATAATAACGGCATTAGGCGAGGTTTTGGGAATATACCCCGATACGCCAATGTCCATGGTTTTTTGCACGATTTCTTTATCAAACACGGCGGAAAGAATTATTATCGGCGTTGACGGCAGCAGCATATGGATATGCGGCAGAGCCTCCTGCCATTTTCCTTTGGGCATGGCCAAGTCGGTCATCAGCAAATCGAACCGCCGGTCGCTCTCCAAAAGCGTAAAAATTTCCGCATAGTTATGGGCAAAAACCAGTTCTATATCTGGATAACTATCGCGCAGGATGAATTCTAATCCTTTCAGAAACAATTCATGATCATCAGCGACTAAAACCCGCATTACTTGTTCTCCGTATAGTCTGTCCAATCGCCGCTTAAAGCCTGCCAACAGCTTAATGCAGCCGCAGCGGCTGTTTCCGCGCGCAAAATCCGCGGTCCGAGCGTCACGCCTTGGGCAAAATCAAGGCTGCGCAGCAATTTTAATTCATCTTCGGCAAAGCCGCCCTCCGGGCCGATTAAAATAGCCGCAGGCGCAGGAGCTTGGGCAAAGGCTTGAGCCACGGGCTGGCCGTTGCGGGTTTCATCCATAAAATACAGGCGGCGGGAGGTATCCCAGTTTTGCAGCAGCTTTTCTAAGGGTTGGGCTTCCGATACAACTGGCAAATCAAGGCGGCGGCATTGTTCGGCAGCTTCAATGCTTTGAGCGACCATGCGGTCACGCCGAACCCGTTCATTATTGGTGCGGCGGGTTATTACCGGCAACAGCTGTGATACGCCCAGTTCAACGGCTTTTTGCACAATATAATCCGTCTGGTCTTTTTTTACAGGGGCAAACAGCAGCCAGATATCCGGCACGGAAACTATATTCCGCAACTGTTTTCCAACGAGGCCAACACAATGTTTCTTGCTCAGGCAGCGCAGGGTTAATTCATATTCGCCCGACACGCCGTCAAACCCGCGAAAACATTCTCCATCCGCCAATTTCATCACATTGCGGAGATAGTGGCTTTGAGCTTCGCTCAGTTCCGCTTCTTCCCCGCATTTTAAAAGTTGGCTGAAATATAGGCGCAGCGTTGACGTCACTCTTATCCCCCGACTTTGACAACAATCATTTTAGTTTCAAGCACCTTGACATTCATCGGATCGGCCACATCAAGGCAGTCAAAGTAAACCGTTTCCTTGCCCGGCGCTTTGGCTTTAAATACAACATGAAAGAAACCGTCTTCATCGCGGCTGGAAAGGTATTCCAACGATTTGTATTCTTTATCAAAATTCCAATTAAGATTAGAGGCACTGCGCAATTTAATGTCAATTGTGTGTCCCATGCCCAAATTTGCTTTAGATGACGGTTCGGTCAGCGTCATGATAATATCTTCGCTCTGTTGAACCGCCGGTTCTGACAGCTTGGCAGACGCATTCGGCGAGGCTGTTCCTTGAGAAAACATTACGTCGGCAATGCTGCCGTAATCAATTGTACTGTCTTGCGGAACGGCGGCTAAAATGTTTCCGGCTTCGGCTTCTTCCGCTTTTTTAGCGGCTTCCAAGGCTTCCTGCTGACGCTCCAACCTTTCGCCATAAGGAAGGCCGAACCCTTCTTCCGGCTCAGCGCGGGCAGCTTCTTCCAAAGCTAAAGCCTCAGCGGCGGCAACTTCCGGAGATTCCTGGCGCGGTGCTTGCTGGGCACAGACGTTTCCGGCAGCCAGACACAATCCAAATCCAATCCCTAAAAGCTGTCTTCCCTTTATCATTGCCGCCTCCTTGTTTTAAATCTGTGTAAATTTGATTTGCTGCTTATCAATTTATATCAGATATGTTAATGAATAGATAAAATTTTATAATTACTTACATGGACAAAGTGATGATTATTACAATAGACGGGCCGGCCGCTGCCGGAAAAGGAACTTTAGCAGCCACTCTGGCAGAGAAGTATCATCTGGCATATTTTGATACGGGCATGGTTTATCGCGCTGTCGGGCTGGAAATGCGGCAAAAAGGCCTTGACCGCCAAGATGAAGCCCAAGCAGAAGCGATTGCCCGTAATCTGACTTTCCCCAAGATGATTGAGCTGTCTAAAGACCCGGAATTTCGCAGTTCCGAGGGCGGTGTTGCCGCATCTATTGTTTCGGCGCACCCAAAAGTACGCGCCGCATTGCTTAAAATGCAGCAAGATTTCGCCCTTAATCCGGTTTTTGCAGACGGCACACCGGCTAACGGCGCTATTTATGACGGGCGGGATACCGGCACGGTGGTTTGTCCTGCTGCCGATGTTAAATTTTTTATTACCGCATCGACAGAAGTTCGGGCCAAGCGGCGTTATGACGAGCTGAAAGCCAAAGGCAGCGATATTTCTTTCGAAAAGGTTTTAGAAGACATGAAATCCCGCGACGCGCGCGATGCCGAACGTTCTGCTGCCCCCATGAAACCCGCGGAAGACGCCGTGATTTTTGACACCTCTGCCCTTAATATTCAAGAAGTGGTCGCCAAAACTGAAGAAATCATCGGCAACAAGCTTAAAAAACAGCTTTAAGCTCAAGAAAATACTTGAAAAAATAATATTTATCTGTATAAGTAACCTAGCTTTAAGTTGCAGGGTGCGCTGCGCTTATGCTTATTTAACCGCGCACAAGTCCGTTTCCCCTAGGAAACCGGCAGTTTTTTGAAATAATTTATTTTATGACAAATACAGAATTCCAAATTCCCGAAACCAACGAAAGTTTTGAAGCTTTGCTGAACGAACAGTTCGGCGATAACGGTATTACCGGTTCCGTTGTTAAGGGTACTATTGTTCGCGTTTCTCCTGATTTTGCTATTGTAGATGTCGGGTTGAAATCTGAAGGCCGTATTCCTCTGCGCGAATTCGGTCAAAACGCAGAACTTAAAGCAGGCGACAAAGTTGAAGTTTTTGTTGACCGCTATGAAGACAAAGACGGCCAGATTGTTCTGTCCCGTGAAAAAGCACGCCGTGAAGAAGTTTGGCAGGATCTTGAGAAATCTCTCAATGCCGGCGAAAGAGTTAACGGCGTTATCTTTGGCCGCGTTAAAGGCGGTTTCACTGTTGACCTCAACGGCGCTATTGCGTTCTTGCCGGGTTCTCAGATTGATATTCGTCCGATCCGCGATATTACTCCGCTGATGGGCATTTCTCAGCCGTTCCAGATTTTGAAAATGGACAAGGTCAGAGGCAATATCGTTGTTTCTCGCCGTGTTGTTCTGGAAGAAACCCGTGCTGAAGCTCGCGCTGAACTGATTGACACACTGAAAGAAGGTTCTATCCTCGAAGGCGTTGTCAAAAACATCACCGATTACGGCGCATTCATTGATTTGGGCGGTGTTGACGGCTTGTTGCACGTTACCGACATTTCTTGGAAACGCATTAATCACCCGAGCGAAGTTCTGTCCGTTGGTCAGACTGTTAAAGTTCAGGTTATCAAATTCAACGAAGACAATCAGCGCATTTCTCTGGGCATGAAACAGCTCGAGAATGACCCGTGGCAGGCTGTTGCCGATAAGTTCCAAGTTGGCGAAACTTACGCCGGTAAAGTTACCAACATCACCGATTACGGTGCATTCGTTGAACTCGAAGACGGTATTGAAGGTTTGGTTCACGTTTCTGAAATGAGCTGGACCCGCAAAAACGTTCACCCGGGCAAAATCGTTTCTACTTCTCAGGAAGTTGACGTTAAAGTTCTGGAAGTTGATGCTGAAAAAAGACGTATCAGCCTCGGCATTAAACAGTGCACAGCTAACCCGTGGGCTGCTTATGTTGAAGAACATCCGGTCGGTTCCGTTATTGAAGGCAAAATCAAAAACATCACCGAATTCGGTCTGTTTGTTGGTTTGTCTGACGAAATTGACGGCATGATTCACCTGTCTGACATCTCTTGGGACAAGTCTGGCGAAGAAGCTGTTAAAGACTATGTCAAAGGCCAGGATATTCAGGCTAAAATCATTGACGTTGACGTTGAAAAAGAACGCATCAGCCTCGGCATCAAACAGTTGTCAGAAAATGCTCTGGCTTCTGCTTTGGATGACGTTAAAAAAGGCGATGTCGTTAAAGCTACTGTTGTCAGCACTGACGACAAAGGTGTTAACGTTGAAGTCAACGGCGTTGCCGCAATGATTAAAAAAGCTGATTTATCCAGAGAAAAAGCTAATCAGAATCCGGAAAACTTCAAAGAAGGCGATGTTCTGGAAGCTAAAGTAACTTCTGTCGATAAGAAAAACAACAAGCTTGGCCTGTCGGTTAAAGCTTTGGAAATCGAAGAAGAAAAGAAAGCTTTGGAAGAATACTCCAATACATCTACCGGTTCTACTCTGGGCGATGCTTTGGGCGAAGCTCTGAAGAAAAATGCCTAATTTTAATTAGCGCAATTATCTTAGAAAAGGGTTCTCAATTGAGAGCCCTTTTTTATATCTGCCCAATACGAGTCGGAAATGATGGTTTGCGATTCGGAAGAATATTAACCATTAAAACAAACGAATCGAAAAAATATTTTTTATGTGACTCAATCCGAATCTCAGCAAGGCTTTGCGCGAATCGAAAAATTACTCCGGCGAATCCGCATAAGATTTTGTTAATAATTAAACAGATAGAATCGAGCCAAATCGATTAAACATGAAAAAAGCAGACCAGAATGGGACGCTGAAATGTTTCAACAGGCCGGAAAAGTCATGACCCAAAAGTTTCTTTTCAAATTCATATATTTACCTTTGGCACTGGCAGCCATTTTGCCCTGCGCAGAAGTGCGGGCGGAAGATCCTGACCAGTATACCCCTGAGAATATTTCCTGCCCCGGAGAAAACTGCGATAATAAAACCTTAATTCAAGGCGACATGATGGCGGTGAATGAGGAAGGCATTGCCAACGGCAACACTGTCGGCGATGGCGGCAAACTTGCCGTAAACAGCGGCGGCATTACCAATAATACAACAGTATCTTCCGGCGGAGAAATGACGATTAACAGTGGCGGCATGGCAGCAACAACGGAAGTCAACGGCGGAAAAGTTGATATTGCAGACGGCGGACAAGCTGAAAATATTACCATTAACTCAGGCGCGGTTCTCAGCCAAGGCGAAACCTCTAAAGTTACTGTCAATTCTCCGGGATTATCCGTTCCCGGCGGCGAAGGCTACAAAGGGTTTGAAGTCAGCAAGACCGGTGTGGCCTATAACACAACAATCGGCACAAACGGTTATATGTTGGTTAAAGAAGGCGGTGAAGCCAATAATACCGTCATTAACGGCGGCACTCTTGAAGTCCTCTATGATGTCCCGGGGCTTGATACCAGCGACCCTGATGCCCCTGACGCTCCTGATGCCGGGGACAGCGGAGATACAGAAGCTCCCGCACCGGAAGAAACAGGAACTTCAACAGTTAATAAAACAACCGTTAACTCCGGAAATTTAAATATAGGAAACGGCGGTATTGCCAATGATACGACAGTTAATCAAAATGGTGTCATGAATGTAAATGAGGGTGGCACGGCGAACAGAACAATGGTCGACCAAGGCACTTTAAATATTAACAACGGCGGCAATGCAAATGACACAACCGTTTCCGGCGGAACAGTAACAGTTAATAACGGCGGCAGTGCAAGCAATACGATTATTTCCGGCGGAACAATGACCGTAAACGATGGCGGAAACGCGACAACTTCAGTTATTAACGACAACGGGACAATTCTAGCGAAAGGCTCTGCCTACCTGCGCGATACGACAGTTAATGAAGGCTCATTAGTCATGCAGGAAAGCTCCAGCGCGGACGGCGTGGCTGTCAAAGACGGCGGGCTGATTGACGGCACTCAAACAAGCGGCACGATTAACGGCTTAAACGTCAGCGGGACAGGTTCTTATCACCTGACAACAGACAGCAAAGTTACTAATGTCAATTTATATGGCAAACATTATGACTCCCTGTTTAACAATGGTGTCGGCTCAGGCATTATTGTCGGCGGCGAAAGCCAATTGGAGGTTTTGAGCAATGCGCGGCTCGACGGAACTATTGTTCAACAGGACGGTTCGGTCGACGTCAAGAGCAATGCAGTTCTTAATAACACCACCGCAACCGGAAACGGCAATATCACTCTTGAAGCCAACGCCAAAGCTGATGGGACGGTTTTGAAAGATAACAGCTCCATGCAGGTCAGCGGATCTATTCAAAATACCGTTGTCAGCTCTGCCGGACACAGCACGGCGGCCGGAAACCAGCTTGCCGGTTTGGAACTCAACAACGGGGCAACAGCTGGTAATACAACTATTACCAGCGGCGGCACAGTATTAATGAAAAACGGTTCAACAGCCAATGATACCCAGGTCAACGGCGGCAGCCTGACAGCCGAAAGCGGTTCAATTCTAAATAATTTGGCGGTTACCTCCGGCGGTATATTGTCTTTGGACGGCGGTACAACGCTTAACGGCGATGTAACCGTCACACAAAACGCGCAGCTGGGCGGCAGCTATGACTACAATAAAATCTTAACCGATGCCGCCATCAATTCTTTAACGGTTGTTAATGGCGTCAATGCTAAATTTGCCAATGACTTGACGGCTACCGAAGCCGGGAAAAGCCTGACTTTTGCCGATGGTTCTTATCAAGCCTCTTCTGACGGCGCTAACGGTTCTACTACTGTTAAAGGGTGGGATGCCATCAATATCGGCGGCAAAACAGGCGCTGCCACACTTCATCTGGCGGGCGACTTAGCCTTAACCGATGCGGATAAAGCACTGAAAATCAACAGCGGTTCTGTTTTGGATACCTCTGGAGTCGAAACAATTAATATCCTCGGTTCTGTTATCAATGCCGGCGAACTTAATCTGGTTAGCCCGGGGAATCTGGCTGACGACAAAAACAACACAACAACCATTGCCGGAAATTATGTTGGCGAAGGAAATTCTAAAATTATCTTAAAAGTCGATCCGGTCAATAATTCTTCCGACAAGCTGGTTATTAATGGAGATGTTATCGGCTCGACAGATTTGACGGTTAAATTGGCTTCTGCAGCCAAACCGACTGAAAAAATCCTGTTTTTAGAAGCTCCGAACGATAATCCCAACACCGGTTCTAATTTCAATATTTGGCGCGTCAACAGCAGCCCGTATCTTTGGGACACCTCAAACTCCGGCAACAAATGGTATATGGATATGGTTAATGTCGGCGGTAAAATTGGCGTTTATTCCGAAGTTATGGCCTATATGGGGCTGCCCAACGCCGCATTGGAACAAACCCGGAGCATGGTTTTCAACGTTATTAACAAAGTTAACCTGCGCAATAATAATCTGGTCGACAACAGGCTGATGCATTCGCCGGAATACCGTTATTACAGCAAAGGTATTGAAAACTATTATAATAATTATAATTTCTGGGCAATGCCGATTTATCACACCATCAGCAATGAAAGCGGCGTCAACTACGAAGCTGATATTATGGGCGGCGAAGCAGGCATTGACCTTTATAATGACAGCGCAAACAAAGCCGGCGTCTTCTTGTCATACCGCCAAGGCAGTTATGATTTCGATGGCAAAGCAGACAAATTCTTTGCCCGCTATGGCAGCACGATAGATATTGACAGCTATGCCGGCGGTGCATATTTCAGACATAACTGGCAGAATGCATGGGCTTTAGCCATGGTTTATGGCGGCGTGCAACAGGCTGACATTAAGACCAAAGACAACGTCAGCTCCGATACTGATGCGACCGAGTTTGGCGCAAGCATTGCCGGCGGCTATGTCTATAATATTAATTACAGTTTCAACATTGAGCCGAGTGCCGTAATTAACCTTACATCCATCAGTTATGATGATGCAAAGGATGTTTACGCCAAATCGGCGGAATTTGATACCCTGACACTTATCGAGGCAGATTTAGGTGTTAAATTTGAAAACACCTGGAATCTGGATAGCGGCTATGCCAAGGCCTATATCAGACCGAGCGTTCTGTTTAATTCGGTTTCCGGCGATGAAGTGAAAATAACCAACTTCTTGGATAACTCTCCCGAAATTGACGACGGTGCTTTTGTACGGTTGGAAATTGGTGGAAGTGCTGATCTCAGTAAATTTTTCAGCATGTACTCAACACTGCGCGCAACAGCGGGAGGAGATTATCAGGATTTGGCGGTTACCGCAGGGCTAAACTATGTTTTCTGACAGACAGAAGGAAGCGGAAAGCATAAATGGTGACGGCAGGATGCCGAAGCCTCATATTAATTTAAGATATTATTTTCTCCCCATCCCCGTATTATCATTGTCTATATTAAGCTATTACCATAGAGATTATTAAAGCCCACAAGAAGGAGATATACATGTATATAAAGTCATTAATAGCAGCTGTAATCATATCTGTTACAGCAGCCTCCGGCGCTAAGGCTGAACTTGTCACTCAGTCCTTGCCCAAACCGGATATGCGCGGCAACAGGGCTCTAATGCAATGTTTGCAGAAAAGAGAATCTGTCCGGCAGTTCGGCAGGCGTGCTGTTAGTGAACAAATTTTGGCTGATATGCTGTGGGCCGCGGTTGGTGTCAATCGCCAGAACGGCAAAAGAACCATCCCTACCGCCCTCAACAGCCAGGATTTAACTGTTTATGTCATTAAACATGACGGTGCTTGGCAGTATGATGCCAAAAAGCACAAACTTATTCAGGTATCAGACAGAGATTTGCGTCCGCTGCTGGCAACACAAGACTATGCGAAGGAAGCCGCACTTGACCTGGTTTACGTTTCAACCAGCGATGAGGCCTTGATCGGAGCAATGCACGCCGGGTCAGCGTACCAAAATGTCGGATTATATTGTGCCTGCAAAGGATTAAACAATGTCGTCAGGGGGTATTTTGACAAAGAAGACCTCGCTAAGGCTCTTAACCTTTGCGAAAACCAACAGATTATGGTCACGCAGGCTGTCGGCTGGCCGGCGGATTAAACCATCTAATCATTTTGAGGTATTAAAGCTGAAATAATTTAGCTTTAAGCGAAAAAAACACTTGTCAAACGCAAGTTTTATTATTATGAATAGAAACGCCGATGGATAGATGGCCGAGTGGTCGAAGGCGCACGATTGGAAATCGTGTATACCCCTAAAGGGTATCCAGGGTTCGAATCCCTGTCTATCCGCCATTTTAATTAAGAAGACGCTCGTTTGCAGCGTCTTTTTTCGTATCCGGCGGAAACACGGGCTTTGCGGGCGGTTGACTCCGCTGAAATGACTATGGTAAGCTCGTTTTATGTTGGAAAATGCAAAATTTGAGGCAGTTACATACATTGCCGAATTTTGGGAAGTCACTTGAGAGGAAAATATGCAAGGAGTAGATAAAAATGCTATAATAGATAATGTTTGGCAATATTCTCACTATTACGCTCAATCTTTACAAACGTGTGAAATTCTGTATAAAGAAGGTCAAGGAATAGCTTGCTTAAATGTTTTATTTAATGTATTTGAAAATGTATCGAAATCAGTTATTGAGAATTATGATATGAAGTTTTACAATGTTCTACAAACATTGTTTACCCAAAATATTATAGATGGAAAGGAATTTGATTTTCTTAATAATGAAAATTTGAGTGTAAGAAAAATAAGAAACTTATTGATGCATGCTGATGTATTTTCTTTGGGATTTGAAAAAGAAGGTATTTTTTATCCATTCTACGAAAATGACACACTTTTGATGCTTTATAATGATTTATCTTGGGAAATTTTTTATATTATAAATAAGATAGTTTTGTATAAACTTAATCACTGAAATATTTCTTTTTCCTGTTCTTCAAAGCTTAGGTTTTTAGAGGCGATATCGAAAAGAGTTTGCAGATTGATGGTTAGTGTTCCGGAGAGAAGTTGATTGACTATTCTTGGCGAGAGATAAGCAAGGTTGAGATATTTGTAAATTGTACGCTTGGTCATTTTCTCCTGTTTCATGATGTCTTCCATCCGGATGCCTTTTTCATATAGTTTCTTAAATTTCCATGCATAGGCAAAGGCTCTGACGATCAGGCGGTTGTTGTCATTGATGCTCATCAGTCCGACCTTTCCGGCGTTGTAGACATTGCTTGACAGCCCTCGGTTGATGATGACCTGTTTTTCATAGATGATTTGGTTGTTGGTATTATCAGCAATAACTTCCAGCGGGTTGTTGCTTTCATTCAGCGAATCTCCGGTATAGGCCGAGAGGATTATCGGATCGGTATTAAAGAAGAAGGTTAAGAGATCTTTTTGATAGATGATTTTATTGATGAAGTTGCGGATAAAATTGCGTTGCGTGAAATAGTCCATATCGTTGAAGTTTATCAGTTTTAAAGCCATTGCGCTGTCTTTGTTTAAGCCATTGAGATTGCCGTTAAGAATCTCAATAATGGCATCTTTAGCGAGCTTATCAATTTGCTCCGTGGGTAGGAACAAACCCTTAATAGAATAGTAATGTCGTTTGGTAGCTTTCTTTTTACTGTTGGCCTGATTGGTAAAAATTGTGCCGTTAGCATCAAACAGTTTTCCAGTCAGCAGATTATTGTTTCTGTTCCTTGTATGATTAGAGCTGTTGTCATTTTCTTTGAGCTTGGCTTGCACCTTTTCCCATAATTCTTTTGATATGATAGCCTCATGCTGTCCTTTAAATGCTTGTCCGGTGCGTTTGTTCTCAATCATGCCGAGGTATAATTTTTCATGCAGCAAGCGGTGGAGCGCGGATATTTTAAAAGGTTTTCCGCCTCTCTGTTCCCCCTTGTTGGTTATCCAGCTTTTATGTTTGAAACCTTTTATTTCAGCAAATTTCTCAAGCTCCGCCAGCGAGCTACATTGCAGATAGTCTTCAAAAATGCTATGCACCTGTTCGGCTTCGACGAGATTAATGACCAGTTTTTTGTCTTGAATATCATAACCAAGTTTGGGGACGCCGCCCGTCCATAAGCCTTTGGCTTTACTGGCGCGGATTTTATCACGGACACGCTCCGAGGAGACCTCTCGCTCGAATTGGGCAAAGGACAGCAGCATATTTAAGGTCAGCTTGCCCATGGAGGTTGAGGTATCAAATGCCTGTGTGATCGAAACAAAGCTGCAACCGTATTTATCAAACTCCTTCATCATATTATGAAAGTCCATAATGGAGCGCGATAAGCGGTCAACCTTATAAACCACCACCGTTTGAATTAATCCGCGGCGAATATCCTCAAGCATTTGTTTTAGAGCCGGACGCTCCATGGTGCCGCCGGATATGCCGCCATCGGTATAGGTTTTGAAATATTCCCAGTTGTTAAAGGCTTGAGACATAATGTAACTCTGGCAGGCGTCTTCCTGATTATGTAGGGAGTTAAACTCAAGCTCCAAGCCTTTTTCTGTAGATTTGCGGACATAGACGGCGCAGTTTACTCTAGCCATGAGCTGCCTCCTTTAATGCCCGTTTGTTATTTAATCCGAAGAAGTCATAACCGGAAACTTTTATACCGCAGATTTCTTTGGCAATGGCAGACAGTGTTTTATAATGCTGCCCATTGTAGATAAAATCATCCGTTTCGGCGATAGTAACCTTATATTGTCGGCCGTGATAGGTTTTGATGATTTCGGTGCCGGGATACAGGTTGTATTTGGTCTTATAAACCTTAACCATACACTCATCGGGGTTTTCGGCGTATTTATCCAGCTTGGTCAGGTGTTTGCGTTCAATTTTAAGATTGGCGTTTTCGCAGGCGATATAATACCACAGCGCGCGAAACTGCCGTTCATAAGGACTGTTATGATACCGCGCCCATAGTTCAGCTTGTCTCTGGTGACTTAGTTTTTTTAATTCTTCAGCGTTTCTCGGCAGATAAATTTTCTTCCTCATCAGTCAACTCCTTGTTTTTCCATGTCTTGTAAGCTCAGTAACGCTTACAAAGAGTGATAAGTCAAGCTAATATATTGAATTTAAGTATATTTTTAAAATTTTAAAAATTTTTCAAAAAAAGCGTCAGAAAACACATCGTTGTCAGTACTTTTATTATGTAAAAAAAATTTTTAAGGAGATTTCATATGAATGAAAAACTTTTGGTTAATTATGTGGCTATTAACTCAATTTTTGATTATAAGCTTAATCCCAAAACTCACGAAGAAAAGCAGATACAGCAAATTGCCAGATCTATTGAGCGTTTTGGATTTAATAATCCTATTCTGATTGATGAAAAATCGGAGGTAATTGCTGGTCATGGTCGTTTAGCTGCTGCTAGACTTTTAAAATTGGATGACGTGCCGGTAATCTGTTTGTCGCATCTCAGCGAGGTAGAAAAGCGAGCTTACCGTATTGCGGATAATAGGTTATCGGAAAATGGTCAATGGAATACGGATTTATTGAAGCTGGAATTTTCGGAAATTGAAAAGTTGGCTTTGAATCTTGAAGATGAACTGGATTTGGATATTACCGGATTTGATTTTAAGGAGATAGATGTTCTTCTGGCTGAAGATAAGCCCAGCGTAAAGGCAGATCAAAAGCTTAATTCTATTCCGTATGTATCGGAAAATGAAATAGTCAGCCAATATGGAGATATCTGGCTGCTGGGAAAGCATAAAATTATTTGTGGAAACTCGCTGAAAGAGGAAACATATCAGCATTTATTTGAAAACATTAAGGCCAATATGGTTTTTACTGATCCGCCATTTAATGTGAAAATTCAAGGACATGTTTGCGGCTCTGGTCAAACAAAACATAAAGAGTTTGCTTTTGCCTCTGGCGAGATGAATGTGGCTGAATTTATTTCGTTTTTGAAAACATCAATGGCGAATATAGCAAAACATTCTGTTGAAAATTCCGTTCATTATATTTGCATGGATTGGCGACATATATCCGAGCTGCTTTCCGCTTCTCAAGATATCTACGCTAAAATGCTGAATATGGTGGTTTGGTGTAAGAAAAACGGCGGTATGGGTAGTTTTTACCGCTCACAGCACGAATTGATTTGCATCTTTCAGAACGGCAAAGGTTCTCATGTTAATAATGTGGAGTTAGGCAAGCATGGCCGCTATCGAACAAATGTCTGGCATTATGCCGGTGTTAACAGTTTTGGCTCCGAACAGAAAAATCTTAAAATGCATCCGACGGTCAAACCGGTAGAATTAGTCCGCGATGCGATTTTGGACGCCTCTAAACGGGGCGATATTGTGCTGGATGCGTTTCTCGGCAGCGGAACAACGCTGATTGCGGCTGAAAAGGCCGGACGTGTTTGTTACGGAATCGAGTATGAGCCATTGTACATTGATACGATTATTCGCCGATATTATGAATTAACCGGAAATTGGGCTATTCATCAAAGTTCGCAAAAATCATATGAGCAACTATTGCAAGAAAAATTGGAGAAAAATAATGAGTGAAAGCGGTTATAAAAATCCACCCAAACATTCGCGATTTCAGAAGGGGTGTTCAGGTAATCCGGCTGGGAGGCCAAAAGGAAGCAAAAATACGCTCAAACTTCTGGATGCAGTTTTGGAACAGAAAATCAAAATTCAGCAAGAGGGTAAGACCATCAGCATTACCAAAAAGCAGGCAATGCTGATGCAGTTGGTCAATGCTGCGGTAAAAGGTGAAATCAAGGCCATTGCGGCACTTTTCCCATACATGATGCAGTTAGATATGAAAGAGGAGCAATCCTTGGAAACAAGCAAATTGTCTTTAAGAGATGAAGAAATTTTACAACAGTTTTTAGAACAAAATAAACAGGAGAATAGAAATGACTGATAAAAATTTGGTGAAGAATGCAGTCTTCCGTCAAAGTTTTTCAACCTTTGTACAGAAGTGTTTTTATGAACTAAACCCCTCGGAAAAATTTATAAATGGCATGTATATAGATTTATTATGCGATCAAATCCAAAGTATGATTGAAGGTGAGAATCAGAAGTTGATAATCAATCTTCCCCCAAGATATTTAAAATCTGTCATATGTTCTATAGCTTTGCCTGCATTTATTCTAGGGCATAACCCGTCGGCTAAAATTATGTGCATCAGCTATGGGGAGGATCTGGCTTCCAAATTAGCTACGGATTGTAGAACCATTATGGAAACAGACTGGTATAAAGAACTTTTCTTTCAGACAAGAATTCGGGGAGATAGGAGATCTAGCATGGATTTTGAAACAACCAAGCACGGCGGACGGTTTGCTGTGACAATTTCAGGAGGAGTAACCGGCCGCGGCGCTGATTGGATTATTATAGACGATCCGTTGAAACCGGTTGAGGCTTTTTCTGATATACAGAGAGAAAAAGTTAATGAACTCTATGGAAATACCGTTAACTCTAGGCTTAATGATAAAAATACAGGGAGAATACTTGTGGTTATGCAGCGTTTGCATGCTCATGATTTATCTGGTTTTCTGTTTGAGAACGATCCTGATTTTAAGTCTATCGTCTTGCCGTTGATAGCTGTAAAAGATGAAGAATGGCAAATAAAAAATCATATTACTGGAAAAATAGTGATATATAAGCGAAAAAAAGGTGAGCTGCTGCATCCGGAACGCGAAGGCGAAAAAGTTGTAAACAGTTATCGCAATTCGATGAGCCCTTTTGTATTTTCTGCGCAGTATCAGCAGAATCCAATGCCTATCGGCAGCGGAATGATTAAACAGGAATGGATAACGACCTATCAAGAACTGCCAAAGTTGAGTAAAATTATTTTATCATGGGATACAGCGTCTAAAACTACAGAAACAAATGCTTACTCTGCATGTGTGGTGATTGGAGTTGGAAAAGATCAAAAGTATTACCTGCTTGAAGTGTTTCGCGGCAGACTTGATTTTCCTAGTTTGACAAGAAAGGTTAAGGAACTGTCTGATAAATATGAAGGTAAAATGTCAGGCAAGATAATAACTTTGGTTGAAAATGCATCTTCCGGAATTTCACTTTGTCAAACTTTGAAGGGTAAGATAACAAATTTAATACCTGTTTCATGTAAAAGTTCTAAGGAACAGCGTTTTGATATTGTCGCATTAAAAACCGAACAAGGTGAGTTATTGTTTCCAGGACAATATGAACCTTGGTTCAAAAGTTTTGAAGATGAGTTCTTAACTTTTCCGAGATCTTTATTTAAAGATCAATGTGATGCTTTGAGTCAGGTAATAGGGTATTTTGAAGAGCATAAACATTCTTTACGGCAAGCGGCTGTTGTTGCCACTCCATCGCCGCCCGTGAAAACTGCGTACACTGGAATTATTGGGACATCCAATACAAACAGCGGTATTTCAGCTCGTCCAACAATATTTTTTAATTATAGGCGTTTTTAGCTTGAATAATTCTTTTTTATGAGCATTACATATCCACGTCAGATTTTGTCGTCAATGCATTATATCGTCAAAAAGCAACGAAAAAGATGAAACGGATAAAAGTAATGTTTTTGAATAAGTGGATGTTAGGTCTTAAAAAGGTAGAACAGAAGATTTTGAAGAGTTCTGATAAAAAAAATTGTCCGGAACATATTTCTGCAATAATCCAATCTTATTTAGAAAGGTTAGATTATAAATATCAAAATCCTGATAAAATTATAGGACTTTCTACAGAAATAAAGACTCTAGACAACAAATTACAAGGTTTAAGAGGAGGAGAAATTATTTTACTCGCCTCTCGTCCCTGCATGGGAAAAACATCTTTTGCAATGAATCTTTCTTATAAAGTAGCTCAATCATTCTTAAAAGAGAACGGCATAAATACGGATAATAAGTGTGTTCTGTATTTTAGTTCAGAAGCTCCGTCTTTTACCTTGTGTCAGCTTCAGCGGATTATAGCTGAAAAAATTACCGACACAACTTGGTTCGATTTGCATACATACAAATATGGAAGCAAATCTTATGAAGAATTTGCAACGGTAGCAAATATTGGTAAAGAACTAGGAAAATTACCTCTTTATATATGTGATGATTCCGACCTGTCTTTGGATTTTATAAAAAATAAAATAAAAAAAATTAACGGCTATTCAAAAATCGGTTTTATTGTTGTTGATGAGCTTTTATTATTTTCTTTCCAAAACTCATCACAACCCCAACTGTCCTATATCACCTTGCAAGGATTAAAGGATATAGCCCAAAAGCTTAATGTTCCCATTTTAGTTTTAGGCAGATTAAGCAGAAATCTTGAAAGCCGCTCCGATAAACGCCCGCTATTATCTGATGTTGATTCGGCAATTAAACTGTCCCCTTATTGTGATAAAATTTTATTTTTGTACCGCGAATCTTACTATTTGGCAATGAAATACCCAGAAAAAAAGTCAAATGAAACAAAAAACCATTTTGACCATCGAATGAAACGTTGGGAAAAGAAGTGTCGTAAAATGGAAAACGAATGTGAAATTATAATAGCGAGAAATAAACAAGCATTTACAGGAACGGTAAAAATTTTTTGTAACATGGTAGATGGTATTTTTGACGATATAGAATCATCGGAGGATGATATTCCGTTTTAGATAATCTTACTTCAAATAGTATTAAAAACACTAATCCAAAACGAAAGGAACTGACAATGAACAAGGAAATAAAATTAAATCTTAACAAGCTGTTTTGGTATGTCCTTAGCTGTGAAATTAATAATGACGCCGCTAAATATTATACACCTTTATTTAATGATAAAGACAAGCAGGAACTTATCAATATTGTTCTGGAAATTCGACTGTCCGGCCGGAATACATGGAGTGAGAGCAGTAAAGCAAGAATAGCTCCTTATCTATTAAAATTTGCTCCTATTCCATATAAGGGCAATTATTGCATTAAACCGGTTACCAATTTAGAAATGCTTGAGGCGGAAGAGTGTTATTCAATGCTAAGCAACTGGAACTTTTTCATCAGTGATGCTTTTTTCTTATACAAAAAAGATGATATTCGGGCTTTAATTATGGTTGCAGAGGAATTTGGCATTCCTACACCTAAAATTATCGACCCTAACGACTATTTAACAGCTAAACAAAGAAATACAGTTTTGGCAGAAATGAATGCCCTTATGGCCGAGCAAAGCTAAAAATTTTTATATAACACCTGCCAGGATTTACCTTACAAATTTCTCTTTTTGGCAGTTGCTATACCACCGAAGCCTCAATTTTATATTGGGGCTTCACTTATTTCAGGAGAGAGTAATGACAAAAAAGATAATAAAAGAACTTAATGACAATTTTAGAAAAAGCTTTTTAGGTGGACGTGTAATGATAACTCAAAAGTTCAAATGCTGTCTGCCGAAGCCCAAAGAGAATTATTTGACCGTGTAAAACAGTTTAATGACTTTACAAAAAAAACGACCCTTACGGAGAACATGATTTCGGAAGTATCAAATTCCAAAATGACATTTATTTTTGGAAGATTGATTATTACGACATTAATTTTTTATATCACAGTCCAGACCCGAGCAACACTTCTATTACAAATAGGGTTTTAACAATTATGCACGCAGATGAATATTAACGTCAAAAATTGGCGACTTTCCATAATATAATTAAAAAATTAAGGAACAAAGCCATGATTTATAAAATTAAAAGCCAAAAACAGCTTATCAGTTTAATTAAACATTGTGCAATGCTGCGAATATTTACCAACGGCAAAGATGTCTATACGTGGAATAGCGAATTTACCGATCATCAGCGTGCCCGAAAAATGCTTGGCGGATTAGACGAATCTTATACGATAGAAAATAATGGACGGCTGTTACATTGCGTCGTAATCAATTATCCGGTATTAGAAAAATTTATTCGGACATGGTTTCCTGATTGCTGGTATGGTTTCCATATTAAAGAATATGATACGCATGAGGGCATTTGCCTTTTTACCAATGAAAAACCGGAATGGGCATCTCTTCATCATGCCTATAATATGCGTATTATAGCATTGGCACAGCCTTATTATAAATCCGAAACGAAGAAACGTACATTCACACTTTTTACTGAAGATAATGAAATGCCTTTTCGTTATCCGCATGTCCATGTTTGTGTTGCTGTAAAAAATAAGAAGTATTTAGGTGTTCCTCTTCGGTCTCTTTATTGGGCAGAGAAATATAAATCTATTTTCAGCATCCGCATAAAAAATCCTAAAGTTACAGAAAAAGAACTCTACACGGCAAATAATTTAATAATTGAAGATGAAGTAGAGCCGGACTGTTTTAAGAATATGTCCGAGCAAGAAAAAAGCGAACTACTCGACCTGCTTAATTGTGAAAAATTTAATTTTTGGAGAGGTTACCTCTGTAACATTAAAAACGATGAGGCTTATAAGGAATATTGGCAAAAAAAGGCTGTTATTTTGAAACCATAACGCCATCTCCCAAATACGATACATATTGATAAAAGGAAAAACAGATTCTCGGCGTTTTTTGGCCGAAGCATTGGTCGAAACCTGTGGGAAAAAAGGGTCTATAATTGTTTATAATGACAACTTTGAAAAAACACGCAATCGAGAGCTTGCTGAATTATTCACAGACTTATCCGAAAGTCTGCTGGAAATCAACAGCCGTATTATTGATTTATTAATTCCGTTCAGACAGAGAGCTTTATACAGCCCAAAGCAACATAGTTCCGCATCAATTAAATATGTTCTTCCTGCCTTTTGTGATTTGAGCTATACCGAAATGGAAATCGCTAACGGTAGTCAGGCAATGGACAGATACCTTGCTTTTTTGACCGGAACATTATCTGACGAAGAAGAAAAAATCCTATTTAAAGGGTTGGAAGACTATTGTTACCAAGATACATATGCTATGGTTAAATTGATTGATGTTTTATACGAAAAAAGCAAGGACGAAACAAATTAATTACAGATATCTTTTTTTGATACCATAATTCTAAAACTTTTCCATTTTTATACACTGTCTGATAAGATAATTAACATGATGTGAATAAGTTGATATATTAAATTTCCTTATGTTATCCATATGAAAAATATAACTTTTTTCATCAACAGCATTGCTTTTCAATTTAATAATATGTGTATAAAAAAATACTTAACAGCTTACACAGAGATTCACGACAACTACTACATTTTAAATATAATTAGTAGGGGATGTTAAAGGTGTTTATAAGTTTGATTTCTTATTATCCGGCATTCTTTTTTATGGGTTTTATAACCTTAACCTCATCGCCCCAAGTATAAAGAAACCAATCCATCTCCAATTTTCCACCGGCTCGGAATTTAACTGTCAGACTGCCATCAGAATTTTCGATTAAAGTTTGGTTGGGGTGGAAAATAAAGGTTTTGGCTTCTTCTGCCACTTTCGGACTAAAGAGCCATTCCACGTCAAAAGGCTTTTCATGCCAAGCTCCAAAAGATTCTTGGGCATACGCCTCCAAATTAAAATCATCGTTAGTAAAAGTTTCCGGCAAAATGTCGGCTTCCAAGATATGCGATAAAGAAAAATTGTGCGCTTTTCCAGAATCCCAGCCGTCGCTATGCTTCGCAACTAAATAGTGTGCCCTCTGTCCATATAAAAAACCGTACGGTATCAGGTTATAGTCAAAAATTCTGCCGTCCATTTTGCTTTTATATTTTAACCTAACCTGATGACAACTTAAAATTGCCTGACGAATGGTATCCATAATTTGAGCATCTGTTTTTATTTTTGGACCGGGACGCAAAACCAGCCCTTCCGCTTTTATTAACTCCTCCGCATCAACCTCGACCCTGCGTTTTTGTTCCGGTTTCATCAAGTTTTTCAGCTTAAGCTCAACCTTTGCCAATAAAGCGGCTTTATCGTCCAAACTATTTTGCTTAAGGTAGCTTATTGCCGTTTGCAGGGCTGAAATTTCTTCCGGAGAAAACGCAATTAAGGAATTTAAAGTCCGTTGAGGAATCCGCCAGCGTTTTCTTTTTTCTCCGGTATAGACTTCTTCCATTTGTGGAAAATAGCGAAGCAAAGCGTCTCGCATTCTTTCTGCGGTACGTTGCGAAACATCAAAATCGCGACAAATATCGGCAAGAGAAATCCCGTCTGAACTTTCCTGCATTTTCATTGCCAAATCAAACAGGTCTAACATCTTGCCGTAATTCATAAGCCGTATTCCTACCTTTCCGAGGGTTTTACTTTTATCATTAAAAGTTTAAAATCATCTAAATAATTGCACCAATGACATTCATATTCGTTTGTTGACACTTCTTTCTTATATTTATCATTTTTTGGTGAAAAAACTTTTGGCCCTGCTTCAATATTTTTTGCAAGGTAAAATTTTTCATCAATAGTTTCTTTCTTTTCTCTCTTTTCTTTTTCCCAATAAACCTTGTCATTAGTCAGAAGAAGACAATAATTGTTCATCTTTTTTGATGTTGTGTTACGGATTCTCTCTAATCTTTCTATATCCTGAACAAACAATAATCTTCCAAAATCTTGGGCGGAGTGATTTTTTAATGTCAAATTAATACCGTACCGAGTAATTTCTTTTGCTGTAGTCTTATATTTTAATTCGATAAACGAGATTTCATCAGGCGTATCAATATAAATATCTATATATTTTATACGAGTACCCTCTTTTTCGCGATAAGGATATTCCAAAATGATTTTTGCCGTTTCGCCTAAAATTTCTTTTAGTTTCCACGCCAAGCTAAACTGAAAATCAGCCTCAAGCGTAAATATTGCATTTTCCGCTTCTAATCTTTTAATTGCTTCACTTATTGCAGTTGAAATGACATCCACCATAATTACCTCCTTTATTTTTTTGCAGAACATAATCTAAATACCTTACATATCCGACAGAATTTGACGCTAATGGTATAAAAAAACAGTCGCCTTGGTCTTGGCGACTGGGAGTTTGCAACTGCATAAAGACAGCATGATGCTTTTAGCAAAATGCCTGAACATAACATCATCTCCCAGTCATTAGACTAGGAGAAGTGTTTTTTGATTTCGGTCTGTCTTCTCTAATTCAGACCGCTTTATGAGGGATTGCAACGTCCCAGCTCACTTTTGAGCCGATTTCATATTAACAACGTGTAATAAAATGTCAAAAGAAATGATTAAATTGATGCTGGGGAAATATTATTTCTTTCATTTGCAAATGTGAAAGATGATTTTCTGAAATTCAGTAAAGACAAAGAATTGATAGCTCATAATTTATCGTTTGACTTGGGTTTTATAAATCACGAACTCGGTTTTGAGCTGACCAACAAGATGACAGATACGCTTAGCTGGCTAAAGAAGCTTTTCCGAACATGCGATGCAGCTTAGACGGCTTTGCGAAAGATTTAATATAGATGCCAGCAAAAGAGACATCAACGGAGCATTGCTTGATGCTGAATTGTTATCACAGGTTTATTGCAAATTAATTCAAAACAAAAAATAGCATTTCATTATCTTTGAATTTGGGCTGTTATTACATTTTTTAGTTTATGAATCCTAATGTTTCCTTGATTCTTGTAAGAAACCTTGTAGGCTATATATAATAAAGATTTTAAAGGAGTAGTTATGATTGAAAAAATAAAAGCGCTGATAGCTCAAGGCGAAGGATTAAAGGTTGAATTTAAGGAAGCACAAGGTGGTTTTCCTAAAAGTGTTTATGAAACAATTTGCGCTTTTTCCAATACTCAAGGCGGCGAAATTTTATTGGGCGTTGCCGATAATGGCGAAATTAAAGGTGTTCCTGAAAGTAGTATATCCCAATATAAAAAAGATTTTTCTAATACAATCAATAATCCGGATAAAATCAATCCTCAGTTGTACCTTTCTATGGATGAAGTAAAAATTGACGGTTGCGTTGTATTGTATATTTTAGTTCCTAAAAGCTCGGCAGTTCATCGTTGCGGTGGTAAAATTATAATTCGTAGTCACGAAGGGGATATTGATATAACCAACAATCAAACACAAGTAGCGCGTTTATATTCCGAAAAAGACACATCTTATTCTGAAAATGACATTTATCCATATATAACGATGGCTGATTTACGCGAGGATTTGATTGATAAGTGTCGAAAAATGGCCATACAAAGAATTGCCGATCATCCGTGGAAGTATATGAACAATGAAGAATTACTCAGAAGTGCTGGTTTGTATAAAATAGACAGATGTAACAATAAAGAGGGATATACTCTTGCCTGTGTTCTGTTGTTTGGTAAAGACGATGTGATACTGGATATTTTACCGCATCACCGAACAGATTTGATTGTTCGGGTTCAAGATAAAGAACGGTACGATGACAGAGATACAGTTAAAACTAACCTGATAGAGAGCTATGACCGGATAATGGCCTTTGTAAATAAGCATTTGCCTTCTCCGTTTTATTTAGAGGGTGATATTCGGATTGATATCCGCAGTATTTTATTTAGAGAAATTGCGGTCAATATGCTTATTCACAGAGAATTTACCTATCGTTATTATGCCCGTTTGATTATTGAAGCAGACAAAATAATCATAGAAAATGCCAATAAACCGTTTATCCATGGCAATATTAACCCTGATACAAATATACCGCATCCGAAAAATCCTATTTTGGCGAACTTCTTTAAAGAAATTGGTTTGGCTGATGAATTAGGTTCCGGGGTGCGAAAGATAACCAAGTATGCCAAGCCCTATGCCGGGCATGAACCGGTATTGGAAGATGGTGAAGTATTTAAAGTTGATTGGAAAATTGACTTTTTCAAGCAATTTGATCTAGAGCACTCAGTTGGAAGTGTTGTAAGCAGCACAGTAACTGTACCAGTAAGTGATCAAGTAAGTGATCAAGTAAGTGATCAAGTAGAAATAATTCTAAAATTTTGTGAAGAGCCGAGGGCGTTAACAGAAATTATGTCTAAAGTAAAATATACAAGCCGAGTTCATTTTATGAAAAAAATGATTAGACCACTTATTGAAAAAGGATTAATTGCTCGAACAAATCCATCTTCTCCTCATGCCCCAAATCAAAAATATATAACCATTAAAAGGAGCCGCGATGACTAAAAATATAACAGAAGTTATTTTTGATGTGAGATGGTGGCAAATCCTGAAAATTATGTTGTGAAAACCAATTTTGTAAGAAAAAACTTTTTAAAAATTTGGCATTGACAATATGCCGTTAATTTATTCGCTTTGGTCTAGTTATTTTGAAAAGCTGGGGTATTGGCACAATTTGAATAGATATCCATGGGAAACTCTGAAGTTCTATAGTAACTACAAACCTAACGGTTTGATCACGCTTGTTAGCGTAGAGCGGCATCGTTCCAGCACCTTGACATTCAGCCCCGAGTAAATTCAGGGTTTTCAATAAGGCATCTGATAAAGAGGTAAAAACGTTTTTGTGTATAATAATTATGGGAAAAGAAGAAATATTTATAGCTTTTTTAAATAAATATGTTTAGCATTTGTATCTGTAAGGCAATTTGAATAATATGATATGTTAAAAGTTGGAAGTTTCTTTGCTGGTATTGGAGGAATTTGCTTAGCATTTAAAAATGCTGGGTATGAGTTGGTATGGTCAAATGAAATAGATAAAGCCGCTTGTAAAACCTATCGTAAAAATTTCCATCATCAGTTGATTGAGGATGACATTTGTAATTTAAAGCCAGAAAACCTTTCAAAAGTTGATGTTATAACAGGAGGTTTTCCTTGCCAAGCATTTTCAATTGCTGGATATCGAAAAGGTTTTGAAGATCCTAGAGGAAAGTTGTTTTTTCAAATGCTGAAATTTATAGATGAATTTCAGCCTAGAGTTTTATTTTTTGAAAATGTTAGATATTTAAAAACACATAATAATGGTAATACTTATTTTGCAATCAAAAAAGCTTTAGAAGATCGAGGATATTATATTGCAGATAAAGTTTTGGATACATGCGAATGTTCTATTTTACCGCAACATCGGCAACGCTTTTATATGGTTTGTTTCAGAAATGAAAAACAAAAAGATTTATTTGAAAAAGTAGGCTGGCCGAAACCTATTAATGAAAATCAGCGGCTGACATTTGATGAAATTGTTGATAAATCAGCTGATAGTGTTCATTACTTTGAAAACTATCCTCATTATTACTTTACAGCACTTAAAGCTGTTGATGATAAAAAAGCTTTTTATCAGTGGAGAAGAGTATACTGTCGCAAAAATAAAAGCGGTGTTTGTCCAACTTTAACAGCAAATATGGGCGGCGGTGGGCATAATGTTCCCTTAGTTATGGATGAACGGGGTCTCAGAAGATTAACCCCGGAAGAATGTTTAAGGTTACAAGGATTTGATGATAAGATTTTTTCATTTCCGGATGATATAAGTATGGGTAATAAATATAAGCAGGTTGGAAATTCTGTTTCTGTTCCGATCGTTCAGGCTATAGCAGAAAGTATTCGTGATATATTGGATAGGATAAAATGAGAGGAAAGTGAGAATGGCGTTGCTTAATTCGCAAAAATTTTCAGCAATATCAAAAAGTAAAAATAGTATTCATCAAACAACAGAAGCTGTATATACTGTTTTTGATGTGAGTGGCAAAACAATTTTCCAAATTGACACTTTTGGAACAAAGAAACGGGAGCATCCAGAAAAGGTAAGTCAATCTATTCAAATTGATAAAGATATGGCTCAAATACTTATTAACAAATTAAAGAATACATTTAATCTGTAAATCGTGAGAGAATAAATCATGCCCAAAGAGAGACTAGAACCAAATCCCTCCTCATTTGTTCATTCTCTTCGAAGTGTGGGGTATTCCTTAGAAACAGCAGTCGCAGATATTATAGATAACAGCATTTCGGCAAATGCTGATAGAATTGATATTGTATTTGAATATAAAGCCAACGGACCATTATTTGCGATTATTGATAATGGTTATGGAATGTCGTCAGATGAACTGAAAGAAGCCATGAGGCTAGGTACATTCAGCCCGTTATTTCCACGAAAACAAACAGATTTGGGACGTTTTGGTTTGGGAATGAAAACAGCATCTTTTGCTATTTGTCAGCGGTTGACTGTGGTATCTTCAAAAGATGTATTGATTGGCGCACAATGGGATTTAGAAGATATTCAAAATGATAATGCTTGGAATTTAAATATTTTATCTGAAAAAGATGTTGCTATATATTCATTTTTAAAGAATTATCCTGATTTTGGAACAGCTGTTATCTGGGAAAAAATTGATCATATTATTGATAGAGACTGTAAAGAGCCGCAAAAAGAATTTGAGGCAAAAATTCTAATTTTGGAAAAGCATTTGTCTTTGACATTTCATCGCTATTTAGATGGAGAACGAGGATTACCTAAAATCAAAATTTTTATAAATGGTCATCAACTGCAGGGCTTTGATCCTTTCAATCTTAAAAATCCAGCCACGCAAGAGCTGGAAAAAGATGAAATTGTTTTTAAAAACTCTAAAGTTACCATAGTTCCATATATACTTCCCCATCACAGTAAAACATCGGCGGATGAATATGAAAAATATGCTGGTGACGGAGGATATTTGGCCAACCAGGGATTTTATGTATATCGTAATAAAAGACTAATTATTCATGGTTCTTGGTTTCGTTTAGCAACACCGGAGACATTAACAAAATTAGCGAGAGTTAAGATAGATATATCTAATGATATGGATGCTGAATGGGAACTGGATGTAAAGAAATCTATGGCTCGTCCTCCATCCGTTATTCGAATGAGACTGAAAAACATTATAGAAAAAATCAGAGATAAATCTGCAAAAACGTATAGAGCTAGAGGGCGGCGCATCATCGATCAAAGTGTAACCCAAATGTGGGAAAAACATGTTGCTCAAGGTAAAGTTTGTTATAAAATCAATTTAGATCATCCTTTGGTTTATAAAATAAAAGAAAATATTTCTTCTCAATATGAAGCTGATTTTGTTATGTTACTAGATATGCTGGCAAAATGTTTTCCTACAGATTTATTGTTTCATGATTATGCTGCGATACCTCAGAATATTGTTCAGAATGATCTCAATGTTGAGGAACTTATGGATGTTGCAAAAAAAATAGTACATGACTGGGTTTGCAATGAAGGAATAGGAGTGAATGAAGCGATGAATCGTTTGTCAAATATTACACCGTTTGATAAATATTGGGATGCTATACGAGAGAATTTAACAAAGGAAATGAAAAGCCATGATGGTAAATAGTTCTGAAGATGATTTAGAAAGAGCTGCTGTTGCAATAATAAGTCATAAATCTGTATCCGAAATTACAAAAGTATTTATTTCAAATACAGTTCAGATGCTGGCATCGGCATTTTCACTGTCTCAAGAACAGTTAACTAAAGTTCAACGCAGGATAGAAGAACGTTTTTCATTTACGATGGAGACTGGTGATATTCTTCAAGAAAAATTTGAACCCTGGCTTGATAATCGAAAAGGAAGTATTGAATGGTATTATTGGAAAAGATATAAAGAATATCTTTTGAACAAAAAACAGATGGGACCTAAAGTTGTTTCTTCTTTAGATGAAGTTACCGAAAGAATTTTAGGCCTTTCTGAAAATCCTGAAAAGCAGGGAGTTTGGGAACGAAAGGGAATGGTAGTTGGACAGGTTCAATCAGGAAAAACAGCTAATTATGTAGGATTAATTTCTAAAGCAGCCGATGCTGGGTATAAAGTTTTTATAGTTATTGCTGGGATAACAAATTCTTTGAGGCGTCAAACTCAAATGAGAATTGAACAGGGATTTACGGGATATAGCACCGGTAATGATAATTTTTTGCCGACCGGCGTTGGTATTGCAGACAACAACAGTCTTGCCAAAAGACCAATTACCTTTACAACCATATATAAAGATTTCAATAAAAATCTAGCCTCTCAGGTAGGAGCAAATATTAAAAGCTTTGCAAATCCTGTTATTTTTGTGATAAAAAAGAATACAAATACATTGCGTAATCTTATAGATTGGCTTAAACAGAACGTTCAATCTCGAGATAGCATAGCCGGGATTGATGATGTACCTATGATGTTAATAGATGATGAAGCGGATAATGCTTCTATTAATACAAGTAAAGACCCGGAAAAGGCTACTAAAATTAATGCGTTAATTAGAGAATTATTAGGAATATTCAAAGAAAAATGTTATATTGGGTATACAGCGACACCTTTTGCGAATATTTTTATTGATAATACACCTGCAAAGGAATTAGGAGAGGATCTATTTCCAAAAGATTTTATATATTGCCTTGATGCTCCATCTAATTATTTTGGTGCTAATAAAATATTTTTAGATATGCCAGAACGAATTGTAAAAATAATTTCAGATCACCAAAAAAATCTTTCAGATGGTTCAATTTCAGGGAATATTCCTATTGTTCACAAGAAAGATTTAGAAATAAAAGAACTGCCACAAAGTCTTTGTGATGCAATTAATTTATTTATTTTAGTAAGAGCTATTCGAATTCTGCGAGGTAATGGCGATTCTCATAATTCTATGTTAGTAAATGTTTCTCGGTATAATGATGTTCAAGGAAGAATTAAAGAAAAAATAATTGAATATTTATCTGAACTGCAAAACTCGATTCGATATTCTTACAAAATGCCCAATGCGGAAACCTATCCAGTAATTAGTAATTTAAAACGGTTATTTGATATAGAATATTCTCAAACCTGCGGTATTAGATGGCTAGATATTCAGGACAAGCTGCATGAAGCTGCCGCTCCCATAAAAGTATATAATATTAATCAGCGGTCTCAAGATGCATTAGATTATGAAAAATATAGTCAGGGATTAAATATAATAGCTGTTGGCGGTTTAGCATTATCTCGAGGACTTACATTGGAAGGGTTGAGCATCAGTTATCTGATTCGCAACACAATGATGTACGATACTTTAATGCAGATGGGGCGTTGGTTTGGTTATCGGGATGGTTATGAAGATCTCTGCAGGGTTTATATGCCTCAAGAATCGTTTAATTGGTATGAATTTATAACGGATGCAACGAATGAATTAATTTCTGATTTTAAATATATGACATCGTTAAGTGCAACACCTAGTAGTTTCGGCTTAAGAGTAAGGAAAAGTCCGTTTAAGTTGTTAATTACAGCAAAAAATAAGATGTTACATGGCATGCCTATTAGAGAAAAAGTAGATCTATCTGGTCGCTATGTTGAAACAAAACGTGTATATATATCAAAGGAAGAATTAGAACATAATCAAAAGCTTTTTTATGATTTGATTGCTAAGTTGCAGTCCTTAACTCCTCAAGATTCTAACTGTTCTGGATATTTATGGTCAGATGTGCCGTCAGAATTTGTTGAAGATTTTATTAGAGATTTTAGAAATCATGAAACTTCAACTGATACCCAGACTTATCTGATGCATAGATTTATAAAAAATATGACAACCAGAGACAACATTACCTGCTGGGATATAACATTAATAAGTCTAAAAAGGGCAAATGTTGAAGAATTTCAACTTCCTATTGAAGGAAAGCCTCTTGCAGTAAAGAAACCATTTAGAACAATAGGAAAATTTACTTCTGATGGCAAAGGTATTGAAGTCAGCTCACGGAGGAGAATGGCGTCAGAAGGTGTTGAACAAATTGGTTTGTCCGAAGAACAGATAATGCGAGCAGAATCTGGTTTTAAACCGAATGGAAAGAATAACATAGATCAGGCTTATCGGAGAGTGAGAGTAAAACCTCTATTGATTTTATTTATTGCTGATTTTAATGATGAAAAAAATATCTATAATAATATACCTGTTTATGGAATAAGTTTCCCTTATATAAATCGAAATTATGAATATGAAGGTGAAGAATATATGGTTAACTTACAATGGATTCAGGAAAACTATGGGGTATTAACAGATAATGATGAAGATGAGGATGTAGATGAAGAAGATAAATGATAATCCGTGGGAGTTGTTGGAAATTCCAATTAGTGGTAAGGTATCCTCAAAGAGATTAAATTCTCAAAATCCGTATGATTTTTATATTGGAAGAAATACTGAAGGAAAATATCTACTCATTTTTTCACTTAATTCTGTAATATTAGATAACACTCCTGTTTCTATTCAAATGAATGGAATAGATATAAAAAAAGAATTTATTGATAATAAAAATTCAATATGCTTAATTTTGAAAGATGTGTCTGATTGGCAAATTTTTAAGAAAATATGTGTTGATGTATGTGAATATTCAGCACAAGCTTCAGAAGAACGTAATGCTGTTAAATCTTTTTATAATAGACTTCTTTATTGGCAGTATTTTCTCAATAAATCAAGAGAAAACGTTCTATCAAAGGAAGAGCAAATAGGTTTGTCAGGGGAGCTTATTTTTCTTGAAAAGTTTGTATTGAAAAAATACTCAGCATTGGATGCCGTAAATTATTGGACTGGATGTGAAAAAGATACTCAGGATTTTTCTATTAACAATAAAAGAATTGAAATAAAAACCACGATTTCTCCATCGAAGGAAGAAGTTCAGATATCATCATTAGAACAATTATATACATTAAACTGCCAGCTGGAATTAGCTGTTATCTTGCTAGGAAAGTCTTCTTCTGATCATGCAGATAGTTTCAGTTTATATTCTTTAGCAGATAGAATTGCCTGCAAATTAAAAGAACAATCTATTCCTGCTTTTGATTTGTTTCTTTCAAAGTTGGCATCCGCTGGTTTTATCTTAGATGGCTGTTGTAATGATGATTTTTATATTTTTAATACAATTTCCTGTTATCATGTACTCTCTGGATTTCCTCGATTAACGCCGGAAAATATTTCTTTGGGTATTAAGAAAGTGAAATATATACTTGATTTAGAGAAATGTACCTCTTGGATATTTAACTCTAATGAAATTTTGGATTAGGACAAAAATATGAACGAATTAGAGGATTTTCATGAAGAGTTGTATAATGAAGTGACAAATGGTGCTGTTGTAAATAATGATTTTTATCAACATCAGCTATTTGATTATTTTTGCCAATATTTAAATGATTTTGGAGAAATTGATATTCCATTTTATTCTTATTATAAGGATCAAAATGGACGTGCATTGAATGGCTATTATTTTAATGATGGAGAAAACGGCAATAATTCATTAAATCTTTTTATTTGTTCATATAGTGGCTCAAATAAACTTCTTAATATCAATAAAGATGAGATTGAGACATGTTTTAAAAGACTAGAAAATTTTTATTTGAAAAGTTTAGATAAAAATTTTCACTGGCAGATGGAAGAAAGCTCTGATGGATATGAGATTGCAAGGCTTATTTACGAGCATCAAAAAGATATATCAAATATAAATCTGTATTTGCTTACTGATAAAAGATTAAGTACTCGTATGGAGACAATTCCTTCAAAATCTACGGTGAATGTCAATTTTCATTATCATTTGTGGGATTTAACCAGGTTATATAGAGTATTGTCCTCAGAGAGGGTTTCTGAAGATATTGTTATTAATTTTCGTGAAGAATTTGAATGTGAGTTGCAATGTCTTCCTGCAAATTTTGAAAGTTCTGAATATCGTTCTTTTTTGGTTGTTGTTCCTGGACTTGTTTTATCGAAATTATATGAAAAATATGGTTCTCGATTATTAGAACGAAACGTACGCAGTTTTTTACAAGTACGCGGGAAAGTAAACAAAAAAATCAGAGAAACAATATTGAAAGAACCAGAGCGTTTTTTTGCATATAACAATGGAATAACGGCAACGGCAGAAGATATAAAATTAGAGAAAGGAAAAATTGCAGAATTAAAAAATCTGCAGATAGTTAATGGTGGACAAACTACAGCATCTTTATTTAATGCGTATAAGAAGGATAAGGCTGATATCAAAGGTATTTTTGTTCAAATGAAATTATCGGTTATTTCTCAGGAAATGGCAGATGAAATGGTTCCGTTGATTTCTAAATATGCAAATAGTCAAAATAAGGTTAATGATGCTGATTTCTTTGCCACACATGCTTTTCATAAAAGAATAGAAGAATTTTCCCGCCGGATATATGTTCCAGCAGGGGCTGGGCAGCTTACGCAGTCTAAATGGTTTTATGAAAGAGCTCGAGGACAGTATTTGAATGGGTATGCATATTCTTCATCGGCAAGTGCTAAGAAATTCAAACTAGAATTTCCTAAAAAACAAGTTTTTACAAAAACAGATTTAGCTAAATTTGAAGGAGTATGGATGCAACTTCCACATATTGTCAGTAAAGGAGCTCAGTATATTTTCCTTGATTTTGCTAATAAAATTGAGGGAGAATGGAAAAAAGACGATAAACCATTTAATGAGCTGTACTATAAAACATGTATAGCAAAAGCTATAATTTTTAAGGAGACAGAAAGTATTGTTACAAATTCTTCCTGGTATGATGGAGGTTATAGAGCGAATATAGTTGCTTATTCATTGTCTTTTGTCGCATATAAGATTCAACAGCTTGGAAAATCTCTAGATTTTCTTGAAGTTTGGAATACTCAGACTATTACAGAAACATTTAAAAATGTATTGAAAATTGTTACTAAAAAAGTGCACGATAAATTACTTAATAATGGAGTATTTTCTAATGTCGGACAGTATTGTAAGCGCTCAAGCTGCTGGGATGCTGTAAAAGCAATAAATTTTGAATTTTCTGCCTCTTTCGTTGATGAACTAATAGAAATTGATGATTTTGCTAAAGAAGTAAGTAATGCTAAAAAGGTTCAAAAAATAGATAATGGTATTGAGGCTCAAAAAAAGGTAATGGAGCATTCCCCTGAATACTGGCAGAATGTGCTAGAATATGGGCGACAAAAACGGGTTATTACTCCCAAGGAAGAAAGTATTATTGGATATTTACTTAAGAATAAATTTGTTTCTGAGAAACAAAGTATCATTATGCTTGAAATTCTTGATAAAATATCTGAAGAAGGTTTTTCAGGTTAGCTTTTTTGAAGAATTATTTGCTTTATCTTTTCAATGCAAGCTTCTAAATGGTAAATGATATCCTCTCCCCAGAAACGCAGGACTATCCATCCAGCCTTTTCCAATTCTTCGGTAATTTTTTTATCTCTTGCGATATTACTTTCTATTTTATTATACCAATAGGATGTGTTTGATTTAATTTTGTTTTTTGTAATATTCCAATCTTTACCATGCCAGAATTCACTATCACAAAAAATAGCTAAATTATATTTAGTTATTACAATATCTGGTTTGCCAGGGAGTTTATTTACATTTTTCCTGTAGCGGATACCTGCATTCCACAAGGCTTTACGCAGACATATTTCAATGCTGGTATTTTTGCACTTAATATGTTGCATATTTTTACGACGTTGTTCCTTAGTTAAATTATCCATATGTAATCTCCTAAGAATATTAAATCTATATATTTAGTGAAATACAATAAATATTTTTATCTATAAGTACCATATTCCTTGTTTTTTGATAAAAATTCCCTGATAATTTTTGGAGCAATGTTTGGGTGAGATAGTAAATTCAAGGGTTTTGAGATAGTATACTGAGCAGAATCGATGTAAATTTCCCTGTAGTTTCCCTGTTATTTGTGGTTAGAATGTTCGTGATTTAGTATGCCCAATACCGTTGAGGTTTACTATACCGCCATTTATAACAAAGCCCTCCCTTGTGGAGGGTTTTGTGTTATATGATTTTTAAATTCCCTTTTTTAATTTGTTGTATTACTGTTATAAATATGAATAAGTTGCAAGAGGAAAAAGATGAAACACATTATGCCGATGATGGCTCTGCCGTTCAAAAAACTGCTCGATGGTTCAAAAAAGATTGATGTTCGGCTTTACAATGAAAAATGCCAGAAAATCCGCCCTAACGACATCGTTGAATTTGAATGCGCAGATATTAACGACAAAGTTTTATGCTTGGTTAAGGGGTTTGTTGTTTTTGAATCGGCGGATGAAATGGCGGCTCTTCTTCCTCCCGAAGTATTCGGTTATGATGACAAAGAAGAGGTTCGCGTGCGTCTAAACCGTCTGTTTCTTTATGAAGACCAGCAAAAATACGGTGTTATCGGCATATTCCTTGACTGTCTTGACGAGCGGGTTCGAAATATCGACAGGGACAGCCTTGCCCATGATGAACCTGATGCCCCGGAAATCTCTTTTACGCCGGTTGCCAGAGAAATTTCCCCTGAAAAAACAATGTTAAATCAAAGTGGCAATTCGCGTTAGAGATAATTCTCAACGACAATTTCATCAACCTGATTGGGATCCATATAGCTCTCGGCATATTCGCGATATACCCCGTGATTAAGGAAAACCTGATACAAATCGGGATCAATATGTCCGGTATTTTTCATATTCTGCATAATTCGGAGAACTTTTGACAGCTTCTTCGGCTCTTTATAAGAGTGGTCGTTTGCGGTCAGGGCTTCAAAGATATCCGCAATTGCCATTATCTTGGCAGGAACAGACATCTCATCTCCTTTAAGTTGGTTCGGATAGCCATTGCCATCGATACGTTCATGATGACAGCCGGCATATTCGACAACATTCTTCAAATCCTGCGTAAAATAGAGCGCTTTCAACATTTCTATCGTCACTCTGACATGGTCATTGATTTTGTTACGCTCTTCCTGATTAATTGTCCCTTTACGAATTTTCAGATTATAAAGTTCACCACGGTTGAACTCTTCCCCGACATGATCCGGACGATCCTGAAGCAAAGGTTCCGGTCCGGGACGCGTATATTCTTCGACTTTTTGGACGGCATTACGTTCAGTCCAAGATAATCCGAGCATCCGGTTAAAATAGCGGGTAAAAGTTTTACGGCTGATATTATCCAAACGTTGCAAATCAGCATCGTTTAGTTCAATATCCCCAACGTTACAATTGGCAACAAAAGCAAAATCATCTTCCAGCTTTTTAACATTTTTGGCATATTCCAGCTGCAAGTTTTCTTTCGTGTCCATATTGTTCAAACGTTTTTGCAGATAATTGATATGCGCATCGCGGCGCAGAATCTCAAAACGATTGCGAATTTCATGGATGCGGTTGTTAATGGTTTCCAGCTTGGACGCTTTATCCGCAATATAATCAGGGGTGGTTACCTTGCCACAATCATGCAGCCATGAGGCAATATGCAGCGAGTACCACTCATCATCATCCATTTCAAAATCTTTTAGCGGCCCTTCATCTTCTTCCACTGCGGCTGTTGCCAGCAGGCGGGCAATAATCGGAACTTTTTGGCAATGACTGTTGGTATAAGGCGATTTAGCATCAATTGCCCGCGCTAAAACCTCTATCACTGATTCCAAAAGCGATGAATATGCCTCGCGCAGGCCTTTTCTTTCCAAAGTCAGGGTCAGAAGACGGCAGATGGAAACTACCGCATTTTGAATCTCCTGAGAAAAACCGATGACCCGCCCATTATGGTCCAGAGCATTAATAAACTGGGCAACGCCGATGACATTATGCTTACGGTCAACCAGCGGGATAACCAAAGTTGAAACGGTTGTATAGTTATATTTTTTATCAAAGCCGCTAATAAATGTCGTATCAATCGTGCTGTTGTGGTAAATATTTTCTGCATTAATGATTTCATGCCCCAACGCACAAAGTTCCGCCGGGCGCTTTGAACTCTTCTGGCGGATTTCACTTAATGATTTGGTTTCATAAAACAGGGCATTGTCCATGCCATTCAAACGTTTGCTTAAACTTTTGACATCGCTGTAGACCAGCGTCATATATTTATCCGGTGTAATCTCATAAAAAAAGTAGCCGTCGGCAACCGCTGTTTTAGCGGCAACTTGCATAACCTTCTCGATAATCTCTCCAAAATCAGAGTGAGTGGCAATAAACGTATTTAATGCTAATAAGTCAGCGACGATTACATCTAGTCTGCTTTGCATCTGAATCCTCCCAATTTATTATTATAGGAGATAATTGTTAAAAATTTGATTAAACCGTGTTTTTTATAGTTTTTACAAATTTCAAGAAACTTTAATAAATTTTTCAAACTAATTTATGTATAATGAGAAATAGACATTAAGGAGGTTGGCTATGGGTTTATTTGAAAAAAATAAAACAAATCAATATGCGCAAAATATGGGAACAATGAATATGAACCCAACAGAACAAAAAATGAGTGGATTCACCAGTGAGGAATTGCTTAAAAAGCTTTCCGTTACGCCGCCTCAACCTCAAGTTTCATCACCGGGGATTGATGCTCCGCAAAACCGGACAGAAGCGCCTACGGCTGCACAAGCACCAACGCCTGCACCGACATCTGCTCCTGCCGCAGCCGTCCCTCAACGGCCCGCAATGACTAAACCTGTACCGGAAGTTAAAGCTCCGCTTGAAAAGCCCAAGCCGGCAGATGTTTTGGTTTGCAAGCAAAGTTCCGGACCTATCAACGAAGTTAAGTTCTCAGACGTTTATGTGACGCCAGATAAAAAATGTTATATTTGGAGCGGACGCACCAACTGCGGATTAAAGATTGTTACTTTTGACGATTTTGAAGAGTTCTTTAACCAGCTTGAAGGCGCTTATGATGGTGAAAATCGCAGTTATCTGCTAAACTATAAAGGCAGAAACTATCGTGTTGAGCGGACTATTGCGCTTGAAGGCGTCAATTACTGCGCCCGTAAAATGCCGACATCCGTGCCTAACCTGAAAGATCTGGGGATGCCATACCGTGTTTATGAGCATTTGGTATCACTGGCCGGCTGCAGCGGTTTGATTTTGCTGGCCGGGGCAACAGGTTCAGGTAAGAGTACGACTGTTTCCGCCCTTCTCAAAGAATATTTGCAGAAAAAAGGCGGCTATGCTTTCACTATCGAAGACCCGATTGAAATGCCTTTAGACGGCGTTTACATTACCCCGGAAGCCGAACTCGGCTTGTGTAAGCAAACAACACCTCCTGATGGTAAGTGGGAAGAAGGTATTAAATCCGCCTTGCGTTCTAAACCACGTTATATTTATCTGGGTGAGATTCGCTCTCCCGATGTGGCTTCAGAAGCTTTGCGCGCGGCAACATCAGGCCACTTGGTCTTGTCGACCATTCACTCTAACAATGTGTCTGACGCGATTAATGCCTTGGTTAAATATGCTGCGTCCAGCGGTATTTCCGAAGATATGGCTTACGAATTAGTGGCTAATGGTTTCTTGGGCTGTATCCACCAGATTTTGGAAGGCGCTCCCAAGCGAGCAAAAGTATCTTACTTGTTTGCCAATCCGGATACGAATGCCGCCTGCCAAGTACGCGGTATGCTGCGCAGCGGCAAACTGAATATGGGCACTCTGCTTGAACAGCAGCGCGTTAAAATCGAAAGAGGTTTGTCCTTGTTTTAGATATCACCAAAGCGGAGAATATAAAAACTCCGCTTTACTTTTGTTATGGGAAAATATTTTGTTTATCGCATATTATCAGACAAATATAGGGAAAATCGGCATTGCGGAAGAAGACGGAAGCCTTACCCATGTTAACATCAATCCGCAAAAATGGCCGGCCGGATGTTTTGAACAAGAAACCCCGCTCCTTGCAGAAGCTGCACGGCAGATTAAAGAATATCTGGCGGGAAAACGCAAGACGTTTAATTTACCGCTCGCCCCGAAAGGCACTGCATTTCAAATGAAAGTCTGGGCGGCATTACAAACTATTCCCTATGGGGAAACAGCAACGTATAAAGATATTGCGGTAAAAGTCGCCTCCCCTCTGGGCTGCCGGGCTGTCGGCATGGCAAATAATAAAAACCCTATCGGAATTATTGTTCCCTGCCACAGAGTTATCGGCAGCAACGGCAAACTTATCGGCTATGCTGGAGGACTGGATGTCAAAGCCAAACTGCTAAATTTGGAGCAGCAGTATAAATAAGCTGTTGACAGCAGAACTTAAATTGATTAATCCATTATTCAGAAGTATTTTGTTGTGGGGCTGTAGCTCAGTTGGGAGAGCGATTGGTTCGCAATCAATAGGTCGAGGGTTCGATCCCCTTCAGCTCCACCAGTCGCGCGGCGACAGCGTTAAATTCCGTCCTTCAGGACAGTTTTTTTATGGTTAAATTTGACTTGGGGAGCGAACCCGAGAGGGCGCGAGCCGACCAACCGTATGGCGGCAGCGATAAATCCCGTTCTTCCTTTATTACATTTTCAAGAACACGCCTCCAAAAGCAGATTATAAAAAAACCCCGAGAAACAATTAAGTTTCCAGGGGCAAAAGACCGGGCTACTCTGCAATTTCGTCCGGGAGTTCTTTTTTCAAACGTCTTTTCACATCGTCGCTGATTTCCTTGGCTGCTTGTTTAATAGCTTCACGTTTAACATAAGCAGCAACGGCTGTAGCAATCAAAACTGTTCCGCCAATCAGCCCATAAACAACTTTTCTTTTCATAAGGCAAAAAATTTAAATGATTAATAAAAAAAATAAATCATTGGTATTGTTCATAATCAGAGCAAACTGAAAAGAGGTCACTTTTTAAATAACATCCAGAATAATACCAAATCGGTTTTGTTTTAGCACGATTATAATTAATGTAAAGAGGCTTATCATAAAATTAACTGCTATGTAAAACACCAAAGAGGTATCTCTTAGTAATCTGGGGTAATTAGTAACAAACATTATGGTTTGACCATGCTCGTTGGCAACCCTCTCTTGCGGAAGGAGGTAGGCGGCGGGGGTGGCGCGGTCACGTTGTTCCCTTGCCGTCCTTCGGCGATTGCTGCGCAATCTCCTCAGTCTCGAACTCAACTTCTTTATTTATTTGTAGGGTACCACTCATTTTTAGACTACGTAATTGTTTAGGGTGAAATTCCTGTAACTCAATGTAGGATTGATTTTCGGGGCTATCCCCGGGATTTTTATTCGGTCTAATGTCTTAGACTCTTTTATCAAAGAATAACGGTTTTTTGCGTCTTTTTTTAGACTGCTTTGTGCATTTTCTATAAAATATTACCAGAGAAACGCGCCTTGTATTTACCAGCAATGATAATATCCTTTGTATTATGGATAATCCAGCTGTCATAATCAGGGTTTAAGCTTTTAACTTTCAATTCATTTCCGAGCTTTTGTAGCTGCTTGATATAGCAGTGGTCGTCATAAAAGAAAGCATAAACGTTGTCGTCTTCAAAAGTTTCTACTGACCGGTCAATGATGACTATATCGCCATCATGAAGCTTTGGTTCCATGGAAACCCCGTCAATCAACGCCCCAACACAATATGAGTTTAAATCATACCTATTCACCATTTGATTAGGAACGACAATCGTTTCGAGCAAATTTTCATCTGTTGCAAAACAACCGAGACCTGCTGATAGCTTAACGTCATAGACTTTGATGGACAAGCCGTCAGGTTTTAACGTGCTGCCAATTTCAATCGTTCCCGTTCCTGTTGCGAGCCATTCTAAATTTACCTTATATTTATCGCAGATTTTTAAAATCGTTTGCAAATTTGGGGACGTTTCTTCATATATCCAAGATTTTAAGGCAGTTATTCCATATCCAAGGTCTTTTGCAAAGCTTTCTCTGGTAACTTGGGCGCGCCTAATCACTTCGGTTAAGCGTTCACCGAAACCGTTACAGTTTGTTTTGTCTTTTGTTACGGTCATAATGTTACCTCAATTAACAAAAAAGTTTTGTTGTTTTTCAGTATATTACCCTAAAAATAGTCGGATTTCCAACTGTTACGGTCGTTTTTCCGTTGACACAGTCGGAAAACCGGCTTATATTGTTATTAGTAACAAACGAACTAACAATATAAGTTTTATAAAAAACTGGCGGCAACCAGTTGATTATAAGGAAAAATGATGAGAAACGAACCTTTACATCCTGAAGATATAAAATGCGCCATTTATAAACGGGGACAGACATTGGAAGGTTTAGCACGCCTTACTGGTGTCAACTCCGTAAATATCAGGAAAGCTCTTCGGGCACCGTTATTTATCGGGGAACAAGTCATAGCTCAGTTTTTGAATGTCCATCCAAAAGAACTTTGGCCTAATCGCTACGATAAGAACGGAAATCCGCTTCATCCTCATGCTTCCGCAAACCACCTTAAACCATTTCAGCCTCTTTGTAAAGCAAAAGAAAGGAGCATGTAATGGTTAAACAATACTTTTCTGTTGCAGAATTATTAGAAATGGAAATTCCGTTTCTTCCCAAATATAGACCGCATTTAATAGCAAAAGCCAAAAGAGAAAACTGGAAATCACGACCAAAATTGGGGAAAGGTGGCGGTTTTGAATATTGCTTTAGTTCTTTACCTAAAGATGCACAAACTTATATTTTAAATCTGAAATCAACTTCTTGCGCGGAAATTGTCGAAGCCGAAAAAAAAGAAATAGTCCAAAAACAAGCGATGATATTTGACCAATTATTGCCTTATCAGCGCGAAGCATTAGAGGCCAGGGCGGTAATCCTTGCAGAAATAGATGCATTAGCACAAATATGCGGTATCAATGCTGCCATTACAAAGTTTCAGACAATGATTTCCGACGGTACATTACGCCAAGAAATGGCTGAAGCTGTAAAAAAAGCCAATGGTCGCAGCGGAAATAAGGTCAAAATATCCAGAGCAACCATTTTTAATTGGCGCAAAGCTGTCAAAGATGCTGGAACCACTCTTGCGCTTACAGCAAAAGAAATGCCTAAAGCAGAATGGCCAGATTGGGGTGATACGTTCTTAAAGTTTTGGCAACAACCCCAGAATAAATCTTTGCAACAATGTTTAGATTTGCTCAAAGGTGTTATATCTGAAGAAAAATGCCCCAGTTATTCCGCTGTGCAGCGCTTTATAAAAAAACTACCGGCTCAAATCAGAGAAAAAGGAAGAATGGGCACCAGAGAAATAAAAAAGATAAAAGCCTATGTTTCCCGTGATACTTCCGACCTTTGGCCCACTGCCGTTTATACGGCCGACGGCCATACCTTTGATGCAGAAATCGAACACCCTCTTACAGGCAAACCATTCAGACCTGAAATTACAACTGTTGTCGATGTCTACACTCGTAAAGTTGTCGGCTGGTCTATTGACTTAAACGAACGTACAAATTCAGTTTATACCGCATTGGCTATGTCAATAAAAACTCATGGCATTCCGGCAATATGGTATGTTGATAATGGTAAGGGCTTCAATAATAAATTTTTTGACGATTCCGTTGTAGGTTTATTATCCCGATTGAATATTCGTAAAGAGAATTCTATTGCCTATAACTCTCAAGCTCGTGGTATTGGTGAGCGCATACACCGCACTATTTGGGTCAGGGCCGCTAAAGAATTGCCGACATATATGGGGGCCGATATGGATCCTCAGGCAAAACAAGCTGTTTTTAAGAAAACCCGTCAAGATATTGCAAAAATCGGCGGCTCAAAACTTCTGATGAAATGGGCTGATTTTGTAGTTTTCTGTCAAAGGCATGTCGATTGGTACAATAATAAAGAACATTCAAGCCTGCCAATTATGGTTGATGTCAAAACTTACAAAAAACGTCATTATACCCCAACCGAATTTTGGAATAAGGCTGTCGAAAACGGATTCGTTGCAGATAGAATAACACAGGTAGAAGCAGAAACACTTCACCGCTTCTTTGAAATTCGCAAAGTTCGCCGTGAACGCATAGCTTGGTGTAGCAATCAATATGCTTCAGTTGCACTAGCTCCCTATGATGAACAGGAAGTTGCTATTTGTTACGACCCAGCAGAAGCAAAAGAAATTTATGTTTACGAGATTGCTCTTCATAACAATGAGAAAAAGCTCGGTCGAAAAATATGTACAGCTCCATTGTGCGGAACTGTAGGCTATTTCCCGCAAAGTTATTTTGAACATCGAGATACAAAGCGTCTAACAGGTAAAATCACACGTTTGCAAAAACATGTCGATGATGCTCAAGATGAATATAAAAACCGTCTGATTGAAGCTCCTGTTCAAACAGAATTGGAAGAATTCACCTCCATTTCTGAAACATCCAAGCCTGAAATAGAACTAAAGCCAGTTCAAACAATCAAGGTATCTCCAAGCGGACGTCCTGTTTTCAGCGATGATGTTTCGATGATTAGTTGGCTTTTAGGACACCCAGAAGAATTAACCGGAAACGATAAAAGCTATCTAAATAACCTGATTCAAAAGCCGGAATATATAACGCTTTTGGATGCCGAGGATATAAGTGTTGACCAAGTTAAAACGCTTATAAAAACGGCCTGATTACCGCAAATAATCAGACCAAAGAATAACATTCTTACAAGGATAATTATATAATGAAAAATGAGTTTGTCAAAACTAAAAATGTTAAACATTTTCTGACCGGAATTGCAAATTTAAGCACCCGAGGTGCTCAGGAAGCATGTTTAATGATTGTAGACGGACAACCCGGACTAGGAAAGACCTCAACCGTCAACTGGTGGGCTGTTCGTAATGAGTGCATTTATTTGCGAGCAAAAAAAGAATGGACACCGCAATGGATGATGCGCGACCTTATTACAGCTTTAAATGCCGTTCCTCTGTATTCGTTTGAAAAAATGTATAAACAGGCTTTGGAACTTCTGGCACAGTTTACAAATGCAAATTCAATTAGCGGCAAAAACTTTGCAATTGTTGTTGATGAAGCCGACCATATTGCCAGAAGTTCACGCTGCTTGGAAACCTTACGAGATTTATCTGATTATTTGGAAATACCTTTTATCTTGGTTGGCATGGGTATTATTCGCAATAGTTTGAAGCGTTTTCCGCAGATAGCCAGCCGTATAGGACAATATGTCGAATTTAAAGAACTTGACCTTGAAGATACCAGACTTTTGGTTAATACCTTATGTAACGTTCAGGTTGAAGATAAGTTAATCGCTTTTATTCATAAGGTAACAAATGGGTATTCCCGTGAAATTAAAGAAGCTATTGCCTCTATAGACCGCTTTGCTGCGAGAAATCCGGGACTTGAATTAGTTACTTACGATTCTATGATTGGTCTGCCTTTAATGAATGACCGCCGCAACTCTAACCCGATTTATGTAAGAGGTTAATGATGAGTTGTGAAGTAATGACTAAAGTATTTAACCAAATGGGCGATAAGCCAATAAAACTGGAAGAATTAGCCCAAAAGCTAGAACTATCAACCAAAAGCATCAGCCAAGCAGTGGGAAACTTAATAAAACATGGTTATGCTACTCGTTCATCTACAGGAGTTTATCGCCTTACAGATAAGGGAAAAAGTCTAAAAAGAAGCGGTCAACCGCTGATTATAAATCCCGGTCCGGAAAAAGGCTACCAATGGCCGATAGAGGAAAAAGACAACTTTCGCAGTAGAGCTTGGAAAGCTATTCGTATTAAGCAGAAATTCACGGTCAACGATATTTTGATGTTGGCAAAAGATGGCAACGAAAAACAAGCCCTTAATCAGCTCCATATCTACCTCAGAGCCCTAACAAGAGCAGGTTTTCTTATGGAATTAAAAAGCCGGGAGCCAGGCTATGCATTAACCTCTAATGGTTTTAAACGTTACGCTCTTGTTAAAGACCCAGGATATCTTGCGCCAATTTTTAGACGGCGGGAGAATGAAATATTTAACCCCAATAACGGTGAGGTGCTGTCATGTCTGAAAGCTTAGCACTGAAAGTTTGCAGGGAAGAGGTATGTAAAGCAGGTGCCGTCAGTCCCGTAGCTAAAAAAATTGGTTATGCGCGTTCAAGTGTCAGTTTGTACCTGTCTGGAAAATACCCAGCCAAGGACAGCAGCAAGCTAGAGACCAAAATTTTGACAACGTTCACCGACAATATTTTCTGCCCTTTCGCTGAAAAAATAATCAGTAAACAGAAGTGCGAAGAAACCAATCGCAAGGGTACAAATACCAGCAATCCGATGTTGTTTAAGCTTCATCAGTTCTGCTTGAAATGTCCTGTCAAATACAACCCTAAAAAAGAATTTATGAAACAATTTAAGGAGAATAACGATGAACAATCCTAATCAGCTTGGATATTTAAGCTCGAAAATTAAAACGCTGGAAAGCAAAGTTAATCAACTCAAAGGGGAAAATGATTTTCACCTTCAAAAGATAGGCGACCATTTTCAGCACGTTGAGAGAAACAATAAATTGCTCGCTTCTCTCAGCTACAATCTCATGGCGTTGGGTGAAATGACCCAAAACATTGAGGAAAATCTTATTATTCCGGGAAATAATCCCCAAACAATCAACAAATCAGCATAGGAGAAAAACAATGTCAGATACAGACGTCGGCGGAATCGCTGCAGACAGATTAAGAAGTTTAATCGAACGCATAGAACGGTTAAGCGAAGAAAAAGCCGCAATTGAAAGCGATATACGCGATATCTTCGCGGAAGCTAAAGGTGCCGGCTTTGATAACAAAATTATGCGCACCATTATTAAGCTGCGAAAACAAAATGCAGCTGAGCGGGATGAAAATGACTTCCTGCTCGAAACATACCGCAAAGCTCTGGATTTGTAGGAGGTAAAAATTGACTGAAATTAATCAAAACGAATATATGACCGACGCCAAAGGTCGGTTAATTCCCAAGGCTATGGTCAAACCGCAAGACCAGCTCCGTGACCAGACCGTCAAAATCATTGTTGACCGTTTCAAAAAAAGCCAGTCCGTACTGAAAGACTGCAAAGTCAAATCCATGCAAGACATTTCCGAGCTGGAAGAGATTGTCGCCGAAAAATATCAGGCCAAACTGGGCGGCAAAAAAGGCAATCTAACGCTCTACAGTTTCGACGGTAAATATAAAGTTGTCCGCAGCTTTGCCGACCGTATTGTTTTCAACGAAGCTGCAAAATCGGCCGAAGCCTTGTTCAAAGAATGTGTCCTTGAATGGGGTAACGGAGCCGACCCGAAGCTTGTTACGCTGGTCAATTATGCCTTTGAGACTGACAAACAAGGCAATCTGTCGGCGTCCAAAATCTATGGTTTGCTTCGCCTGAATATTCAGGACGAAAAATGGCAACGCGCCAAACAAGCTATCATGGACAGCATGAATGTCGCTTATTCAAAGGGCTACATCAGGGTCTATGAACGTATCGGTAACACGGACGCCTACAAAGCCATTCCGCTAGACATTGCTGCCGATTTATAACTTCGCCAAAACTCCAAATAAACAAGGTAAACACATACATATAGGCGAATTTGACAAATGCAACACAACCCGGGAGGCAGCCATGTAACAGAAATATAAGCGCGCGAGACGAAACGGCGGTGTTTTTATCCGTCGTCCGGCAGTGATTAACCACCTGCCGCTGATGATGTCAGGTTGAAAGGATTATAAAATGACAAACGCAAGTATTATCGGCTTTATAACGCAGGAAAAAGTTGCAGAATTTAAAAAGCTTCTTGGCGACCGGTTTATCGCAGTTGCCGATTTTCCGGACGGTGTCCCCTATGCTTGGCAAGATAAAAAATTGCATCTTACCGGGCCGAATGAGCCTTTTTATGACGGAGTTTTTGCAAGATTCGGGATTCGCAATTTGGAAAATGAAACTGAAGCCCTAGAAATTTTAACAAAGGTTATTCCGGCAGAACGAGTTTTTGCCGGCGAAGTTTTACCGCCGGAATTTTGGAGCACCGGCATCTCGGAGAAGTTCAATGAAACCGCTGCGTAATATCATGATTGCCAAAATTCACCTTGCTAAAAACCAGCTGGGTTTGGACGATGATACCTATCGCAGCATTATCCAGCAGGCTGTCGGAAAAGATAGTTCCGCCAAATGCACGGATAAGCAGCTGGAAAAGGTAATTGAAAAACTTAAAGAAAAGGGCTGGAAAGACGAAAAACCGCGCAAAGCTGGAGATAAAACCCGCAAAGAACGCAAATCCTATGAAAAGCCCAATAAGCCCTCAATTAGCAAAATATATGCCTTGTGGGGTGTTCTGCAACGTTCTGGAAAAATTAAAAGTAAAGACAAAACCGCATTGGACGTTTTCGTCCGCAAATATACCGGCGTTGATCATGTTAAATGGCTTGATGAAGTTCAAGCTCAGAAAATTATTGAAATATTAAAACAAATGATAGCCAGGTAAAGGAAAGTTTAATGCTGAATGAAAGCCTAAGAGTAATTTTTTTGAAAGAGGTTGTTGACGTTACCTCAATTGCTTTCGCGCAGAAACTCGTAGAGAAGTTTCGCGGCGGCCGGATATATATCCCCAGCAAAATGCCGCACGAAAAGCACGAGCTGCGTCAGGCATTCAGCACCGAAGAGCTCGAAGTCCTGATTGAAAACTTCGGCGGCAATCAAATTGATGTGCCGTTGTCTTTAACCAATCGGGCAGCCGAGCGCAGACGTATAATATTAGACATGAGGTCTAAAAATATGCGCATCTGCGATATTCATAAATCAGCAAACTGCACATACCGCTGGGTTCAAGCAACGTTAAAAAAAGAGCGGGAACGGCGGAAAGCTGAAGAAAATCAACTTAACTTATTTAACGATGAAAGGACAAAAAAATCAAAATATTAAATCTGTTTGCCGGAATTGGCGGCAATAGAAAAGACTGGCCTACGATGATTAATGGTCAGTCAGTCGAAATAACAGCAGTTGAACTTAACCCTAAGATTGCAGAAATTTATAAACAACTCTATCCCAATGATGAAGTAATTATCGGCGATGCGCACGAATATTTGCTTAATCATTATCAGGACTTTGACTTTATCTGGGCATCACCGCCTTGTCAGAGCCATTCGAGAATAAGATACTGTTTCGGATTCCGCGGAAAGCGCATAAGATTTGCCCCGCTTTATCCCGACTTAATGTTATGGCAGGAAATAATTTTCTTAAAACACTATGCCCGGTGTGATTGGGTGGTCGAGAACGTTATTCCCTATTATCAACCGCTGATTGCCCCAACCTTTCAGCTGCAGAGACACTACTTTTGGTCTAACCGTATTGTGCCTAAAGCAAATTTTGCCCCGGATAATATCAGAAAAGCAAATATTGCCCAGCATCAAAACCGGATAGGAATTGACTTAAGTCCTTATCAAATCCGCAATAAAGCCCAGATTTTAAGGAACTGCGTTGCACCGGAAGTAGGAAAATATATTTTTGATAACTTTTTTAACAACTAACCAAACGGCGGCGGTCATTGCGGCCGCCGCTTTTTCTAAGGATAAAAAAATGTCTAATTTTTGGCACAACAATACAGAAAATCCCAAAAAGAACGAAGTCATAATGGGACAAAATGGTTTTGTCGGGCTTTTTGATGGCGAATTTGTTATTTTTAATGATGTAGCTAATCATCCAAACAAGTTATTGCTGAAAGATTTTTGCAATTCGTGGGCATATTTAAGCCGTTTCGATTTATTTCAAGAACGGCTGAAAGATTATGAAGATGTTCTGAAATTCTATGCTGATACAGAAAATTATAAAGAACAGGAATATCGAACACCGCATTGTCATAGCCAATGGCTGCCACCAGCCATAATGGATGACAATGGCGAAAAAGCCCGCGCGGTTTTGGAAAAAAAAGGAGAATAAAATGGGTGAAGAGGGATTTAATGTTAATGATGTTGTTTTAATGAGTGATAAAGGGAAAAAATCTAGTGTATGCTCCGTGAAATTTAACGAATGTAATCTAAATCAGGACAATCATACACCGATTTTCTATATTCATGAAAAAACATATTCTTTAAAATTTAGTATTACTCCTGAAACTGGTACAAAGTTAGAAGAAATTTTCAGGATTTCCAATAAAGAAAAGGCAATTCTTAATAAAATAAGAAGAAAATATATAAAACGCCTCAAAAAGAAATTTCCGCCTCACAGATTAAAAGAAAGTCTAAAAATAACCGGGGAATAAACCCCGGTTATTTTTTAACTGCATTGCTTAAGTAAAAATAAAGCCCCGATAAATACCGCTAGAAAGAATAGAAACTTAATAATTGCCCCCACGTACTGCGGCAGCTTTATTAAGAAATTTAATATTTTTTCTTTTGCCGAAACCTCTTGAGAATTACTTTTCATGCTTTGCCCTTTTAAAAAATCAATTTTTATTATTCAAACATTTATTCGCCTTCATGTAAATAAAAACTCTTGTTTTTTTATCTTTTTTATGATTTTAAATAAATAACGCATTGAAAACGCATATTTTATACGAACAATTCCCATTAAGATTTAGCGATAATCATCCTAACCTTATAAGCATGGATAAATTTATATTTTGTTCAACGCTTATAAGGTTTTTTTGTATGGATAAAACAGTTTTTAGCAAAGCTTTTAATAATTCGCTGGCGCATGAGGGCGGCTTCGTCAATGATCCGGCTGATTCAGGCGGTGCCACAAAATATGGCATTACTCTTAAAACCTACCGGGAAAAGCATCCAGAAGCTACAATTGATGCGATTAAAAACCTAACGATTAAAGATGCTGAAGACTTTTATTTTAACGAGTTTTGGCTGCGTTACGGTTATGACCGCATCACGATTGAAGATTTGGCGGTCAAAATATTTGATGCGGCCATAAACATGGGAGCTCAGCAAGCCCATATTTGCCTGCAACGGGCACTTAATTGCGTGGGGTTTAAGCTAGTTGAAGACGGACACATCGGAGAGCAAACGCTTAATGCGCTTAATCATGGCGGCAATCCGGAATGGCAATTCGCCATTCTCTGCGCCTATCGCTCCGAACTTGCCGGGTTCTACCGCCTATTAGCGGAAAAGAAACCTCAAAACAAAAAGTTCTTAAATGGCTGGTTAAAGAAAAGGGCTTATTCATGAGTGATATTGCAGACATCGCAGATATAGAGATTGAAAATGCTCTTAACCAGCAAATCTCCAATTTTCGCCAGAAAATAAACCGGGTCGGAAGCTCCAGCCCGGTCTGTGCTATTTGTGGCGAGATAATTCCACCCGCGCGGCAGAAGGCTGTCCCCGGCTGCCGTCTTTGTTTAGATTGTCAGGAAGAAAGGGAAAAAAATGCCAACCGGTAACGAAAAATTATACAAAGATTTAGGCGAGGTCCGAGGTATGCTGATGGGGCTCGATAAACGTTTTAACAGTTTGGACAGACGTCTTGAACGCATGGAGCAAAAACAAGACGACATTTTGAAAAAAACGACCCGCAACTCTGTCGTCTGCAGTGGCGTATTTAGTGCCGCTATCAGTCTGATCGTGTCACAATTCAAATAAACGGAGGCTGTTATGGCTTACGGAACCCGAGCGCGTAACGAAGTCCGCAAAAATTATATTTTTAAGCTGTTGCCCTTAACACAAGCGGCTAAAATTGCCGGTGTTAAAAACATTGCCACGGCTCGCCGTTGGAAAGCTGAGGCTTTGGAAAATGGTGATGATTGGGATAAGTTGAAAGCTGCCGCATCTATCGCTTCCGGCGGCCGGGATGACCTCATTAAGACTATGATTAACGATTATGTCGTTTTTCACCAGTCGATTATGGATAATTTAAAATCTAAAGAATGCCTCTTAACCGCCAAAGAAAAGGTTGATGCCTTGGCTTCGCTGGCCGATGCCTTTGCTAAGACGATGAAATCGGCAGGCATGGCAAGCCCTGAATTGTCCAAGCTGTCGATTGCAACCGATGTCATCCAACTGCTGGGCGACTTTGTCCGGGATAACTTTCCGCATCATGCTGCAGCCTTTATCGAAATTCTGGAGCCGTTCGGCGAGGAGCTGACAAAACACTATGGTTAAGGTCTCAAAATCGGAATTTATGAAAAGCCTTGCCGATATTGCCGGGCAGCTCAAACAGCAGCTTGACAATATCGCCGAGGGCTTTGATGCCTCACCCGCTGCGTCTAAAGAACGCCGGGCGCGGGCTGAAAATGATTTTGAATTTTTCGCCCGGACATATTTTCCGCACTATATCCGCCCCAAGGTTGACGAGAAAACCGGCAAACTGCGCCCGGTTGAGCCGTCATTGTTTCATAAATGGTTTTTCCGCGAGTTTCTGCCGCTTCTTCGCTCATCAAAAAGTATTTCCCAGGCTATCGCCGCCCCGCGCGGCGAAGCCAAGACGACTTATTTAATGATTGGCCTTATATATTGTATTGTTTACGGCAAAAAACACTATATCTTGTTTATTCAGGATATTTTTGAAAACGCTTCTGTTATTATTGAATCAATTAAGGTTGAGCTTGAATTCAACCAGCGGCTCAAAAGTGATTTCCCAGAGGCCTTTGGCCGCACGACAACGTGGAAAGTCGGCATTTTTGTTTCTAAGAATAATATTAAAGTCCATGCCCGCGGTGCCCGTCAAGGCGTGCGCGGTTTAAAACACGGCGCCTATCGTCCAGACATGGTTATTCTGGATGACATGGAAAACGATGAGGCGGTTAAGAACCCCACCAACCGCGACAATCTGGAGAGCTGGCTCAACAAAGCTATTAAAAACCTTGGCGAAGCCGGGGCAAAACTTGACGTCTTTTACATTGGGACAATTCTGCACTATGATTCAGTTTTGAACCGTACGCTTAATAATCCGTTGTGGCGCAGCGTAATCTTCCGTGCCATTATGTTACCGCCGGAAAATCAGCAGCTTTGGCAGGAATGGCAGGAAATATTAACAAATAAGCCAGATGCCGAAGAAAAAGAAACGCCGGAAGAAAAGGCTGACAAATTTTACTCGGCACATAAAGCAGCTATGGACAAAGGCGCAGTCTTAAGCTGGCCGGACAAACGCGACCTTTTGACCTTAATGAAAATCAAGGTTGAAGTCGGCACAGCGGCCTTTGACGCCGAATATCAAAACGACCCGCTTTCCGGAGATGCGGCGACATTCACCGATTTTACTTATTGGAACGTTCTGGCTAAGCAGTTGCCGGCTTTCGGTGCGGTTGACCCCTCGCTTGGCAAATTCGGCCGCCGCCGCGACCCGTCCGCAATTCTGGTCGGCTTTTATGATCGCAATATCGGTGTGCTATATCTGCAGGAGGCTGCTATTAAGAAACGGCTGCCCGACAAGATTATCAACGACATGATTTATTATCAAAAGAAGTATAACTGCGTTTTCTGGTTTGTTGAAACCGTCCAGTATCAAGAGTTTTTAAGAACTGAGGCGATTAAACGCGGCAAAAAGGCCGGCGTGCAGCTGAATTGTATCGGCATAAGCCAGAATGTCGACAAAGACCTGCGTATTCAAACGCTGCAGCCGCATGTCGCCGACGGTTCAATCCGCTTCTTATCCATATTAACGGTGCTTATCCAACAAATGCGGCATTGGCCGGTGGTTGACCATGATGACGGTGTTGATTGTCTGGAAATCCTCTGGTCAAATTGCATTAAATATGCCGGCTCCAGCACAGGACGGATGTCAACTGCAAGTACTCTGGGAGAGAAAAACAGGTCAGTTCTGCACAATGTCTTTAAAAGAATAACAGCTTATAGTGGGATTTGAGAATGAAAAAGTCTAAAAACAACCGTGAAAACAAACAGACCGCACAGCCGCCGGTTAGCACCGAACTGGCAAGCGCGCAGGAATATTTTAAAAGCCGTATGCTTTTGGCCGATGTCGTGCGCCCGCTGGACAAGATTCTGCTCGAACGCGGCGGTAATCTTAAGACCTATCGCAATTTGCTGTATGATGAGCAGGTCAAAGCCTGCTTTATTGAACAACGCGTTGCCGCTGCCGTTGCCGCGCCCTGGGAAATCATCCCCGCCACCGAAGACAAAAAAGACGTTGAAATCGCCGCATTTATTGAAGAAAACCTGAAAAATATCGGTTTCAAAGACAAATATAAAAAAATGCTGTACGGTAATTGGTTCGGTTATTCTGTCGCCGAAATCCTTTATAAAATTAAAGACAACCGGATTGTCATTGCTGCCATAAACGTCAAAAAGCCGGAGCGATTCGAGTTCAAATATACCGGCGAGCTCTTCCTTAAAAAAGACTTTTCCAATATGGAACTTATGCCGGCGCGCAAGTTCTGGGTTTATAAGAACTCCGGCGACAATGACGATGAGGTGTATGGGCTTGGTCTGGCACATGTCTGCTTTTGGCCTGTATATTTAAAACGTAACGGCCTTAAATTCTGGTCGGTCGCTGTTGAAAAGTTTGCCGTTCCGACTGCCCGCGGCACTTACCGTGCCGGCGCAACTGATGACGAAAAGCGCGAGCTGCTGCAAATGCTGGCCTCGATTTCTCAAGAAACCAGCATTGTCGTTGAAGACGGTACCACGGTTGATTTGCTCGAGGCAGTTCGCAATTCCGGCGGGGATTTCGAAAAATTCTGCGGCTATCTGGATAAAATCATAGCCAAAGCGATTCTCGGTCAAGAGGGAACCAGCCAGAACGGTGCCTATGTCGGTACGGCTGAAGTTCAGGAAAACGTCAAAGATTTAATCGTTAAGTCTGACACCGAACTCTTGGACGAGAGTTTTAACGAGGTTATCAAATGGCTAGTCGAGTTTAACTTTCCCGGTGCTACACCGCCAAAATTAGTACACCGTGTTGAAGAGCCTGAAGACTTGATGAGAGCTGCCGACCAAGACACTAAAATATATAATATGGGGTTTGAACCGTCAGAAAAATACATCAATGAAAAATACGGCGGCGAATGGAAAAAGCGCGAAATGCCGGCATATCCGCCTGTAGCCACAGCGTTTGCCGAAGCCGCCCCTGACACTGCCGATGACGAATTGTCCGGAGACTGGGAAAGGGTCATGACGCCACTGGTTGCGCCTATTGAGGAAATTCTCGCTTCCTGCAGTTCTTTTGCTGAATTCGAAGAACGCCTGTCGGAAGCCTATCCACAAATGGACATAAGCAAACTTCAGGAGCTTATCGCTCAAGCCGATTTTGTCGCCCGTATCAAAGGCAAGGCGGGTTTGCCTAATGACTAATGTTAGTATTGGCCCGATGCCGCCGGAAAAAGCGATAAAATGGTTTAAGAGCAAAGGCTACGCGCTGGGCTTTGACTGGCGCGACGTTTGGAAAGAAGAACATGCCATTGCGTTCACGGTTGCCAAAGCCGCCAGCATTGATTTGTTGCAGGATATCCGGGGAGAGCTTGAAAAAGCCCTTGTTTCCGGCGAAACGTTCGAGAGCTTTCAAAAAAACTTAAAGCCCAAACTGGTGGCGCGCGGCTGGTGGGGGCGCGCTGATATGCAGGATCCGCTCACCGGCGAGGTTAAAGAAGTTCAGCTCGGCAGCACGCGGCGCTTAAAAACAATTTACCGCACTAATATTGACACAGCATATTCCGCCGGACGGTGGGAAGAAATAGAGGCAACCAAGAAAACGCACCCGTATCTGCGCTATCGTTGTTCAATGCTGGAACGGTCGCGAGAGCAACACAAGGCGTGGAATAACATTGTATTGCCTGTGGACGACCCTTGGTGGGATACGCATTATCCGCCTTGTGCCTGGAACTGTAAATGCTGGGTCGAGCAGGTATTGAAAAGCGAAGTTGACCGTGGAAACGTCCGTTTAAGCAAACGTCCGTCAACAAAATTTGTAAATTATCATAATAAGCGTACCGGCGAAACGGTTATGGTTCCCGAGGGCATTTCTCCGGGGTTTGATTATAATGTCGGCAAAGCCCGTACAAGAGCTTTCACGCCACCGCCACTTTCCAGTTTACCGGATACGCTGCAACTGCCGACACAGTTGCCGACCTTGCCTAAACCATCGCCAATACCGAAAAAAGCCATCTTGCCCAAAGATTTAGACGACAGTACCTATATTGCTGCGTTTCTTAGGGAATTCGGGATTAAACCCGGACAAACTGGCTTTTTTGAAGATAAAGCCGGCGACAACATGCCGATAAATGAAGACCTGTTTATGTCACGAGGCAAAAAGACCAAAGCCGCCAAGTTCGGGCGTGGCCCTTATATGGCACTTCTTGCGCAGGGATTAAAGGATCCAGACGAAATTTGGCTGCAATGGATAAAGAACGCCGCCGGTATTTGGGTATTGAAAAAACGTTATTTCAAAATCTGGGAAGGGAAAGACGGCAGTCATTGCCTTACAATCTTTGACAAGACCAACGACGGCTGGAGCGGCACAACCAGCTTCACACCCAAAGACGGTAAAACCCAAAAAGCCAAAGATGCCTATTTTAACCAATACCGCGCAGGCTTGCTATTATATAAAAAATAATCCCGGTTCGGGTAAGCCGCCGGGATTAAGAAAAACAAGGCTCTGATTCCGCCTACCGGAACGCCTCATTATCTTATATTTAAAATTATAGCTTATTATTCTTAAAAAAACAATAGGTTTTATATGGGTTATTGCAAAAATGTATGTCTAAAATCTCAAAAGAATAAATAAAGCCCCTTAAAAAGCAATTTAGCAAAATAAAGCCGGTTACTTAGTAAAATCTGAATCCCCCTGTTAGTGGGGTGTTAGTCCGGCAATAAACGGCATATTATATATAGGAATAATCTTTATTTTTAGAATCTGCTTGACTTTAAATAAGAAGTATTTTAATCGCTAAAAACGATAAAAGCAAAAATATTTAACAGAATCAATATTTTATACGAACACTTCCCATTAATTAATCCTTAGTCTTCAGTTATCTTGGCTTCATAGGCAACAAACCTGTGGAGTTAAGATATGACAAAGAAATTTATTAATATTTTTCGTCCGGGCAAACACATTGACAGTTCCGGTCAGGAAATTAGCTTCAGCGAAGACGATTTGAAAGACATCGCCGCAAGCTACAATTCCGAAATTCACGAAGCCCCTATCTGCTGCGGGCATCCCAAACATGACAAACCGGCTTTCGGCTGGATTAAAAGCCTGTGCTATGATGCCGCAGCTAAAATGCTGAAGGCGATTCCGGTGCAAGTAAATCCTGAATTTGCCGAAATGGTTAATTCCGGGGCATTTAAGAAGATTTCTCCGGCTTTCTATTCTCCCAATTCTCCGACAAACCCCAATCCCGGACATTTCACGCTGCGCCATATTGCTTTTTTAGGCGCGCAGCCGCCGGCCGTTAAAGGGCTTGGCAGTGCTAGCTTCGCCGAAACCGATAATGCCGACATTGCGTTTGAATTAGAGTTTTCAGAAACAGAACTGGCTTATAACGACAAAGGTATCTCCCGTCTATTCCGTAATTTGAAGAACTTTCTGATTGGCAAATACAGCCAAGAAGAAGCCGACACCGTCATTCCGGAATATGCAATTGAAGAAATTTCCTCAGCTGCCGAACATGCCATAAATGAAGTTAGAACAGAACCAAAGGCTGAATACAATGAACAAACATCTCCGACCATTAAGCAAGAAGAACCGGCAGATAATGAAAAAGCCAAGGCTGTCGAAGCCGAAAATGCCAGGCTCAAGGCCGAACTGTTGAAAGCCAAAAGCGACAAACTGGCTGCAGAAAACAAAGAGTTCTGCGAAAAACAGGTCAAAGCCGGCAAACTGTTGCCCGCCATGAAAGAAAGCGTTTTGTCTTTTATGGAAGATTTGAGTGCCTTAGAACTGGAGTTCAGCGAAGAAAATACGGCTCTGGCTTCGTTTAAGGCACTTATCAGCCAACTGCCGGCAGCCGTTAATTTTTCGGAAGTCACGCCGCCAGCCAAAGACGAAACCCCGCAGACTGCTTCAGACATTGCGGACAAAGCCCGCGCTTTTCAGGAAAAACAAGCTGAAGCCGGACACGATATCCGTTTCAGCGAAGCTGTCCGCGCTGTTTGCAAATAAGGAGGCAAATATGAGAAAACCCAAATTTTCCGATTTTCAGTTTGATTGGCCGTCAAAAAAAGCAGGCATAAAAAACTATTGCATAGAAAAGGCCTCAGAAAAGCGCGCCAGAAGAGAAGCCCTCTGCGAACGTATCGCCAAAACCGCAGACGTCTTCTACGAAATGCTTGAATGTCTGCGGAAAGAAGGCGGCAATGAGGCATTGCTTCAACGCGCGGAGCTGTATTTCCAGTGCGGTTTTCTCGCAGCCGGCTGGTCGCTGGACTTAATAGCCGGCGACAAGACTGATTTGATTATGTAACCCCCAACCAAGAAAGGCAAAACTTATGGATAAAAATCTGCCCTATACCGCCGAAGAGGACATTGACGGTTACCGTCTGGTCACTTTCGGCACCAATGACGGCGAGGTCAAGCTGACAACTGCCGCCACTGACAAGGTCATCGGCGTCACAAATTACATCGGTGCCCCGAAAGGTACCACCGTTGATGTCAATATTGATAATTATGGCAAAGTCAAACTTGCCGGAACGGTTGCCAAAGGCGATGACCTGACCGCCGCCGCTGACGGCAAAGCTGCAAAGGCTGAAGCCGCTGGCTGTGTCTTCGGCATGGCACTGCAAGACGGCGTTGCCGAAGATGTTATTGAATTTTTGAAAAAGTAGGAGAAAAGCTTATGCCTAATCAAGCATTTGAACCAGATGAACAGCTGACCGCTATAGCGATTGGCTATAAAAATGACAAAGCGAACTATATCGGCGACAAGATTCTGCCTTATGTCCCGGTTGATGCCGTCAAATTTTCATACAACGAATTTCCGGTTGAAGAGGGTTTCTCTGTGCCTGACACCAAAGTCGGCCGCATCTCGGCACCGAAGACCGTAGATTTTAGTGCCGTCCAGAAAACAGCAATGGTTGAAGACCATGCTCTTGATGCTCTGGTGCCAAACTATGATAAAGCCGCTGCGCCGAAAAACTATGATCCGGAAGGTCGCGCTACCGAAGGCGTTACTGACTTGTGCATGTTGGCCCGCGAATTGCGCATTGCCAAATTGGTTAAAACCCCAAGCAATTATGCTTTGAAACAAACGCTTTCCGGCACCTCTCAATTTGACAGCTCTTCTTGCGACCCCTTGGAAATTTTGCTTGAAGCTAAAGACAAAATGCTTGTCTCAGCAAATACTTTGGTTATGGGCATGAACGTCTGGACAAAGCTCCGATTGAATCCGAATTTACTCAAAGCAGTGCACGGTACTTCTGGTGATAAAGGTGCTGTTACTCGTCAGCAGCTTGCAGAGCTTTTGGAAATACCCGAAATTATCATCGGAAATAGCCGTGTCAATGTATCCAAAGAAGGGCAAAAGGCAAGCATTCAGCCGTGCTGGCAGAATTATTGCGGCTTGTTGTACATCAATCAGCATGCTGACACCAATCAAGGTTTGACTTTTGGTCTGACCGGTAGGTTTGGGGATAAGGTTGCCGGCCGCATTTTTGACCCGAATATGGGCATGCGCGGCGGTTATAAAATCCGTTCCGGTGAATCTTGCAAGGAACTGATTGTGTCCAAACAGTGCGGTTTCCTTTTCGAAAACCCGATTTCCACAGCCGCTTAGACAGGAGACAGTCGCATGAAAACCTTAAAAATCCTGCAAGACTGGCCACTTCGGCATGACGGCAAGGAATTAAACCGCGGTGACATTGCTGAGCTTGACGACAAATCTGCCGATTGGCTGTTGGCTCATAACCGCGCCGAATTGGTTAAAAGTCCAGAAACAAGCGGGCAAACCGCCGCCCAAACCGCCGAAAGTCCAAAAACAGGCGAAAAGGACAATCAGACAGAGCGACAGGCTAAAATTCAAGAAGCCGTCAATAAAATGCTGACGGCTAACCCCGCCACGGCTCCCAAATGTCCGGACATCGCTGCCGCAACCGGCTTGCAGAATATTCGCAAGGAAGAACGCGACGCCGCTGTTGCCGCTTTCAAAGAAGCGCAGACCGGAAACGAAACCGCCGAAAACAAAGGAGAATAGCACCATGGGGCAATTATACGCCACCAAAGAAGATATGTGTCAAAGATTCCGCCTAGATGACTTAAATGATCTAAGCGAAAACGATGATGCCCGTCTGGCTGCCGTTTTGAAGACGACCAGTGCTTTGATTGACGGCTACATTGCCCCCCGCTATCGCCTGCCTTTGAAGAATAAACATGATGTTTTAACCGACGCTGCCTGCGACATCGCCTATTACAAGATGTTTTATGTCGATGCCGCAGAAAGCGTCCGCCAACGATATGAAGACGCAATCCGACTGCTGAAAGACATTCAAAGCGGTAAAGCCCGTTTGAATGAACCGACCGGCAGCGAAAGCAGCCCGCAGCGCAAAGTCTTCATAAAAGCCGAACCGCGGCGGTTTACCAATAATATGTGGCAGCTATGAGCGGCGTTTCCGTAAAAATTGACCTCAGCGGCCTATCCAAACTCAACCGGACAATAGAAACCTTTAGCCGGAAAATCAAAGACCGGCGGGCGCTCAATCTGGCTTTGGCGACAACGCTGCGCGAATGTACGCGGAAACGGTTTGAGACAAAGAAAACACCGGAAGGCAAAGCCTGGACTTCCCCGTTGGTTCAGTCCGGAGATTTACGAGGAAAGCTCCTTATTGATGCCAACGAACAGATTGCCAAAGTCGGCTCTAACCTTGTTTATGCAGCAATCCACCAGTTTGGCGGCGTTATCAAGGCAAAAAAAGGCAAAGCGTTAATGTTTACCGTTGGCAATAAAACGCTGTTTAGGCGCAAGGTCACAATTAAGGCAAATCCTTATCTGGGTGTTTCCGAACAAGATGAAGCGGCCTTGGCTGACACCGTTAAAGTTTACGCAGAAGAGGCTTTGAAAGATGATTGAAAATATTGAAATTGCCATTTTAAAGCAGCTTAACGACAGCTTTGGCGGAGAAAAACCCGCATTAGGCTACAAAATCGAAAAAATAGACAGCTACAAGGCTGAACTTTCCGATTTTGGCACCTTGATAAAAAATAAGCGGACGGCTGCCTTGGTTGCCTGCGGCGGAATTTCCTTAAACAACGACTATCCGGAAGGTAACGAATACAACATTAGCATTCTGATTTACCTCTACAGCCGCAATACCAAATTAAACGAGCGCTCAACTCGTTTCGGCGGCACAGGTTCGGTTGGACTTTACCGTATGTTGACGGACGTTATCCGCCTTTTGAACCGCAATGACCTCGGCATTCTTAGTTCGGAGCTGGTTTTAGACGATGCTCACCCGATTTTTGACAATAAAGTCAACAATTTTAACGCCGCTTGCTGGGAACTCGAATTCAAAGGCGTGTTTACAGACCATTTTGCCGCTTATCCGGGAATGAACAAGCCGGATTTGCTTAAAACCATAGCCGCCGATTGGATTGTCAGCGGCGCCAAATCTAAAACAGTTGTCAAATTTGACCATGAAAGTGAAGAATCTGATGCAGAATAAAATTTTTATAAAGCCCCGCAAGCCCGAATTCATCGTTTTTAAGCCCAATGGCTGCCGGCTTAAAGCCGAAGGCGAATATGTCGATGCCGTTCCGTTCTGGCAACGCCGTATCAATGATCGCGACGTTATCGCTGCCCAGCCGGCAAAATCGGCCGCAGCCGTTTCTTCAACCCCTAAAAAAGGAAAATAATCCATGTCTGTAACCTATAAAGAAATTGCCAATAATCTGAAGGTGCCGGGCGTTTATGCCGAAATCGACGCTTCACTTGCCCGTCGCGGTTTAAGCGGCAAAGAAAGCGTCGGCCTTATTATTGGACAGAAATCAGACGGCACTGCTGAATATAACAAAGTATATGCAGTCGCAGACTTAAATGCCGTTTTGGAGCTGGTTGGCACCGGCTCGGAAATCCACCGTATGGCCGCCGCCTGGTTCAAAAACAACAAAAGCAATGCTTTGAAAATTATGGCCGTCGAACAGAAAGAAGGCGTTGCCGCTACTTTCAATTTGACCGTTTCCGCCGACAAAGCCGCTGCCGGCATGATTAATTTGATGATTGCCGGCTATCCGGTCAGAGTGACGGTTGAAGCCGATGCCACCACGGAAATTTTGCAAAATGCCTTGGTTGAAGCCATTAATGCCGAAACTATGCTGCCGGTATCTGCAACCAAAGCCACCGGTGAAGACAGTACGGGCCAAATCGTCCTGACCGCCAAACATAAAGGTGCTGCCGGCAATAATATTGACGTCCGTTTTAACTATTATGACGGCGAAAAAACCGCTGCCGGCGTTACGCTTGAAATTGCCAAAGGTACGGAAGGCACCGGCAATGTTTCTCTGCTTGACGCTCTGGCGGCTCTGGGCGATGAATATGCAACCGATATTGTTACCAGCTACACAGATGAGGCTAATCTCCGCCTTATCCGCAGCACCTTAGTTGAACGCTTCGGCGCCATGGTTTGCAATGAAAGCACGCTGTATATTGCGTCTAACGGTTCCTATGCCGAGCTGGCGACATTGTCTTCAAGCCTTAACTCCGAGCATATCGTTCTGGTGGAAAACTATAAAGCCCCGCAAATGCCGGAAGTCAGAGCCGCCGAGGTCGCCGCAATTTGCGCCTATGAAGCGCAGCAGGATCCTGCCCGCCAGTATCGCACCCTTGTTCTTAATGGAGATTTGCCGAGCAAAACCCCGTTTAAGTCCGATGAACGCAATTTGCTGCTTAACCACGGCGTGGCAACCACTTTAACGGATTCGGTCGGCAATGTTACGATTGAACGCATCGTTACGACTTACCAGAAAAACGCAGTCGGAGCCGCAGACGAAGCCTATCTGGATTTAACCACCGTCAAAACCCTCATTTACCTGCGCTATTCATACATCAAGCGCATGGGGGAGAAATTCCCGCGGCACAAACTGGCAGATGACAGCTACCCGGTAGAAGCCGGCCAAGCTATCGCAACGCCGACGGTCATTAAGGCGGAAGCCGTCGCTTTGGCTGGCGATTGGCTGAAAGCCGGCTTGATTGAAAATCTGGATGACTTCAAAGAAGGCATTGTCAGCGAACGCAATGCGCTTGATGTCAACCGCGTCGACCAACTGTTGCAGCCTGACATCATCAATAATTTGATGGTCGTGGCCTGCAAAATTCAATTCAAATTGTAGGAGACAGATAAATGCCTGAAATGTTCACAAGCAACAATCCCGATATCGTATTCGGCATCGCTGAAGTCAAGGCTGACGGCGAAACCGTTGCTAAAATAAGCGATGTTGCGTTCAAACCCGCCGGCGTCCAGTTCGAAGACGACAACAACGGCACTTGTTTCATTCCCTCTCAGGCGGGAGCCGTCTTGAAATATAAAAGCCGGCTTTGCAAGGGGCAGAGCCTTAAAAATATCAACGCAAAGCATGACGTTACTGTTGTTATCACAGCCAACACTGGACAGGTTCATGTCATGCCGCACGCGGTTAAAATGAGCCCCAGCGAATTTTCGCGGGGCGGCTATGACGAAGAATTCCACTCATCAGAAAGCGAGGAGATTAAACGTGGCTAACTTAAAGTTTAATTTAGAGGACGGGCTGCAAATTAACGGCGCCGTTCACAAAGAAGTCGAATTGCGCGAGCTGACAGTCGGCGACATGATGGATGCCGAGGCTGAGGTTGAAGAATTGGTTATTGCTGAAGACGGCAAGCCGGTTTACAAAGTTTCGCCGTCAAAATTTGCCCATGAAATCCTGCGGCGCAGCATTGTCAAGCTTGGAGAACTGCCAATGCCGTTGTCTAAAGCCGAATACCGGCTGTTGTCCAGAACCGACTTAATCATCATGCAGCAGCACGCCGAAAAAATAGACAATCTAATGGTTGAAAAGGTAACCGCCCGGGGGCGAGCTAATACGGCAGCTTCCGCAGGTTTACAAACTGCTTAAGGAAGCTGTCAGCGGCGGCATTCCTTTTAAGGAAGCCCGGCAAATGCCCATGTCTACCCTGGTTTTATTAATTTACGGATTTTAACAGTGAAAACGATACGCACAGCGATAGAATTAAGCCTTCTCGGCAACATATCCGCACAAAGCAATGCGTTTGCCGCGAGCTTTAACCGTCTGGAAAGTTCCGGGCGGCGTTCGCTGCTGGGTATCGCCAATGCTGCCAATCGGACACATTCAGCCTTAGGTTCGGTGTTCAACCGCGGCACAGCCCTGATTGGCAGTGTTGGCCTCGGCGTTTCCGGCAAATCCATGGCCGACTTGCAAACCCGCCTGACCCGCTTACGCATTCAGGCGGGCATAAGCAAAGAAGAAATGGAAAAGTTCAATAAAGAACTTTATAAAACCGCCCAGAACCGCGACATCAATATCAGTACCGGAGAATTGCTGTCTGCGATTGAAAAAATCGTCAGTAAAACCGGCGACATGAAATTTGCCGCCGATAACATGAAAAACCTTGCCTATGCCATTTCCGCCACCGGCGCCGCCGGACAAGATGTTGGTGCCATGGGCGCGGATTTGATGGAAAAATTCGGCATTAAAGATAAAAAAGACATTATCGAAACCATGGGCTTGCTGGTCAACCAAGGCAAGGCCGGCGCTTTCGAGTTGCGCGACTTAGCCAGCCAGGGTGAAAGGGTGACGGCGGCGTATGCTTCAACCGGCCGTATGGGCAAGGTTGCCGTTGCCGAAATGGGCGCCATGCTGCAAATGGCGCGTAAATCGACAGGTTCTCCGGAACAAACCGCCACCGCCTTGGAAGCCCTCATCCGCAACTTTAACGACCCGAACAAGCGCAAAATCTTAACCGGAAACGGCATTAAAATTCTGGACCCGGAAGATCCTAAACGTATGCGGTCAATTGTTGAAATCTCTAAGGATTTAATCAAATTAACCAAAGGCGACACGTCAAAAATCGGCCGAGTTATCGACCAAGAAGGCCTTAAAGCCTTAATGGCCTTGGTTATCGAGTATAAACAAACCGGCGGCTTTAAGAGCGTTGAGGAATTTTTAACGGTCAGCTCAGACCCTCAGGCTCTGCTAGACGATTCCAAAGAAGTCGCGCAGAATCTTAACTCCGCGATGATGTCATTAAGCACGGCCGTCAATTACTTTGCCAATACAAACCTGGCTAAACCGGTGCAAATGCTGGCGGACGCCATAAACAGCACCGACCCGGAAACGCTGCAGCAATGGCTTAAATATGCCGGCACGGCTTTCGGCGGGCTGGCTGCCGTTTGGGCGGGGTCGAAAGTTGTCGGCATGGGCGCCTCAGCCCTTGCCATGCTTGGCGGCGGCAAAGGCGGCGCGGCTTCAGTTGCCGGCAGCATTGCCAATATTGCCAGCTTGTCTCGCCCGCTGCCTGTTTTCGTCGTTAATAGTGATGGCCCGCAGCTGCCGCGATATGCTCGCCGTTACGGGCGCAATTCAGGCATTGCCGATATTGCCGGCTCAATTGGCGTTTCTGGCGGGCGTTGGGGACGCCTGCTTAAAGCAACCGGCCGTTTGGGCGCTATCGGCGCAGCTGGCTATGGTTTATACAGCGCATATAACGCCGATAATAACATTGACCGCGGCGAAGGTCTCGGAATGGCGCTCGGCGGCACAATCGGCATGCTTGGCGGCCCGCTCGGCGTTATGATTGGAACTTACGCCGGACAGAAAATTGGCGGCTATGTCGGTGGTCTGGTCGATGATTTCAAAAAAGCCCAAAATGCGGAAGAGGTCGGCAAAATTGTCGGGCGCGAACTCAACAAATTATCAAAAATCCTGCCGGGGGGCGAGTTTTTAAGCCAATACGCTGAAGCTGCGGCGGAAAAACTGGGCGGCGCAATCGGGCAATTCTTCGACAGCGTTACCGGCAAGCAAGAGCAACAGGAAGAAAAAATCAAAGCCAGGGAACAATCAACCCTGCATAAAATCAGTAATGAAATTAATCTGGTGATTGACGACCAAGGTGCCCGCCTTGTTCGAAAAAACACCAGCGAACCGCAACAAACCAAAATTAACGTTGATTTAGGATATACAAGGATGCCGAGCCATGCAGTTTGAGAAAGAAGACATTATCAAAATCAACGGTATTGAGCTTCACGCCCGCAATGACGATTGGGGGCAAAGCGGCAAAAAGTCCGATAATCAGGTGCTTTTGACCGATGAAAGCTCGTCACAGGCAACAAATTGCCAGCTTGACGCGGTGGATTTCCGCATAGAAGCCTATTATGTCGGCGCCGATTATAAAGAGGTCGTTTCTAAACTTTACCGGATTTACAAGCAGCAAAAAAACATGCTGCTTGAACATCATGACGTTGGCCGCGTCTGGGTAAAATTCTCTAATGGCGGCTACCGGGTCAAAAAAACGCAGCGGCGCTTGTGGTATCGGGAATTTGTCCTGAATCTGGTTAAAGCCAATGCCGCCGACCTTAAAATTCAGGTGGTCGAAGTTCAGCAGCTGGCAGAAGTCCAGTTGAAAAAGGAAGCCGAACAGTCTTTATTGGACTTTTTAAGCAAATTCAACGCTGATTTTATCATCGACAATATCACCAGCCTTGTCAAAAATGAAACGGTAAACAATTTATACGCACTTGCTGATTTAATATCCGGTTACGGTGCTGACAATCTGTTGGGTGGAATTATTAACCCGTTTGTCGGCACTTTTGAAAATATGACATCCATGGCCGGCGGCATCGGCGGAACTATTTTGTCTTACCTGTTGTTCGGCAGGTCTAAAAACGACCGTAAATACACGGCGGAGGAAACAAATTCTGAAGACGCAAAAAAATATTACCATACTTATATTGATATTGCTGACAAAGCAGACATTAACTTAAAAGACGCAGATCCGGAAGTTGCCCAAAACACACAGGCCGCAATCGACCTTATCAAACAGGCCGCCATTGTCAAGGCTTGCGAAAGCGTGGCGGATTCGCCGTTTGATACAAAAGATGAAATCGAACAGGCCATAAAAGAGCTTGAACGCATATCCGACAAAATTATCCATGCAGCCGAGAACGACAAAAATATTCAAAACGACATTCATAACACGGTAAACCGTGCCGTCGGCATTATGCAATCACATCCGGTTTGCAATGCCAAGCAAGTCGTTAAAAACATCAGCTTGCCGGCAATTGTCATCTGTCATGATGAACATTGCAACGAAGCTGCGTTTCTGAAAAACAACAAGATCCGCCATCCGTTATTTGTGCCGGCAGGCGTAAAACTGGAGGTCATCAGCAATGATTGACGTCTCAATAAAAGTTAATGGATACCAAATTACCCAGCTTGTCGATGTTGAAGTCAGCCTGCAACTCTATAATCTGGCCAATATGGCGCGCCTGTCGTTTCATGACAAAGACAGCCAAGACTTGAAAAACGTAAAAACCATAATTGAAGAAAATGCCGAAGCCGTTGTTTATTTTGATAAGCAGCCGGTTTTAAGCGGCTATGTCTATAAACCGTCTCCGGAGTTTTCAGACAATGGTGCCGGTTTTACGGTTATCGTCACCTCTCCGGTCGCAAAATATATCGGGCAAGCGGTCATTGTCGGCAAAACATATTATAATCAAAGGGTTTCCGATATTTTGGCAGATTTGTGCCCTGATATCAAAATTGAAACCCGAGCCGACAAGGTTCTTCCCAGGTTTGTTACTTACGGCTTTGAAACAATTGGCAGCGTCATTCAAAAAATATGCCTCAAAACCGACACAATCATTTATTCCGGCGCATATGGGCAGCTTGTTGTAGACGAGCGTTCGGCCTATGCAGGCACTGCCGGCACAATCGCCACCGGTCAAAACGTCCTTTCTGTTAGCAGGGTTGAAACCAATGACGACGCTATCGTTATCATCGGCCAACTGCCTTTGGACGATAATGTCAGCTTAGACGCGGCAGTTTGTACAAAAATCACCTCAAGCGGCAGTAAAACCCGCCTGTTTTATGGTGATGACGTAACGCCGGCAGCCATATCCGCCCTTAAGTTTTGGTCTAAGCGCGTGCCGTTCAGCATTCCGAACTGGTTTGATAACGCCGGCAACTTACTTCAGCTCAACAATTGGTACAAAGCAACAGACGCCTGGCATGATTTAAATCAGCCGATGCGGCTTTGTGCGCTCAATTTTAGACTAAACAAAAAAGACGGTTTTGCCGCAGATTTGGTGCTGGAGGTATAAATGGACAGCCAATTAAAACAAGAAATCATTGATTTGTTTGCCACTCTCATCAAACCTCATAATGACCGGCTGAATAATCTGTCACGGTTAGGTAAGGTTTTGTTAGTCAAAGACGGCAAAACCCAATCCGTTCAGACAAAAACCGCCAATAATGAGGTTGCCGATGTCAAATTTATTGAAGACTACGGATTTACCTGCAAACCCAAGAAAAACAGCGAATGCGTGCTGCTGAATATCCAGGGCAACCCCGGCAATGTCGTTGCCTTGGTTATCGGCAGCCGCGAGTTCCGCTTCAAAGACCTAAAAGACGGCGAAGTTGCCATGTATGATGACAGCGGCAATTTATTGCACTTCAAAAATGGCGGAAATATTGACTTTACCGCCCCAACGGCAATTAACCAAACGGCACCGACAATTAACATTAACGGCAGTTCGGACGTTAATATCACCACTAAAACCGCGGCTGTTCAAACTGAAACGCTGACGGTTGAGGCAAAAAAAGCAACGATTGACAGTCAAAAAACCACCATAAAGGCAACAACCGCCATTATCGACGCCACAACTGCCGAGATTAAAGGAATTGTTAAGCTGGCTGGCGGCGGTCAGCCGGTTGCCCGCGTTGGTGATGAGGTCGTTGTCGACCCTAATACGCACAAAGGCACCATAACAAGCGGTTCGACAGGAGTAACGGCCGGATGACAAAAGTTATTGATATTAATGAAATCGACATTGAAAACGTCACCGACAAGCTGTTGCAAGCCGTTTTAATCTGTCTGTTTACCGATGCCGAGGCAGAAGACGGCGAAATGCCGGCTTATGCACAACGGCAGGCCGGCGGCTGGTGGGGCGATGATGTGGAAACTGTCATTAAAGGCAAACAGACCAAATTCAGCTGGGGCTCTAAGCTGTGGATGTTATCACGCGCCAAAATGACCCCGGATGAAGCAGGCACGGCTTCGCTGCTGGTGGAAGAATGCCTCAGCCCTTTGGTGGAAGCTGGTTTTATTGCAGAAAACACCGTTACAACCGAACTTCGGGGCAGCCAATTGATTATCACAGTGCCACTTGAACATGAAACTTACGAGATAAAGGGGATAGAATAAAATGGCTTGGCCGGTAAAAACATTAACGCAGCGAATTGACGAAATCGAAAAGGCGTACGCTCGCTATATATCGCCTGACGAACTGCCTTTGTCCGTCCAGAAAGCGCGGTCACGGGTTTTGGCATACCAAATTAATGCACTTGAAGAATATATCAAATATATGTCCAAGCAAATGGTGCCGACAACCGCCGAGAAAGAGTATCTCGAATATCATTGTGCGGCCAAAGGCATTTACCGCAAACAAGCCGTCGCTGCGTTTGGTACATTAAAGATTAATGGTAGTGAAGGCATTATTATTGAAGCCGGTGCCATCATCAACCGCAATATTGACAATATTTCATACAAAGTTACCGAAACAATCACGCTGTCTGACGGCGAGCAGCTTATTAAAGTAGAATGTCTAACCCCCGGCGCAACCGGCAACTGCAGCGAAGGCGAATTATTTACCTTTGCTAATGCTGTTGCCGGCGTTGACACGCAGGCTACAGCCGATTTAATTGGAGCTGGGGCTGATGTCGAAACCGATAAAGACCTGTTATATCGCTATCTGCAAGTTATCCGTAACGTATTCCACGGCGGCAATGACAACGATTATATCAAATGGGCCCTGCAAGTTGAAGGTGTCAACCGCGCTTGGTGCTATCCTTGTGCGCTTGGCCCCGGCACCGTTATTGTGCGGATTATGACCCCGACCGGCTTTCCGGACGAACTGCTTTGTCAAAAGGTTGTTGCGCATATCAATTCAGTACGCCCGCCGACCTACAGCCGTTTTCTGGTTATGTCGCCAACCGGCAAGGTTATTAATATCGAATTGATGATTAAGCCGGATACGGACGAAGCGCGCAATAATATTGAAGCCGCCTTCCGCAGCCTTTTGGACGATTCTTCAGAGCCGGAAGGCGAGGTTTTGGTTTCCGCTATCCACGCCGCAATTTTGTCGGTGTCCGGCTTGGACGATTATACGCTTTTCCAACCGCAGACGAATATTAAATGCGGTTTGGGCGAGCTGGCTGTCTTAGGAGAAGTGACATGGCACTCACCGAGCAATACATAGCCGCCAGCAAAGCCCTGCGTCCCCGCGGCGTCATCTGGAAAGTTAAACCGGGCAGCGTGACAGAGCGGGAAATAAGAATTGAAGCCGAGCAGCTGGCCGAAATACACCAGTCAGTCGATAATTTGTTGTTGGAAGCCGACTTACACAAAGTCTTTCATCTGTTGGAAGAATGGGAAGACGTTTTTGAGCTGCCGCATACCGGCAGTTATGAAGAACGTCTGGCCGCGCTGAATGCTGCCGATACCGAAGGCGTTATGCCGATTGCCAAATATATCGAGCTTTGCGCTATCTTGGGGGTAACGGTCACAATCCGCGAACACCGCCCGTTTATGTTCGGCCTTTCCCATTTTGGCGACGGGGACGAATGCGGCGTCCCGGAAATCATCTTTTGCTGGGAAATCCTCATTCAAGCAGCGGTTTCCGATGAAGCTATCGAAAAAATGAAACTTTTTATATTCAAGCTGAAGCAAAGCCACACTTGGCTGACCTTTATTGATGAAAGGAAACAAGACTAATGAAATACTATCAGCCTCTGGGTTCTGAAGACGAAAACGCCAGTTACGCTAATTGTGATCCGGTCAATCATGTCTGGGAAAATAGCATGCCGGACGCGCGCGGTTTCGAAGCCTGCCAGCGAGAAATTGTCAATGCAATTACTGCCGCCGGCATAACGCCTGACGCCGATGACAACGCCCAGCTTGCGACAGCTATCCAGCGAATTGTCAACGGCGGCATCCGTTACCAGTCGCTTTACCAAAAATTAAAACCGGTAACGGGTGGCAATGTCGTTTTGGATGACGAAAAAATCATCGGTTGGGCGGAAGTTTCGTCTGAAACATCTTTCAGCTTTGATTGCACAAATGTCAGCAAAAAAGCTGACGGCGACATCATAACCTTTGAACTTTATATTGATATGCCGACACCGGTTGTTATCAATTGGCCTGCCATAACCGCAGAAACGCCGGCCGAAATGGAAGACGGCGAACCGACCGTTACAACCACGCCTTTGGTTGAATGGGGCGACGATAACGCACCGGATATGTCAGATCCTGGTTTATACCTGCTGACTTTCCGCTCACTTAATCATGGCGCAACTTGGGAAGGCAGTGTCCAGTGCAAATTTAAAGTACTTCCCGCCCCGGCATCTGAAACAGTTGAAAATTAAAAGGACAAGAAAAAAATGAGATTCGCAAAATTTATTAATAAATATCAAATTAAGTTCCCGCCGCTGTCAACGGAATCCGTGTCTAATTATCATTTAGCTACCCAAAAGCTGCTGGCAGACGGTTATAAACCTTATAGCGAGGGGCTGCCTATGCCGACAGATGGGCAACAATATAAGGCCTTTTATGTCGAAACATCAGATGCAATTATTCGCAAATGGGAACTTATCGAATTGCCGGAGCCGACCTATTCGGAAAAGCGGGCGGCTGAATATCCGCTCATAGCCGAGTATTTAGACGCGATGGTTAAAATCAACTCCGGAGACGAGGCTATGATTGCAGACGGTCAAGCCCAGCTTGATTTTTATTATCAAGCCTGCCTTGCCGTTAAAGCACGCTATCCAAAGCCGGAAGAGCAGCCGGAGGCAGCAGATGTCTAAGAAAAGTCTAAAAACGGTCGTCTTTAAACAGCTCGAAAAAATGAAGAGCCTGGAATTTCTGTTGTTTGTTTTTGGAATTTTAGGCTGGTGTTTGGCTTTGTTGGAACCGTCAGTTCGCGGAAAGTTTATTGAGATTGTGGGGGGCTTATGTTCAAAAATACAATGGTGATTTTAGGAATTTGCGCCGTCGCAACCATGTGTTTCATGAGCTACGAGCTCGGAAAATCGCAGGCCAAGGTTGAATTTGTCATTCAGGAAAAGGAGATTGTCAGACATGAAAAAAATTGTGCGGTTAATATTCTGGCTGAGCCTAATATTAATGATGATGCCATTGTTGAGCTGTTCGACAACGGCTTGCTCTAAAGCTGATTGCCTGCCTTTTCCCAAAGGCGGCAAAGAAATGGGTGGCGTTTATAAACGTCTGCCGGCTGCTGACAGGCGAATCGCCAATGAATACTTCAACCGACTGTATAAATTCAGCCAGCTGCCCGCTTTTTGCCCTGTGTCCGGAGAAAACAAATGACGATTAGAACAACCTTAATGCCGATGGCTAAGAAAGGCGAAGCGTACGAAGACGGCGAGCTGTTTTTTGAAAGCAACACACCCGGCACTTATACCGTAACGCCCAAAACAAACTGCTATTGCGAGGCAACTGTTATCGCAGCTGGTGCCGGCGGTGCTTATAACAGTTCAAGCAACCGCTCGTCTGCTGCCCCAGGTTCTTCCGGTTCTGGCTGTATTGTCAGAATCTGGCTGAAAGCTAGTATTACCTACACGATTAAAGTCGGCGAAGGCGGCGTTAAAAATGGTGGTGTTGATTATAACTGCTGGGGAGGAACGGGGGAAAATTCATCCATATCTCTGAATGAGACGCCGTTGATTAACGCGCCGGGAGGCAATGGCGGCCATGTCTGGTGGCCGAATGCCGCAGCGGCAGCCACCCAGCCGGAAGCCTGTTCTTTTGCGGCGGATAACGCCAATTTTGAAAAGATTGAGGTCGTGATGAACGAACGAGGCCGCTCCGGCGGAACATCGACCGGGCCCGGCGGTGCCAGCGTGTTATCCGGAACAACCCACGGTAAAGGCGGAAGCGCCACGCAAGCCGGCGGCGCCTCTGCTGCGACTGCAGGCAATCCCGGTTATGTGAAACTGGTTTTTGTAAAAGTAACTAAAAAATACTATAGACACGCTAGATGGTTACAGCCACAGCTGGCGGATAATGGCATTATGGGCGGCGAGACTTTTGCCGTTGCCTGCAGCACGCCCAAAGACAGTGCCTATCAATGTTTTAATAACGGCTCCGATTGGTCAGGCGGAATTGATACATATTCTAATGCTGCCCCGCAATGGCTCAGTTTCTATAATCCGGTGCCGCTGAAAGTTACCAAGCTCAGGCTCGGACAGATTAAAAACACATCAGAGCAGAACAACTATTACATCACGTCTTGGAAGATTCAGGTAAGTGACGACAACGCAGCTTGGACAGATGTTTGGTCAGGAAACGCAACAAAACCCGCCCAAACGCTTGTCGCTGAGATTGCCGACAGCGGTTATCATAAGTATTACAGAATATATGTTGGTTCCGCCAATTATTATTCAGGCCACCCTCGGGTCTTTTTCAACGGCGTTGATTTTGAGGCTTCAGAGAAAAAAGCAGCAACCGTTCAAGATTATGATTTTGTCGAATATCAATTTTCGACAGGGGGTGAAATGGCTGAAACCCGCGGAAACCTAGGGGGGGGGGAACGCTCTGACGAGCTAAACCAAATCCCAAACATTAAGAATTCAGACTATTATTATAAAGGCTGCTCCGGCCAAAAGGCGGGTGCATGATGGGAATTCGCACAGCATTCAACCCGATGGGCGGCAGTGTCAAAGCCCAATTTGATGAAGACTTTGTGCTGCTAAATACGCAAACCCCGGGAGATTATCCGTTTAGCCTGAATGTTGGCGGTGTTTTTGACTTTGTGTTGGTCGGAGCCGGTGGCGGTGGATATGGCGATTATTTCAGCGCACCTGCCGGAAGCTCGGGAGCAGCTTTTGAGGGCGAGGTTTTCTTAGCCAAAGGCGATTATGTCGCCCGCGTCGGTCAAGCCAGCCACGGCAACGGTACGGCCACGGTGTTGTTAAAAGACGGTGTCCAACTTATTACCGCAGGCGGCGGTGCCAGTCGCTCAGGAGCCCCAGGCACATTAACAATTAGCCCTGATTGTCAGGTCATCGAAATCAGAGTTGCTTCAAACGGACGTCAAGGCGGGTCATGGTCGGCCGGTGCTTCCGTATCCACGACCGGATGGGGGCGCGGCGGTCCCGCTGTGTCATCATACGGCGGAGGAACTTCAAGTGGGGAATCCGGCGGTGCTATTATTAAGTATAAGCGCAAAAAATAAATAAAGGACGGAGTGTTGCCGCACTCCGCCGGAAGAACTCACGATTCTCCCAGAGAAAGCCTCTCGAGGCTGGCTTCCTACTCTTTAACACTTTAATTAAAATGTAGAAAGGAAGTAGAACAAAATGAGAACAGAGTCAACAAAAAAAGATATTATTAATTTTGAATCGGTTAAACCGCTTAATCCGATTGCTCCGTACCTTGGAGGCAAAAGGTTACTAGCCAAGACCATTGTTCCTATTATTGAAAAAATCCCGCACAATATATATTGTGAGCCGTTTATGGGAATGGGTGGCGTTTTCTTCAGGCGAAAACAAAAGCCAAAATGTGAGGCAATCAATGACATTAATAGCGAAATTATCAATATGTTCCGCATGGTTGAAAAATTCCCTAATTATTTGGCTGATATGCTCAAATTTAAGGTTTGCAGCCGGATGGAGTTCAAGCAAATGCTGGCAACCCCGCCGCTGCTCTTAACCGAGTTAGAACGAGCCGTACGATACTTATATATTCAGAAAAACGCTTTCGGAGGAAACACACAGCATCAAGCCTTTGGGTTAGATTTGGGCAGAACCGGAAGATTTGTTCCGGAAAAACTCATCCCGCAAATTCAAGATTTGCACCAAAGACTTGCCGGCGTTTATATTGAATGCTTGCCGTATCAGGATTTCATAACTCGCTACGACCGTTCGGACACGCTGTTTTACCTCGACCCGCCATACTGGAACTGCGAAAACGACTATGGCAGGGGAGTATTCAGCAAAAACGACTTTGACGAGCTGGCCAAACTGCTGAAAAGGATTAAAGGCAAGTTTATCATGTCAATAAACGATGTCCCGGAAATCCGCTGTATCTTTAAGGCTTTTTACATTAAGGAGGTGCAAACGACCTATACAACCGGCCTCCAGCCCGGCAAAAAGGCCAACGAGCTGTTAATCAGTAATGTCGATTTAAGTCGTCTGTAACGCGTTAAATGCCGAGGTTTGGTAGGTTTTGATGAATTCAGCCTTAAGCAATTTGTCATCTTGCCAAACTTCGGCGTATAAGCCGACTTGATAACAGCCCGACCAGTATTCCGGCTTGAGTGTTGTCAAAACCCGCTGAAATTCAGCCTTTGCCCGTTCGGCATTATCAATCACCGCCCAAGGCTCGCCGGACGCTCGAAACTCTTTGCCGTTCCAATGCGCATGATAGCTAATTTTGCGATTCGTCAAATTTGCCGCCAATTTTATATAATATATAGTGCTCATATATACCTCAGACAAATATATATTTAATCACTGGCATTTTAAAAGGTATGAAAGAGTCTATAAAAGAGCGGGTTTAAATACAGCGTATTTAAAAGATATGAAAGAAGCGAAAGGAGTGTTTTTTATAAAAAATTGGTCTAAAAAAAAGCGCAAAAGTCTAAAAACGAAAGAAAAACAGTCTAAAATCCCGCGGCGTGCTACATTATTTGTGAGTTCTCACCGGCTTCGTGTAAGACCATAAAAAAAAACCCTCCACAAGGGAGGGATTTTTTATGGCGCACTCGGCGGGGTTCGAACTCACAACCTTCTGATCCGTAGTCAGATGCTCTATCCAATTGAGCTACGAGTGCATCGTTTCACTTAACAGATGTCTTAATAAACCGATTTAAAAAATATTGCAAGCAAAAAATTACCTAATTTAAAAGATTTTTAATCTATTTTGCCTATGCTGATGACAATTTCGATATGTATTACGGATTAAACACTAAATTTTCATGATTTTTTGTAAAATTGCTTTACAAAATGCAAGTTTAGTGTCAAAACGAATATGTTATAACACAGGTTTCAAAAAGGTATTTTGACAAATGAAAAAAACAGGTCTTACATTGTCGTTTATTTCCGGTTCGTTGCTCATGTTAGGCGGATGCGCATTCAGTTCAGACGCATTATTTCCGTCTTTGGTCGGCTCTAGTTCTCAGGAAGCATATAATGCTGAAAAGAACGGTATCGACAGCGCTGATTTGCCAATGCTTGGCTCTTCCAGCTTTGAACCGTTAGAAGTTTCTAAAGGCGGCGATACAGGCACTTTTGTCGGACAGAAAGTCATTTCTTTCCGCAATGAGTTAACCCAATTGCAAAATGCCATTCGGACAAACAACTCCGAGTTACAAAAAATCCGGACTGCCGTCATCAGCAATGCCAGCCAGTATCACAAAACAGTTGGCGCTATCGAAGCTAAATTACAAGTCGGCACAACCCCCGGCAATCCGCAAATGTATGCTTTGTTGCAAAGCGCACAAAACAATGTTCAGCAGATGAACGTTAACAGCAATGCTCTGCAACAATTATCTGCCCGTGTCACATCGGACGCTTCCGTTGTTAATAACCTGTTAGATTCTATTCGCGCAACATTCAGTATTTCCGGGGCTGTCGATGAAGACCACCGCCAGTTAAGAATTTTGCAGAATGAAACGAATCAGACAGCTATTTTGATTAACAGCTTGTTGAACGAAGTTAACAGCGATGTTTCCCGCCAGATTCAGTATAATGAAACAGCTAACAGCAATATTGTTCAATTAGACTCTGCTATTAAACGCGGCAGCTATGGCGTTAGTAATGTTCCACTTAGCGCACCAATGCCGGTAATTACTTCCGCAAGCAGAACTGCTCCGGCTTCTTTTAATGCCGATAACACTGCAGTTGCCGGAAAACCTTTGTTTGTTGCCAAATTTAATAAAGGCAATGTCAATTATAAGGATGGCTTACGCCGGGCGGTTAATGCTGCAAAAGCTAAAAAAGCCAATGTCGTTTTTGAGGTTGTTGCGGTTACGCCGATTAGCGGCGGCGCTTCTGCCCGCAGTAATGCACAGAATCAGGCAACAACCATCTTTCAGGAAATCGTTAATATGGGGGTAAATGCTGAAAGAGTATCACTTTCTTCTCGCACCAATGCCGAGGCTTCCTCTCCTGAAGTTCAGATTTTCGTAAGATAAAACAAAAAACAGGTTCCTTAAAGGGAACCTATTTTTTTAGCTAATTTGCGCAAACGATGACGCGCCAGATAAAGAATAATTACAGCACATAAAAGCGTAAACGCCAAACAGGAACGGTTATCACTAACAAACAACGGCTCACTGAATGTGCAAGATGTGACCAATAGCGGAAGCAGCAAAAGCCATAATCTTCCATAGAAATGTGTTTTCATAATTATGATTATTAAAAATAAATATCGTGTTTTGAGTATAGTGGAAATTAGCTAATAGTCAAAAGAATACGGCATTATATGTAAAAGCTGCAATTCAGATAAAAAATATTTGACAAGATGCATTTGTTTATCTATATTCGGTTTTGTTCTCGAAAGAGAATTATGATTATTATGGGGTTGTAGCTCAGTTGGGATGGCTAAGCAAAAATAACAACCGCTTGTTATTTTTGTCTGTAACATCTTGACTACCTTAATGAGCAAGGGAACGACAGTGACCGTTGCGAATTTAGGTACTCAAGGCGCTTGAGGAGCGCTCGACCAGGAAAAATATTATTACGGGGTTGTAGCTCAGTTGGGAGAGCGCTTGAATGGCATTCAAGAGGTCAGGGGTTCGATTCCCCTCAGCTCCACCATAAAAAAGCCGTCCATTAGGACGGTTTTTTTATGGTTAAACCTGATTTGGGGAGCGAACCCGGGAGGGCGCGAGCCGATAGAAAACGCCAGAGTAGTGGTGTTGGAACAACAGATTAATCAGGCAATTTAACCAACTTTACTTTTTTTGCGATAATCTTGGTTATTTCTTCGACATCTTTCTGACTGACAATCTCATACAACGGGATTGAGAACGCGGTAAATTCCCCATTATGGCGCTGCAGAAAATTATATTTATAGTTAATTCCAACCTTAGGAATTAAGGCTATAATTTTCAATTTATGAAAGCAACAACGGACTATTCTTTCTTCCGCGTGAGAGATATCTTTCCAAGCCAGCGGTTCGCAGTGGTCAATTGTGATTGTTTTATCATTTATGACAGCTAATCTTTGCGGCAAAAGGTATTTATAACTCCAAACCAACCATGAAAAGATTGCGACGTCCCACAAAACCTGCGTTTGCCACCAAAAAAGCAGACAGCCGCATTTAATACTGATATAGATTAGCATAATCAATAATGCCGTATTCAACATAAACCACGGATTAATTTTATCAAAATGATAATAAAAAATTTTCTCGGTTTTCATGGGCTTTCTCCTCGAATAATTACAGTGTAACACTTAGAGCAAACTCTAAGTCAAGAAGAATATTTGTTAATACAGACTGAGTATCCTGTGATGACATCGGTGGGAGGCGGGAGATGGGTGATGAAAGTTGGGAAGTGAGAGTTGAGGGATGAGAAGACGAGTGTTGAGAGATGAGGTTGGGAGAATAACACCCCATGTTGAGGTTAAACCTAAAAATCCAAATTTTAAACAACAGATTACAGATATTACTGCTGTATTGATATGACGTTTCGCCATGTTGTTCTTCAACATAACCGCGTGAAGCAAGGGGCTACGAAATAGCCGAGGGGATGTTTTGCTGCGCCTATTAATATGACAGCGTAGAGCGAGCGGCAATGGGTTAGCCGTGAAGGATGGCGTGGAGCGAGTGGTTAGGAAATAAGCTCATTGCCGGAGAAGATTAAGAATCGCCCGGGAGGCGGTGAACAGTGCTTTTGCAGCCTTTAGCCCAAGACATCAGCAGTTCTGGTTGACCGGTTTGCCCATCAGTTTGTTCACGGATAATTTTAAAGCCACCACGATGATAAAAAGCTATTGCCGGGCGGTTAGCGGCATAAACATTCAGAGAAGCTGACGAGCGATGCCGGAGCGCATAGCGCAGCAGCTTTGTTCCAATACGGCGAGAACGGCAATTTTCATTAACAAACAAAGCTCCGACAAAATCACCTGGCAACAGGCTGATAAACCCTTTAGTTTTGTGCTTGTCTACAAAAACATATGTTTCGGCCAAATCAGTTAACATTTGCCGAACCAAATCGACATTATTTTCCCAATGGCTGGCAGGAATATAAGGGTGAGCCTGCTTCGTATTTTGAAACCATAAGTTCAAAATAACAGGAATGTCTGCTGCTTTTAAGGGGCGAATCATATTTGTTTCCAATAACGTTATAAGCAGATTATTATTAGCGGCAAAGCAGTTAATATTTTCTTGCCGACAATAAATTAACTGTCTTTTTGCTTTTGACTCATTATTGAGGAAAAGATATAGCTTTCTCCTTAGCTGTATTTCTTTATATTACACACAAATACAACTTGTGTCATACAACATCATGTCGACTAGTAGCTATGTCCGTACTGATTGAGTTCAATCAATTGACAAAATTCATAGAACATATTAATTTTTGCTTAAAGTTCTAATTATTAAATCTCTATAATTTATGGAAACAATTTTTATTATTTCGTTCATTGTGCTGTGTTTCAGCGCAATGATTCTCTTAGAGGTCAACGACAGTAACAAAACGTGGCAAATGATTGTCTGGCGGTTGTTATTTGTACTTTCAACTCTCGGCAGCGGTATATCTTTTGTCTTTGTTCTTACCTCTAAATATGACTTTCATATTTGGGAATGTTTCTTACCTCTTATCGGCCTTGCAATTCTCAGCCTTTTAGGTGCTGTTATGTTTTACTGTATTTTAGGCCTCATTGCATGGATTTTCGGCACAAAATCATATATTTACATTGACTATCTGACCGGACAACATTAACAAAACCCTCTCGGAGCTTTCCGAGAGGGTTTTGTTTTAAATATCCAAATCGTCAACAAACTTAGCCCGTTCGATAATGAATTTAAAGCGGGTTTCGGGGTTCTTGCCCATCAGGCGCTCGACTTGACGGCGGGTTTCAAAGCATTCTTCTTTGCCCTCTTCGGTATTCGGCGTCGGGATAACCACGCGCAACAACGTGCGTTTGTTTTTATCCATGGTGGTTTCTTTCAGCTGAATAGCGCTCATTTCGCCCAAACCTTTAAAGCGGCTGATATCCGGACGGGTGTTGCCTTTAACTTCTTTTTTGAGGATACGGTCTTTATCCTCATCATCAATCGCATAAAAGTTTTTATTGCCGACCACGATTTTATACAGCGGCGGAGTGGCAATATAAAGGTGTCCGTTTTCAATCAGTTTCGGCATTTGCTGATAGAAGAACGTCATCAACAGCGAGGCAATATGCGCACCGTCGACGTCCGCATCGGTCATGATAATGATTTTTTCATAACGCAGATTTTCTTCTTTATAATTATCTTTAATCCCGCAGCCCAGAGCTTCTATCATATCTTTGATTTCTTGGTTCTGGGTGATTTTATCAAGCGAAGCGCTGGCCACGTTCAAAATCTTACCGCGCAAAGGCAGAATCGCCTGCGTGAAACGGTCACGCCCCTGCTTGGCAGAACCACCTGCCGAATCACCCTCAACGATGAAAATTTCAGTATTTTCAGCTGAAGCCTGCGAACAGTCTGCCAGTTTTCCCGGCAAGCGCAGTTTTTTAGTCGGGGTTTTGCGATTTTGGATTTTTTCTTCTTTTTTCTTTTTGCGGCTTTCGGCACGTTCGATAACATATTCTAACAGCGCTGTGGCGTTTTCTTTATCCGAGCTCAACCAGTGGTCAAAGGTATCTTTAACCGCCTGTTCGACCAAACGAATCGCCTTGGTGGAAGTCAGCTTATCCTTAGTTTGTCCTTGGAACTGCGGATCACGGATAAAGACAGACAGCATAATACAGGCATCGCTTAACAAATCTTCAGCCGTAACGGAAGCGGCTTTTTTGATATTTGCCATTTCACCATATTCTTTTAAGCTGCGCACTAAAGCCGAGCGGAAACCCATTTCATGAGTACCGCCGTCCGGGGTTATAACCGTATTGCAGTAAGAATAGCAAAAACCGTTTTCATCTTCCGGCCAAGTGACAGCCCACTCAACGCGCCCTTCGTCATTTGACAATTCGGCATCGCCGGAGAAAGGCATACGGTTAATGGTCGCGCGAGCGCCAAGCTGATAGTTCAGGAAGTCAAGCAAGCCATTGGGGTAATGCAGTTCGGCCTCTGTCGGGGTCTGGTCGCCCTCGCCCAGAATTTCCGGAGCGCATTTCCAGTTAATGAAAATCCCTTTAAACAGGAAAGCTTTAGAGCGCGCCATGCGGTAAACGCGGTTTGGATTCAATTGCGGATTAGATGAAAAAATCTCGGAATCCGGCAAAAAGGTGATAGAAGTTCCGCGGCGGTTAGGGGCGTTGCCGATTAATTCCATGGCGGAAGTCGGCTTGCCTTTGGCATAAGTCTGACGATAAAGTTTTTTATCGCGGGCAATCTCAACAACCAAGGATGACGACAGGGCGTTCACCACAGACAAGCCCACGCCGTGCAAACCGCCGGAAACCTTATAAGCACCGCCGCCAAACTTTCCGCCGGAGTGGAGCATGGTTAAAATAACTTCCAGCGCGGACATATTCGGATATTTGGGGTGAGGGTCGACAGGAATACCGCGGCCGTTATCAGTAATGGTGACCGAATAATCGGCATTCATTCTGACTTCAATCCGGTTGGCATAGCCGGCAACGGCCTCGTCCATAGAGTTATCAAGGATTTCTGCCACCAGGTGGTGCAGCGCCTGGCTGTCGGTGCCGCCGATATACATACCCGGGCGGGCGCGGACGGCTTCAAGGCCTTCCAAGACCTGAATATCCTGTGCCGAATAGGTTTCCTGTTTCGGCGAGGTGCTTTCAAATAAATCTGACATTTCTTACCTTTTAGCTAAAATTTATGTTGTAAAATAAGGCAAAAAGTTAAGTTTTACAAGCCTTAAAAGCGAATCTGTCACAAAAATTTTGCCACAAGCAAAGTCTTGACAAAAGTTTTGCCTGTATCTACACTGCGCACATAACTCTAAATTATTTACTTTAAATTATTTTAATTATGAAACCAACAATCACTAACCCAACCATCCGCAAAACAGCAGCATGGATCAGCAAACACCGTTACGGCTTTTTACAGACTGTCCTTTTTCTCCTGCTGGCTTTAAGCCTGATTTGGCTGGAGGGCAAAGAACTCCATAACCTCGCCGAACGCGGTATGTGGACCAGAATTGAAGGCTATGCAAGCGCCTTTTTTATTTCCTCCTTTAGTGTCGGGCTGTTCTTTTCAGACGCGTGGCCGAAGTTCAGGGCTTTTAACTGCGCTGTTCTGTTTGGATATCTTTTGGCCATGGTTTGGTGCGCCTACTGGGCAATCTCTTATGTCTTTCCGGCAATAGCCGCAATCGTGATGACCGCTCTTTATATGGATATTCGGACAGATGACCAACAAACCTCCAAAAAGACCATCATCGCTGCTATTGTCATCTGGTTTTTCTCAGGTTTTGTCATCAGCATTCTTTTCAGCAAAAGCGGCTATGAAACTGACTTAAAAAATCAGGAATACGCTAATCAAGCTATCGAAATGGCTCCAATCAAAGCCGTTGACTGCAAAGACAGCTACATCTACACAGAGGAATACGGTTTGGAAAAGATGTACACCCCCGTGGAAGTACCCAAGGGAAGCAAAGTTCACCGTCTGCCACTGGGAGATGAAGGCGTTTTCATCGTGATTGAGTAAATTGTCAAAAGATACGGAATGCAGATTCCGTATCTTTTTTTGTGTAAAAAATGCTTGCAAATTAGGGAAATAGGAGTTAAAAGGACGATGGAATTAATGGTAATTCCGTTTTTTAACAACAACACACACGCAGACATGGCGGGAAATTCTTATGTTTTTCGCTCCGGTGTCTTTAATAAGACCGATAAGTCTGCGGAGGTTTAACCGGAAAAAAGGATTATAAATATGACTCTTCCTACATTTACCCTGCGCCAGATGGTTGAAGCCGGCGTTCACTTTGGTCACCACGCCCGCCGTTGGAATCCGAGCATGGCTCCGTTCATTTACGGCAAAAAAGATAATGTTCACATTATCAACCTGCAGAAAACTTACCCGATGCTGTACACTGCTTTGAATGCAGCTCGCGAAGTTGCTGCTCAGGGCGGCAAAATCTTGTTTGTCGGCACCAAAAGACAGGCTCAGGATTTGGTTAGAGAAAACGCAGAACGCTGCGGTCAGTATTATGTCAACCACCGCTGGCTGGGCGGCATGCTGACAAACTGGAAAACCGTTTACAAATCAATCTCTCGTTTGGTTAAATTAAACGAAATGTTTGAGAAAAACGCGTTTGAAGGTTATACCAAAAAAGAAATGCAGAACCTCAAAAAAGAACAGGAAAAACTGAATCTGGAATTGGGCGGCATCATGAATATGGGCGGCCAACCGGATATGCTGTTCATTATTGATACACCGAAAGAAGATTTGGCTATTAAAGAAGCCAAGAAACTGGGTATCCCGGTTATCGGTATCTGCGACACCAATGCCAACCCCAATGAAGTTGATTTCCCGGTTCCGGGCAATGATGATGCTATCCGCGCTATCCAATTCTACTGCGAATTAGTATCTTCTGCCATTTTGGACGGTATGCAGGCAGAAATTGCAGCTCAAGGCGTTAAAGTTGAAGAAGCTGTTGAAAATCTCGATGCTAAACCGGCTAAAAAAAGAACCGCTAAAAAAGCTAAAGAGGAAGTTGAAGCTGTAGCTGAATAGTTTTTTAACAGCTTATGCATTAGGCAAACTTTCGCGGCGGTACTTTATTTATAAAGATATCGCCGCATTGGTTTAAAATTCACAAGAGGAAAAAATTAAATGACAAATATTACTGCCGCTATGGTCAAAGAACTCAGAGAAACAACAAGCGCCGGAATGCTGGACTGCAAAAAAGCCCTGACAGAAACCAACGGGGATATGGAACAGGCCGTTGACTGGCTGCGCAAAAAAGGTTTGGCCAGCGCTGCAAAAAAAGCCAGCCGTATTGCTGCTGAAGGTTTGGTAGCTGTTGCCGTAGACGGAACGAAAGGTGCTGTTGTCGAAGTTAACTCCGAAACCGACTTCGTTGCCAAAAACGATATTTTCCAAGAATATGTTGAAGATGCTGCTACTGTTGCTTTGATGTCTAAGGGCGAAGTTTGTGATATGAAGACTTTCCAATGCCCGAAAGTCAACAAATCTTTTGAAGAACGCCTGACAGATATGATCGCCAAAATCGGTGAAAACATGAATCTGCGCCGTGCTAAAATGATTGAAGTCAATGACGGCGTGGTTGCTTCTTACATCCATAATGCTGCTCGTCCGAATGTCGGCAAAATCGGCGTTTTGGTTGCTTTGGAATCTTCTGCTGACAAAGCTAAATTGGCTGAACTCGGCAAGCATATTGCTATGCATATCGCCGCTTCTGCTCCGCAGTTTTTGAACATTGCAAGCGTTGATCCTGCTGCCGTAGAACATGAAAAATCAATCTTCGCCGAACAGGCTGCCGCTTCCGGCAAACCGGCTAACATCATTGAAAAAATGGTTGAAGGCCGCGTTAAGAAATATTACGACGAAGTTGTTCTGGAAGAACAGGCTTACATCATGGATCCGGACAAGAAAGTTAAAGATGTTATCGCTGACACTGCTAAAGAACTTGGCGCTGATATTAAACTGAAAGAATTTGTCTGCTTCCGTTTGGGCGAAGGCCTGCAGAAAAAAGAAGAAGATTTTGCCGCTGAAGTTGCTGCTCAATTGAGCAAATAATTTCAGGATATCTTTTCTGACAAAACACCCTGTTCAAATGAACAGGGTGTTTTTTTGGAAAATTTGAAACTGTTAAAACCGGATACGGATAACCGCGCGGACACACTTCTCTAATAACGAATTCTTAACAGCCGGCACTTTGCAACCGCCATACATAGATAAGCACCATGCATTATAGGCATCACATTCGGCAGAAGACCAATAAACGCCCAGCAGACGAATAAGCAATAATGTTTCCAAGGCATAATTTATCTCATCCTTATTGACATATATTCTGCTTAATTCTTCAAGCGAGGGCAAATAAGCTTCTCCCTGTTTTATGCCGTCCTGAGTATAATGGCAGCACCACTGAGCAGCTTCAGCCATTTGATTTTTCTGATGCGCAACTAAGATAATCTGCCGCACCACCTCTCGGCTATCGGCGGTTTTCTCTGCCGGCATCCCAGTCAAACAATCGCTGCTCCACGGCAAAATCTTCTCTTTCAGGCAAACTGCGCAGGCCGTATTATCTTCAACATAACCGACAATCGCGCAAATCTGGCGATTAGGAATGACCTTTGATGAAACAAAGCCATCGGCATAAACAAACATTCCGGGCCGGACGCCTTCCGGCGCTTCACAATATTTAGCCGCGGTATCACAGGAAAATTCATCCGCCAGCAGGTGCAGCTCTGTCGTTTGTATCCTTTGCTGCTCAAGGCAATAACGGATATAATCCGCAGACGAGCAACCGGCGTTTTGCAACGCTTCATCAATTTTTGCAAATTTCTGTTCCATAATAATTGATTTTTTTAATTAATAATAGTGAATTACCCCTGACCATAGCCTATCTGGGCAGAAGCTGCAACAAAAAACAACATTCAAGATTTAAGCCGGCTATTTCACACAGACATCCGGAGCGCGGAGATATAGCGGTTTCGGGAAATCAACCGTTTTGCGATTAAATTTACGCAGGCCGCAACGTGCCAAATCTTCAATATCCAAATGCGGTTTCATGATAATCGCATGAATGCTTAAGCCCGTCGGGGCTGACAAGAAACGTTCGACACCATCGCCGATAAAGGTGACCTTGCGGTCGCGCAGGCGGGCGATAATATCTTCACGATTAGCCGCTTCCGGTTCTGTTAATTTATTCAGATGTTCATCAAATATCTGAAAATAAAAGTCTTCGCGTTTGGTTTCGATAATCACGGCATTTAACGGGGCTATCTGATCGGGCGTCCAGCTTAAGGAATAAGCATAGGCATCAAAAGCAGAAACGCCGCCGACTGTTAATTCTGGACAAGCCAGCCCAAAAGCGCGAGCCGCCGAAATGCTGGATCGCACCCCGGTAAAAGACCCCGGACCGACACAGACCGTCAACAATCCCAAATCCGCCATTTGCAGATTATGTTCGTTCAGCAGATTTTGTATTGCGGGAATCAGAACTTCCGCCTGCCCGAAATCCATTTGCTCCACATAGCGGCCAAGCACGCGTTCATCTTGGGTTAAAGCAACGGAACAGCCGGCGGCCGTGGTATCAAAAGCTATCGTATACATATTTTGTTCACCTGTCGGTTTTTTATGTTTCTTTATTGAAATTTATATTATAGATTCTATGCAGATACAATAATTTTATGGTAAAAACGCGCGAAAAATGAATGCGGCCCTGTTGATTGATATGTTTTACGCAGCCCCTGAGCTTTGGTATGCTTTGGGAATGTTATTGCTTGTGCTGCTGGCATATCTGGGGTGGCGCGAAATCAAAATATTACAGCTGCAGCAACGCAACTATTTTCTAAACCGTGACAGGGAGCGTTATGCGGAAACACTCTATGCCTCCAAAGACGGTTATTTTGCTTTTATCTATCCTGACCAAAAAGTCAATGACCCGCGCAAAACCATTAAGGAACATTGCTCTCGCAGGTTGGCGGTTATCATGAATTTGCCTAACGGCACACAATCCGGCTTTGAAGATATTCTGAAAAATTTTTATAAAGAGGATGCCCAAAAACTTCAAAAATATGTTGGCTGCTTAAAAGAAGACGGCATTTCTTTTGAAGAAGAATTTATCCTTAAAAACGGCAGCAAGCACCTCGCGTTATCTGGCTCGCGCATAAACGGACTGGACGGGAATATATACTGCGACATGATTTGGTTTCGGGATGTCAGCAGCGAAACAAATAAAATTGCCGGCCTGGAAGAGGATATACAACATAGTTTTGACAAGGTCCGCCAGCTGGAAGATTTAATTGACAATCTGGCTTATCCGGTTTGGCTACGGGACGAGAAACTGCGGCTGGTTCTGGTTAATAAAAAATATCTGGAATTCAGCAAAGAAAAAAGCAAAGAAGATGTGATTACCACCCAAGCCGAAATTTTAACGGTCAATAATGACAGTGTTTCGGCAAATCTGGCTTTACAGGCTCAGGCAGCCAACCGTATCCGCAAGCAGACAGTCAACGTGATAAAATCCGGGGAAAGGCGCAGTTTTGAAGCCATTGAAACGCCTTTTCACATTGAGCAAAGCTTGGATAAGATTTGCTCGGTCGGCGCTTTAATTGATGTGACCGAACTTGATGACCTGCGGCGCAATTTCCGTCTGCACCAGAATGCGCATTTGGAAATTCTTGGGGCATTAGGCACGGCCTTTGCAGTTTTTGACACCTCATACAAACTCAGTTTCTATAATAAATCTTTTGCGGCTTTTTGGGGATTGGAAGACGTTTGGCTGGAAAGCAGACCTGCTTATTCGGCTTTTCTGGATTTAATTCGCGAAAAAAGAATGCTGCCGGAAGTCCCTGACTTTCGCTTATATAAATCTGACGAGCAAAAAGATTTCTCAGCGATTATTGAACCCAAAGAAGATTTGCTGCATTTGCCAAACGGCAATACCATCCGCCGAGTGCGCGCCCCTCATCCGATGGGCGGGCTGATTTTTGCTTTTGAGGATGTGTCTGACCGTCTGGCAACCCGCCGCGCCTATAATTCATTGCTGGCCGTTCAGCAGGAATTGTTAGATAATTTGTTTGATGGCGTGGTTATCTTTGGTTCTAACGGGCGTTTAAAATTTTATAATCAGGCTTACCTTAACCTATGGAAACTTCCTGAAATTCTTCTGCAAAAAGAGCCTAGCATTGCCGAATTATGGGAAGCCCAGGCTCGTTATTTCAGCAACGCCGATAACTGGCCGCAACTGAAAAACGATATTATTACACATCTGATGAACGCCGCGACAAAAACCTTTACCTTGGTGCGCAGTGATAATACTGCCGTAGAGGTATTATCTTCGTTATTATCCGATGGTTCTATTATGGTTTCTTGCCGAAAGACAAGCAACAACTAATATTTTCAATTTTGCGAAACATCCACGGAATCGTTGGTTTTCTGGGAAAAAGCTTTTTATTTTTTCGACTTCAATTGACAAAAATTAAAACTTATGACAAATTATAAAGGTCTATTGAGAACAGATGACATTTATTATGGAGCAGAAAAATGGATGACAATTTCTCTAATCCGAATATCGAATGGAAGAAAAGCGGCTTTGGCTCGTCTGAAAAACTTTCATTAAAGATTAATCCGAGGGAAGCTGCCGCCTATAATGCCAAAAAGAAAAATGCCATTCAGCAGGCCTCGCCGCTGACAGCGTCAGATTTGCCTGCCGGGCTGAAAAAAATCCGCAACAAGATAAAAGACGTTTTTGATGATGATGAAGACGATGAAGAAAACGTATCTGTTGTTATCGCGCCGGCTTTGATGGAAAACAATTCGCTGCTCAATGCACTGGATGAAGACGAAAAGAAAATTCTTCGCCAGCAGGAAACATTTCAACAAATAAAAATGCAGCAAGATGCCGGAAAGCTCGGTATGTTGGCTGAAGCTCACAAGCTGGCACAAGAAGCCGGGCTTAAAGGTTTGCGTCAAGATACCATTAATAACAATATGCTCAACCCTGCCGTTGACCGGAAGTTTATGGAAAACATCGTTAAAAAGGATTTGGCAAAATCCCTTAAAATCAAAGATGTCCGGCTTGAAGACGGCAAATACATCCAAGTGCTGCGCGGCATCAGCAATATTCGCAAGATGGGCGGAGTCAAGGCAGTGGAAGGGCTTAATCTGCAACAGGTTGCCCAAGCTGCGGATGAGAAAAAAGCCGCTCAGGTTTTGTTGGAAAAAACCGGACGCAGCGATGCCAAAAAGCAAAAAACCATTCGCAAAAAAGCGTCAAGAACAGCAAGCAGAAACAAAGCCAATATGCCTAAAAAGAATTTATCCCTGCATCTGCTCGGCTCTAAAGAATCTGCGCCGCGCGGAAAATAGATTTCTGCACCGCAGAACTAAGAATTATAACTGTTTTGCGAGAGGTTGCCTGATAAAATCCGGGAAATGACAGATTCAATATCCTGCTGGCGGTGAGATTCAATAATTTCGATAATCTCAATTTCTTTTTTATCCAGGCGGCGGTTAATGCCGATGGAATCATAAAACTGTTTACTCTGGTTATAAAATTTGGCGGCTTGCAGGCTGTTTCCTTCCGCATAGTAATATTGGGAAAGGATTTTTTTAGCATTGGCTACTGACTGCGGATAAAGCTCCTCATCAGCCATATCCATAACCTGCTGATAAGCCCAAGCTGCTTTCTGGCGCAACTCTAATAAATGATACATATCAGCCAGACGGCTCCAAGCATTGACATTTTGCGGAGATAATTCTACTGCCAGTTCAAACGACCCGGTCGCCAAATGAGGATCCGCCAAAGCCGCAAGTGTTCCGAATGTGGCGGCATAATCGGATGTCTGCCGGAAAATCTGGTCGCGTTTGTTGCCGGCCGGCAAAGCTGACGAATATTCAATATTTTTATCCATTAAAGCTTCAATCAAAGCTAACGCCAATGACGTGTCGCCCATTGCCAGATGATACAGAGCTTCATCTTCGGCGGGCAGCTGTTTGCCGGCTTTTATGTCCTTAAACCGGCCACTGACACACAAAGCGATAAAATCTTTTATCGCCGTAATGGTTTGGATAATCTCTTCCTCTGATTTTTTCCCCTGATTGCGGTACATAATAGTTTGAGCAATTTTCAGCTCATCTACGCCGCGGCCAATCATATCAATAATTAACCCTATTAAGTCGTCAAGAGATTTGCCGCTTTGCTGGTATTGCAGCGAAGACAGGTTGATAACCGGCATTTCAGCAGATACTTCCGGCTTTTTGCCTTTTTTCCAGTCCAAATCGACAGCGTTGTTTTTATTTTTTTCTTTAACAGGCGGTTCAACACTAACTTCCTGCTCTTTGACGTGAGCTTGTTGTTCTTCCCGCATATTTGCTTCGGTTTCCTGCTGCATTTTTCGGGCGCGGGATAATTCCAGCTCACGCTCCAATTCGCGCTCCAGTTCACGCTCAAACTCCAATTCTTCCTCTTCTTCGGCTGAAAGTTCCTCAGCCTCTTGACGAGCTGCTTCTGCTTCCTTTTTATTCTCGCTTTTTAAAAAGGTAATGATTGATTTGACATAGAGGATGATGATTAAAAACAAAAAAAGGATAAATGCCAAAAGCATTAAAATAATGGAGATAATCCGCAGGTTGTCAGAACCGGACAGATAACGGTCAAACATTCCGGCCAAGGCATTAATGTCATTGGCAACCACCGCCATATAATCCATTGAGGAAAACATAGTTATTATCTGTTCATACATATTTTAAAAGGCACCATTTACAAATATAAAATTAGTGTTTAGAATGACTGACGCTAAGGCATTATAAAATGCCGACCATGAAAAAACAATTAAAAAAGTACCGGCAGATACATAATTATGGGTTACCTCAGTCAGAAAAAAAAGCACGAGCGCATTAACTTTATCCTTAACTTTTCACTGGGTCTTATCAGTGTGACGTCTTTTTTGGCATTGTTTGACAGAAGCTCAACTTTCAGCGCGTTTGTTAACCAATGGCAGTTTCAGATTTATCTTTATTTGCTGGTTGTGTTTATGTATGCCTTAATCAGCCGCTTTTTTATTCAAGGCACTTTTGCCGCCTTATTAATTGTCGTCAATTATATGTTGATTGCTTCCAGCGCCAACCTGTTTAACAGCAGCCACGGCGGCGGAACGCGGCAAGTCAGCATTTTGTATCAGAACCAAACCCAAAATGCTGACACGCTTATGGCGCAAGCTCAGGCTGAAGGCGTTGACGTTATTTCCTTAAATCACAGCCGCGCGCCGTTCTCAAACATTGACAAGTATCCGGGATATTATCTGTATAATGATGATAACGAGCTGCAGCAAAGCTTTATTATCAGCAAATATCTGCCCTTAAAATCCGGCCGAATTTTATTTTCGCCGCAATATTCCGGCTCTTATATGATGTTTATTGCCGAAAATCAGCCAATGGTCTTGGTTAATATTGATTTCTCAGGCTTAACACATGAACAGGAAGGCACTGTTTATCATAATTTGGGAGAATTTGTCATCGCTCAGGATAATCCGGTGGTTATTGTCGGCGATTTTGGCATTCCAGCCTGGTCTAAGACTTTTCAGAAGTTTCTGAACAAAACAGGTTTGGAAGTGAAAAACCATGTCATTTTAAGCAACGGCAAATACCGCTTTAATCCGTTCAGTATTCCGAGCTTTAATTTGCTGGCTTATAAGAATTTTGGTGTCAGCAATGTGCAGTTTTTGCCTAAGAATGACAACAATCTTTATCCTTTGCTGATTAATTTAACTTTTTAATTTATCCAGATTAACTTTTATCTTTTCGGCCAAGTCCGTATCGCCCAAAGCCTGTGCCAATTCATAAGCTGCCTGCAAGTGGGTTTGCGCCTGTTCGTTTTTACCGCTGCGCAATTCCAGCAGTCCGATATTGGCGTAATCGCAAACCTGCCCTATCCAGCGGTCATTTTTTTGTTCCTGCTCCAAGGACTGCTGAAACAAGCCTTTAGCCCGGGATAATTCACCGCGGCGCATAAAACTCAAGCCTAACAGACTATAAGCATTAGCAACATGAAAAGCCGTTGTATGTGTGCCGGCATAGCTGATAATCCGGCGCAAGATTTCTTCGGCCTTTTCATCCTGCTGCTGACGAAACAAAGCCTCGGCCTGAAGATAAAGGCTTTCAAGATATGCGGTTTCGTTGCCGGTTTCACTATAAAGCTTCTCGGCTTTGCGGGCATAACGCAGACAGGCCTTATCATCATTGACGGCAGCCGCCCAATAGCTGAACAGTTCGGCATTAAATGCCAAACCAGGCCAGCAGGCATTTTCTTTATGTTTGGCGCGCGCAGCTTTCAGGTGTTTTTGCGCTGCGGCATAATCACCGCGCAAAATATTCAGCAACCCCAGCTGGTTAATAATTTCGGCCTGGCCGCCGGGCATATTTTCTCCGGAAAATAATTCTTCAGCCTGCCTGAAGTAAGCTTCTGCTTCATCAAAATGTTCGGAAGCGGCATTCAACATCCCCAAGCTTCCATAGGCCGCTGCCTGTCCGGGAATGTATTTCAGCTGCCGGAATAAATCCAATGCGCCTCGAAACATAAAAGAGGCCACATCATCAACAAAACAGACGCGGTATATTGTGCCCATTAACAAATATGCCCGGGCGGCAGCATAAAAATAACGCCCCTTAATAAAATATTTTGCCGCTTGCGAACAGGCTTGGGAAGCGCTTTGCATATCTCCCTCTTTCAAATAGAATCCCGTTTGCCAATACCAGTAAGCCCCCTTAACATAGAGCGGCGCTTTGGGAAGGCGGATACAATCCAGAACTCTGCGCCCGGCATCTTTTTGCCCGTTCAAAAAATACAGTTCCGCCAGAGCGCATAGTGCTTGCTGGCTGTCCGGGTGTTTTTTTATATATTTTTCTAAGCGGGAGGCGGCTTTTTCGGGCGCAAAATGCGCCGATAATATCAGGGCATCCAACTCCCGGCCGTGAGCCAAAAGATATTTTTCCGCAGATTTCGGCCGGCCGCGCAACAAATTATGAAAAGCCTTTTCGGTTGTTTTCTTTTTACCCAGCAAGCTTGCTGTTTGGCGGATTACCGGTTCACAAAAAAAGATTTCCGCCCCTTTTCCTGACAAATTTTCCAGCAAAGAACGGCTAAGCACTTTGCTGACATAATCTTGTTTCAAACGGCGCAGGAAAGACCAAAAATATACCCCCGCTGCCGTGAAAAATGAAAAAAATATGATATATTGCAGGTTATTCATAAAATCTTTACGCTAAATTAGTTTTTCATCATTATCATTAACCATAACATTATAATTTTACATGTATAGGGATTTTTTCAAGATGAGCATCTCCAAATTAAAAAGAGAAGACCTTTACCGGGTTTGTGACCCCAAGCAATTTGATTTCACCAGCACCGCAGATCTTGAAGAACGCCTGTCAGCACTCGGACAAGACCGGGCTATCAGCGCTGTTGAACTAGGCATCAACATCAAGTCAAAAGGCTATAACCTGTTTTGCCTCGGGCCGGAAGGCACAGGCAAGACCAGTTTGGTTAAACGTATTTTGGCCAAGGAAGCCAAAAACCGCAAAACGCCTGACGATTGGGCTTATGTCTACAATTTTGAAGAACCATACAAGCCGCTGGCCATTAATTTTCCTGCCGGAGAAGCCGCTGAGTTTGCCAAAGACATTGACAAGCTTATCGAAGAATTGAGCACCTCTATCGGCGCAATTCTGGAAAGCGATGAATATAAAGCCGCGGAAAGCATTATCAAAGAAAAATATAAGCAGAAAAAAGAAGAATATATCCGAATCCTGCAAAAGAAAGCCAAAGGGAAAAGCGTATCCCTGCTGCATATGCCGGTGGGACTGGTCGTCGCTCCGGTGAAAAACGGCGAAGTTTTGAGCCCGGATGCTTTTGATGAGCTGCCTGAGGAAGAAAAGAAATCTCTGATTGAAGACCTGAATTATATGCAGGAAGAAATCGAGAATACGGCGCAGGATTTACCTAACTGGGAAGATAAGCAACGTAAAGAAAGCCAACAGCTGCGCGAGAAATTTATTAAAGCTGCGGTCAAAAACCCGATTGACGAGTTGCGCCATAAGCATAAAGGCCACAAAGGCGCTGTCGACTTTTTGAAAAACATCCAAAAGCATATCGTTGATAATCTGGACGACTTTTTGCCGGCACAGGAACAGCCCGCTGCCGGAGAAGACGGCGATCCGTTGTCTGCTTTGCTGAGCCGGATGAATAAAACGGATGACGACAAATTTTCGAAGCTGAAAGTCAATGTTATCGTTAAAAACGAAAAAGACAGCGGCGCGCCGATTATTCTGCTTGACCACCCGACGCAGGCTAATTTGGTCGGACGTGTCGAACGAATCCAACAATACGGTGCTTTGGTAACGGACTTTACGCTTATCAAAGCCGGTGCTTTGCATCGGGCTAACGGCGGCTTCCTGCTGATGGATGCCCGCAAATTGTTGTTGCAACCTTATTCCTGGGACTCTCTCAAACGCGCTTTGGCCTCCAAAACCGTTAAAATTGAAACCCCGAGCGATGAAACCTGCTTCACCACAATCTCGCTTGACCCTTGCCCAATTCCGCTGGATGTCAAAGTAATTTTGACGGGTGATGAGGAGCTTTATGAAATTTTAGCAGAGCGCGACCCTGATTTTAGAGATTACTTTAAAGTAGAAGCTGATTTTGGCGTTTTGATGGACAGGACATATGAAAACGAGTTGGAATACGCCAAACTTATCGGTTCATTGTCTAAGAAAAAGAAAATCCGTTCGCTTAACAAGCAGGCTGTGGCTAAAGTGATTGAATATTCTTCCCGCCTGGCTGAAGACTCCGAAAAACTGACGGCACATATTGCCTCTATCGGCGATTTGCTGCGCGAAGCCGATTTCTGGGCACGCAAATCCAAAGCTAACCAGATTGGCAAAAACCATATTGAGCAGGCGATTTCCGAACAGATTTACCGCAGCGACCGCATTAAGCAGGCAATGCTGGAACAAATTGACAAAGGCACTATTCTGATTGACGTTGAAGGTTCTAAGGTCGGCCAGATTAACGGCTTGGTGGTTTATAACTTCTCCAGAAACTCATTCGGCAAACCATCGCGCATCACCACGCAGGTTCGTATGGGCAAAGGCGAGTTTATTGATATTGAACGCGAAATTCAGATGAGCGGCCCAATACATACCAAAGGCGTGCTTATCCTGTCGTCTTTAATCGCCAACCGTTTTGCCAAAGAAGCGCCGTTGTCCCTCTCCGCCTCAATTGTTTTTGAGCAGTCTTACGGCGGCGTTGACGGCGACAGCGCGTCATCAACAGAGTATTACTGCCTGTTGTCGGCTATTTCTAATATTCCGATTAAGCAGAATATTGCGGTTACGGGGTCGATTAACCAATTTGGCGAAATCCAGCCGATTGGCGGGGCAAACGAAAAAATTGAAGGCTTCTTTGATGTTTGTAACCATCGCGGCTTAACCGGCGACCAGGGGGTGATTATTCCGCGCACCAACGTTAATTCGCTGATGCTGCGCGAAGATGTTCTGCAAGCCGTTGACGAAGGACGTTTCCATATTTGGGCGGTTGATTCCGTTGACGACGGCATTGAAATTCTGACCGGATTGCCAGCAGGAAAACCGAACAAAAACGGCCAATATCCTAAAGGGACTGTCAATCATGCAGTTCAGAAAGGTTTGGAACATTACTACAAATGTTATGTTCATTATGCCAAGGAAACTCATGGCTGCTTAGGAAAGTAAAAAAAGAACCCCGCTTCACCGCGGGGTTTTCTTTATCTTTTTCAGGACAACTTTGCCAGCAGCAGGCTGTAGGCATTAGTCAGCTGTTTAAATTTTTCTTCGGCATTTTTATCGCCCTGATTGGTATCCGGGTGATATTTTTTTGCTAATTTTTTATATTGGCGCTTTAAGCTTTCAAGGCTGACTTCAGAAATTTTCAGCTCCATAATTTCTAAACAGCGGCGTTCCTCGGCACTATACATCAGGCTTTCATCGGCTGAGCCGCCGCCAATTCCGTAATCGCCAAAGAAACCAAAATCGTCTTTGAAGCTGTAGCCATGTTTATAACGGACTTTAGAGCGGAAGCCTTTGAAGTGCATTTTAGCTTTCGGGCCTTCATCTTCGTCAGGAATCTCTCCGGCATAATAGTTCCAGCGGGCATTATATTCCTGAACATGATCCAAACAGAACCAGTAATATTCTTTCAGCCGGCGGTCTTTGGGTGCGCGGTACTCTCCGGCTTTATCACAGCCCGGATGGTCACATTTGCGTTCTTTATCCTCGGTTTGGGGCGCAAAGTATTTTCGCGTACGTTTGATTTTCTGCATAAAATTTACTCATTTGCTAATGCCGGATTACATTATTAGCGCATTGCAGCCGGAATGGCAACCTCTTAAAATCGGTTTTTTATCAAAAGAATCTATACAAAGCAAAAGCAGCCAGCAGCAGCGGCGCCCAATAATAAAATGATGACTTTTTAAACCGGGAATCGCGCAGATGACGCCGCGAATCCAACAGATAGGCAACATCTTCAGGATTAGAAACGGCGTAGGGTTCGCTCACACCGCCCGCCAACCCCATGGACTTAAAGCCTTTGAGCGTTTGCGCCGCCCAATTATTATCTGCCGTCTGAAAATCAGCCAGAGGGCAACAACCTATTTTTTCAGCCATGGCCGGCAAAGCAACATCCGGACAATAAATTTCCAGCAGGTTTAGGGCGCGTTTCACACTATGCTCCGACGGCGTTTGCGGCAAAGCTTTCCCTTGCAGATATGCCAAAGCGAAAGAATGCTGCGTTTTGTCGGCAGGAAGAAGCTGCGAAAAATCCAGCCAGGCAATTTGCCCGCGCGAATTATAAGCAATAGCCGGCCAGTCAGCAACCAGTAAGGATTTCAAAAAAAACATCCTGAAAAAGGAATCGGCCAGATTATGCTGTGCCTCCGGCGGAAGCTCAGAAGCATATGTCATTGTTTCGGGAAAACCGAGAACCAGTTCCTGCTGAGAAGTTTGCTGCCAATCAATTTCTATTGCCGCATATCCGTTATTTCCGGCATTTTCTACCCCTAAGCGTTCCAATTCTGCGGCAAACAGGCGCATATCCAAGTTCATATCCAAAATTTTAAGCAGATTTTCTGCCGGCAACTGCGGCCAGTCTTTCTCAGCCAGCTCTGCCAGAAGGCTTTTGTGTTCTGCGCGTCCGGACGAGGGCAACGCCTGCTTAAAGACGAGTGTTCCGGTAAGGGGTTGCGGTTGGCGCGGTAAGGGGCGAATCCCGTAGTTCAAAGCCAGAGGCACAGCCAAAACCGCCGGAAGCGACTGTTGATTCTTTGCCAGAAATTCTTTGGTTCGCGCACTTGGCGAAAGCGATGACGGGCGGCGAAACAAACCGGCCAGCGGCAGCACACTTTGAAAAGTGCTCAAGGGACGCAGCAAAAACAGCATATCTGCCCGGGCAAACCGATTTGCTAACTTTTGTTTTTTTAAGAATTGTAAAAATTCATTTATCATTTATAATGCCTGACATGAACGCGGCTTTACCGGCCGCGGATAATGATTATTGAGGTCGGAATGCCGGAATTACCTGAAGTCGAAACCATCAAAAACGCCATTCAAAAAGGAATAGGCTACGCTAATATAATCAATGTCAGCGTAAACAACAATCGCTTTCGGCAAATTATTCCGCATGATTTTGCCGAAAAGATTACCGGCGCACAAATTATCTCATATCAAAGAATCGCCAAATACATTGTGATAGGCTTAAATAACGGGCTAAGCCTTATCTGGCATCTCGGCATGAGCGGCCGGGTCAAAATCAGCGATTTGCGCCCCGATGTTTTGGACAAGCATGACCATGTGATTATTGAAACCAGCAACGGGACGCTTACCTATAATGACGCGCGGCGCTTCGGTTTGCTGATTTACTGCCCGACTGCCGAAGTTTGTCAAAATCCCTTATTGGACCATACGGGAATCGATCCGTTTGACGATGCTTTGGACGGCGCTTATCTGCGAGATAAGCTTAAAAGCAAAACAATTCCCATAAAAATAGCTCTGCTTGACCAGAAGGTTATCAGCGGAATCGGAAATATTTATGCCTCGGAAGCTTTATTCGGCGCAGGCATTTTGCCAACAAGGGAAGCTAATGCCCTGACAGACTCCGAATATAACCTGCTGGTGACAGAAATCCGCAAGGTGTTGGAAAAAGCCATTCAAGCCGGAGGCTCTACCCTGCGCGATTATCGCAAGCCTGACGGCAGTCTGGGCTATTTTCAAAATGAGCACTGCGTCTATAACAAAACCGGACAGCGTTGCCCGGGATGCACCTGCTCCCCCGAATCCGGCGGCGGAATCCGCAAAATAACGCAGGCCGGAAGGTCAACTTTTTATTGTCCCACCAAACAAAAGTGAAGCACCATGAAACATTTATTATATAAAACCATTATTCTTACAGGATTAAGCTTGTTCGGCTTCTGCGGCAGTGCCGCGGCGACAACTTTTATTGACGGACTCGAAGATGTACCGCTGATGAAAGGGATGACGCAGATTCAAAAAGATACCATTAGTTTTGGCAATGAAGAATCGCGCTTTGTCGAAGCCTATTTAACCAGCACGCGGGTGGGCTTCAAAGCTGTAGAGAGCTTTTATACCAAAACGCTGCCCCAGCTGGGCTGGACTTATCAGGGCAAACGCGGAAACACTCTGATATTTTACCGCGACAGCGAGATGATTGAAATTGTCAAAGAAACGGCTTTGCCGCTGGAAGTCAGAATTACCGTCAAAAGCAAAATGTAGAGGACAGACATGGAACTTAACACCGTTATCAGTGAAATAAAAGGAAACGTTGGCATTATTACCCTCAACCGACCTAAAGCTCTGAATGCCGTCAGCGAAGAACTGTTGCGCGAATTAACCAGCCAGACAAAAGCTTTTGACGAAGACAACAGAGTGAAAGCTATTATTATCCGCGGAAGCGACAAGGCTTTTGCCGCAGGAATCGATGTCAAAGACCTGATTGAAAAGGTCAACAGCCATGATACCGAACTGCTGAAAATGCATAAATATATGGAAAGTTTTGCCGCAACGCGTAAACCGTTAATCGCGGCTGTGGCCGGATTTGCTCTCGGCGCAGGCTGTGAAATTGCTTTGGCTTGTGACATTATTCTGGCGGCAGACAACGCCAAGTTCGGACAGCCGGAGCTCAGTTTGGCAGCCGTTCCGTGTTTTGGCGCAACCCAAATGCTGACAAAAGCCGTCGGCAAAGCCAAAGCCATGGAAATCATTTTAAGCGGCAGAGCCATGAATGCCGAAGAGGCCGAGAAAGCGGGACTCGTCAGCCGCATTATTCCGCTAACCGATTTATATGAAGAAAGCTATAAAGTTGCCGCAAGGATTGCTGCCCAAGCCGAGCTGGCTGTCAGCACAGCCAAGCAGGCAATCAAACAAGCTGCTGCCAATACGCCTTTGGAAACGGGACTCGCTTTAGAAAAACAGAGCAGCCGGATGTGCTTAAACAGCGATGCCTTTCGCAAAGCGTTGTCCGATTTTATCGCAAAGCACGCCTAAAGGCTTAAAAAAAGCCGAAAATCGCATCCGATTGCGAAAATTTTTATTGACTTAAGCAGCTCATAGAGTTTATAAAGCATATCAGAAATTAAATATCGTTTAACTATTCAAATACAGGATATAGAAAAATGGCCAATCATAAATCGGCAAAAACCAGAATTAACAGAAACAATAAGAGAGCCGTTATTAACGGTGCTCGCAGAAGCCGCGTTCGTACTTTTGTAAAGAAAGTTCTTGCTGCTGTTTTGGAAAACAATAAAGAAGCTGCTAAAGCCGCTTTCGCTGTTGCTGAATCCGAACTGATGCGCGCCGCTCAGAAAGGCGTCATCGAAAAACATAATGCTTCTCGTACAGTTTCTCGTCTGTCTAAAAAAATTAAAGCATTGTAATCTCACTTTTTCAGTGATTTCGTAAACACAAACCTATTGTCCTTTTTATCTTGAAAGGGAGATTTGGTTTGTGTTTTTTTATGCCTAAAACGGCAGAATCTAAGCGACTCTACAGAAATGCCCTGTCAAGAAAATTAATTGCAATGTTCGTTAAATGTTCTGTTGTAATTATTTTTTGGGGAGGATAGTATCCAAATCACTTTAGAGAAGTACCTCGTAAATTTTAATTTGAAGTTTTCGATTTGACTTTCTCCGTTGTTCTTAACGAAGAAGGTTTTCTAAAGAACCTTTGATAACGCTGAAGCGCTTCAAAGCCGGGTAAAAAAACAGGCCATTATTAAATGGGAGTATTTACCTTAAAGGCAGAGAGAAGTTAATCAAAGTCCGGTAAAGCACCAAACCATTGGCAGGGGAGGAAATTTACCGAAAGACTGTGAGATGCTTTTCCAAGTCAGGTAAAATCAGGCCATTAGCTGGCAGGAGTATTTACCTTAAAGGCAGAGAGAAGTTAATCAAAGTCCGGTAAAGCACCAAACCATTGGCAGGGGAGGAAATTTACCGAAAGACTGTGAGATGCTTTTCCAAGTCAGGTAAAATCAGGCCATTAGCTGGCAGGAGTATTTACCTTAAAGGCAGAGGGGAGCGGCTCAGAGTCAGGTGATGATGTTTTGATTATTGGCAAGCAGAACAAACTCACGGACACCGAACAGGAAGGCAGCAACATTAAAGGGTCGAAAGAAAGCAACAATTAAAATTTGATTTTGAGCAAGGCGGCATAAATGCTTTGGGGAAAGCAGCCGGGAAGTTCAGAATCTATTAGTTTGAAACATAATTTTAGATGGGGAGATAAAATGGCTGAAGAAGCAACAACAATCAACAGTTCTGTTCAAGATCAATGGGGACAGATTTGCAGCCAATTAAAAACTGAAGTAGGCGACACCGCTTTTGACAGCTGGTTGAAGCCTTTGACACCGGGCTCTTTTGCCAACGGCGTTATGAATATTTGCGTACCGACCCGTTTTATGCGCAATTGGGTCATCACCCATTACTCTGACCGGATTCACAAAATCTGGGAAAAGAAAAACCCTGAAATCAAGAGCGTTAATTTTATCGTTCAGGCGGTTCAGGAAGAAACCAAAGGGCTTTATACGCCTTCTTGCCGCTCTTTGCTGAAAAAGATTTCTTCCAGCCCGTCACCGTCAAACATTTATCAAAGCGGACTGAATTCGGTTTTGGCCAACAACAATGATTTTCAGGCCGGAAGCGACTCTCAACAGTCTTTGTCTGTTCCTTTGAATCCGCAATATACTTTTGACAATTTCGTTGTCGGCAAAACCAATGAATTTGCTTATGCCGCAGCGCGCAAAGTTGCCGAATCCCGCAATGTTTCGTTTAATCCCCTGTTTTTGTATTCCGGCGTCGGCCTGGGCAAAACCCACTTGATGCACGCTATTGCCTGGCACATTAAACAACAAGACCCGACCCGCAATATTGTTTATCTCTCTGCAGAGAAGTTCATGTATAAGTTTGTCCGCGCTTTGCGTTATAAAGACACCACTGCGTTTAAGGAACAGTTCCGTTCAGTTGACGTTTTGATGGTTGATGACGTTCAGTTCATGGGCGGCAAAGACACGACACAGGAAGAATTTTTCTACACCTTTAATTCTTTGATTGAAGAAGGGCGTCAGATTATCATTTCCGCCGATAAATCTCCGGCAGATTTGGAAGGCATTGAAGCCCGCTTAAAATCTCGTTTGGGCTGCGGCTTGGTTGCTGACATTCACCCCACTGACTTTGATTTGAGAATAGGCATTTTGGAAAACAAAGCCCGCCAGCTGGGTATTGAACTGCCGCAGAAAGTTGCTGAATTTCTGGCTCAGAAAATTACATCAAACATCCGCGAACTGGAAGGCGCTTTGCGCCGGGTTGTTGCCCACTCCCAGTTGTTGTCCGACAAAGAAATTACGCTGGACATGACTCAGGATGTTTTGAAAGATATGCTGCGTTCTTTTGACAAGCGCACAACAATTGATGAAATCCAGAAAAAAGTAGCTGAGCATTTCAACATCTCCGTTAAAGAAATGCAATCTTCCCGCCGGGCTCGCACGGTTGCCCGCCCGCGTCAGATTGCCATGTATCTGGCTAAGCAATTAACTTCCCGTTCTCTGCCGGAAATCGGACGCAAGTTTGACCGCGACCACACAACGGTTATGCACGCTGTCCGCAAGGTTGAAGAGTTAATTCTGGAAGATGCTTCTTTGGCTGAAAATGTTGATGCTTTAAGACGCATTCTGGAAAGTTAAATATCCGCTTTCAGGAAAACAAACCCCGCTGTTCCGCGGGGTTTTTGTTTGGAGAGAATCGCCCGCAAAAAGCTGTTGATAAGCAGTGATTTTAGTTATGATTTTAAAGCAATGTGCTAAAATTGCGGTAATAGAAACTGAAATTTTGGTGAAGAAAATGAAATTTACTATCGAACGCGCAAATCTGCTTAAATCTTTAAGCCACGTCCAAAGCATCGTGGAAAAACGCAATACAATTCCGGTTCTTTCCAACGTGCGAATCGAAGCGATGGAAGACGGCATCAGCTTTAAAGCAACCGATATGGATACGGAAATTACCGAAATCGTCGACGCGAAGACGATTGAAACCGGTGCGACAACGGCTCCGGCTCATATGTTATATGACATTGTTCGCAAATTGTCTGACGGTTCGGATGTCGAACTGACTTTCCCTGACGATAAAGGCCAGCTGACGATTGCTTCCGGCAAATCTAAATTCTCTCTGTCCTGCATTGGCGTTGAGGACTTTCCGGTTATTTCCGGCGACAAGCTGCCGACAAATTTTGTTATGGCCAGAGAAGAACTGAAAGACGTTATTGACCGCACTAAATTTGCGGTTTCGACTGAAGAAACCCGTTATTATTTGAACGGTGTTTATATGCACGCCAAGAATGAAGGCGAAGCAAAAGTGCTGCGTGTTGTTGCAACAGACGGACACCGTTTGGCCTGTGTTGAATCTCCGTTGCCGAAAGGCGCTGAAAATATGGTCGGTGTTATTATTCCGCGCAAGACGGTTGGCGAAATCCGCAAATTGCTGGATGATACCGGCGCTGATGACATTACAATCGCAATGTCTGAAAACAAAATCCGTTTCACAATGGAAGATATTACCCTGACTTCCAAACTGATTGACGGAACTTATCCGGATTACGAACGGGTTATTCCGACAGATAATGACAAGGTTTTGGAACTGGGCGTTAAAGAACTGGCGTCTGCGGTTGACCGTGTTTCTGTTGTGGCGGAAAGAACCCGCGCGATTAAAATGCTGACCGCGAAAAACCATGTTACCATTACAACGTCCAGCCCGGATTTGGGCAGCGCTCAAGAAGAAGTTGAAGCTAAATACGAGAGCGACGCTTTGGAAATCGGCTATAACTTCCGTTACTTGCTGGATATTTTGGCTGAAGTTAAAGGCGACAGCGTTCGTATCAGCTTTGCGGACGGCTCTTCTCCGTCAGTTATTCATGATACGTCTGATTCCAGCGCCATCTATGTTTTGATGCCGATGAGAGTGTAAATTGGATAACACTGCTGAAATATTAAGCATAAACAACAGCATAAAGTCAGGCGTTACTCGCCTGACTTTAACTGATTTCAGGAACTATGCGCATTTAAGATTAAATGCTAATTTAGCGCCGATTGTTATTACCGGGGAAAACGGCTCAGGCAAGACGAATATTTTAGAGGCGATTTCATTTTTGACTCCGGGACGCGGAATGCGCAGCGCAAAGCTTTCCGACATTAAGCGCTTTACGCCTTGTTTGGTTGACAATAATTATACGCCGTCTGGAATCAGCAACACCTGCTGGGCGGTATCCGCAACGGTTTGCAACAATGACGATGAAATAGAAATCGGCACGGCGGTTGAAAAATCAGCGAGAGAAACTGAAGACGAAAGCCGTAGTTTTGACCGGCGAATCGTTAAAATTGATGGTATCAAAACCAATTCGCAAGGCGATTTAGGCAAATATATTTCTGCCATTTGGCTGACACCGCAAATGGATCGCCTGTTTAGAGGCGGCTCACAACCAAGGCGCAGTTTTCTTGACCGTTTGGTATATGCGTTTGATGTTGAACACGCAAAACGTACATCTAATTTTGAACATCTGTATAAGCAGTGGTATCAGCTGCTGAAAAGCGGGCAGACAGATAACTTCTGGCTGTCATCTTTAGAAGAAGAAATGGCCGGACTCGGCGTCGCTATTGCCGCAGCACGGCGTGAGCAAATTGCCAAACTGAACACCTTTATTGAGCATGAACCGGATGATGTCTTTCCGAATGTTACTCTGGAACTGGATGGCACAGTGGAAAAGATGTTGGACAATATGCCGGCGCTGGATGTTGAAGAAGCCTATGCGGCTAAATTAAAAAGCCAGCGGCGCAATGTGTTGTATAACGACAATATTGACGGTGTAAACCGCACTGATTTTAAAGTTTACTATAAAAAGAAACGGATGCCGGCTGAGCTTTGCTCTACCGGGGAACAAAAGTCGCTGCTTATCAGCATCATCTTAGCTCAAACCAAGTGTCAAACATTGGATAAAGGCTTTGCTCCGGTGCTGCTGCTGGATGAAGTCGTGGCTCATCTGGACGATATCAAAAGAGAAGCATTACTGGCAAAAATCAAAGATTTGAAAGTTCAAGCCTGGATTACGTCAACGGACCCGGCATTGTTTAATTCGCTGCGTCCGGAAGCACAATTCTGGGAAGTCCGGAACAATACGGTTACGGAAAAATAAGAGCTTTTTCCAGTTTCTTAGTCTAAATCATCATAACAGAAAGGAACGGCGGGTTCATTCACAGCGTGTCCGTCTTGTATTTCCTTTTTCCGGTCATAAAAGTTTTCGGTTGTAACCGTAACAAAATTATCTTTTTCAATAAAGTAAAATTTACTGTACTTTTCAGGATCAGTATCTATGTGCATGGAGGGATAATATTCACCGCCGACAATATATATCCTTTTAATTTTTGTTCCCTTCTCTCCCCAGGCAAACAATAACTTGTCCGTTAACAGACGGCCATTTTTAGTAATCGTGATTCGAAAGGGCGCTTCATTGAGCGAAAAATATTCTTCAATACGACGACATGACGTCGTATGCGGCAACAATGTGATATGATATTTATCTTCCCCCAGCTGACATTCTGCTTCTTTGGGACGATAGCCGATGATATTTCCGGGATAATCAGTTTCTAAAATAGCATTAATATCATAGAAACCATATTCTTTCATCATTTTCTCAGGGTGCGCTTCAGAAAAATTGGTCGCTTGCTGCCCCCAAAAAACATCTTGCTCAATGGATAAAACATTCAACTCGGGAAAACAGGCTATCTTGGCAAAATTAATATGGGCATCCGCCCAAGCCGATGTCCCGCTTAACAGTATTATGGCAACAGCCCAAAGATATTTTTTCATTTTTCCAGTTTCTTAGTCTAAATCATCATAACAGAAAGGAACGGCGGGTTCATCCACAGCGTGTCCGTCTTGTATTTCCCTTTTCCGGTCATAAAAGTTTTCGGTTGTAACCGGAACAAAATTATCTTCTTCAAAAAAGTAATATTTACTGTACTTTTCAGGATAAGTATCTATGTTCATGAGGGGATTATATCCACCGTTGATAATATATATCTTTTTAATTTTTGTTCCTTTCTCTCCCCAGGCAAACAATAATTCGTCCGTTAGCAGACGGCCATTTTTCGTAATAGTGATTCGAAAGGGTGCTTCATTGAGCGAATAATATTCTTCAATACGTCGACATAATGTCGTATGCGGCAACAATGTGATATGATATTTATCTTCACCTAGCTGACATTCAGCTTCTTTGGGATGATAACCGGTGATATTTCCGGGATAATCAGTTTCTAAAATAGCATTAATATCATAGAAACCATATTCTTTCATCATTTTCTCAGGGTGCGCTTCTGAAAATTTGGTTGCTTGTTGCCCCCAAAAAACATCTTGCTCAATGGATAAAACACTCAACTCAGGAAAACAGGCTATCTTGGCAAAATTCATATGAGCATCCGCCCAAGCCGATGTTCCGCTTAATAGTATTATAGCAACAGCCCAAAGATATTTTTTCATTTTGCCCTCCCATATTTTATATTGCATAATAATATACCTAATAATAATCAAGTCAACTATTATTCTACTTTCGATTATTATGAGCTTTCATCAGTAAGTCATGGACATATTGGTTGCGTTTGGGATCAATACCGCTCCGATGGCTCTGTATCGCCATTTCATCATATTTGCGGTATTCTAAAGCTTTATAATATTCTTTCCAATTTTCTTTTCTAAAATTAGACGGACCAAGATTATAGACCATATCAAAATGGGCATTTTGCACCTCCTCCGGAAGGGAAAAGAAATCTATCCCCCGGGCATTCAGATACTGAATATGCGGCTCCATAATCTCCCGGGCTTTATTCATATACACACCGTGCATATCATTCAAACGCAAATTTGTTTTATCTTTATAGTATGATGCTTTTACGTTGTATCCTGTGCCGCCGTTGGTAACAGACATTTTCGATTTCAGATTCACAAGCGAATCATATCCTTCTTTTATTGCTTTTTTATCAGATTTTCTATTCCATGGTTGTTTACTGAAATTCTCCCATTTGTTTACATTAACACCACAACCCACAGTAATATTCCCTGTTGTATCAATATAAGGATGAGAAATACAACTTTCATGTTTGCGAATTGACTCACTATTTTTTTGCATCAGATTGTTTAATTTGTCGCGTTCCGGTGATACGGAAGAAATATTTTGCCGGGACGATGAATCTTTCCTATCAAACAATGGTTTCTTCAAACTATTATCCGGCAGCTTTCCCCATGTATCATCTTTTGTCGTTTCTCGCAGACGATTTTGAGATGATTGAGGCGTTTCTGTCAAAAACCCTTTAGGAGATACCATACGCTTTTCCTGATTGTTGAGATGCTCGTTTAATTTGCTTTCAGTTTCTCCTCCCGGTTTAAGAACCCCATCGACAGTCAGATTATTATCTTTTTGAAACTTTTTTATACCCTCAAAAGTTTCATCATCCGTATAGCCGGTCATTCCGTATTTTGGTGTTTTATAATAACCGAGTTGCTGCAAATTTTGTTTTAATTTTAAAACATCTTCCTCTTTGCCATTGTTGTTATCAATGACATCTTTTAACGATAACATTTTATTTACCCTTTCTTTGAAAATTAAATATAACAAAAAAGCCGCCGGGAAAACCCAGCGGCTTACAGGCACACTTATAGCAAGTGGCATTTGACTCATACAAAAGTTTTAGTTGAAAGTCAAGAAATTTATCCGTCATTAACTCAAAATTGACAGTTTGCGGTTATTGTAATAATATGTTTGTCACAGATATTTCAACCACCGCCGGGAGGCTTTTGCATCAGGTCGGTTTTAAACAGGAAAAAGAATATGGAAAATCAATATTATACGCTGATAGAAAAGCAGGATTTTTATGAAATCATTGAAAATAAATTCGGTGAACTGGCTATTTTTATTGATGCGAGAGAAGGAGCTCCTGTCAATCCGGTTTTGGAATTTGACGGCAAAAAAACGGCTTTGCTAAAACGTGATGATCGCTTGGCTGTTAAGCTGGATAATATTGACGATGAAACCAAAGGCCCGTTGGCTGAAGCTGAGTTTGTGATGATTGTCGAATTACAGGGCAAAATGGTAGAACGAACCTATGGCGTTCCTGTCGAAAATGTAGAAGAAATCGTCTTCAGAGGCAGACAAACCCGGGCGGACGAATTAGTAAAAGCCAAGAGCCGCGAAGATGTTATCAATTCTTTCGGCGCTGTCAAAATCTGGTCTTGCGGCGACAAGAAATAAACAAACGGGATAATAGAATGATTGGTTTAGTATTAGTTACTCACGGCAATTTGGCATTAGAATTTGTTTCAGCCATGCAACACGTTGTCGGCAAACAAGAACAAGTAGAAGCCGTTTGCATCGGTCCGGAAGACGATATGGAAATGCGCAGGGAAGAAATTCTGCGTAAAGCAGAGCACGTCAACAGCGGTGACGGCACGATTGTTTTGACAGATATGTTTGGCGGTACGCCATCTAATCTGGCCATTTCGATTATGGACCGCGCCAAAGTGGAAATCATTGCCGGGATTAACCTGCCGATGTTAATCAAACTGGCCTCTTTGCGCAAAGAAAAACCGTTGAAAGAAGCGGTTGAGGGCGCGCAGGAAGCCGGAAAAAAATATATCAATATCGCTTCACAATTGTTGGGAATGTAAATCGCCATGACTGAAAATTCTTATTCCGCCACACTGGAAATTCAAAATCGCAAAGGGCTGCACGCCCGCGCCGCGGCTGCGTTTGTTAAAGCCATTGAAGATTTCGATGCAGAAGTCAGCGTGGAAAGAATCGGGCAAAAAGTCAGCGGCTGTTCCATCATGGGGTTAATGATGCTGGCCGCAGCCAAAGGCACGACGATTGACATTACCTGCACCGGCCCTCAAGCTAAAGAAGCAATGGATGCCTTGACACTGCTTATTAACAGCAAATTCGGCGAAGATTAAGCAGCTATGAAGACAAAAGCGCCGCGCAATAAAACTCTGGAATTGTCGCCCGCACAAACCAAAAGTTATGCGGCGCAGGCGCTAACCCTCAAACGAGCCGCAGCTCTTCAGGAAATCGAAAACAGCATTATCTGGCAAGATGCTCTGAAAGCGATGGATTTTTTGCCTGACGGCGCGGTTGACTTAATGATTGTCGACCCCCCGTATAATTTGACCAAAAACTTCGGCAAATCAACTTTTAAAGAAATGGGCATGGATGCCTATAAGCTTTGGCTGGATGAATGGCTGAGCAAAACCGTCAGGTTGTTAAAACCTAATGCCAGCGTTTATATTTGCGCAGACTGGAAAACGTCTATCGCCATTCCCGAAATTGCAGGAAAATATTTTTTATTGCAAAACCGGATTTCATGGGAGCGCGAAAAAGGACGAGGCGCGGCCAATAACTGGAAAAACTGCCTAGAAGACATTTGGTTTTTTACCCTAAGCAAAAATTATACTTTCAATTTGGATGCTGTTAAAGTTCAGCGGCGGGTTATTGCCCCATACAGAGATAAATCCGGACTGCCGAAAGACTGGGTTCAGAATGATGATGAAAGATACCGCCTGACCGCGCCGTCTAACATTTGGACAGATATTTCCATTCCTTTCTGGTCTATGCCAGAAAACACCCCTCACCCGACGCAAAAGCCCGAAAAGCTAATTGCCAAGCTGATTTTGGCATCAAGCAATCCCGGAGATATGGTGTTTGACCCGTTTGGCGGTTCCGGCACTACCGCGGTTACCGCTAAAAAGCTTGGCCGGCGCTTTATCAGCATTGAGCGGGAAAAAGAATATGTCGCCTTGGCATTAAAACGCCTGGAACTGGCCGATGAAAATCCCGATATTCAGGGATACGAAAGCGGCATCTTTCGTGCCAGAAACAGCTGATTTACATTGAATTTCAATAATTTCTCCTTACATATGTGATGTAAACAACACACATAAGGAGAATGTGATATGCTTCAGACCTCATCTCGTACACAGACAAAACCGGATAATGACCGCTCTGCACCGCAAGACGGCTGCAAAAGCTCATCAGAAAAGAAATGCGGCAAAGAAAATTAACCGATATAGCAAACAGTCTATAAACCCTGTTTTCCATCCATTTGAAGATTAATTTGATAATGCAGCAGGGAAAACCCCGCTGCGACATAAATTAAGGAGATAAATTATGGATAAAACAAACGAAACTGAAAATATGAAATCTGCTGCCCCTACCGGCGCAGGGACATATTCTTCAACTTCACGCGATAAATCCTCTATGTCTGCTTCTCAATCCAATTCTAAATCGTCAGACAATTTGGATGACGATGAAGAACTGGAAATTGATGAAGTAACATTTTCAGGCGGTTGTCCGTGCAGCGGATCTTCTGATTCGAAGTCGTTCTAACCCGTCTTAATATTATTAACTCAACAATCAACTTAATTAACATTTTAAGGAGAAATACCATGGCTTGTGGAAACAGCAAAAATGCAAAATCAGCTTCTGGAAATTCTAATTCATCCAGCTCTCGTTCTTCTAAATCTTCTTCTGCTAAGAAAGAAAGCAGCAAATAGTTCTTTCTAAATCCTCATAGCACCGAATCTCCCTTGCCATAGCGTAAGGGAGATTTTTTATTAGACTATTTGAAATTATAGATTATATTAATCAGGGTTCATTGTCATACATAAGGATAGCAAGATGAAAAAATCAATTTGGACTGCCGCTCTGGCTCTGATTTTATTGGCTGCCGCCCCGCTTAAGGCTCAGCAAAAAGAAAATCTGAAACAGATTGAAGATTATCTGAACAACATTAAAACCATGCAGGCGGCTTTTGTGCAAACCGCCAGCAACGGCAATACCGCAGAGGGAATGCTCTATATTGCCAAACCCAATAAAATCCGTATGGAATATAATCCGCCGGCGGATGTTCAGATTATCGGCGACGGTGATTATATCGTTTATTATGACAAAGAGCTCGACCAAGTTACCAATATTGATTATGACGATATTCCGGCCAGCCTGATTTTGGCTAATGATGTTAAGCTGGACGGCAAAAAATTCAAAGTCAGCAATTACTATCATGATGCCGGCATTACCACTGTCACCATCCAATATAAAGACAAAGGCGACATTGGCCCGATTACCTTAACTTTTAACAACAATCCGTTTGAACTCAAGCAGTGGAGCATTGTTGACCCGCAAAGCGTGGAAGTGACGGTTTCTTTATATAACGCGCAAAAAGACATTGATTTGGACAAGTCGCTGTTTAAGTTCAAAAAAGCCAAGTCCGGACCGAAAAGCTATAACAAAGGGCGGCGCTGATAAATGGATGGCACGACTTTTAAGCTGGCGAGCTGGAACGTCAACTCTATTCGTATTCGTTTAGATTTGCTGAAAAAACTGATTGAGAGTGAAAATCCTGACATCATTTGTATTCAGGAAGTAAAAGCCAAAGAAGAAGATTTTCCTTTTGAGGAAATTGAGGCGATGGGGTATCCGCATATCGCCCTGTACGGAATGCCCGGCTATAACGGCGTGGCGATTTTATCCAAAACCCGCTTGAACGCCGTCGACCGCAAGGACTGGGTCGGCAAAAGCGATGCTCGGCACATTACGGCGCAAATTTTTGACGATTTGGAAATTAATAATATTTATATTCCGGCAGGCGGGGACATTCCCGATCCGATAGTCAATCTTTCTTTTGCACATAAATTAACCTTTATGGATGATATTGCCGAATATTGGGAACAGCATAAAGATGATTACGGCCAGCGGAAACTGATTGTCTGCGGCGATTTCAATGTTGCTCCGCGAGAGCATGATGTTTGGAATCACAAGCAGATGTTAAAAATCGTTTCCCACACGCCGGTTGAGATTGAACGGCTGACAAGATTGCAGCTCTCGCTGGACTTTGTAGATGTTTTGCGCCATTTTTATCCCGAACCGCAGAAATTATATTCCTGGTGGAGCTATCGAAATCCTAATTGGCAAACGAATGACAAAGGGCGGCGGCTGGATCATATCTGGGTTTCGCCTAATATTGCAGACAGAATTGTCAGCGCCAAAATCTGCCGCTTCATGCGTGCGGAGCAACGTCCGTCTGACCATGTGCCGGTGGTTGTTGAAATTAAAAAATAAACTAATATTTTAATAGGCATTGACGAGAACATAAACCCGTTTTACACTCAACGCAGATTTAACCTTGAGGCCAGTCCAATGAAATTTAAACTTTTTGCCTTATCCGCTTTGGCTTTGTTATGGCCTGTCCATACGCAGGCAGCTGATGCCGAATTTGTTTACAGCGGACGGGTTGATTCCCTTTATAGCTATAATATGCCGGACAGCCGGTATAAGCATAATGACCACCGCGACCATTGGGTTAATATTTTCTCTCTTAACCTTGGGATAGAAAAAGAATTTGCCGATGATTACCAGTTGGGGTTATATGCCGATTTTAACGCCGGTATCAACAAACGGCAGGATAATTTTAATAACGGCGACTGGGGACAGGAAGTCTACGGGATTATGGACAGCCCGTATGGCCGGATTATGCTTGGCGAAACCTACAACGTAGCCTATCAGTTTCAGGTTGGCGCGCCGCGCGTCGGGGCAATCGGGCTGAATGATTCCGACATTGTCAATTTCATGGCGAATCCCAACTGGGTGAAGACAAAGCACGAAACGGCCTACCGGACGCTAAATTCAACCTCGATGAATACTGACGGTGTCGCGCCGAAAATCAGTTATATCACGCCGGAAATCTATCGCACCAGTTTCGGGGTCAGTTTTACGCCCGACACCTATGACCGGCGGGGACTAGTAAATAAGTTTGCCAAATATGCCGATGATACGGCTTATGTTTTCTCGCTCTACAGTGAACAGGATTTGGGGTTTGCCGATATGTCGGCCGCTTTGGGTTATGGTATTTTTAACCAAGATGACAAAGAATTTACGGCCGGGTTAAGCTTTTATAAGGGTGGCTGGACACTGGGTGCAAGCTACCGCAAGACTTATGTTGACGGCGGAGATTATAAAATTACACAGCAAAGCCTGAATCCTCGCCTGCCGGATTTGTTTGACAATTACCGCGAAGGACAGGCTTGGGATGTTGGTTTGAAGTATGAAATCGGGCCGTTTCAAACCGCATTGTCATATTTGCACAGCGAGGCCAAGGACAGCCGCAACAAAGATGATATTATTCTTCTTTCTAACCAATATCAGCTGAACAAATATGTTGACCTTTACCTTGTCGGCGCACAGGTTAATTTCCGCGGCGCAGACCGAACAATTGCCGAGAACAACAAAGGATACACTGTTGTTGCCGGTGTCGGCCTCCATTTTTAGGGAATATGATTATGCCTGACGTTTTACTGCTTTCTGACAATCAGGGATTTGCCGATGACCTCGCCGGCCAAATCAGTTTATACACCCCGGAGTTCTCCGTTTACCGGCAAGATGGTGATAACCGGAATTTTGACGTCTATATTTTGGATGAAAAAAGCCCTTTGGCGGGTAAATTGCGCCAGGAGCACCATAAAGCGCCGATACTCTTACTGGAAAAAGCCGACAGTTCCGCAGATTTTGACCCGGAAATGACTGTTTACAAGCCATTCAGCCTGAATGTCTTTTTAAATTTGCTGCGCTCTTGCATCAACCGTTTTGAAAACAGCAGCGACGGCTATTTGCGATTTAACAGTTATGAACTTCATCCGGCGGCAAAAGAAATTGTTAATTTGCAGAATGGCGAAACCGTCAAACTGACGGAAAAGGAAGTGGCGGTTATTAAATATTTATACAAAGCCAAAGACAGAATCGTTTCAAAAAATGACTTGTTACACGATGTTTGGGATTATAATGCCGATGTGACAACACATACGATTGAAACGCATATCTATCGCCTGCGGCAGAAAGTTGAACATGACAATGCCGAAACGCCGCTGATTATGACCGAAGACGGCGGTTACAGACTTAAATTTTAGGATTTACCGGGAATTTCCGCCGGGACGCGGGCGCGGTTTTGAACGCGGCTTAGACCGGGGTTTAGCCGGCTGGTTTGCCTGTATGGCTTTTTCCAAACGCTGTTTGGTTTGCGCGTCAATATTTTTCAAAAATGCCGGGGTTATTGACGGAGCGCCTTTGGTTTTCATTCGCGGCTGGGCTTCAAGACAGGCAATTAAAAGGCGGGCGCGGAATTCATCATCTTCAATAGAGGCAAATTCAATCTGGCTGTTATCTTTTGCGGCCTTGGCAACCACATCGGCGAAATCCTTAACGCTCGGAATATCGTCTGTTCCGTCATCACGAACAACGCCCATGGATAAATTGTATTCGTTGTTGGCTTCCAGATTGAGCTTAGAACCGTCTGCACGAGTAATATCTGCCACAAAATTCGGATTTTTGGCATCTTCATGATATACAGCCTTATCCCTTGCCGCCACGGCCTGATAATGTTTGCGCCAGCCGTCTTTCCAATTGTCGTTGTTATGCGGCAGAACCGGCAGGGCATTATCATGCGACACGGCAACAGCTTTGACCAAGCCCGGCATATTTTCCAAAGTTGCGCGCATTGAAGCAATACACTCGTCACAAAACGGCGGCTGATTTTTCTTTTTGCGCTCCAGCCGCTCTTGTGTCAACCCGATATAACCGCTTTCGCCCATAATACATTTGTCATTGGTGCAGTGTGTGCCCAAATCCGCGTCATAATGCGTATTGCCCCTTTTGTCATGCGTGGCATTGAGAATATGCCCGAATTCATGCATAAAAATAGTGATAAATAATTCCTTATCATTACAGGTCTGGGTGGAGAGAACAGCATTAAGCTTTTCAATCCCGTAGCCATAAAAAGACGGTTCTAATTTCTCATTGAGAAGCGTCACAACCAAATCCTGCGAACCAGTACGCATCATGTTTTCGGCTTTCAGCTGGCCGTATTTAGCCATATCAACGCCGTTTATGCCTTTTTTGCGATTTTCTGCGGAAGCGGCAAGCAGGTACCACTGCTCGGAAGCATAAGGCACAAGATATTTGCCGTTGGGCAGTTTGATAAATTTTTGTTTATAGCCATCGTTCGGCAGGGAAACATATTCATTGACATCAATTTCCGATTTATTCTGCGGGCGGCAGTCGCTGAACTCCGCCTTAAATGAGGATTTATATTCAGGAAACAGCGCCAGCATTTCCTCCGCGGCTTCTTTCGCCCAGAGCTTATATTTCGGATGAGTGCCTGCCGGTGTTTCTATGATTATTTTTTTCATTTGTCTTTTCCTTTGGCGCGCAGCATTTTAAGCAGCGTCTTTTCTACCGGACGTTCAATCTGACATTTGTGTTTCATTTCTTCGGCATAGCGTTCGCCGATACGCGTTGAGGGGCGTTTGAAATCATTCAGTTTAAAAATTTCGCAAACCAAATTGCCTGACACCATACGGCGGCGGCGATTGTCAAAGATGTCACCCAGTTTTCCGGCCTCATAATCAATTTCATCAGGATTTCTGCCATCCTGCCGCAACCGCCGGCGGAGGGTTTCCGTTACCCGGCCTTCCGTTTCTTTGGAGGCATCAAACAGCTTAAAGGTATTCTGCCGCTGGCGCTGAATTAAAATATTATTGGCATCAAAGAAGTAGTCCTGCGCCTGAACATGGCTGAAATAGGCTTCAAAACCTTTGCGGTTAAATCCGGTTTCAGCAGAATTTGTCAGCTCGGCAAATAATGCAATCTGTTTGAACCAATCAGTTTTGTGATCACCGCATTGTTGTTCAAAATCACGGCTTTTCAGAATATTAGCGCTCTTTTTATCGCACCAGTAAAGCAAATCGACCATTGGCGGGGTTATGCCAATTTTTTGGGCTTCTATGCCGTCTATCAGCTTGTTATTCAAAACCGACAGAAATTCCCCAAACTGACGGGTGTCGTTTGTGTTGTCCATTGCCAATTGCCGCGACAAATTGTCTAGTTCTTTATCACCGGTCCGCGGCGCATGATTATTGCTCTTTTGCATATTTTCCGCAATGGTTTGTATCAGGCCGGCAGCCGTTTCGCCGGTATCCTGATTAACAATCGTTTCGTATCGGCTGATATCCAGGTAGGCCGGCAAGAAATCTTCAGATTGAACATTTTTCAAATCCCCGGCAATCAATGCGGCATTTTCATCGGCTGACGGCTTATCCCCTGACTTAGCGGCCTGATAGTAGTTAAGCATATGTCCGACAAGCTCGCTGACACCGATGGTTTCACTGTGTATCATGTCCCTCAAACCGTTAAACTCCGCAACCTCAAGCTCTATCGCTTTGGTACGCAGAAGCTCCCGTTTGGTCATATCTGGTGTCGGAACTTCCTTCAAAATGCCCAAAGCCTCATTAAAACGGCGCGGCGACCATTCCGATGTGAGAATTTTATTATTGTACCCTATCAGCCCATATTCGCCGAAAGCACAATCATGTTCGGCGGAAAGCGTGTTAAAATCAGGCGTTTTATTAATCATCGGAATGACATATTTTTCAAAACCTTCGGCCATCTCCGGCGTTAAATTGCCCTCATTGAGATAAGTCATGTCAATTTCTTCACAGACTTTAACGAGGGTTTGGGGGTCATCCAACTTTTGTATTGCCTTATTCACCATCCCCAAGCGGTTAAAATAGGCAGAGGGATTGTCTTGATAAAGCGAGCTAAAAACCTGCAATGCCAGCGGAAACTTGTCTTTCAGCCCCAGCCCGTTATCCGGAGAGGTTATTCTTTCAGCCGTAATCGCCATAAATTTATGCAAACTATCATCATTCAGACGCTCCGGCGCATAAGTCACCATTGCTTTGGCAGACATTGCAAAAATTGCCCGACATAAGGCTTCATCTTTGGGTGTTTCAGTGTTAGGCATAACACGGTCTGCAAAAATCTCTGAATAGCCGACTAACTCAGCCAGCTGTTGCGGCTCTAAGCGGTTAATTTCACAAAAGCGGCTGTTCCAATTGCGTGTGACCGCGCCCTCTTTTATTTCAGGGTCGAAATAACTGTCCATACCCAAATTATAAGCGATTTCAGCCATATTTTTGGCCGCAGAAGCTGCCGCTCCGGCACTTATTCCGGGATGTTGCCGTTTCATCTCCTCTATGGCTTCTTTGGCCGGAGCTGTTCTTATAAAAACGGCATATAATTCATCAAAATCGCTCATCTGCAGTTCCTTAAACTTTCTTTGCTTTAATGTAACATAATATGAAAATTTTGTCTAGAATCAAAATACCCCGGAAAGGGTTAAAAAATTGTGTAAAAATCCGCTCCATACGTTGATATCTTTAAATTATCGCTTGGTGATTATGAAATTCTGCTATATGATTTTGTCAGCTTAAAATATACGAAATTAAGGATATTGTAATGAGTGAAATGACCACAGCAGAAGTTCAAAAGGAAGAAGCCGAGTATAATGCAGATTCCATCAAGGTTTTGAAAGGATTGGACGCTGTACGCAAACGTCCGGGTATGTATATCGGCGATACCGATGACGGTTCCGGCCTGCACCATATGATTTATGAAGTTTTGGATAATGCCATCGATGAAGCTTTGGCCGGTTATTGCGATAAAACCGAAGTTATCTTAAATCCGGACGGTTCGGCTACCATTCGCGACAACGGCCGAGGTATTCCGGTTGGTATGCATAAAGAAGAAGGCGTTTCCGCTGCTGAAGTTATTATGACCGAGCTCCACTCCGGCGGTAAGTTTGACAATAACTCCTATAAGGTTTCCGGCGGTTTGCACGGCGTGGGCGTTTCCGTGGTCAATGCCCTCTCTGACTGGCTGCATTTGCGTATTTGGCGCGAAGGCAAAGAGCATTTGGTTAAATTTGCCCGCGGTGATGTGACCCAGCATTTGACGGTTATCGGTGACTCTAACGGCCGTCACGGTACGGAAGTGACCTTTTTGCCGTCTAAAGACACATTCTCAACCATTGACTTCAGTTTTGAAACTTTGGAACGCGCTATCCGGGAAAAAGCTTTCCTGAATTCCGGCGTTTATCTGAAACTCATTGATAACCGCGGCGCAGAACCGAGAGAAGTTGATTTCCACTATGAAGGCGGTTTGACGGCATTTGTGATGCACCTTAACAAATCTAAAGCGCCGTTACATGAAACGGTTATTGCTTTCGGCGGCGAAAAAGATGACATTCAGGCAGATGTTGCCCTGCAATGGACGAATGCTTACAATGAAAGTATGCTGTGCTTTACCAACAATATTCCGCAGAAAGACGGCGGTACTCACCTGGCAGGCTTCCGCGGCGCGTTAACCCGTACGATTAACAATTATATTGCCGAAAACGGATTATTGAAAAAAGACAAGAACGTCATTACCGGCGAGGATATGCGCGAGGGATTGACCTGCGTCTTGTCCGTCAAAGCCCCGGATCCGAAGTTCTCCTCACAAACCAAGGACAAGCTGGTTTCTTCAGAGGTTCGCCCGGTTGTCGAAAATGTGGTCGCCGATAAATTGAAAGAATGGCTGGACGAACATCCTGCCGATGCAAAAATTATTGTCGGCAAAATCGTAGAAGCCGCGACAGCCCGCGAAGCTGCCCGCAAAGCCCGCGATTTAACCCGTCGCAAAGGCGCAATGGATATTTCATCCCTGCCCGGCAAGCTGGCTGACTGCCAAGAAAAAGACCCTGCCCTTTCCGAAGTCTTTATCGTGGAGGGAGATTCAGCGGGCGGTTCTGCCAAACAAGGACGCCACCGCCGTAATCAGGCTATTTTACCGTTGCGCGGTAAGATTTTGAACGTTGAGCGCGCCCGGTTTGACAAGATGTTGAACTCTGCCGAAATCGGCACAATCATCACAGCGCTGGGTACAGGTATCGGCCGCGATGATTTTAACGCTGACAAATGCCGCTATCACAAGATTGTCATCATGACCGATGCGGATGTCGATGGTTCTCACATTCGAACCTTATTGTTGACATTCTTTTATCGCCAGATGCCGGAACTTATTGAACGCGGCTATGTTTACATCGCTCAGCCGCCATTGTATAAAGCTAAACGCGGCAATTCCATTTTGTATCTGAAAGATGACCGCGAAATGGAAGATTATCTTATTCGCGGCGGCTGTGAAGACGCTTATCTACAAAAGCAAAACGGCGAGCAAATTGCCGGAGCTGATTTGATTACGCTGGTCGAAAATACCCGTAAAGTTCGCAGCCTGATTGCCACTCTGGGCAAGAAAGCTCCGGAAAAAATCATTGAACAAATGGCTATTCACGGTTTGTTTGATAAGAATTTGGCCGGTAATCGCGATGATTTCAAGAAAGCATTGGATAATCTGGCTGTCTGCCTGGATTCTCATGAAGCAGAATACGACAAGGGCTGGAAAGCAGATTTGAACGAAGATGGTTCTTTCAGCATTCACCGCACATTGCGCGGCGTTAAGGAAGAACACGTTATCGGCAGCACCGTTATGGACAGCCCGGAAGCCGTCATTTTGAACGAAATGCGCAATATGCTTTTGGAAAACTTTGCGCAGGCTTCCGTTCTGATTGCTAAAAACGGTACAGAAATTAAAATTCCGGGACCGGTGGCCTTTGTGGATGCCGTTATGTCTGCCGGAAAAAAAGGAATCACCATTCAGCGGTATAAAGGTTTGGGAGAAATGAACCCGGAACAGCTGTGGGAAACCACATTGGATCCCGAAGCCCGTTCTTTGCTGCAAGTTAAGATGGAACATCTTGATGAGGCTGATGAAACCTTTGCTACCTTGATGGGCGATGTGGTTGAACCCCGTAAGGAATTTATTCAGGATAATGCCCTGAACGTGGTCAACCTTGATATCTAAATATTATTAGGAATATCTGACAAACAAAAAAGGAAAGCAAGAAGTGCTTTCCTTTTTTTATAAGGCATGGGCAGATGTATATACTCAGCCCGTCAGTCCGGTTGGCGAAGCCTTGAAGCCTGGAGAAAACGTTTCGGAAGGGTTAATACCTGCTGTGCCATCCGGCGGATGTTTATGGATGTTTCACTTCTCAGCATATTCTGCACGAATAAAATATTTTATACCCAAATAATACAGTCCAAACTATTTACTTCCATTAGCCAAAAATAAACCCTACGCCCATAATTGTTTGACACTTTGCAGCGCGTATGATATTCTAAATTCAGGTTTTGATTTAGTAATATCTACGAGGTGTGCTATGAAAATGTCCCTGTTCGTTTCTGTCTTTTGTTGTGCAACGTCCTATTCTCTTATGGCTCAAGCTGACTGTGTGCCAGCGCCGAATTGTGAGGAACTGGGCTTTACTGTGGATGCCTCAAAATGTTCCGGAGCGGCTCTTAAATGCCCGTGGGATTTATCCAAAGCGGCCTGTAAGGAAAAAGAAGAAATAGAAATTGGTTCAATTCTCTATGGCGATGGGACGGTGGCGAGCGGTGTCGTAACCGGTAAAACGCCGATAGGTGTGGTCTTTGATGTTGAAAATCGTTTGGCTGTAGCATTAACAAATGTAAAGAAAGATGGTACAGCTGGAAGTGAAAATATGTATTGGTCAAGTAGTTATTGTGATACGCAGGGATTACAAAATTGCAGCTCTTCAGAGATTTCACTAGGTACAGATTTAATCCCGATTACTTGTGGGGTGGATGGACGATTGAATACCAATGCGATATTAGCAAGTACTTGTAACGGCACAACTTATGCAGCTAACGCTACCAACGACTACCAGCCGGCAGGCTGCACAAAAGACTTTTGTAAAAAGAGCAAGTGGTTTTTACCCAGTTTGAGAGATTTGCAGAATATTTATTTACAAAAAACACAAATTGATGCGTCATTGACACTTTTGAACAGTAATGGCGCAACAACTATAAGGAATAGAAATTATTGGTCCTCTACCGAGTGCAATATTAGTGGCGCGTGGGACTTCGGTATGAGTAATGGTTATAGAAACAACGACTATAAGTACACTGGCAATCTCTTCGTCAGACCGGTTCTCGCTTTTTAACCGTATAGCTCAAAATAATCCCCCCTATTCTCAAGGGGGGGGGATTATCTTTTTATTGCATAGGTTGAGTTGTCGTGGTTGAGATTGTTTCCTGAATCATATAAGCATTGCCTGTTGCAGGGGCTTGCGGCTGCGGCTGATTACCATCCGGCAGCGGCGCAACGTCTACGCCGGGATCACCGGGCAGCGGCTGCATTGCATTTTCTGAAGCGGCCGCGCCTGACGGAGCAATCGGCTGAATCGGATCTACAACCGTATAGCCTTCTTGGATGATTAAAGTATTAGTCCCCTGCGGCGAACCGACATCTGCGGAAACCTGATTGGCCTGCGCATTGGCATTACGGCTGTCGCAACCCATCAGGGCAAGCGCGGACACGCTTAAAGCCATCATTATTTTTTTCATGTTTCATTCCCCTTGTTTTTATATTTCTTACCTTATAGATATAACCGGAGGCTGCCGTTTTTCAACAATGACAGTTGACGAACTTTGTTTATCTGTTAGTATTATCAAGTTTGATGTAATTAGAATATGGAGACAGAAGTGATATTAGGCAAAAAGAATATTATCTGGGATTTAGATAACACCTTATACCGTATTACCCCGGAATTTGCTGATATATTGGATGAGGCTACGGCTATTGCCGCGATTGAAGATTTGGGCGTTCCGCTTGATTTTGAAACCGCAAAAGCCAAAGTCAAAGAATCCTACCGCGTTTATCGGGATGGCGGCGAAATTTTTGTAAAAGAATATGGTATCGACCCCAAAGATATTTTTTTGGCTTATCATAAGCGCAAGCCGGTGCACCCGATTGTCCCCTATGAGAATCTGCTGGAAAAGTTAGAAGCCCTGCCTTGCGAACAATACATCTTTTCTACCAGCACCCGCGATGTTTGTGAAAAAATTTTGAAACATATCGGCTTGTATGACTTTTTTAAAGGGCGTTTTTACTCGGTTGAAGATTTTGACACGTTTAAGAAAAATGAAAGCGCCGATGTTTATCTGCAGCTTTGCCAGAGGATTAATGTTGATCCCAAAGACTGCATTTTTGTAGATGACAGCTATTCTAACTTAGAATTTCCTAAAGAAATCGGCATGACAACCGTGCGGATTTTCTATAACGAAAATTCAGCCAAAGACAAAACCTATATCGATTTTGCTTATAAAGGCATTCACAGCTTTTTGGAAGCTTGCCAACAGCAGCCTAGCGAAGTTTGCGGTTAAACGCCCGACAGGTGTCGCTTTCCTTTTGGTAATTGCTGCGGCTGTCCAGTTTGCGCTGCTCTTCCAAAATCTGGTCGCGCAAGCGATTTACCAAAGGCGTTACGGCATTATAGAATTTCTGGGTCAATTCCGCAGAAACTTTGTCTTCGGAATCCATCCGCCCCACATATGCGGGCGGAATTTTTTTTACTTCTTCGGATAATTCGCGGCGGATTATCGGTATAAAATATTCTAATGCCTGCTTGTTTATTTGTTGATGCACCTGCTCATGGCGGAGAACCAAGTTATAATTGCAGCTGCCGGGAACTAATTCTTTCGCCATGTAAATAACCGGACGGGAAAAACCAATATAGACACTCAGGCGCAGAGGCAGAATACAGCGGTCATTATTGCTTAGCGTTTTGGTCTGGGTGTTTAATTCATATTCGGAATTAATATTAACCAAGGCCAGCCCTGCCGCAAAAACGCCTTGTTCAAAGATTCCGGCCTGTTGTGCCATACGGCTTAATTCTTCACGCCCCATCGAGAAATCATAAATCAGTTTTCCGTAAGATGTTGTAAAAACAATCTCGGGCACAAAGGACAAGTTTTCACATTCCTGCTTCGCTGTTTCTTCAGCCGGTGCTGACGAAGCAGAAAGGAAAATCACGCTGATTATTAATACAAAAAAAAGCTTTTTCATGATATATATGGTATAAGTTATTTATTAATATTGCGTTATAATTGCGGAGAAACAGCAGATGAACAAATTAATCTTCGGCGGAATGCTTATCCTTTTAGGTTCTGTGTCGACACTTGTTTATGCCCAACATCCCGGAAGTTATATGCGTAAACCTTTGCCTGCACCTAACTTTTTTGTACCGCAGAAAGCCCTGCCCCAACCGGAAAAGCTGCCACCGTTTAATATGCCGGAGCAGGAAGAGAATATTCCGGCGGAAGTTGTTCACAAACCAAGCACCCCGGCCCCGACCATTACTTTTGAGCGCGAAGAAGAAACCACTCCTGAGAAAAACTCGCCGGCGGAAGAATTTAATCCCAAGCTTGACGTTTCGCTGCCTGAACCGGAGGAAACCACCGCACCGAAATACAAGCAGGAATATGACGCTTATGTCAAAGACTTAAAAGCCATTGCCGAAACCGGCAAAGCTCCGGCTAATCCTGAGCTGGAAAAAGATTTGGAAAAGCTAAACAGCGAAGACCGCTTGAAAGTTGATGAAGAAGGGCGCATTACCGAAGTTTTTCAGCAATCGCAGCTGATTAACCCTATGGCTTCCGGCAGAGAATATGGCGGCACGACTGTTCAGATTCTGGAGCAGGCAGAGATAGACCGCAGCAGCTCTTTTGTATCTGAAGAAGCGCATAATCCCTTTGCAGACGGCAAGGAAGTTGAAGCAATGTCGCCAGAAACCGCCGCTTATTTTGGCGGAACAAACCCGTTTTATGACGGAGATGTCATTTCATATGACGAAGAAGAAGACAGTGACAAAGAAAAGCAAATAGAAAGGCCGACTTCTGAAATACAGGCCGAAGCCGCTCCCGAAGAGGAAGCAGCTCAACCCGAGCCCGAAGCCTATACACCGCCCGAACCCAAAAAAACACATAGTTCCGGTAACAGAAACCGCGGCCGCAGAGCAAACAGCGCGGCTTCGTTTAATCTCGGCCCGAATATGGTTCGCTAAGCTGTCAGAAATAATTTTTAATAAAATCCCGGTAGATGACTTCAAGTAAATAAATATCTTCAACCTTGGCAGCTTCATTCATTCGGTGCACCAAGGTATTTGTCAGCCCGAATTCGATAACCGGGCAATAGCTGCTGATGAAGCCGGCGGAAGTTGAAGAACCATCTGTTCCGCAAGAGGGAATAATTCCGGAAGCCCGCTCTATCACTTCTTTCAGCAATGACATTTCCCGTTCCGGGGTATTGTAATAGATATTTCTGTCTTTTTCATATTTAAGCTCAAATTCCCCCTTGGCAAAGGAAACATTCCTCTGTACCCAAGACACGATGTTTTCCGGGCGGTGGTTGTTGTTATATAATATCTGCACCATTGCCGTCGCCGTCATAGGGAAATTGCTGTACAGCCCGTTTTCAGACCGTAAGGACATAATTTGCAGAGTTGACGGGGAAAAGTTTTCATTACCGTTATCCAAGGCGGTGGCTTTAAGCTTATTAAGCAAGTCCAGCAAATTATGAAGCGGATTTTGACTGGCTGCGTGATATGCCGGATGGCCGCTCCGGCCAAAAGATTTTATTTCAAACCAAAGGCTGCCGCGAGCACCGATTTTAATTGCTTCGCCCATGCGCTTAGGGTTGCTCGGGCTGCCGAAGATACAAAAATCAAACTTCTCGCCCTCTGCGGTTAATTGTTCAAGCATCTTCTGCACGGAATGACCGCCGCATTCTTCTTCATCGCTGCTAAGCAGCAGGCTCACCCGCCCCGGCAGGCCTCCTTCTTTCACCAGGCTTTCACAAGCTGAAATAAAGCCCGCCACAGCTCCTTTCATATCGCAAATGCCCCGGGCATACAGCAGGCCGTCGTCAACCGTTCCGCCAAACGGGGAATAACGCCATTCCTCCTCGGCCTGAGGGGTTGCTATATCCAAATGTCCGGCGAATAAAAGATGTTTTCCTCCCTGTCCCATAGAGGCAAACAGTCCGGGAGTTTTTGCGTGATTATCATTTTCCAGGTCAAACAGCCTGACGTTAAAGCCATCGGCTTCAAGATATGTTTTGAGGTAAGAAAAAACAGGAAATAATTGAGGGGAGTGTGAGCGGTATTGGACAAGTTTCTGCGCCAACTCGATTACATTAGTCATAAGTCATTCCTAAAATCAGGTTTATATACGATTGCGTATAAAAGTAGATAAAAAAGATATAATCCTTTTTATGCAGATTTAAACCTTTGGGAATTCTAAAACAGACTAAGCGGCTTGTTTGGAACTCAGTGATTTCAGTTCATAAAGCTTTTCTAAGGCCTCGCGCGGGGACAGGTCGTCAGGGTTCAGGCTTTCCATAAATTCGGCCAGCTCTGATTTGACCGGAATAACTTCCTCCCGCGGTTTAAGCGATGCAAAAAGCGGCAAATCATCTGCCAGTTCAGCAACATTCTTATGGCTGCTATCGCTTTCTAATGATTGCAGCACCTGTTCGGCACGTTTGATTACCACTTTCGGCAAGCCCGCCAGTTTGGCAACATGAATACCGTAAGAACGGTCAGCCGCCCCGTTAATCACCTCGTGCAGGAAAACCACTTCCTCATTGAACTCTTTAATTTTCATGCAATGCAGGCTCATGCGCGGCAATTTTGACACCAAGCTGGTTAATTCATGGTAGTGGGTGGCAAACAAAGCCCGGCAATGATTAGCCTCGTGCAAATGTTCAATCACCGCCCAGGCAATCGACAAGCCGTCAAAAGTCGCTGTGCCGCGGCCGATTTCATCCAAAATAACAAAAGAGCGTTCATCCGCCTGATTCAAAATGCTGGCGGTTTCAACCATTTCCACCATAAAGGTCGAGCGGCCGCGCGCCAAGTCATCACTCGCGCCGACACGCGAGAAAATCTTGTCAATAATGCCGATATGCGCGGATTTACAAGGGACAAAAGCTCCCATTTGCGCCATAATGGCAATAATGGCGTTTTGGCGCAGGAAAGTGGATTTACCGGCCATATTCGGACCGGTCAGCAACCAAATCAGATTATCTTCATCCAGCACGCAGTTGTTGCCGACAAAAGCGCCGCCATGCTCTTTTTTTATCGCATATTCAACAACCGGGTGGCGGCCGTCAACAATCTCAAAAGCCAGCGAATTATCCAACTGCGGGCGGCAATAGTTATTTTCCACCGCCAAATCGGCCAAAGCCGCGCCAACATCCAGTTCCGCCAAAGCTTTAGCCGTGCGGGAAATGTCATCAGAAGCGGCCAGCACTTCCTTAACCATATTGTCAAACAGCTCTAATTCCATTGCCAGAGATTTTTCAGCTGCGCCGCGAATGCCGTTTTCCAGTTCGGTCAGCTCAACCGTGGTAAAGCGGGCAGCATTTAAGACGGACTGGCGATGGATAAAATCTTTGTTTTCCAACATTTCGGTAGCAAATTTGCTTTGAACCTCAATAAAATAGCCGATGACATTGTTGTATTTGATTTTTAAATTGGGAATATTGACGGCTTCAGCATATTTGTTCTGTAATTCAAGAATAAGCTTATGGCTGTCTTCCTTCATTTCTTTTACGGCATCCAAGGGAGGATAGTATCCCGGGCGGATAAACCCGCCGTCACGCGCTAAAAGCGGCAGTTCTTCGTCAAGCGCCCGATTAAAGGTATCAACCATGGTTTCATGAAACCCCAAACGTTTCATAATCGCGGCAACAGCTGCCGGAAGTTCCTGCTCGACAGACGCACCGGCTGTTTGGTTGAAGCCGGCAAGCAATATTTTCAGTTGCGGAATGACCGACAAAGTGGTTTTGATATTTGCCAAATCACGCGGGCCTCCGCGGCCAAGGCTTAAACGCGATACGGCACGTTCCATATCCGGACAAGATTTGAGCAAATCGCGAAAGTCTTCCCGCAAGCGAGGGTGGTTAATAAAGAACTCAATCACGTCCAAACGCTGGTTAATCTCCGGCAAATCGACCAGCGGGCTGGCAACCCGTCCGGCAAGCAAACGCCCGCCGACTGCGGTAACCGTGCGATCCATTACCGAAAGCAGGGTTGCTCCCTTATCTCCGGTCAGGGATTCCAGCAGTTCCAAATTCTTGCGGGTAGCGCCGTCAATTTCCATAACCTTGTTTTCATAGACTTTAACCGGTTTTTCAATCCGCGGCATTTGCCCTTTTTGCGTATTTTCCACATAATCCAGCAAAATCCCGGCGGCGGTGGTTTCCGTGCGGCTGAAATTGCCAAAGGCATCCAGTGTTTCAACTTTGAAAATATCCTGCAAACGGCGGCGGGCATTTTCACTGTTAAAGCGCGCCTGCGGCAAAACCGACAGCTTTTCGCGGTATTCATTAAGCAGGCCAAACAACCGCTGATTTTGCAGATAAGCGTCTGACACCAGAATTTCTACCGGGCTTAACCGGGCTAACGCCGAGCTTAAAATGACCGCTTCGTCTTTGTCTTTCAGGCTGATTTCCTGCGTGTAGAAATCGCCGGTTGACAAATCCAGCCATGCCAACCCCAGATTATCGTTCAATTTGGCAAGGCTGAGAATGAAGTTGTTGCGCTTGGAATCCAACAGATTGTCTTCGGTCAGTGTTCCCGGCGTTACCAGACGGATAACATCGCGCTGAACAACCGCTTTATAGCCGCGTTTTTTCGCTTCTTTCGGATCTTCCGTCTGCTCGCAAATTGCCACTTTATAGCCTTGGCGGATGAGTTTAGCCAAGTAGCTTTCATAAGCATGAAACGGCACGCCGCACATAGGAATATCCTGCCCGTCGTGTTTGCCGCGTTTGGTAAGGGCGATATCCAAAGCCTTGGAAGCGGTGACGGCATCGTCAAAAAACATCTCATAGAAATCACCCATGCGGTAAAACAACAGGTAATCTTGGTGTTTGCTCTTAATGTCAAGGTATTGCGCCATCATCGGCGTTATCGGGGCTGCGGTATTTTCAGTCATTTTTCTCAGATTATTTATCAAATTTAAACTATCTGTATCATAATCTATTTTAAGGTATCGTCCAGAGTTTTTTAGCATTTATGGAACCATAGGATGTTTAAACGCAGCAACAATTATTACAAATTTGAAAAAAACAACAAATTTGCCGACCGTGTTTTGGTTTTATCTCTGCCGTCGGCACTGGTTTTTATTATGCTGGTTGCTTTGCGGTTGCTGCCACCGTCAATGGCTGTCATTTCCTATGCGGCAATTATCATATTCAACATAGTCTTTTTGCTGCCGATTTCCTTTGAAATGCAGCAGCTGAAAAACTATGTCAAAAATCTGTCGCAGGGCGAAGTTCCGGGTGAAGGAAGCATTGAGTTATCAGAAAAAGATGCCAAAGAAATCGTGGAAGCCGTCAATGCCATGCACCGTTTCTGGGCTGCTAAGACAGACACGCTTGAGGCTCAGACTATTTCCGACACCGCCGTATTGGACACCCTGCCCGACCCGATTATGATGATTGACCGCTCCGGCAATGTTATCGGGGCTAATTTGTCCTCCCGCACTATCTTTGGCAAAGAAATAACCGATAAAAACATCGAAAAGATTATCGATTCAAATAATTTTATTGAAGCCGTATCTCGCGTACTCAAAAAAGAAAGCGAATCCGAAAACCTGATTTTTTATGTGAAATCGCCTTTAGACCAGAAGCTTTATGCCCATATCAAACGCCTGCCTTATTTATCCAAAGGGCGTGCCGTTGCGGTTATTTCGCTTTATGACCTGACCAAAGCGATGAAAATTGAAAAAATGCAATCAGATTTTGTGGCAAATGCCAGCCATGAACTGCGCACGCCGCTGGCGATTATCTCCGGTTTTATCGAAACGCTGCAAACCGCCGCAAAAGACGATGAAGAAGCCCGCGACAAATTTTTGAAGATTATGCAAGAGCAGGCGGAATATATGTCTTCACTGATTGAAAACCTGTTGTCGTTATCTAAAATTGAGATGAGTCAGGATATGCCGCCGGAAGACAAAGTGGATGTCAGCAAAATTATTGAAGAAGTCAGCGATGCGCTGTCGCTCAAAGCACAAGCCAGAGAAATTGAGATTCACACATTTATGGAAACTGATTTGCCCGAAATCACTGCTGATGCGCGGCAGGTTAAACAAGTGATTCAAAACCTGACGGATAATGCGGTCAAATACGGTGTGGCAAAAAGCGATTTATTAATCAAAGCCAGAGTGGCAGACAGCATTCCTTTATCCAAAAGTTTTCAGGTTGCCAAAGGCAAAGCCGTGGCTATTTCCATTAACAACAAAGGCCCCAAAATCTCCCCCGAAAATCTGGCACGTTTGACCGAACGTTTTTACCGGATGCAGGAACACAAAGATTTGAATATTAAGGGAACAGGTTTGGGTTTGGCGATTGCCAAGCATATTATCTTGCGCCACAAAGGCAATTTGACGGTGACCTCCACCGCTTATAACGGCACAACGTTTACCATTTATCTGCCGGTTTCTTTAACCCAGTAAACGCGGAGGTTTCTGTAAGGCAACAATAAAAAAGCCGCCCAATCAGGCGGCTTTTTTGCAGTTAAACACTCTTATTTAACTTCTTCAAAGTCAGCGTCAACGACTTTTTCATCGCTACTGCCTGACTGAGCCTGTCCGGCATCAGCACCGGCTTCCGCGCCGGCTGCACCGGCAGCTTCAGGCTGCTTGTACATAGCTTCGCCAAGTTTCAGAGAAGCCTGCATCAAGCTTTCGGTTTTTTCCTTAATAACAGCCAGGTCATCGGCTTCAATAGCGGTTTTCAAGGCTTTCAGTTCATCTTCGATTTTGGTTTTCTCTGCCGGGGAAACCTTATCGCCATGTTCTTTCAAAGTCTTTTCGGTCGCATGAACCAAACCTTCAGCCTGGTTTTTGGCTTCAACCAATTCTTTCTTCTGTTTATCAGCCTGAGCATTGGCTTCAGCGTCTTTAACCATCTTTTCGATATCTGCGTCAGACAAACCACCGCTGGCCTGAATACGGATAGCCTGTTCTTTGTTGGTTGCTTTATCTTTAGCAGAAACGTTAACGATACCGTTGGCGTCAATATCAAAGGTTACTTCAATCTGCGGCATACCGCGCGGTGCAGGCGGAATACCGACCAAGTCAAACTGTCCGAGCAGCTTGTTGTCTGCTGCCATTTCGCGCTCGCCTTGGAAGACGCGGATGGTTACGGCTGTTTGGCCGTCTTCCGCAGTTGAGAAGACCTGAGATTTACGGGTCGGAATAGTGGTGTTGCGGTCAATCAAACGAGTGAAGACACCGCCTAAGGTTTCAATACCCAATGACAACGGGGTAACGTCAAGCAACAGAACATCTTTGACATCGCCCATCAAAACACCGCCCTGAATGGAAGCGCCGACAGCGACAACTTCATCCGGGTTTACGCCTTTGTGCGGCTCTTTACCAAAGATTTCTTTTACTTTTTCCTGTACTTTCGGCATACGGGTCATACCGCCGACCAAAATGACTTCGCTGATTTCATTGGCTTTCAAGCCTGCGTCAGACAAGGCTTTCTGGCAAGGAGCAACCGTGCGGTCAATCAAATCTTCAACCAGAGATTCCAATTTGGCGCGGGTCAATTTGATGTTCAGGTGTTTCGGACCGGTGGCATCTGCGGTAATAAACGGCAGGTTAATTTCGGTCTGAGTGGTTGAGGACAATTCAATTTTGGCTTTTTCAGCAGCTTCTTTCAAGCGTTGCAGAGCCAAACGGTCGTTTTTCAAATCAATACCGGATTCTTTCTTAAATTCTTCGGTCAGATATTCAACCAAACGCTGGTCAAAGTCTTCACCGCCCAGGAAAGTATCGCCGTTGGTGGATTTTACTTCGAACACGCCGTCGCCGATTTCCAGAATGGAAATATCGAAAGTACCGCCGCCCAAGTCATAAACGGCAATCGTGCCGTTGGCTTTTTTATCCATACCATAGGCCAAAGCCGCAGCAGTCGGTTCGTTGATGATACGCAGAACATCCAAACCGGCGATTTTACCGGCATCTTTGGTTGCCTGACGCTGAGAGTCATTGAAGTATGCCGGAACGGTAATAACCGCTTTTTCAATTTTTTCACCGAGATAGCTTTCGGCATATTCTTTGATTTTTTGCAAAACGATGGCAGAAATCTGTGACGGCGCATATTTCTGGCCTTTGACTTCAACCCAAGCGTCGCCGTTATCGCCATCAACGATTTTGAAAGGCACAAGTTTCTTGTCTTTTTCGACTTCCGGCGAATTATAGCGGCGGCCGATTAAGCGCTTAATGGCAAACAAAGTGTTTTCAGGATTGGTAACGGCCTGACGTTTTGCCGGAAAACCGACCAGACGCTCGGTGTCGGTAAAAGCTACCATAGACGGCGTGGTGCGTGCGCCTTCAGAGTTTTCAAGAACTTTGGCTTCGCCGCCTTCCATCACTGCAAAGCAGGAGTTGGTCGTACCCAAGTCAATACCAATAACTTTATTGCTCATGTTTTTTCATCCTTATTGTTGTCTAAAAACGGTATTAAAATATTTCTACCAAGTTATATAGGAAGTAGATTAAACAGAAGCAAGACTATATCTTATTTTTTTAATATTTTTTCAGTTGTGCGGATGTATGGGCGTTTTTCGCAAGCGCCAAAGAATAATTTTTTTTGAAACTATCGTCAATTGCTGCCGACAGGCGTTCAACTTCCAAAGTGCAGCGGCCGTTGTTCAAGGGTATTTCCCCGCTACGGCAGCAATGGATAAAATGGCGGTGCTCATTGGCCAAAGGATTGCCGCCGGAAATTATAAGACTGCCGTTTTTGCGGAGTTCACAAGCAACATAGTCCAATTGATATAAGTTTCCGATATCATCGCAGATTTCTGCACGACGAACAACTTTATCCTTGCTGACCTGCGCCAACAAATCAACGTCCGCGTTATTTGAGCCTTGAAATGAAACATGGGCATAACTTTGAAGATTACGCTGAATATCCACTCCAATTTGCAAGCCTTTCATTTCATCGGCTTTGATCCCCGTCAGGTAATGCAAGACAGACAAATCATGCGACATTAAATTAGGAACAATAGTCGTATCTGTATTGCTGCCGAAAGACAAAGTTTCACGCACAGCATGATAAGAAGTGACTACCTGGTTCTTCAGCTCCTTTTTCAAAGCAACAACTGCAGGGTTGAAAACCTCTTGATAACCAATCATCAGGGGTGTCTTATTTTTTTCTGATAAGAGAATAAGCTCCATGCATTCGTTTTCATTCAGGGCAAAGGGCTTTTCAACCAAGCAAGGGATTCCACGCCCAAGCAGATAAGCAGCATAATGGGCATGATAAGAGGCCGGGGTGGCAATTATGGCAAGGTTAACCCGTGCAGGGTTGACATCTTCAAGTTGTTTAAAATATCCGGTTTTAAAAATTTCGGCAGCAACGGCAGATGACTGCGGCGTAGAATTCATAATTCCGACAACTTCAACATCCGCGGCAGCAAATTCGCGCAAAACCTTTAAATGCTTAGCTCCCATGTTTTTACAACCAAAGATTGCTGCTTTATATTTTTCCATTTAAGCCCTTTTCGTTAGTAATTGCTCGGGCGGCCGGAGATTTCATAGCCGGTATAGCCGTCAACCACCGAGTTGGCATAGGCAAAATCCGTGGAGTTGCAGGAATGAATCCGATACAAAGTTTCCCCCTGCTCGACCGTATCGCCCACTTTTTTCAGCAAGTCTAATCCAGCACCGGGATATTGCCCCGCCCCTGCCCAAACGCCGATTTTATTAATGCGCGAATTATCGATGGCTTCCACCACGCCGCTGACGTTAGAAACAATATCCCTCGTCAAATGCCCAACCTGCGGCTGCGGCGCTTTGCCTTGGGCATGGATGATTTTATTAATCATCTCCAAAGCGCGTCCGGAGGTTAAAATTTCTTTGGCAACTAAATATCCCTGTCCGCCGCGCAATTTGGGATCAAACTCTAATATCCGTCCGGCCAAGAATAAAGATTTCTCCAGCAAATCCTGCGGCGCGTCTTCTTTATTGCGCAGGACTTTCATCACATCCCGGGCTTCCAGAACCGCGCCAACGCCGTTGCCAATCGGCTCGCTGCCGTCGGTAATGACAACATCAATTTCCATAGACAGCATATCGCCGACATATTCTATCAGCTTGCGCAGGCGCATGGCTTCATTGGTGCTTTTGATGCGGGATTTCGGCCCGACCGGAATATCAAGAAGCAAATGCGTGACACCAGCGGCAAGCTTTATCGCCAAAATGGAAGATGTGATATGTTCCTGCTGAGTCAGTCCGATTTGGCGCTCAACCGAAGAAATCATTTTGCTGGCCGCGGCTATATTTAATCCGTCATAGCAGGCAACTGCCGCACGGTTTTCTTTTACCAGTTTCTTAAATGTTTTATCATCAATGTCAACATTGGTCAGCACGCTCATGGTGTCGGCTACGCCGGCGCAGGAAGTCAGCGATCGAGAAGCTGTTTTGGGAATAGGTAGGCCGTAAGCACCGACAATTGCCGTAATGATAATGTCGGTCTTATTGCCGGGCACGCCGCCCAGGCAATGGTGATCAACAACTATTCCTTCGTTGTCCCAGTGAAAAACATTGTCCCCGACCAGCGCTTCGGTCATCGACAGGACTTCCGGCGCACTCATGAATGAGCCGCTGGCAACCAGAAACGAGGCAATGTCCATATTGGAGTAGCGTTTAGCCGTGATGTCATTGATGATGGAGCTGTATTCGCCGGAGCTTAAAATATTGCCGGCAATTTTGCGTTTGACCGAAGCTAAGCTCGGCGGCGGCGTCGACAGCGAAATCGACAGGTTCGCCCCCTCGGGCAAGTTGATTTGTTTAAAGGCTTCGTTGTTTAAGGCAATTTCTGTCGGCTTAACCAGTTTGGCATCATCGACAACCTGCAAAAAAGCATAGACTGGCTTAACGCCGCCGTGGATTTCTATTTTAGTCAGCGTCGAGATGTCATCAACTTTATAGGCCGCGCAATCTTTATGCAAATAAGCCAGATTTTCGTTAAATGAGCTTAACGGAAGATGTTTTAAACTCAGCATGACAAAGCCTCACGGTTAACAGTCGTAAAATTTTACTAAATATATGGCTATTGTGGTTTATGTTTCGTTAATATGCAAGTTTTTAATGCGCTTCGGCCCAATTGTCGCCCACACCGACTTCGGCAATAAACGGCACTTCATAATTAACAACATTCTGCATACTTTGTTTAATCAGTTCAGAAACAGCAGCCACTTCTTCTTCCGGCGCTTCAAAAACCAGTTCGTCGTGCACTTGCAACAGCATACGGGTTTTGAAACCACCGGCTTTTAATGCTTTAAATACAGTGTTCATCGCCATTTTGATAATATCGGCAGCACCGCCTTGTATCGGCGCATTGATTGCGGCGCGCTCGGCGTTCATGGCCAGGCGTTTGTTTTTATCATTAATGCCATTGACCGTACATTTGCGGCCGAACGGTGTCAGGACATAGCCGTTCTTGCGAGCAAACTGAATAGTGTCATCCATATATTGCTTGATTTCGGGCATTTCACGGAAATAAGCATCAATATAAGCTTTGGCTTCCTCGTTACTGACATCAATCTGTTTTGCCAAACCAAACTGGGAAATGCCGTAGACAATGCCGAAATTAATCGCTTTGGCGTGGCGGCGCTGGTTTGGCGTTACTTCATTCAGCGGCACGCCGAAAACACGGGAAGCCGTGGCGGCATGAATATCCTGATTTTCGGCAAAAGAATGTTTCAGCCCCTTTACATCCGCAACCACCGCCAGCAAGCGCAGCTCAACCTGTGAATAGTCTGAGGCAATAATCTTATGTCCCGGTTTGGCAATAAAGCTTTCACGGATTTTCTTTCCCTCTTCGCTGCGAATGGGAATATTTTGCAGGTTGGGATTGTTAGAAGCCAAACGCCCGGTTGAGGTATTAATCTGATTATAGGTGGTGTGCACGCGGTCTTGCTTATCAAGCAGAGCCAGCAAAGCGTCGGTATAGGTTGATTTGAGTTTGCTCAATGCCCGCCAATCCAGAATTTTGGCGGCAAGCTCATTGCCTTCGGCAGCCAAATCTTCCAAAATATCTGCGCCGGTTTGCCAAGCACCGGTCGGGGTTTTCTTGCCTTTAGCCCCGAGTTTGCTAAACAAAATATCGCCGATTTGTTTGGGTGAACCTAAGTTAAATTCTTCGCCGGCTAAACGGTAGCTTTGCTGCTCATAATCACGCATTTTTAATTCAAAATCGCGGCTTAAACCTTGCAGCGCTTTGGTATTGACGCAAATTCCCGCATCTTCCATTGATTTGAGAATATTAATCAGCGGGCGGTCTAAATCTTCATACACGCTGACCTGGTGCTCGGCAAACAGGCGCGGCTTGAATAACTGATAAAGCCGCAAGGTATAATCAGCATCCTCAGCAGCATATTCCAAGGCCTTATCCAAATCAACTTTATCAAAGGTTATTTTATTTTTGCCGCTGCCGCAAACTTCTTCATAGGCAATCATTTTATGGTCTAAATAAAGCTTTGCCAATTCATCCAGCCCATGGCCGTGCTCGGTACCGTTCAGAACATATGACAATACGGCAGTATCGTCTATAGGTTCGACAAGGGTGTCCTCGCCCCAGACTTGTTCCATAAAATGCAAATCAAATTTGATATTATGGCCGATTTTCAGAATAGATTTGCTGGTAAACAGCGGTTTGAGGATTTTTGACACCTGTTCAAAGCTTAATTGCGGTGCCAGCGGGCTTTGCTGCTCGCTAAACAAATCCAGATTTTCGCCTGACGGCAGGCCGCAGAGATGACCTAACGGCACATAACAAGCTTCTCCCGGCGCGGCCGATAGCGAAAAGCCGACAATTTCATCAAACTGCGGATTTAGCCCGTTCGTTTCCGTATCAAATGCAACATATCCGGCCTGACGTATTTTATCTGCCCAGCGTCTTAAGCCGGCTTCGTTTTGAATAAGTTCATAGTGGGTTTCAATCTCGGGCACTGCCGGTTTAAATACAGTGTTATCTTCTCCGTCCGGCAAGCTTAAACATTGTTCAGCCACCCATTTTTCGACCCGCGGGCGGATAGAATTAAAGCCATAGCGGGCAACAAAATCCAACATGGTTTGCAAGTCCGGTTTCCGGCAGGCAAATTCTTCTATGTCGTGCATTACCGGAACATCCGGCTTTAATGTAACCAGCTGCAAAGATATTCTGGCTTTATCGGCATTTTCAATCAAGGTTTCGCGGCGCTTGTTTTGTTTGATTTCCGGCGCGCGGGCTAAAACCTCTTCCAGCGAGCCAAACTGGTTAATCAATTCCGCCGCGGTTTTCAATCCAATGCCGGGAACGCCGGGAATATTATCCGTGCTGTCGCCCGCCAAAGCCTGGACATCAACCACTTTATCCGGATAAACGCCGAATTTCTCCTTAACATCTTCCGGCGTAAAATATTTGTCTTTCATCGGGTCAAAAAATTCTACCCCCGGGCGGATAAGCTGCATTAAATCTTTGTCAGCGGAGATAACCGTTACCTCGTAGCCCTCTTTTAAAGCCTTATCGGCATAAGTGGCTATCAGGTCGTCTGCTTCATAGCCTTCCATATCCAGATAATGCAGGTTCAGCTTCTCCACTGCCTGATGGATAATGTCAAACTGGGGAATCAAATCCTCAGGGATTTCCTTGCGCGTCCCTTTATAATCGGGAAAAATATCATTGCGAAAATTCTGGCGCTTGGCATCAAACAACACCAGCGAGTAATCGCATTTGATTTTCTGAGTGAGGCGCATGAACATATTCGTAAAGCCGTAAACGGCATTAACCGGAATTCCGTCCGGGCTGGTTAATGGCGGCAAAGCATAGAACGCCCGGAAAATATAACCAGAACCGTCAATTAAACATATTCTTTTGCTCATGATTTTGTTTCTTTCCCCGATAATTTATTTGGTAAGAATATATACTGCTTTTAGCAAAATACCAAGTCATAAGCATCATCTTGGGGAGAAACCGGCAGCGCAAGAAGTTTATGCACTTTAAGACAAACCCCGGAAGATTATTCCGGGGTTTGTGCGAATACTTATTCTGCGGCGGAGAAAAAGAAAGAACGCTCCAGAGATGAAACACTATTCAAATCAGTATTGTAAACGTCTTCGCAGTTTTCGACATATTCAGCCACAGCCAGTTCAAGGCTGTCTTCGACCGTGCGCCCGCTTTTAAGCGACAAGCTTTGCAGTTTTTTATATAATTCCGCCGGGAGGGTTACTGATATATCAGACATCAATTTTCCTTTAACTTCTTTGTGATAAGTTATGGTTTAGTTTTAAGATATTTTGCGAATCGGCGCAAGGGCTTATGTGATGGCGAAAGTTACCAAGAAAAAGAAAACCGTAAAAAAAAGAAAAAAAAGAGAGTCAAAACAAAGAGTTGAGAATCGGCGGCTGCTCTTAAAGTTTATTGCGGCGCTGGTGATAACTTTTGCAGCCTGTCTGCTGTATTGTTTTCTGACCCTGCCGGATATTGAACAGGCTGTTTCGCGCACCAGACAGCCCTCCACGACCATTACCGCAGAAAACGGCAATGAAGTCGCGACTTATGGGCAGATTTATTCCGCAGTGGTTATGCCCGACTATTTGCCGAAGCACGCGACAGAAGCGATTATTGCCACAGAAGACCGGCGGTTTTATCATCATTTCGGGTTTGACGTTATCGCTTTCACCCGGGCGATGGCCGTTAACCTCATTAAAGGGCGCTATGCCCAAGGCGGCAGCACGATTACGCAGCAGGTTGCCAAAAACCTGTTTTTAACGCCTAATAAAAATATCAAACGCAAAGTTCAGGAATTGCTGCTGGCTTTTTGGCTGGAACACAAATTCACCAAACAACAGATTATGGCGCTTTATTTGAACCGGGTATATCTCGGGGCGGGAACTTACGGCATAGAAGCGGCAGCCAATAAATATTTTCAGAAAACTTCTGCGGATTTAAACTTAAAGGAAGCGGCTATTCTTGCCGGAATGCTTAAAGCCCCGACACGTTATAATCCGGCGGCAAATCCGGAACAGGCCGAAAAACGGGCAAGAATTGTTTTGCAAAATATGGTGGATGAAGGCTATATCAGCGAGGCTGAACGGCAAAAGGCTCTGAATATGCCAACCGGCGCGTTGATATCCGATAAAGTCGAGGGCGGAAAATATTTTGCTGACTGGGTTTATAATGACGTCAACGCCTATATCGGCGAGCGGGAAAATGATATTTATGTTTATACAACCCTTGACCAGCATATTCAGGAAGCCGCGGATAAAATTCTGACGGAAAGCATTAAAGCCAACAAAAATAAAAATGTTACCCAAGGGGCGATAGTCGTTTTAGATAAATCAGGCGGCGTTAAAGCTTTAATCGGCGGTGTCAATTATCAAAAAAGCCAATTTAACAGGGCTATTCATGCCTTGCGGCAGCCAGGGTCGTCATTTAAGACTTTTGTTTATCTGACGGCGCTGCAAAACGGCTATAAACCAAGCGATATCATCGGTGATTTTCCGATAAGTATCGGCGATTGGCAGCCGGAAAACATCGACAAGAAATATCACGGCGAAGTCAGCCTGACCGAAGCTTTGGCAAAGTCTTACAATCTGGCAACTATTAATCTGGCGCAGTCGCTTTCTAAGTCTGAAATTATCCGAACCGCTCAAAAAATGGGCATTACCACCCCTATTCAAAATACGCCGTCTTTGGCTTTGGGGGCTTTTGAGGTTAAGGTTATCGATATGGCCGTGGCTTATTCGGCGATTGCCAATGGCGGCTATGCGACTTGGCCTTATGCCATTAAAGAAATTTACAGCCGTGACGGCTATCAACTGTATATGCGCGAAAATGACGACAACAATCAAATTCTTGACCGCCGGGCAGTTAAAGACATGGCAAAAATGCTGGAGCGCGTTATCCAAACCGGAACGGGGCGCAAAGCCAAACTGCCGTTTTTTGCTGCCGGAAAAACAGGAACATCACAAGATTACCGCGACGCGTGGTTTGTCGGCTTCACGGATAAATATATTGCCGCGGTATGGGTGGGCAATGACGATAATTCACCCATGAAAAAAGTCGGCGGAAGCTCTCTGCCTGCTGAAATCTGGCGCAAAGTCATGCTGGCGGCTCATGAAAACCACGACTGATACTAATTGTAAAACAAAACCGTCCGGCGGATAAACCGGACGGTTTTCAGATGACGGTAAGCTGTGCCTTATTTTGAAAGTTCAGTTATCCGCTTTGCCGCAATCCGTCCCCGAAAATTCTCTCACTTTTTTCAGGGATAAAAACTTTATCAGGCTTCCAAAACCACGCTGACATTAAGCTGATAATAGTCCAGCAGATAACCGATATCCATATTGGTTATGGCGGCGCGTCCGCTTTCGATTTTCTCTAGACTTTTAAAGTTGACTTTGGTTTCGCGGCAGACTTGCTCCCGGCTGATGTTGCGCTGCGAGCGTATCATTAGCAGCCAAATGCCGAGCGTCCGCCCGATGGTGGTTTGCAAATCTTTGGGTGTGATTTGCAGCGTTACTTTTTCTAACATTCCAAGCTCCTGTTTTGTTTTGGGATATCATAAAATCCCTACCTAACAATTCCGACTATATTTGCTGTTTCGGCAGCTGTCGCAACCTCACAACAAAAAGTCTCATTGCTTATCTCAACAAAACAATTTTCAAATTGTTTTGTTTTCGCAGCCCCTTAATTTTAAGGGGAGGTTAGGTAGGGATTAATTTCTCCAAACCCTGTAAATTAAAACAAAAACCGCCTTAAATTTTAAGGCGGAGGAGCTGAAAAACTGCCAATAACAGTCAGTCTTATTCGTGCTTACGCCTTATATCGACCACTCCCCCGAAAAGGAGGATATTTTTTTATTGGAGATGTTTTTCAGACACCACAACCGATCTCCCGGCTGCGAGAATTATATTAGGTGATTATTTTTATTTTGCAATCAAAATATTGCGATTGTTTGGTTGGGAGGAAAGTCGGCCAATGGGGGGAATATTGGGAAAGGCTGAGGTCGCAGCAGAAAAAAGCGGCGCGGAGAGAGGTGAAGAATGTAAAGCCGAGTAACGATAACAGGCTGCTCAAAGACATGGCAACAGATACGGAGATATTTATCAGAAATAGTTGTCAATTATCGGGGCAAAGACTTCCACCATCTGTTTATATGCATCTTTTTTTACGCTCCAGACCAAATCCGGCGTTTCGCGGATATCAACCCAGCGGTATTCCTTAAACTCCGGTTCAGCTGTCTGCAAATTGATTTCTGTTTCGCTGCCTGTCAGATAGAACAATGACCAATATTGTTCCTGTCCATCGGTTAAAATACCGCGCTGGCTAAAAATATTTTTAACTTCCGGCGGAAATTCATAGCGTATCGGCTTTTCAATTCCGGCAATCCATTTTACGCTGTGCAACGAGGTTTCTTCAAACAATTCGCGGGCTGCTGCCTGCTTAGGCGTTTCACCGGCTTCTATGCCGCCCTGCGGAAACTGCCAAAGATTGCCCTCGCCATTAATGCGGGCGCAAACCAAAACTTTTTTATCGTCCCGAAAAACGACCACCGCTGCATTTTTGCGAAAATTTGCCATGCTTATTCCGCCACCAGATTAGAAACCGGAACTAAAGCAAAGGGTTTGGCAATCTCAGAAATGTTTTTCTCTTTCATTTCCTCATAACTTAATTGCGGCGAAAAGCTTTTTATCCATTCGCTTAAAGCCAAAACAACCACTGGCTTGGGTTCGGTTACGATAATCACCCGTCCTTTGTCACGGGCAATTTGTTCTGCCTGTTGCAATTTTTCTTCGGTTGACTGGCGGGAGTAATCGTTTTCGATAACAATATCAGCTTTTGCGCGGACTAAACGATCGATTTTAAGCTGAGCCAAACCGTCATGGTTTACAGAATCAATAACCAGCAAACCGCGATTTTTTAACTCTTGCATAAGTGTTGCCAATTGTTCGGCATTGCTTTCATCTGCAACGCCTGAGCGAACAATGATACCGCCGGAGGGTACTTTTGCGCCGATAACTTTTTCAAGCCGGCTGCGATTTTCATCAAGGCTGGCCGTCAAACTCATGGAAAGCGGTCCGCTGTCTGATTTCAGATAATCTTCTGACGGCAGCAGAAAGTCCATATAGGTTTCGTGTCCCTCTGTTCTGGCTTCCGCCAATTGTTTTTCCAAAACCGGGGCATAAGGCGAAAAGGAGAAGCTGACTTCCGCAGGCAGCCCTTTGTTTATCAGACGGGCGTGGGCTGGGTTAGCCCCCAGATTGGCAATCACCACCGCAACACGGTTAAAACGGGGCATAACCTGAACTTTGCGGCCATAGGTTTCCCATGGGCGCTCTTTGCCGTCTGTCTTCGGCAGCAGCAATCCGTTTTTTTCTTCAACCAAATTATCTCTTGGCTGAATGTCCGGCAAAGGCTTTTGCCCATCGGCATCGCCCAGTTTTCCCAAATTAGGAATACGGCTTAAAACAGCTTCAAGGCTGTGCGGATTTTCCGAGGCGGCCTCTGCCTGCGCTTCTTGGGTTGGCGCATTTTTCACTTTTTCAGGCGTTTCTTGTTTTTTTACCCTGTCTGGCAGCGTGATTATGTATTTGGGCGATTTGTTATGCGTGTCATACATAATCCTGTCAATTTTTGACAGATAAACTGGTTCGCTTTTCTTGCTGGCAAACAAATATCCCAGTCCGGCCATTCCCGCCAAAGTCAGCAGGATAACCAGAAACAGCGTTTGTTTTTGCCGCAGAGTTTCAATCAACGTTTAGTTTCCTTTTTCTTCCAAGCCCTGATTGTATAAATTCAACGCCTTAACCAAATCAATTGCGCGGGACAACTGGTAGTCTTTTGCCAGTTCTTCGGCTTCAGCTTTTCTTTGGTCTGCAGTTTTGCCTTTTTTATCGCCGGCGGTTTCGTTTTTCAGCGCGTTGCTGAATTCGGCCTCGCTGAAACCAACGCCGGTGTCGATAATTTCAACTTTAGCCGGTTTGACCTCAATATCGGGTTCAATGCCTTTGGCCTGAATAGAACGTCCGGACGGCGTATAATAGCGGGCAGTGGTTAATCTCATCGCGCCGAATTTGCCAAGCGGGATAACTGTCTGCACCGAACCTTTGCCGAAAGATTTTTCGCCAAGGATAATGGCGCGTTTATGGTCTTGCAATGCACCGGCAACAATTTCAGAAGCAGAGGCTGAGCCGTCATTAATCATAACCACTATCGGCAGTCCTTTGGCAATATCACCCTCTTTGGCGGTGTATTTGACGGTGTCTTCCTCATTGCGTGACCGGGTGGAAACGATTTCGCCTTTGTCAAGGAACAAGTCTGAAACATTAACCGCCTGATCTAACAAACCGCCGGGATTATTGCGTAAATCAATAACCACGCCTTTTAATTTCTCGCCGTGTTTTTTCTTGGCTTCCTTAATTGCTTTGGCAATCATATTGTCAACATCATCGCTGAAAGATGAAATGCGGATATAAATCACGTCATCAGCTTTAATGCTGTGTTTGACGGATTGGATTTTGATTTCCTCGCGTTTGAGGGTAACTTCCAGCGGCTTCTCATTAAGACGGCGGATTGTCAGCTTGACTTTGCTGCCGATTTTGCCGCGCATTTTATCTACCGCGTCGTTTAAGGTCATGCCCATAACGGCTTCATCATCAATATTCGTAATGTAGTCACCGGGCTTTAATCCGGCTTTGGAAGCAGGGGTGTCGTCTATCGGCGACACGACTTTTACCACGCCGTTTTCCATGGTGACCTCAATTCCCAAACCGCCGAATTTGCCTTTGGTTTGTTCGCTCATGTATTTGAAGCTCTGGTCGTCTAAAAAGCTGGAATGCGGATCTAATGCCGATAACATCCCGTTAATCGCAGATTCAATCAGTTTTTTATCTGTAACATCTTCCACATAGGACACTTTTGCCCGCTCCATAACCTCGCCAAAGAGATTTAACATCTCGTAGGTGTCGGCATCGGCTGCCGGAGTTTTAGCATTTTTTGCCGCTTGTGACATCGGCGATGCCATCATCAGGCATAAGAGTGAAACAGTAAATAATGATATTCTTTTCCGCATATTTTTTTCCTTACTAATTTGCAAACCACGAAACCGGGTTAACCGGGTGATTTTGTTTACGCAGTTCCATATAAAGCTTGGCATCGCTGTCACCAGGCATTAAGCCGACGGGCTCTCCTGCCAGCAGCAGCTGCCCCAGTTCACAATCTATCGTATCCAATCCGGCCAGCAAAGAGGTGTAGCCTTTGCCGTGTTCGATAATAATCAGATTGCCGTAACCGCGGAACGGACCGGCAAAGATGACTGAGCCGTCAAACGGCGCGATAACCTGCGCCTGCGGACGGGTTTTGATAATAATGCCTTTGGAGCTGACGCCTTTGGCGGTTTCCTGTCCGTAAGCCGTGACAATCTGCCCTCTGGCCGGCCGCGACAGTTTACCCCGCGCTTTTACAAAATTATCCCCGATTTCATTTATAACCTCGGGTTTGAATTTAATCAAGTCGGCAGTTTTCACTTGTTCACGCTTTTGATTTTCCTCAGCTTCTTTTCTTCTCTGCTCTTCAAGCGCAGCCAAACGCCGGCGTTCTTCTTCCTGTTTGCGGCGCTTTTCCTGCTGTTGCTTTTCCAGACGGCTGAGCAAATCGCGCAAGTTTTGTGCTTCGCCGGCTAATTTTTGAACTTTTTTCTTAGCTTGTTCGCTTTTGACTTCCACCACATTTCGCAGCTTGGATTTTTTCTGAACCAGCGTTTTCATTTGTTCATGCTCGGCTTCCAAGTTTTTTTTCTGCTTAACAATACGGGCTACTTGGGCTTCCACACGTTTTTTCTGGAGTTCGATTTTTTCCAACTCCTTACGCAAGCGGGAGGCGTTCTCTTCCAAATATGGCACTGTTTCGCGCAGCAGCATGGCACTGCGGATGATTTCCACCGGGCTCAGGGGCTGCACAAACAAAGCTTCTGTCGGCTTGAGCGCCAAGTTTTGCAAAGCAGCCAGTGTTTTTATCAGGTTTTCGTCTTCTGAAGAAAAGTTGCTTTCCGCCGTTTTTAAATCTGCTGAAAGCTGTTCAAGCTCCGCCTCCATTTTGGAAAGCGTTTCTTCGTTATTCTGTATCAGCTTGGCAGACCTAATCATCTGCTGGTTAACTTTTTTCAATTCATCGTTAATCTGGGTGGCTTGCTCCTGCAATCGCTGATGTTCCAGATTTTGCGCTTTAACCTGCTGCTCAACCTGCTCCAAGTCCTGACGAGAAATTTTTTCGGCGCGAACTGACCCAAGCATGAGGCCAAACAGCCCCATACTTACCATAATCAGTCTGTTCAAGCGCCGAAAAGTCATGCCGTTAGTTCTTAACCAGCAAAGAGTGTCCGTTCATTTCAGCCGGTTCGGGAATATCCAGCAACTGCAGCAAAGTCGGCGCAATGTCAGCCAAGCGCCCGTCTTTCATGGCGGTTACGTCTTTCGGACCGTTAACCAAAACAGCCTGAACTTTGCCGACAGTGTGAGCGGTGTAAGGTTCGCCGGTTTTCTCGTCAACCATCTTTTCGGCATTACCGTGGTCTGCGGTTACCAACAAGACACCGTCAACATCCTTAATGGCTTTAACGACGCGGCCGAGGCATTCGTCAACAGCGGCAACGGCTTTCAAAACCGCGTCCATTTTGCCGGTGTGCCCAACCATATCGCCATTGGCAAAATTACAGATAATCACGTCGAATTTTTTATTTTCAATCGCGTCAACCAGATTATCGGTTACTTCATAAACGCTCATTTCCGGCTTTAAGTCATAAGTAGCAACTTTCGGGCTGGGAACAAGTATCCGGCTTTCGCCCGGAAATTCTTTTTCTTCGCCGCCGTTAAAGAAAAACGTGACGTGGGCATATTTTTCGGTTTCGGCAATGCGCAGCTGGGTCAAACCGTTTTCTGCAACAACTTCTCCGAAGATGTTTTTCAGAGCTTCCGGCCCAAACATGGTTTTCATGAAACGGTTATGGTCGACAGAGTATTCGGTCATACCGACAGCCATTGATAAAGCAAAAGTTTTTTTGCGGGCAAAACCGTCAAATTCTTTATCTGCCAAGGCATATAAAATTTCACGGGCGCGGTCGGCGCGGAAATTCGCCATCAGAACTGCGTCACCGTCTTCAAAACCTTTATAGTCGCCGATAATGCAAGGAACGACAAATTCGTCAGTCACGCCGTCTTTATAAGAGGCTTCAACAGCTTCGGCAGAGGTTGCCGCGTGTTTGCCCTCGCCTAAGGCAATCGCATTATAGGCCGCTTCAACACGATCCCAGCGTTTATCGCGGTCCATGGCATAAAAACGCCCGGAAACCGTCGCAACTTTTACACCGTTTAAGCCGGCAATGGCTTTTTCAAATTCTGCCAGATATTCTTTAGCAGATGACGGCGGGGTGTCACGGCCGTCCAAAAAGGCATGAACGTCTGTTTTGATATTGTTTTCTGCCAAAACTTTGCATAAAGCAACAATATGCTCCATTGAAGAATGCACGCCGCCCGGGGACATCAAGCCCATCAAATGGCAGGTTTTGCCATTAGCCTGCAAATCGGCAATCAATTTTTGCAAAACAGAATTATCTTTAATGCTGCCGTCTTTAATGGCCTGGTCAATTCTCGGCAAATCCTGCATAACAACGCGGCCAGCACCCAAATTCATATGTCCGACTTCAGAGTTGCCCATCTGGCCTTCCGGCAAACCAACTGCCAGTCCATAGGTTTCAATCAGGCTGTGCGGATATTCATTCAGGCAGTTATGCCAGTTAGGCGTATGACCGTTTTCAATAGCGTTGTCAGCCGTCTTAGGTTCACGATAGCCCCAACCGTCCAGAATCAGCAGCATTACAGGTTTCTGTTTCATGTGTTTCTCTCTTTCAAAATGTTAGCCAGCGCAGATTATACGCCGTTTTTTATCATCTAAAACTTTTTCGTATTATATATAATAAATGAGAATAAAAAAGCACTATTTTTATGCTTTATGCAGAAAATAAAACATCTTACCCCAATAAATATATTTACGAGCGCTGAACGAATCAGGCTGATTAAACGGCGGTTGGGATGCGGACGAAAAATGTAAGCTAACAGCGACGGGGCTTGGGAATAACATTTTTCCCCTTAATTTTAAGGGGAGATAAAGAGAGGTTTAATATGAATAAAGTCTATTTTGCATGGATTCTTCGTCGCACAGCTTCTCAGAATGACGTTTTAGGAGGGGAGAGCAACCATAAAATATATTGCAAAATAAAAATATTCACCTAATATAATTTTCGCAGCCAAGAGATTGGTTGTGGTGTCTGAAAAACATCTTTCTTACTAAAATATCCTCCTTTCGGGGGAGTATACGATATAAGCCATTGGTCGAATAAGTATGACTGTCGTGAACAGTTGCGACCTAAAATATTCCCTTAAAACAATATTTAGCAAATAAGAAAAGTTTATAATGCGCCGTGCTTTTTAGCAGGCGCTACTGAGCGTTAGCGTCAATAAAAAGGACAAGCAGAATGAGCTTTTCTTGTTTGTCCTTCGGATTTGTGGTTAAAAAGTATCTGCGTCAGAAAACTCCTTGCAGGTAGCAGCAACTATCTGCGGCGTCGTTTTCTTAGCAGCTGACTTTTTACTCGCAAACTAAATGTTATTTTAAGGGAATATTTTAGGTCATTGCTCCTCCACCTTTTTCTAAAAAGGTGGTTTTGTTTTTAAAATCCTTTCTCTGCCTCCCCTTAATTTTAAGGGGAGGTATGGAGGGGATTAATAAACCTAAAGGAGCTTGGAATGTTAGAAAAAGTAACGCTGCAAATCACACCCAAAGATTTGCAAACCACCATCGGGCGGACACTCGGTATTTGGTTGATGATGATACGCTCGCAGCGCAACATCAGCCGGGAGCAAGTCTGCCGCGAAACCAAAATTAATCCGAAAAGTCTGGAGAAAATTGAAAGCGGCCGTGCTGCCATAACCAATATGGATATCGGTTACCTGCTGGATTATTATCAGCTTAACGTCAGCGTGGTTTTGGAAGCCTGATAAAGTTTTTATCCCCGAAAAGCGGGAGAGAATTTTCGGGGACGGATTGCGGCAAAGCGATAACTGAACGTTCAAAATAAGGCACAACTTACCGCAATCTGAAAACCGTCCGGTGTTATCCGTCGGACGGTTTTGTTTTTATAACAACTTACGAGAATTCAGCGCCAGCTGTATTGTGCCTTCATCCATATAATCCAGTTCAGCACCCATCGGGATACCTTGAGCCAGGGTGGTGATTTTTACCCCGCTGTCTTTTAAGCGAGAAACCAGATAGTGGCAGGTTATCTGCCCGTCAACTGTTGCAGGAAGCGCCAGAATAATCTCCGACACTTCATCGCGCGCCACACGCGAGAGCAGGCTGTCAATATTCAAATCTTCAGGCGCAACGCCGTCCAATGCTGACAGAATACCGCCCAGCACATGGTATTTACCCTTAAAAAAGGATACTCTTTCCATCGCCCACAAATCTGCCACATCTTGAACAACGCATAATTGTCGGCCGTCACGCTTATCTGACGCGCAGACAGAACAAGGGCTTTGTGTATCAAAATTGCCGCAAATTTCGCAGGTTTGCACTTTTGTTGCCACCTCGTTAAGAGATTCAATCAGCGGCAAAAGCAGATTTTCGCGCTTTTTCAGCAATTGCAGCACAATCCGCCGGGCTGAACGCGTTCCCAGAGATGGCAGTTTGGCGATTTGTTTCGCCAGTTTTTCAATTTCTTTTCCGGCCACGGCTGTATTCTCTTAAAATGGCAGTTTCAGACCGCCCAGATTTAAGCCGCCGGTTACATCTTTCATGCCATCGGCCATAACCGTGTCAACTTTGGCGTGGGCATCATTATAGGCCGCCAAAATCAAATCTTCCAGAATGTCAACTTCTTCAGGGACAAGCAGGGATTTATCCAATTCTACTTTTTTAGCTTCAAATTTGCCGTTCAGGGTCACTTTAACCAAACCGCCGCCGCTTGTTCCGGTAATTTCCTGCTGCGCCAGTTTCTCCTGAGCTTCTTCCATTTTTTTCTGCATCATTTGCGCTTGTTTCATTATTCCCTGAATATTCATCATGTTTAATTTTCCTCATCATAAATGATTTCATTATTATCGGCACCGAAATCCAAATCTGACGAATCGTCATCAGTTTCGGTCATTTTGCGGGTTGCGGTTTCGATTTTGGCGCCTTTAAATTCCGCCATAATCGCTTTAACCAACGGATATTCCATAATGTTACGTTTTTCTTCTTCCTCTGCCGCTTTTTCCATATCGGCCAGTGTCACGCCCAATGCGCCGCGGGTAAGTTCAATTTTCCACGTCAGGCCGGTGGCCTCCGTCAGCGTTTTATGCAGATTGAGAATAAAATCGGGGTGGATTTTCTCGGATACGGCCATTTTTATCAGGCCGTTGCTGAATTCGGAAATTGAAACATCATTCTTAATGGCATATTCAACCAGAAGCATTTTTTTCTGCTCAAGGTAAGCAACCAAATCGCTGACTTGGTTAAACACCAGTTTATCCCCGGTTGGCTGAATAGCGGAGGCAGGCTCCGCAGCCGGAGCCGCCCTAAAAACCGGTGTTGTTCCCGGAGAACGGACAGAGGGAACTACAGCACTTAAATTAGAGTTTTTTTTTACGTCGTTCAAAAGCTCGTATGGCGTTGGCAAATTAGCAGAGTAAGCCACGCGAATCAAAATCATTTCCAACGCGTCAATCTGCACCGGAGCAACCTGTAATTCGCCCAGCCCTTTAATCATCATCTGCCAGATTTTTGACAAGACGGCAATTGAAACTTTGGCGTTCAAACGCTGGCAAAGTTCTCTTTCGGCTTCGCTTAAAGACGAATCGTTGATAAAGCTGGGAACAAGTTTAGTTTTCGCCAACAGATGGGTAATATTTATTAAATCTTGCAACAGAGAGGTCGGGTTTGCCCCGTTTTTATATTGCTCCTGCAATTTGAGAATGGTTTCTTTAGTGTCGCCGCTGACAAGCTTTTCAAAGAGTTCAAAAGTCTGGTTGCGGTCGGCCAAGCCAATCATCTCTTTAACGACATCGGTTTTAACAACGCCGGCACCGAGAGAGATTGCCTGATCAAGCAAAGACAAACCGTCACGCGCCGATCCGTCAGCCGCTTTGGCAATAATATGCAATGCTTCGTTATCGGCTTTCAAATTTTCGGCAGCAACAATCTTATTAAAGAGCTTCATCAGGTCTTCTATTGTCAGGCGTTGCAAATCAAAGCGCTGGCAACGTGACAAGACAGTTACCGGAACTTTGCGGATTTCGGTCGTGGCAAAAATAAACTTAACGTGCGCCGGCGGCTCTTCCAGCGTTTTCAGCAAAGCGTTAAATGCGTTTTTGGAAAGCATATGAACTTCGTCGATGATATAAATTTTATAGCGGGCATTGGTCGGCTTATAACGTACGCCGTCCAAAATCTCGCGGATATCATCTACGCCGGTACGAGAAGCCGCGTCAAGCTCCAAAACGTCAATATGGCGGTCAGCGGCAATAGCTTTACAATTCTCACACACGCCGCAGGGATGAATCGTCGGCCCACCATTGCCATCAAGCCCCGTACAGTTCAAAGCGCGGGCAATCAGACGGGCGGTGGTGGTTTTGCCCACGCCGCGGATACCGGTTAAAATGTAAGCATGGTGCAAACGGTTGTTTTTAATGGCATTGGTAAGGGTTTGCACCAAGGCATCCTGCCCAAGCAAGTCATTAAAACTCTGCGGGCGGTATTTGCGGGCCAGAACCACATATTGATTATCTTTATTTTCTTCTTCTGCCATTAAAATTCTTCTTAAAAAAGGTGGAGGACGAATGACCTTAACCGCTTTCGTTACGGCTGCTTCCTTCCGGACCTGACCGGGTTGGCGAAGAGTTAACCCACCATCCTCCATAAATGTGATTTTCAGCCTTAAACGCCGGAAATCCTGACGGGATTAATATCGTTCATATCCGGCGATTTTTCAAGGAAAAAATCAATAATTAACACCTGAGCTTAATCAGGGACGACAATATTAAGCTTTTTCAGCCCTTCTTTGACGATTTCCCGCTCCTGCGCTCCCGGCACATAATCCAGCGGCTGGCTCTCTAACCCTAAAGGACGGCCGTAAATTAAGGTTTGGGCGGTGTTGGTATCTTTGCCGAAAATATGCGGCGCTTGATAGCCTGCTTCAGGAATAAAGCTATCAGCCATATCAGCGGCATCTCCAGCATTAAACTTTTTCGGCGCGTCATCAACAATTACGTCACCCGCCGGGCGGACTTCGACAATATCCAGGCTATGCTGGTTTTGACCGTTATCCAACAGGCGGAATGCGCCGTTAATTCCGACATAGCCATCCGAATTGGCAATGGTTTCATTTAAATCGCCGCCGCTTTTCTTTGACAATGCCGAAGCCAAAGCCACGGCATCGTAGCCCATAGAATACAAGCTGCTGGGGCGCTCGCCGAACAGCTCGGTATATTTGTTGGCAAAATAGCCGCTATGCGACCGGGACAAAGCCGGATACCAAGCGCCCCGCAATGTGGATTCCGTATTGAGGCGGGTGTTTTCCCACACTGATGTTCCTATAAACTTAACCTGTGGCGCATATACGTCATAGTAGCCAAACATTGCCACCGCAGCTTTTAACCCAGCGCCGGATTCAGGGATTAACACCGTGTCAAAATCAACTTCGCCCAATGTATCGGTCTTGTTCAGGCGTTCCAGCACTTTTGCGGCAGAACCGTCACCGGCAGCCGCTTTGTTTTTTAAGCCGGCTTTCAGGTTTTGCAGGCGGCCGGTTCGCGTATTATAATCCGACATTTGTTTGGTTACGGCAGAAAAGTCGGTTGTTCCCGGCGTATAAAAGCCGATACGGGTAATTTTAACGCCGTTTTTAGCCGCAGATTTTACAGCGGCGCGGGCAACGGCTATTCCGGTTTTGTTATCGGGAATCAACAAGGCAAAACGGGAGCGCCCCTGCGCAGCGGTATAAGAAATTATGCGGTCGACCTGTTCTTCGACCATCAGCCCTAACGTATAAATTCCCGGCTGAAGCACATTAGAACCGGTGTTAAACGCAATGACCGGAATGTTGTGGGATTTGGCCTGTTCCGCAACAGCTTCAACCGATGAGCTTTTTAACGGGCCGATAATCAACTTGCTTTTTTGGTTAATTGCATTGGCAACGGCAACCCTCGCCCCTTCCGGCGTACCCTTGGTGTCATAATATTGCAGAATCAGATTAGGTTCGCGGACATCTTCCAAGGCTATCATGGTCGCATTTTTTAAGCCGTTCCCCTGCCGAGCCGCATCCCCGCTCAAGGGCAGCAAAACGCCGACGCGGAAATTGCCGTCCGTTCCCAGATTAACTTCGCTGATTTCGGTAGAGGACACATCGGCACCGCCATTGGTGCTGACCGTTGTCCGGCAGCCGGCAAGCAGCCCGAAGGCTATTAGAAAACTTATTTTTTTTAACACTTGCAATTTATCCCAAAATAGAAAATCATATACCAAAGAAACTAGCTTAAAAATTTTTGAATGTAAAGTACAGATGATGAAAAACGGCTTATATATCGTGGCAACACCTATCGGCAATTTGGCGGATATTTCAGCCAGAGCCAAAGAGGTTTTGGCTGAGGCAGACGCAATTGCCTGCGAAGACACCCGCGTGACCCGCAAACTATTTTCCCTTTTGGGGTTAAGCGCCGCAAAGCCCTTTATCACCTGCCAGGATCACAATGAAGAACAACAGGCGCAATCCCTTATTGATTTGGTCAAGGAAGGAAAAACGCTGGCGCTTGTCAGCGATGCCGGATCCCCGCTGATTTCTGACCCGGGGTATAAGCTTATCCGCCGCTGCCGCGAGCAAGGCGTTAAAGTCTGGACAGTGCCGGGCTGCTGCGCGGTTATATCCGCCTTGCAATTATCCGGTTTGCCAACCAACCGCTTTATGTTCGCCGGTTTTATCCCTAATAAAGATAAGGCCAGATCAGACCTTTTCAATGAGCTGAAGAATATTAACACAACCCTGGTATTTTATGAAACAGCCCCGCGAATTGTTAAGACGCTTACGGCGGCGGCCGGCGTCTTCGGCAACAGAGAAATTGCCGTTGCCCGGGAAATCACCAAACTATACGAAGAATGTGTCAATGGCACGGCGGAAGAGCTTATTGCCCATTTTGAAGAAAATCCGCCCAAAGGGGAGATGGTGCTGATGGTTGCGCCGCCGGAAGAGATTGACCGCGAAAAGATTGATACTGACGCTTTGCTGCGGGAGAAACTTGGCCTGATGCCATTAAAAACCGCCGTCAAGGAAGTGGTGGAACAGACAGGCCTGAACAAAAATGATGTTTATGCGCAAGCTTTGAAAATTAAAAATGAAAACCTGTAAAACCGGAAAATTTGCCGAGCGGTTGGCGTGTTTATATCTGTTTTGCAAAGGCTACAACATTGTCGCCCGCAATCAGATAACAGGAAAAGGAACAGGCGCAGGAGAGGTTGACATTGTTGCCCGCAGAGGCAAAACCTTGGTTTTTATTGAAGTGAAGAAAAGGCAAAACGGCGAAAAAGCCGCTTATGCTATTTCCGAGCAGCAGAAAGCGCGAGTTCGCCGGGGTGCGGAAGCTTTTCTTAACCGTCATCCGGAACTGCAAAATTCAGATATTCGTTTTGATGCAGTTTTAGTGGTTTTTCCTTTTTCGTTTACTCATATAAAAAATGCTTTCTAAAAACCAACAAAAATACAACCTATGAGAGCAAAATAAAATATTCCAAAAAAGTATAAACAAGCGTGAGCATGACTTACACCCCTGTTTGGTTAGCTTGTTGATATAATTTTCTTTTTCAATTCTAAGTTAATTCCCTATTTTTTCTAAATATTGTACTTATATTAGAGGTTAGTCATATAGAAAGGATAAAACCATGATTGTCACAAGTTCTGCAATTCAAAATGGCTATTTTAACGACAAATACGGCAAAAGAGGAACAGAAATTATAAAGAAAATACCTCTCGTTTCCTTTCCGTTCACTATCAGCGAAGCGCCGGAAGGCACAAAATCTTTTGCCTGGCTTCTGGAAGATGAAGACGCTATTCCTGTTGCCGGTTATTCGTGGATTCACTGGATGGCGGTTAATAACACCTGTCCCGATGTGCCAGAAGATTACAGCCGGGAGGCCACCGATATTGTTCAAGGCATAAACAGCTGGAATAAAATCGGTTATGGCGGAATGACCCCGCCCAACAAAACGCACCGTTATGATTTGCACGTTTATGCGTTGGATACGGAATTAGACCTTAAACCGGGATTTAGAATCGAAGATTTCTATCGGGCTGTCGATAAGCATATGCTTGCCAGCTATACGCTAAGCGGAAAATATACCTATTAATCCAAGCTGTTTTCAATCAAACGGTCAAGATTAATCCGTTCGCTGCTATTGTAGCCGTCAAAGTTTTCTTGAATTTTTTCAGGCTGTTTGGCGGTTTCTTTTGCTTTTTTGGATTTAACCTGAGGCTGAGCCAGCTTTTCAAACAATTCATCAGCGTCATTTGATTTTTTAGGCGCTTCTTTTTCTTCGGCTTTTTTATCTTCCTCTTCAACCGTTTTGCCGCTGACTTCTGCAGCCTTATTGCGAATGGTATCCAAGGTTTCTTTCGGAATCAGGTTTTCAATCGGTTTGGCAAATTCGCCGGCCAGTTGGAAATAGCGGGAGTTTTTAAAGGTTTCCGGCTGGCGGTCTTTAGGCATCATCCAGCTGATGAGAATGTTTAGCAGAATAACCAGTAAAAAGGCGCGCATAATGCCAAAAAACAAGCCCAAAACCCGGTCAACCGAGCTTAACTTGCTGGAACGGACTTTACCGACAATATTTCCGGTCAGCAAAATCCAGATTACCATAAATAAAATCAAGATAAAAATAGACGTAACAACGCCGGCAATCATCCCGTTGGAGATATATTCGCGGGTTATCGGCGTGAAAACCGGCAGCAGATAGATGATGGCGGCAGAACCAAGCACCCAGCCGATAATCGACAGCACTTCTTTTATCAAACCGCGGCTTAAGGCTATCAGCGCCGATAAACCAAGGATGATTAAGATAATAATATCAAGATTATTCAAAGGCTGAGACATTTTTCTATCCTAGTTAAACCAATTAATTAAGCGTTGGACATTGCCGATTTCGTAACAGGTCATATCCAAACTGTGTTTCTTTTCTTTGCTGTGGGTCGGCGGCGTAATAGCGCTGGCGAATCCTAATTTATGCGCTTCCTTTAACCGTGAATTAGGCTGGCTGACGGCGCGGATTTCGCCAGATAAGCCGATTTCTCCAAAAATAACCGTATCTGCCGGCAGCGGCTTGTTTGTCAAAGAAGAGATTACAGCCATCGCAACCGCCAAATCTGCCGCCGGTTCAGAAATTTTCAGCCCTCCGGCAATATTCAGGTAAACATCCTGCGAGCTTAAATTCATGCCGCAGCGGGCTTCCAGAACAGCCAAGACCATTGCCAGACGGTTGGAATCCCAGCCGACGACAGCACGTTTCGGACTGGCGTATCCCGTGGGACTGACTAGAGCCTGGATTTCTACCAAAACCGGGCGCGACCCTTCTATTCCAGCAAAAACGCAAGAGCCGGAAATGTTTCCCTGACGTTCGGCCAAAAACAGCGCCGACGGATTTTCGACTTCTACCAATCCTTGATCCTGCATTTCGAAAACGCCGATTTCATCCGTTGCGCCATAACGGTTTTTAACCGCGCGCAAAATACGGAAATGGTGGCCGCGTTCACCCTCAAAATAAAGCACCGTATCAACCATATGCTCCAGAACACGCGGGCCGGCAATTGCCCCCTGTTTGGTAACGTGCCCGACTAAAAACAAGGCAAAGCCCTTTTTCTTAGCCAGTTTAATCAGCTCATAGGCGCAGGCACGCACTTGAGATACGCTGCCGGGGGTGGATTCAACTTCATCCAAATACATGGTTTGAATCGAATCGATAATCACCACTGCGGCGTTTGATTCCTCCAGAGTGGTGATAATATCCTTTACGCTGGTGGCGCTGGTTAATTTGACCGGAGATTGCTCAAGTTGTAAGCGTTTGGCACGAATCCGCACCTGATCAATCGCTTCCTCTCCGGAAATGTAATAACATTCTGGATGTGACGGCAGATTTGAAATGCTGGCACAGGCTTGAAGCAATAACGTTGATTTGCCGATGCCGGGATCGCCGCCGACTAAAATGGCTGAACCAGGAACTAAGCCGCCACCGCAGACGCGGTTTAATTCTCTAATGCCTGTTACCAGGCGGGTTAAGGCTTCCTGTGAACCGCTAAGAGGAACAAAGTCCAACATACGCCCTTTCTTTTTCGGGGTCAGGTTAGAAAAACCTTCGCCGCCGACTTTTTCCTCCATAATGGTATTCCATTCGCCGCAGGCATCGCATTTGCCCTGCCATTTGGGATAAACAGCGCCGCAGCCTTGGCATACAAATTCACTTCCGCCTTTTTTTGCCATTTTAGACCTCTACTTTAATCGGTCCTTGAGAACAGCCGTTGATAAACTGGCGGACGTAAGGATTATCCGTTTTATCCATCTCTTTGACAGTGCCCTGCCAAATGATTTTTCCTTTATAAAGCATAGCGATTTTATCGGCAATCTTACGCGCCGAGGCCATGTCATGGGTAATTGTCAGCGCAGTCGCTCCCAGCCCTTTAACGGATTCAATAATTAAATCATTAATCACATCAGACATAATCGGATCAAGGCCGGTGGTCGGTTCATCAAAAAAGATGATTTCAGGACGAGTGGCAATCGCCCGGGCCAAACCAACGCGTTTCTGCATACCGCCGGAAAGTTCGGAAGGCGATAAATCGGCAACATCAGGCGCTAAACCAACTTGGCGCAAAACGCGAACAGCTTCGTTTTTTGCCTGTTTTTTAGGCATATCGCGGTTTTCAATCAGTCCGAATGCGACATTTTGCCAAACACTCAAGCTGTCAAACAATGCGCCTCCCTGAAAAAGCATTCCCATTTTGGTATGCATGGCTTCAACCTGTTTGCGCGGCGCGCCGACAACTTCGTCGCCGTCAATTTTAATTGACCCGCTGTCAGCATTCAGTAAACCCTGAATACATTTAATCAACACGGATTTACCGGTACCAGACCCACCGATAACCACCAGAGATTCCCCGCGTTTGATATCAAGGTCAATGCCGTCTAAAACGACTTTTTTACCAAAAGCTTTAGAAAGATTGCGGATTTCAATTTTATTATCATTCATTTTCTGTCTTCCTTTTGCTTATTTGGTAAAGAACATACCGGTAATGATGTAGTTGAAAATCAAAATCAAGATGGATGAAGCGACCACGGCGTTGGTCGTTGCTTCACCCACGCCCTGAGCACCACCTTTGGATTTATACCCGTTGTAGCAGCCCATCAAAGCAATAATAAAGCCGAATACAGCCCCCTTGGTGACACCGGTAATAATATCAATTGCCTGCAATTCATTAATCGTAGAATTGATATAGTTGGCCGGGTTAAAACCCAACTGATAAATAGAAACGACATAACCGCCGAAAATGCCGATAACATCGCCAATCAAAACCAGTAAAGGCAGCACAATCAAACCGGCAAGCAAGCGCGGAGCAACCAGATATTTAAACGGATTGGTCGATAATGTTACCAAAGCGTCAATCTGCTCGGTGACGCGCATTGTTCCGATTTCAGCTGCCATCGCCGCACCAATTCGCCCGGCAACCATCAAACCGCAGAATACCGGCGCTAATTCCCGCGTAACGGAAATCAGCACAACGGAAGCCACCGCGCTTTCTGCACCAAAGCTGGAAAAACCGGAATAGGTTTGCAGAGCAATTACCATACCGGCAAAGATTGTGGTCAGCGCAACAACCGGAAGCGAATAAAAGCCAATGTCTAAAAACTGGCGGCCAACCAGCTTCAGATAAAACGGCGGTGTGACCGTATGATACAGCGCCTGCGCAATAAACAGTGACAATTGGCCGAGGCGGGACACAAATGTTACCAGCGGTTTACCGAGTTTTCGTAAAAAATTTTCAACGATATTTCCAGACATGGGATATTTCTTTCGTAGATTAATCTGATTTTGCGCACATCTTAGAGCTTTTAAGCTGAAAAATCAACCGGCTTCTGATTTTTCATCACAAGCTAAAGTTAATTTATGAGCCGCGGACAATTCAAAGGGATAAAGTTTTATTTTTTTTACGGGATACCCACAGATAAGCGTTGTTTCCGGCGCAGGCAAGCGCTCGATTTCCGCCAGGGAGGAAACCAATTCCGCAACAAGAAAGACTTCTGTTTCAGCTTGTGCCGGAGGGGTGACAATCCCAACGCCCCGCACTTCCAACAATCCTTTGATTGTTTCGGGACAAGAGGCAACCGGCCGGTTTGCCCCGCGGCGGATATCCGTGCGGTCATCAGCAATCAGAACAGCCCCTTTTTCTAAAATCATCCGCAAGGCCAAATCTGATTTGCCGCTGCCGGAAGCGCCGGTCAAAAGTATTCCCCGGTTATTCAGCGCAATACAGGTCGCGTGGATGTTTTCCATATCAGGCCTTCAATTTTTCAAAACGCGCCAAGCGTTTGGCATCAGAGCAATCCAAAGTTATTTTACGCCCTGAATTTTCCGGCGTGATGGTTATCTTAAGACAGCCGCGCGGAATGTATCCGCCCATTTTTTCCGGCCACTCAATCAAACAAACGCCGCTGTACATGGCTTCCTCAATGTTCAGTTCAAAAATTTCCTCCGCTGATTTCAGACGGTAAAGGTCATAGTGAAAAATTTCAAACTCCGGAGCATCATAAGTTTGCAGCAAGGTAAAGGTCGGGCTGGGCACATCTTCTACCGCCGTCAAAGACTGAATAAAAGCTCTTGCCAAAACAGATTTTCCCATGCCTAATGTGCCATATAAGGCAAAAACATCTCCGGTTTGGGCAACAGAGGCTAATTTTACAGCCAAATCAGCCGTTGCCTGCTCGTCGGGGCAAATAAATTCCAACATTCTTTACATCCCAAAGAAATTTTGGCGGCGTTTTTTAGGTTTGATGACTTTGATTTTGGGTTTTTGAGCCTGTAAAGCCCGCCAATCCCAAGGTTTGTAAAACTTACCCTGCCATAAACCGTTGCCGTTTGCCTGCGCCTGTTGTTCATAAGGAACGTAAATATCCGTGTATTTTGTGTAGGCAAAAGCCCAGCCGGCATTTACCAAAGCAGCGCCGAGGTCATATTCGCCCAAAGAGCAAGTTCCGACCATGTTGCCTTTGCTGTCCTGCTGCATAATGCGGCATTCCAAAATATTATCGCCAATCCAGCCTTTGAGCCATAAAGCAGCCTGACGGCCACAGTTATAAGAGCGGCCGGATTTATCGGCGCAAGTTTGATTGGCTTCCGGCGCATCAATACCATAAAGCTTAAAATAACGTCCCTGAATTTGCAGCGTGTCGCCGTTAATCACGCGGGCAGCGCTGTTAAATGTCGGTAAAGCGGCCGGATTCATTTCCTGATTGCCGCCGGCTTGTCCGCCGCCCAAGGAACTCATCAGCTGCTGGAACATATTACCTTCTTCCCGGGGCGCGTTAACCGGTGCTGGCGCTTGCGGCTGCTCGTAGGCGGCATTTTCGCCGACAGATGATCCGAAATTTTCATCCAGAGCAGGCGCTAATTCTGTTTCCTCGGCAAGCGGACGATTATCTGCCTGCTGTTGCGCGGCCATGATAGCCTGTTGCTGGCGGCCGAGGAAAATTTGCAGATTACGCCCTACCCCGCCGATACCATTATTAAATGCGCCAATCGCATAAAGGATGAAGACAACAATGCCTATTACCACAATAAATGACGGCAGACACCCCATCGCGCGCCAGGCCATTTTGGTAAAAATATAGAGAGCTATCAAACCGATGATTAAGCCGATAAAACCACCGCCCTGTAAAATAATATTGCTGCTTTGAGTTCCGCTGCCTCCAGCCAAAATCAACACCAAAGCCCCTAGACCCAATAAAAATTTTTTAAGAAATAGCATCTCTGTTTTCCTCTGGTTGAATCTGCATTCATTAGAACACATCCACTTACAAAAATCCACCATAAAATTTTAATAGCCTTTGGTAAAGATATAGTTACTCCAAAACATAATTCTTTTAGTCTACTCCTTTTAGCCATAAAAAAAAGCAACCCTTATTGAGTATTGACAAATATAGATAGCTATGGTACATTGAGAACAGGCTTTGATTCAGTTATATTTGTGAGGTGTATTATGAAAATAATCAGCAAACCTTATCAATTGTCTTTGGCATTCTCCTTAGTTCTGCCTCTGACAATTTTTGCATTTTTATCTTCGGCATATGCCTTCCTCGTAGATACAAGCCAAAACCAAGCCTTTGAATCACGGCCTCAGGCCGCCGCAAATTCAAAGCGGCCTGTTTCTTTTCCTGCTTTTAAATTAGCTTCCGTCAATTTTATTACCGGTGGCGGAAACCTTGTTTTTTCAGCGCCAGACTTTACGGATAAATCCGTTGAAACCTGTAAATCTCTTGGATTTAATAAGACTTCCTGTGCTTCCGGCGTGCCGGGAAACACCTGCCCTTACAACTCTTCTTATTTTTCTCAATGCTGCGATGAACGTTACAAATACTCAAAATCCAAATGCGTTTATCCGAATACTATCAGCGGTGATTCCTGCGGCGGTAAATATATGTGCTACTGTGACCGCAGTTTATACAAAGTGACGGCTTCTTCTTGCAAAGCACCGTTAGTTCCGGCTTCCGGCAGCGGCAACAGCTGTGTTGAAGACGGCGTGATTTACTATTCTTCCTGTGTTTGTCCGGCAACTTATACGCAAGTTTGCAACGGAAATAATATGGAAGGCACGGGCCAAGGTTGCACCATCGGCGGAATAACCAAATATATATCTTGCCAATGCAAAGCCGGATACAATCTGACCTGCGCCAATTCTACCCCGGAAAATGCATCTGATTATTGCCTGAAAGACGGCATTAAATATTACAGCCGCTGCAAGACCTGCCCTAATGCCTGCAAGTTGAACAGCTGCCCGGCAGGCGTGAGCTGCAGCAAAGAGGAATGCTCGGGAAAATATTGTGCCAATAGCTGTTCAACCGGATATGTGGATTTAGAAAATTACTGGTGTAACGGCGCTTTGAAGTGTTTGCTCCGCTGACAGAATATTTGGGGCAAATGAGGGAAATCCAAGCAGAAACCGTCACAAGGTTGAGATAGTGCCGCTTTAGCGTTAGATGCCTCACTTCGTTCAGCATGACGAAGAGAAATAAAAAAAGAAAAGGAGAAAGATGATGAATAAAATATGTAGTTTAAATTTGGGGACGGCTTTGCTGGTTTCGTCGGTATTCTCTCCGGCTCAAATTGTTCTGGCACAGAGCTGCACTATTCCGCCGACCTGTGAAAGTTTGGGATATGACAAGAATCCCAGTGATTGTGTTGACAAAGCCATTTTGAAATGCCCGCTAGATAAAACCAAAATTTTTTGCTCTAACGGCGTGGCCGACGGTGTTGCTCCTGATGACGGAAATAATCCTCTTATGGTTGGTTCTATCGCTTATTCTGACGGATCATGGTCGACTAAACCTAAGTCTGACAAAATACCTATCGGCGTTATATTTGATATATCCGGTTTAGCTGTTGCTTTAGACAATTATACATTGGTAAACTACTCTTGTTCCAATCCATGCCAAAGTTTTACGCCAACAGTATGTTCCGGATATTCTGCGGGAGGACTTAATTTATGGAAAAATCCGACTTTGCAGCAATTGCAATTAATGTATGATAAAAAAACCAAATTGGACAGTGTTCTTTCTGCTCTTTCAGCCAGACCTTTGGCTTCTTCAAAATTGGTTTATGGCACAGATGGGAGTCGAGTGGCCTATCTTGAATTTGATAAGGGGACTATTGGCACATCATTTACAGAAACACCTATTCGCTGCGTTATTGACATCTCATCCATTAACGCAGCACCTCCCCCAACCACTCCTTACAAAGTTGGGGATACCTATTATAAAAACGGAATAGCTTGCGGCAAAATTGCAAAACTTGACAGCACCGGGAAACACGGAACAGTAATTACTTCCGGTGCTTATGTGGGAACACAAAGCGAAACATCTAATTACTGCATCAACAAATCGACCTGCGGACTAGACTGGGGTATCGCTTCGCCGGAAAGTATAAAAAACACAGTGGACTTCTGTAGCTATTTTTACACATCAGCGGGGTGCTGCCACCTTTGCGGCGGTCAATCCAATAGAGTTTGCGGAATTAGTGGTTGCACAAGCGGGTACTGTGAAGCTTCTTTTTAACGAAAACGCCATTTAGTCTTTATTGCGCATTTTTTGGCGACAGAGAGCAATTTTGAATTATCATGGGTGTTTTATCAAAAAACTTGCAATACACCACTCAGTGCTCAAATTTTAAGAACAACAAAAAAGCAGGAAGTTTATTCCTGCTTTTCTTATATAAATCAATATGTTATCTTTAATCAATTACTTTGATTGAAAATTTACCGTTTGCAGACGGGGCCGCAGCGGCGACAGAAGACTGCGGCGCAAACGTGCCGTGTTTCTCCCCTGCCCGTTTTTGTTCCAGTATATCGATAATCATATCCAGTTCTGCCGGCGAAGCATATTGCAATACGACTTTGCCGCCTCCCTGTTTACTTGGAGAAATTTTTATTCTCAGGCCAAGGTTCTTATTTAAATCTTTTTCAATGTCAGCAATGTCAGAATCTTTTTCAGCTTTTGCGGCCGTTTCTTTTTTGCCTTCTTTTTGTTTGGCAACCAATTCTTCAACTTGACGGACATTTAAATCCTTGGCTATAATTCGTTCAGCTAAAGCTTCGGCATTTTCTAATCCTACCAAAGCCCGAGCATGACCGGCACTGAGTCTGCCTTCTTTTACCAGAAGCTTAACGGCTTCCGGAAGATTAAGCAGGCGCAGCGTGTTTGCTATGTGACTGCGGGATTTGCCAATAATCTGCGATAAAGCTTCCTGTGTGTGGGAAAATTCGTCAATCAGACGCTGCAATCCTTCAGCTTCCTCAATGGCTGACAGGTTTTCTCTTAATAAGTTTTCCACCAATGCCACTTCAAGAACTTCTTTGTCAGAAAGATCTTTTTCAATGACCGGAACTTTATCAAGGCCTGCCAGTTTAGAAGCACGCCAGCGGCGTTCACCAGCAATAATCTCAAAACCCATTCCGTCGCGCCGGACCAAAAGGGGCTGCAATACGCCCTTTTCTTTGATGGATTCAGCCAATGAGTTTAAGGCTTCTTCATCAAATTCGGTTCGGGGCTGAAACTTCCCGGGTTTAAGTAAATCTATATCAATCAAACTGGCTGAAGTGGTTGACGGCGCTAAAGAGCTTAAATCTTCAACACTGTTCAAATCCAAATCATCTTCACCCAGCAGCGCACCAAGGCCACGACCAAGGCTTTTGCGCTTGTGATTATTTTCAGAGGGGGCGCTGTTCAGCATTTTATTTATTTCATTTTCTAGCATGCCAGCAATTCCTTCTCTCTTTTCAGAACTTCTCCGGTCAGGCTGATGTAGGCCTGTGATCCGGGACATTTAAAATCATATATCAATACAGGTTTGCCATGTGAGGGGGCTTCTGAAATACGAACATTCCGCGGAATGACCGTTTGGTATACTTTTTTACCAAAGAAGCTGCGCACATCGTCTTCAACCATCTGTGTCAGGTTATTACGCTTGTCGTACATTGTCAGCACAACACCCTGTAATTCAAGTTTGGGATTAAATTTCTTTTTAATCTGGTTGATGTTGCGAATTAAATCGGTAATGCCTTCCAATGCCAGAAACTCACATTGCAAGGGAACAATGACAGCGTCCGCAGCAACCAGGGCGTTAATAGTCACCAAGCTTAATGACGGCGGACAATCAATTAAGATATAGTCATAATTAACGGCATCACGATACAAGGCTTTTTTCAACGCAAATTCGCGATTGGCAATTTCAACCAATTCAACTTCTGCTCCCGCCAAATCAGGGGAAGAGGGAATCAAAGAAAAGTTAGGGATGTCTGTCCAGACAACAGCTTCAGAAATTCTTTTGTCACCCAAAAGCACTTCGTAAGAAGAAGCCATCCGCCCGCTTTTGTTAACGCCCATTGAGGTGGTGGCATTTCCCTGCGGGTCTAAATCGACAACCAAAACTTTTTTGCCGGTGGCAGCCATAGCTGTCGCAACATTTACCGTTGTCGTGGTTTTTCCGACTCCGCCTTTTCGGTTGGCAATGGCAATAATTCTTGGCATTATTTAACTCCCTTAAGTTTGCTTAGATTATTGATTAACAAAATGACACCCTCATCGCTATATTCGCTGGGCATGGCTTGACAGTCAAATTTCCAGTGCTTGCGTGCTTCGGCGATTTCTTCTGCATATTTTTTGCCTTTAGGAAATATACAAAGCGTTTTTTTACCGCAGAACGGAAATGCATAACCGAGCAGCCCATCCAAAGCAGTCATCGCTCTTGAGGTAATAACATCAGCTTTTTGACGAGGCAGATTTTCGATTCGCTCATTCAAAACCTCGACGTTTGCACCTGTCAATTCAGCGACGTGTTTTAAATACAGTGTTTTCTTCTTTATACTTTCTATAAGGTTCACTTTTAAATACGGTGTTTTTTCTTTAGCCATTATAGCAAGAACCATTCCCGGAAAGCCAGCGCCAGAGCCAAAGTCATAAAGGGTTTGCGCGTCTTGGGGGATATATCTAAACAGCTGCATCGAGTCTAAAAAATGCCGATTCCAGCTATCTTCCAATGACGCAGAGCTAACCAGATTAAACTTATTTTGCCACTCGCGCAGAGAGGCTTCATAAGCTTTTAAATGCTCAATTGTTTCACGTGAAACACTATATTTTTCTGCAATATTTTTCATATGATTTTTATATAATTTTTATATTAAATTTAAAACCCTAAAAACAGAGTTATAAACACCTTATTATCAATTTTTAAAATTTATTTTAAATACAAACAATTAAACATCAATCTTGACTCAGAATATCAAGATTTTATCAACATTTAAATACACTGTTTGGGTAGTATAAAGTTCTATTTGATGATTTGCAGAAATTGGTAGGTATCACACTGGCATTTGTTGTCGATGGTCGTCTTCAGATAAGTTACGATTTGTCGCAGAGAGTATTCTTGTTGCGCCGAGAGTTGATAACGCGAAGTAATGCCTTCAATGCGTTGCTCAGGTGTCACGCAACTTAGGCCTTCAAAAAACATATCGGCATATTGGATAATTAAATCATAGTCACTATAGATAAGCGGTTTTAACAAGCTGCGACATTCATCAAGCCAGTGGTCCGGATAGGAATAATCTTCATTTGAAAAATCTTTGTTAACAAAAGTATGCGTCAGGCAGATTTGAGCAACGTCGGTATACCCCTGCGACAACATATCCCGGTAGCCAAGGATACCGTGAAAACAATCTTGCTGCCTTTCATCTTGGCGCTTACCATGATCATGCAGCAGACCCAAAACATAAGCTTTTTCCTCGTTCAATGACATCTTTTGGGCGAGTAATTCACTTAATTTGGCAACACCTTGCGTATGGAAAATATACTCCTTGTCAATTTGCGGTGATTTGACGTGGTGGGCGCGGGAATAATCTATTCCCTGCTGCCAGATTATTTCAGCGTCATATCGATTGGGATAAGACATTAATGAATTCCTAAAAGGGTATAGATATCACAGCCGCATTTTTCATCAAAATATTGCTTAAGCTTTTCAGCGGCGTTCATATGTGCTTGTAAAAAATCTTCCTGAAAAGGGTATCTTTGAGCCAATGACTGGCAACGATAACTTAATGTGCAGCTTTTTCCCCGGTCATTCAACATATCCGCTAACTGGAGCAATTTGTCATAATTATCATAATCAAGCTGAGAGATTATTTGTTTGCAGCGCAAAAGGTCTTGATGTGCCTGAGGATATAAATCCGGATTAAAATCTTTATTCAAGAAGCAGTGGGTGAGGGATATCCGGGCAATTTCATTCCAACCTTGAGACTTCATCAACTCATAGCCTGTCCAGCCATGGAAGACATTTTCGCTTTTTTCGTCTTTGATACGCCCGCAATCATGAAGCAAACCTGAAAGATATGCGCGTTCAGGGTTTAAATACGCTGTTTTTGCAGCTATTGTCGAGGCAATTTCAGCAACAGTTCGGCTATGAGCACGAAACTCTTTTTCCCATTGCGGCAAAAAAGGGCAGGGACTGTTATTACGGCTGGTTATTACATATTCAAGAAAAGCTTCGGCTTCTTGTCTGGTTGGCAATGGCATTTCAGGCAACTCCCAAAAGCTTGTAGATATCGCAACCGCATTTGTCATCAAAATACTTTTTTAACAGCAAAGCTTCGCGGTATTTTTTCTTTACCAAAGCGACAGGCAGTCGGTAAGTATTTTGAATAAACTTCATACGCTCTTTAATATTATATGTTACGCCGACAGACAAGCGGTCACAAAGTTGAATCAGGCGATCATAGTCGTCAAATGGCAGCTTGTTTAGTAACTGTTTGCAATGGCGCATTTCCCAAGGATTATAGGAAGCATATTCTCTTAAATTTAATTCCTGCTGATAAAAAGTGTGGGTCAGGTTAATTCTGGCAAGTTCATCATAGCCTAAATTTTTGAGGAATTTATATCCCTCCAAGCCGTGAAATTTATCGGAAACTTCATCGTTATACACTAATTTTCCGAAGTCATGAAACAAGCCCATCAAATAAGCTTTCTGCCCATCAATTTCCGGCAGCCGTGATGCAATAATTTCAGCGCAGACAGCAACCATTGCCGAATGAATCCTTTGCCCTTTTGCCCGGCCATATTTGAAACGGGATGATTCCTCGCAGCGCTTATCTAACGTTTCTTCATAAAGCTTTAGAGCTTCTTTCATGCTTGGCATTGTCATGGGTCACCTCTTAACAAATCCCAAAATAGCAGTTATTGCCGCCGGCGTTACCCCGGGTATGCGGGAAGCTTCACCAACGGTCGACGGGCGGACTTTAGACAGTTTTTGCACCATCTCACGCGATAAGCCGCCAATTTGGCTGTAATCAATGTCTTCCCTAATTTTTAAGTTTTCATCTTTATGGAACACGTCAATATCTGCTTGCTGGCGCTTCAGATAGCCGGCATATTTTGCTTCAATTTCGATTGCTTCGTAAACATCGTCCGGCATAGAAGATAATTCTGGCCAAAGCTGATTGATTGTTTCACGTGAAACAGTGTCATAAGACATGAGGTTAAAAGCAGTGCGTTTAGTGCCGTCATGTTTGGTTTTGATACCGGCTTCATCAAGACGGTTTTGTTTGGCAAACAACTCTTCACAAAGGCTGCGGTAATGTTTAATCTTGTCATATTTTTCTTTAAATACAGTGTATCTATCATTCCCGACACAACCAATTTGCCAGCCTTTTTCCGTCAGGCGGGCATCGGCATTGTCTGCGCGGAGCAACAAACGATATTCCGAGCGGGAAGTAAACATCCGGTAAGGCTCATCCACGCCTTTGGTAATTAAATCGTCTATCATAACACCAATGTAGGCTTCGCTGCGGTCTATGGTGAATTCACGGCCTTTGCCTTCAGCAAACAAGGCCGCATTGACACCGGCAACCAAGCCTTGGGCGGCAGCTTCTTCATAACCTGTCGTACCGTTTATCTGCCCTGCCAGATATAATCCCGGAACTTTTTTAACTGCCAGTGTCCGATTCAGCTCCTGCGGGTCAACATAATCGTATTCGATAGCGTAGGCATAACGCAGGATTTCAACATCTTCTAATCCGGCAATGGTATGAATAAACTGCTCTTGTACATCAGCGGGCAGGGAGGTCGAAATGCCGTTAGGGTAAACAACATCTGTTGTCAGACCTTCGGGTTCAAGAAAAATCTGGTGGCTGGTGCGATCAGCAAACTTGACTAGCTTATCTTCAATACTGGGGCAGTAACGCGGCCCGACACCTTTAATCAGCCCGGAGAAAAGCGCACATTTGGAAAAATTATCGCGGATAATCTGGTGCGTTTTTTCATTGGTGTGAGTTATATAACACTGAATTTGCGGATTAGTAATTTCTTTAGTTAAATAAGAAAAAGGCTGGGGCGGAAAATCTCCGTCTTGGGCATCAAGCTTATCCCAATGGATAGTTTTGCCGTTTAAGCGAGCAGGCGTTCCGGTTTTCAAACGCCCGACAGTCAAACCACGCTGTTTTAAATACGGTGTTATACCTGAACAACTGACATCATCTATACGACCGCCGACAGTTGTTTCATGTCCGACAAACATCACACCATTTAAGAAAGTACCGGAGGTCAGGATAACGGCTTTGGCTTGGATTTCTGTTCCGTCCGCAAGAATTACGCCGCTCGCCTTGTCGCCCTCAAAAAGCAATCCCTCGGCTGCCGCCTCAATAATATCCAGGTTTGGCTGCGCCTGCAATGCTTCAAGCATAAATTTTTTATAAAGTTCTCTGTCTGCCTGAGCACGCGGTCCTCTGACAGCAGGGCCTTTAGATTGGTTTAGCATACGAAACTGTATACCGCCTTTGTCAATGACCCGTCCCATAAGACCGTCCAGAGCATCTATTTCGCGCACCAAATGCCCTTTGCCTAATCCGCCGATAGCGGGATTGCAAGACATAGCGCCTATGGTTTCAATTTTATGAGTAATTAACGCGGTTTTTGCACCGGTTCTGGCCGCCGCGGCACAGGCTTCACATCCTGCATGGCCGCCGCCAATGACAACAACATCATAGTTTCTATTTTCAGTCATATATTCAGCCTTACGTTCTGGCCTCTAACAGGCAGATTCCTACTTATGCATATCGTAGCATATAAAAGATTAGCAAGCCGTTAATAACAGCCTCTCATTTAAAAGCAAAACCTGCCTGATTTTCAGGCAGGTTATAGGCTTAAATGACACATTCCTTACGGAGGTTGCGGAGGTAATCATAAACTTCGGCACGCTGTAAAAGTGTCGGACAAATACTGAAAATAGACAAGACATATACCGCAGCGACATGAGCAGAATAAGATTTATCATCTTCCAGCAGCTTAATAGCCGTATGCATGAAGTTAGAAAGACTAGTCAGCAATTGGTTAACAAAAGCATCGTTTTCACTATTCAGATGAAGATAAAAAAGATTATTTTCATATTCATCAAACTTTTCAAAAAGATTTTTGAAGCAGTAAATCATGCCTGTCAGAGCCGGCCGATAAGTTTCATTAACATCCGAAAAATCGCCGCTTGATGCTATGGCATAACCACAGAGGACAGAGATATTACGACCGATTAAACACTGCAAACTGTCATTGTTGGGATTAAAGTTTCTGTTCATAAAAATAAATTTTAAGTTAATAATAAATTTATAGTGTTTTTTTAGTCCATTTCTGCAAAAAGTCAAGTTTTATTTGCCAATACAGAACGACCCAAAGATTTTATCCAGGATATCGTCTACTTCAATCCGTCCGGTAATTTTGCCTAATCCGCGGGCTGCCAGACGAATATCTTCCGCTGCCAATTCTATCTCTTTATCCAGACTAAATTGCCGCAAAGTTTCCAGGGTTTCCTGTAGAGCTTCGCGATAACGGGCACGGGTAATCAACACATCAGAATTTGCGGTAAATTTGTTTTCTATCTGCTTGGTTATTTCGGCCAGAAGCATATCTAATCCCTGGCGTTGCTTTGCAGCAATAATCAGGCAGTTCCGGCACCTCAATTCATCAATCTGTTCAGCTGACAGCTTATCGGCTTTATTAGCGACAAGCAGCATTTTGTCAGATATTGTTTTTCGCAGATTATCAAAGAGGTGAACAGTGTCCTGTGATGCATCAAACAAACATATTACCAAATCTGCTTCTGCAATTTTATGGTAGGCTATTTCAATGCCGCGTTTTTCAATGGCATCTTCAACTTCACGCAGCCCGGCCGTATCAGTAAACATGACCGGATAGCCTTTTAAATCGAGGTGAACGTCAACCGCGTCACGGGTTGTTCCGGCAATGTTAGACACGATTGCCGCTTCCCGGTTTACTACAGCGTTCAGCAAACTTGATTTGCCGGCATTCGGCGGTCCGACAATAACAACCCGAAACCCTTCGCGCAGGCGTTCGCCGATTTTATCGCCGGATAAATGGGCTGAAATAGCCTCACAAAGTTTAAATACATTGTTTTCAAGTTTAAATACAGTGTCCTGAGGAATATTTTCATCCGGGAAATCAATATAAGCTTCAAGATGAGCCATCACAGTCAATAATTCGTCACGCCAACTTTCATACAGATTTTTTAATCCGCCCTCCATTTGGCGCATGGCATATTTCTGTTGCTCGGCTGTTTCGGCGTCAATTAAGTCAGCCAGCCCTTCTGCTTGGGTCAAATCCATTTTGCCGTTATAGAATGCGCGTTTGGAAAACTCACCGGGTTCTGCCAGACGAAACCCAGGAATTTGCGCCAATGAAGAAATGACTCCGGAAATTACGGCTCTGGAACCGTGAATCTGAAATTCGACAATATCTTCCCCCGTAAAAGAAAAAGGTGCCTTAAAATAAAGCAAAAGGCATTTATCAAGCAACTGACGTTCCGGAACAGAATACAAGTTTGCAAAATAAGCATAACGGGGTTTTAAGCGGCCGATATCAATGTCTGTCATTCGGCAAATCGTTTCGCGCGCTTCAGCGCCGGAAACGCGAATAACCGCTACTCCGGATTTTCCCATTACCGTCGATAAAGCATAAATGGTTTGATTATCCATAATCTCTTCCTGTCAAAAATCTTAAAATTGTCGACAGTATAATTCAAATTGGTAAAAAATGCGATAAAAATTAGCCCATTAAAATTAAGGCCTATTTTGGACTTGCTGAGCGTATTTTAATTTTTGCTTAAGTGTTATCCTATAAACTATGCGAAATTCTATTGTACGGGCTTCCTGCGGACTCATTTTTTTCTACTGAAAGTATATAAAGTGACAGAAAACTCTAAAAAATTAATTATCTGGGATTTTGACGGTGTTTTGGCTGATACGGAAAAGCTTTGGCTGGAAAACCGCAGGCAAATGATTAACGAAACTTTCGGATTTAATTGGGATTTTGCTATGACAAACTGTCATTTAGGCGGAATGAGCGACAAAACCAAACGGTTAAATTTAGACAAGCTTGGCCTTGAAACAACTGATGCCTTTTGGGATGAATGCGCAAAGCGAGATATGGCCGTAATGGAACTTGGATTTGAAGCAACGCCCGATGTTGAAGATATACTGAAATGCCAAGAACTTAAGCAATGCGTTGCAACCGGCGGTGTTTTATCAAAAAGTATTGAAAAACTCAAAACAATCGGATTTTGGAATAAATATATCACAAAAAATAATCTTTTTACCGCAGATATGGTCGAACACGGAAAACCCGAACCTGATTTATTTTTGCTTGCAGCCCGGAAAATGGGGGCTGAGCCAGAAAATTGCGTTGTCATAGAGGATTCTCTCGCAGGCATGAAAGCCGGTCTTAAAGCGAATATGAATGTCATCGCCTTTATTGGCTGCGAAATGAACAATTCACCAGAATATATAAATAAAATCAAAGAGTTAGGTGTTAAGAATATTTTTAGCAGAATGTCTGACATAAAAGATTTTTTAGCGGTGTGCAAATAATATTTGACAAAATATTTCGAAAAAGGCATACTCTTTTAAAATTTTATTATTATAAATTAAAAACTTTTTATTATGAAAGCAGAAAATTTTCTTGGGGTTGTCGTTACTGTAGCTGCAACATTTGTTCTCATCTTTGGCCATTGTGAAACCATTATCTGGAAGTATGAACTCCTCTCTTGGGCGACTGGATTGTTGTTTATTCTCCTCTATAATTTGGAAATCTTCCGGCCAAAGAGCAAAAAGTTCAACTTTATTGTCAGTTATATCGGCCTGTCGATTGCGGTATATTTAGGGCAATATATGATGACAGAGCATTCGGCAATTATCGTGGCGGTTTTGTTTGGAACACCCATCATTCTCAGCCTTTTGACGGCATATGTTCCCAAGATTGCACATCAGTTTGCTTACAGGACGCCTAATCACCCGGTTTTCCCATGCAAAACTTTTGTCTTATTCTCATGGGCAATTGTTCAGATGGCAATTCTATTTTAATAAAAACCCCGGAAAATTCCGGGGTTTTTGTTTAGCTGTTCATGGTATTAAAGAAATCATGATTGTCTTTGCTCATCCGCAATTTATCAAGCAGGAATTCCATACCGTCGGTCATGCCCATCTGCATCAACACGCGGCGCAAAACCCACATTTTGGAAAGGGTCGCTTTGTCAACCAGCAGCTCTTCCTTACGCGTTCCTGAACGGGTAATATCAATGGTCGGGAATAAACGCTTGTCCGTCAGCTTACGGTCAAGGATAATTTCAGAGTTACCTGTTCCTTTGAATTCTTCAAAAATAACTTCATCCATGCGAGAACCGGTATCAATCAAAGCCGTCGCAATAATTGTCAGCGAGCCGCCTTCTTCAACATTACGAGCCGCACCGAGAATACGTTTCGGGCGTTGCAAAGCATTGGCATCGACGCCACCGGTCAAGACTTTGCCTGAAGAAGGGATAACCGTATTATAAGCACGCCCCAGACGGGTAATCGAATCCAAAAGAATGATAACGTCTTTTTTGTGCTCAACAAGGCGTTTGGCTTTTTCAATAACCATTTCGGCAACCTGAACGTGACGGGCAGCCGGTTCATCAAAGGTTGAAGAAATAACTTCGCCTTTAACCGAGCGGGTCATATCGGTTACTTCTTCCGGACGTTCGTCAATCAACAGCACCATAAGGTAAGCTTCCGGATGATTTTCGGCAATCGCATGAGCGATGTTTTGCAGCATAACCGTTTTACCGGTACGCGGCGGCGCCACAATCAGGCCGCGCTGGCCTTTGCCTTGCGGCGAAATCAAGTCAATAACGCGGCAGGTGTAGTCTTTATCTCCGCAGATAATGTCAAAATTAAGTTTTTCTGTCGGATATAATGGCGTCAGGTTGTCAAAGTTAACGCGCAGTTTTGATTTTTCAGGATCATCAAAGTTAATGGTGTTAATTTTGGTTAAAGCAAAATAGCGTTCGTTATCACGCGGACCGCGGATTTCACCCTCGACAGTGTCGCCGGTGCGCAGGCCGAATTTTTTAACCTGGGACGGGGAAACATAAATGTCGTCCGGTCCGGCCAAGTAGTTTGATTCGGCAGAGCGAAGAAAGCCAAAGCCGTCCGGCATAACTTCAATCGTGCCTTCGCCGTTAATGACAATATCGTCATCTGCCAGTTTTTTGAGAATAGCAAACATTAAATCCTGTTTGCGCATTGAAGAAGCATCTTCAATTCCTAAATCTTCCGCCTGGGTTAATAACTCGGTCGGAGACTTCTGCTTGAGTTCTTTTAAATTCATGTGAACCTGATCTGATTATAAAAAATGAAGTGAATGGTTGAAAGGGTAAAAAGATGAACTATATGTTCATGGCATAAGCTTTATATATGATTTAAATTATAAAGTGTCAAACAAAGAATAGAGATTTTTTCATGGCAGTTTTATGCACATCTTCCCTGCCCATATAATATTTTTTTAAAAGTTAGTAGTAGATTGTATATGCCTGTGACTGATGTGGATAAGTTCTTTAACACAAAGTTATGCAGAGCAGGCGGGGATGTTTATAAGATTGTGGGGGAAAGTTAACCCTTTCTTAACGAATCGTTAAAAATTTATTAACACAAAATGTAAACCTAAAAATTGCCCGTTTGTGCGTAACTTTTTTATCCCCAGATTTGGGATAAAATATGAGCTTGTGCGTAAGTGGGTATATTAGATTTTACTTTATGGTGATTAATCTGTATAAACTTAGTAAACAGCGGAGTTATGCACAGAAAAGGGCACTTCTGTTGATAACTGCCTTAAGCCTTTGATTTGGAGTTTAAAATGAAAATAGTTGCCATAACGGGTTCTATCGGCTGTGGGAAAACCACTTTGGCGCATTTGGTTCGCGATTTGGGATATACGGTTTATGATGCCGATGGCTGGGTACGGCGCTTATATTATCAAAAAGATTTTATTGCGGCGGTTGGCAGGCAGTTTCCTGAAGTGATTGAAAACGGCAAAGTTAACAAACGCCGGCTGCGGGATATTGTTTTTAGTGACAACAGCCGCTTAAAAGTGCTGGAAGCTCTGGTTCATCCTTTTCTGAAGCAAATGTTTAAAAAACTGAAAAAGCGCAATGCCGGTTATGACGATTTGTTTTTTATTGATGTCGCTTTGCTGTTTGAGATGGGATGGGATAAATTCTGTGATTATGTGATTGTGGCTGATGTGGCGTATGAGTTGCAAAAACAAAGAGTGATGAAAAGAGATAATATCAGCAGTGAAGATTTTGAGAAAATCAATAAAGTTCAGATGAGCAATGAAGCCAAAAAACAGCTTGCCGATGCGGTTATTAACACGGATAAGCCGCTGAATTTGCTGAAAGCAAGCTTGTTGTGCGTCATTAGTGAAATTGAGGATTGCTGAAAATGGTCAGAGAGATTGTATTCGATACGGAAACCACGGGTTTTAAAGTTAATGAGGGTGACAGGCTGGTTGAAATCGGTGCGGTGGAATTAATAAACCATATGCCAACCGGCGTGACTTATCACCAATATATTAACCCGGAGAGAGATGTTCCGGATGACGCGTTTAAAGTTCACGGGTTAAGCTATGACTTTTTGAAAAGTTATCCGACTTTTAAACAAGTGGCCGATGAATGGCTGGACTTTGTCGGGGATGCCGTTTTGGTCGCGCATAATGCGTCTTTCGATATCGGCTTTTTGAACGGGCAATTAAAAGAACTTGATAAGCCTTTATTTACTTGGGACAGGGTGGTTGATACATTAGAAATTGCCCGCAACCTGTTTCCCGGGGCGCGTGTGAATTTGGATGCTTTGTGCCGCCGTTACGGAATTGACAACAGCGAACGTACACTGCACGGCGCTTTGCTTGACGCGGATTTGCTGGCTAAAGTTTATTTGGAATTGTTAGGCGGTCAAGAACCGAGTATGTTAAAAGAGGAGAAAAAAACTTCTCATGCAACGGTTTTTGCAGACCATTCGGCTCAGCAAAGAGTATTTCGCGAAGCCAGAAGTTTCCCTTTAAGCGAAGAAGCAAAGCAATTGCATTTGGATTTCCTGGCAAAAAATATTAAAAATGCAGTTTGGACCGCCGTTCCAGAAACGGAAAAAGCTGAGGGATAATGAGTATCAGGCTGATTATTTTGCGCCACGGGCATTATGTGCCGGGGAGCGGGCAGGCTTTAACGGCAGACAGCTGCCAGAGATGTCAGGTGAGAGCCGAGCAGTTGGCTATTGAGTTTGGGGCTGTTGATATGCTTTACAGTTCGGAAATTTCCAGAGCTAAGGCAACGGCCGGCTTAATTGCGCAAGGAATGAAATATCCGGCGGAAAAAATTGTTATAACTGAAAATTTGTCAGAGTTGTCTTCTATGCAGCAAGTGACATATTTTATTCATTTGCTGGTTGCCGAAGCTGCCGTTCAGGAATATCAAAATATTGTGATTGTGACGCATTTGCCCGTGATTGAAAAATTTATGCAATTTTTTACCGGGGAGCAGGTGTTTGTTGCGCCGGAATGCGGTATTGTTTTTAAAGCAGACAGTTGGGACAGCCTTCTTGAAAGCAGCCCGCGTATTTCAGTAGTGAATTAAATTCTTTTGTCTGGCGAGTGGCATAAAGCGGTAACCGGGCAGTTGGCGCAGTCCGGTTTTTGGGCTTTGCAAATGTAGCGGCCAAACAAAACCAGCCAGTGGTTGGCATTTTTAATGTAATTGTCAGGCAAAACTTTTAATAAGTCTTTTTCAATTTCCAGCGGCGTTTTGCCGTTACTCAGTTCCAAACGGCGGGATATCCTCATGACATGGGTATCGACAGCTAATGCGGCTTCGCCAAACCAGACATTTAAAACGACATTGGCTGTTTTACGGCCGACACCGGGAAGATTTTCCAGAGCCTCGCGGCTGTGAGGTATGTTCCCTTGGTATTTATCCTGCAATTCTTGGCTTAAAGCGATGATATTTTTAGCTTTGTTATTATACAGGCCGATTGTTTTGATATAATTTTTGAGGTTATCCAATCCGAGTGACAGCATTTTTTGCGGTGTGTCGGCGATTTTGAACAAGTCGGCGGTGGCTTTGTTGACGCCTTTATCGGTGCTTTGTGCTGATAACACTACTGCGACCAGTAAGGTATAGGCATTATGGTAGTCTAATTCACAGCGCGGATTGGGATCTTTTTTATTAAAAATCTCCATTATTTCCAGAATTTCTGCAGTAGGGCGGGTCATGCTTTGACGCCTCCGGCTCCGGCAGCTTTCGGGGCATTTTCATCTAACGGCCAACGGGGACGCGGTTTGAAGTCCAGATTATTGGTGTATCCCTGCTGGAATCTTTCTAATCCGGCCCAGGCAATCATCACGCCGTTATCCGTGCAAAATTTTATCGGCGGAGCAGAGAAAACTAAATGATGTTTGTCAGCCAGCTGTTGCAGAGATTGGCGCAAGAAACTGTTGGCCGCAACGCCGCCGGAAACGACCAAGTCTTTGCCTTCGGGATAATTGGCTTTGAAGTAAGCGATAGCTTTTTCCAGTTTACGGCGCAAGCAGTCTGTCGCTGCATTTTGAAAGGCGGCGCAAATATCTGCAGCGTCCCTTTTGCGCATGATGGCGTGTTCAATTTTACCGTCCGGCGAGTATGATTCAATAATTTTGCGCACGGCTGTTTTTAATCCTGAAAATGACAAATTACAGTCGCCGGAATTTTGTAACGGGCGGGGAAGTATAAAACGGTCCGGATTGCCGACCGAAGCCATTTTTTCAATCATCGGGCCGCCAGGATAACCGAGATTAAGCATTTTGGCGACTTTATCAAAAGCTTCACCGGCCGCATCGTCAATGGTTGTGCCCAGGCGTTCAAAATCGCCGACCTCTTTGACAATCAAAATCTGGCAGTGTCCGCCGGAAACCAACAGCAATAAATACGGATAAGTAGCTTCTCCGGTTAGTCTGGCGCATAAGGCGTGCCCTTCCAGATGGTTGACGGCGATAAACGGCTTGTTTAAAGCAAGAGCCAGCGCTTTGGCGGCCATAACCCCAACGACGACACCGCCGATAAGTCCCGGTCCGGAAGAAGCCGCTATGGCATCTAAATCTTGTAATTTGATGCCGGCTTTACGAACGCAGTTTTCGATAATTTCATCGATATGGTCAAGGTGGGAACGGGCAGCAATTTCAGGAACAACACCGCCGAAAACTTTGTGTTCTTCCTGTGATAAAAGGCTTTGGCCGAGAATTTCTTTTTTTTCGTTTACAATAGCGGCGGCGGTTTCATCACAGCTGCTTTCTATGCCTAAAACTAACATTTGAATAATCCATATATTTATTGCAGTTTTTTTATAATTATATACACTATAAAAAGTTTATTGCCAAGAATTTATCATAAGAGGAACGTAAAATGGTTAAAAGCGCAGAAAATAAGCAGGCAGAGATGTCCGGAACTCCTGTGGCGGCACAGATTAAAAAAGCTGCCGTCAGGGTCGTTGTATGGGCGGTATTTCTGGGAGTGATTTATGGATTATGGCGTAATCCGCAGATTGTCAGAAATATGGCTGCTTACGTTTCCGCGCAGACTTCAGACAAGGCAGAAACTGAAGAAAATACAGCCAGAGAAAACCAGTTTGACCGTCAGCTGTCGATGCTGCAAAGTCAGATTAATTATATGCAGGCTCAGTTAAATTCTCTGCCGGTCGGAGAAAACGAAGCTGTTGATTTAAGCCGTTTTGAAGATAAATTGGAAGCTATTGAAAAACAAAATCTTAATGTCATTGATTCTAAGGCTGATGTCGCAACGGTGCTGGGGATTATCACCCGTTTGGATAAAATTGAAGAGCGTCTGGATACTTTGGCTAAAATCAGCGATGACGGTGCTTTGGTTTTAACCGCGGTGATGATGGTTAAAGAAAGTTCTGAAAACGGTACGAATTTTGTTTATGAAGCAGAGATTCTTCAACAGTTGGCTAAGAATGACAAAGATATTCAAAGCGATGTGGAAACAATTGCGCGTGCTGCGAGAGAAGGTGTTAAACCCCTGTCTTACTTAAACCGGGAATTTGGCAATATCTACAGCCGTTTGGCTAAGGTTAAAACACAGCAGGACATGGAAGGCAAAAGCTGGAAAGAAGTTTTGAATATTAAGTTTAATGAGGTGGTGAAAGTTAAACGCGTGAATGATGTTGCCGCGCCGCAGAATGAAGCTCATGAAAAAGACAGTTTACAGCGAATCAGGGAATTGGTGGGTAATGGTGATTTGAGATTGGCTCTGGACAGCCTTCACCAAATGGATAATCCGGTGTTGACAGGCGATGCCGCTTTGCAAAAATGGATGGCTGAAGCGCAAGCCAAGGTTAATTTTAATCAGGCTATTGCTAATATTTCAGCGCATTCACTGGCTTTAATGAAAATCAATACTCTTAAAAGCAATTAATGCGGGGAAGGAAAAATGGATAATAGCGAATTAAAAAAAATCTGGGCCGAAAAATTTGCTTCTGTTCCTCAGACGCTGAAAAATATGCAACAGGTTCAGGCTGCGGCAACAGCTTTTAACGCTAATATTGATGCTGTGGTTAAAATCAGCGGAAAGAAAATTGCCGAATTGGCACAGACTTCAGGATTGGATTTGAGGGCTTTACAAAATGTTACTCAAACCAAGCTTTTGTCTGGCAGTGATGTGGTTAAAGGCATTTTTAAATGCTTTACTCAGGGAATTGCCGAAGAATGGCTGACGGAAGATAAAATCGTTTATGACTGGATGGTTAAACATCTGGGATATGACCGGCTGCAAATGGGCGGGCAGGGCGGTATTGTCGCCAATGTGCTGGCTGTAACCGGCGTTAATAAAGTTTATGCCCATGCCAATTCTCTGCCCAAGTTGCAAGCCGAACAATTTTTGAAATTGGATAATTTATTATCCTTTGATGCTGACGGAACGGAGAAACCGGCTCATCAAATAGATCGGCAAACAGATATTCCGCTTATTCACTGGATTATTGAATTTGATAAAGGCGACAGCCTGACAATAGACGGCCAAACCTTTGTTTGCCCTAAATCGAATCGTTTTATTGCAACATATGATCCCTTGAATTTGCATTTGGTGATGGACGATAATTTTATTAAAACAACGACAGCCCGAAAAATGGATTATGTTGTTTTGTCAGGATTTCATGCTTTGACGGAACATAATGACGGCGTTCGTTTGCAGGAAGGGGCTTTGCCGATTATTGAAAATTGGAAAAGCCACGGAGATATTGTCCATTTGGAAATCGCGTCAACTCAGGATATTGTTGTGCGGAAATCAATTATCGGCACGATTGCCCCTAAGGTTGATTCGATAGGTATTAATGAACGCGAGGCGATGGATATTTTGGAAGTTTGCGGTTGTGAAGCTTTAGCCCAAGCTTGCGATTGCCAGACGCACAGCGTTAATATGTTTGAAGCTTTGCTGCAAGTCAAAAAAGTAATTAAAGCGCCGCGTGTCCAGCTTCATATGTTCGGGCTTTATATGACTCTGCAAGACAAAGGCTTTAAAATTGCGCCGGAGGCAAACCTCCGCGGGATGATGTTAGCCGCGACCGTTGCCGCCGGAAAAGCCGGAACCGGAAATATTAATCAAGCTGAAAATCTGCTTTGGGCACAAGGCCAGCAAGTTTCCGATGTCGGCCTGGATGAATTGCGCCGCCTGTCAGACTACCTGAAAAAGCCTGAGCTTCTGACAACCGGTTTGGCAGAAGTCGAAGGATTTGATTTAATAGCCCTGCCGACTATTTTGGTAGAAAAACCGCTTACTCTCGTCGGTATGGGGGATACGATATCTTCCTTATCACTTATCGGCGCAAGGTAAAAATTCGTATAACGGGAAACTAATACAGAATTGTCGGATTAAAAAAATGCTCACGTACGTTTTGGTACGCTCCGCTTTTTTTATCCTAAATTCTTATTATTTTCCTCGTTCTCCGAATTTTTATGATTAAGTACACGTCGAAAAAAATTGACGGCGCAGCATGCTCCTTTCTTTTAACTTTACAAATTCGTATAATGGTCGATAAGTGTGTTGTCTGCGAGCTGAAAGTGTCCTCATGTAGGTTTTCAATTCCAACTAAAGGTGTTGTTTCGCGTCGTTATCACTAGCTCGCGACACCAAGTTTCATTGCTTTTCGGCATAAAATAGTTCACTGGACTATTTTATGCCGCAGAGCTCCGGTACTTTCACTCTTGACGCCTGCTACTCGACTCATTCTTCGTATTTTTTGTTTTAATTCTGAGGTCATTTATAAATTTACGAATCATCATCTTAACAATTTTACAAATTCTTCAAAAGCAAGATGACAAAACCTTAAAAGTTATCAAAAAACAAATTGAAGCTCTTTTAGAGTTAGTTTAACTAATATTTTTTCTGATTTTTAATGTTATAAACCAGCTTTTTTTGACTCCGGAGAGGGGGAGGGAGAAAAATAGGTAAAGTGTGCGAATCGTTAAAAATCTTGTTTCTGTGCTCAAAAAAACCGCTGTTTAAGCGGTTTTTGTAGATGAAAGGAAATTGTCTATCGCTTCAATGACGCGAAGCACGGTGTTATCAACCTGTTCTTCTTTGGTTTCAACGATAATATCTGCTTCTGAATAGTACGGATATTCTTCGCTGATATATTTTTCGAGTTTATTTTTCAGGTGAGAATCATTGCCTTCCAGAAACGGGCGGTGTTTGCGTCCGGCGGTGCGGTTGTAAAGCACGTCCACGTCTGCTTTTAACCAGACGGTGACAGCGTTAAGTTTAGCCAATTGACGGGTTTGTTCGGCAACAAAAGAACCGCCGCCAGAAGCCAAAACGCAAGGATTGCCTTGCAACAGGCGTTTCATAACGCGTTTTTCGCCGGCTCGGTATTCTTCTTCGCCGAAGCATTTCAATACATCAACCAAAGACAGACCGGCTGCTTTTTCAATTTCTTGGTCACCGTCGACAAACGGCAGGTTAAGTTTTTTAGCCAGACGTTTGCCAACGCTGGTTTTGCCGCTGCCCATCAGGCCGACCAAAAGAATTATTTTATCGATTTTTTTAATCATGTTTTTGCTTTTTTAATTCTTCTTTCAAGTTTATTATGCTAGATAATATAAAGACTTAGATTTTTCGCAACAATTTTTTTAAGGTTATAGCTTATGAGACAGAAAAAATCAAATTTTATCTATTATGTTGTCACCGCAGCATTAATTGCCATTGTTTTGTTTGTCGCCACACGCGAAGTTCCGGTTAAAGTGGAACAGGTTGAACAATCTTTGGAAAATACATTCTTAAATAAGTAATGGCAATACGTTATCCGGTTGAAAGCTTCTTAGAAATGATGGCTGCAGAAAAAGGTGCGGCTCAAAATACTATTGAAGCTTATCGGCGGGATATTGAGCAATTTTTGGAATATTGCGCGACAGATAATCTGAAAAAAATATCAGAAGATGATATTTCCGATTTTATGCAATATTTGGGAAAACAGCAGCGCAGCCCTAAGACTGTTGCCAGGAAGTTATCGGCTATCCGCGAGTTTTTTAAATTTTTATATACGGAAAAAGATATTAAGGAAAATCCTGCGGCAAATCTTTTGACGCCTAAGCAGCAAAAGCCGTTGCCGAAGTTTTTAACAAAAGAAGAAATTCACAGCCTGATAGCTGTTGCCCGGCAAGGGAATTCTGCCAGCCAAAGGCGGGTGGCCGTTATGTTGGAATTAATGTATGCTTGCGGGTTGCGTGTTTCAGAGTTGGTATCGCTGCCGGAAAATTGTCTGAATTTTGACAAGCGTCAGCTGATGGTTCGCGGCAAAGGCAGCAAGGAACGGCTTATTCCTGTTGCGCCGGCGGCTATTGAGGCTGTTTTTGATTATCTGACATACCGGGATGAATTTATTAAAGACGGGCGGCGGTCGATTTGGTTTTTTCCTTCTAAAACATCAGCTTCCGGGCATATTACCAGAGATGGTTTTTTTAAGCACCTTAAAGAATTGGGATGTCTTGCCGGTATCAGTCCCGCTAAGTTAAGCCCTCACGTTTTGCGGCACTCTTTTGCCACACATTTGTTGAACAGCGATGTTGACTTGCGTGCGGTGCAAAAAATGTTGGGGCATGAAAGTATTAATACGACGGAAATTTATACGCATATTATTTCAGATAAACTGATAAAAACGGTGCAAAATAATCATCCTTTGGCACATTGGCGGCAAAAATAAAGGAGTGGTAAGAATACCACTCCTTAAAATTTAGATTTTTTTGCCTTTTGCTTCAACGAAAGCGTCAATCAGTTCTGATACTTTTGTTGCCGGGGTAATCCAGTCAAGTTTTCCAGAAATCTGGACGTTGAGCTGGTCTTCAGTCCACCATATGGGGAGATCCCAGTCTTGCGGACCGCAGAAATCCGGGAGCTTGCAGGTGTGTACAAGTTCTTCGGCAAATACGGCAAGTTCTTCGTCGTTCATGTCTTCTTTCCCGCAGTTCATCGCGTAAGTACGCAGGGCAACGGTGTAGAATTTGTTCAGATACATCTGCTTGTTTTCCGGCGAAATTTTGAAGATTTTGTAGCGGATGTCGTCAATTTTCTTCGATCCGACCGTAAAGTAGTCGATGATGTCGCTGAAAGTTGCTTCTGCACCCAGATACTGCATTGGCGTGCGGTTATCGGCAAGGATGACGCGGCCGGTCAGTTCTTCAGAGATTTCACACAGGCTGATGGCTTGACACCGGGTGATGATACTGCTGTCTACGGAAGCTGCAAGAAAAATGGCTTCATTGACACCGGTTTCTTTGACCCATTGCAGAATTAACCTTTCACGAGGCGGAATCCGGCAGATGTTTTCGTCAAGAGCGTAGTAGCGAGCCAGCTCGTCAAAAGTAAACAGGTCAGGGAACTTGATTAAGCTGTTAATGACTTTGTTGCATTCGCAAAAACCGTTGAGTTTTTCACAAAGTTTGCTGAGATCTCTCAAGTGGAGAGTGTTCAGCGGCTGGGAAAGCAGTTCGGCCAGCTCTTGTTCGTTGTTCACTGTTTGTTGCTTTTGAGCTGAAAGAAAATCAGCGATAAAGCTCATTACTACCGGCAAAGAATTTTTTGTGTTCATAAAATTATGGATTAAAAATTAGAAAAAATAAATAATAAGTCAATGGTCTTTTTTTAGCATGATGTTTTACAAAAATCAAGAATTAATTTGTGTAATTTGACAAAAAAATAAGCAGCAATATCTTTATTGCTGCTTATAAATAGATTAGGTCTTCACAATGTAGTCAAGCAAGTCTTTGACTGTGCCGTCATTGGCAATGTCCGGCGGCGTTGAGAAGCCGAATGCCTGTTCAAGCCAAATCAGGGTGGTGATGTAAGATTTGGGCTGATGGGCGCAAACCGGCAAGGTCAGAGAGTAGATTGGCGCTTGTTCATTGATGTTTTCAACCGGGCATTCCAGCAAATCTGCCAGATAGCTTTTAATGGTGTTACGGCTGGCGCGGGGTTGCAAAATGTCTGCACGAAGGTAGGCTGCTTTGGTGGCAGAAGAGCTTAACAAGTCGGCAATCATTCCAACCGGAACGTCATTCCAGCGCCAAGCATAGTTGCTTTTGGGGCTGAATTCGACACGTCCGCAATTTTCCATAATGGTTTTAAGGATTGACTTGAAGTAGTTTACTTCAATTTTTCCTTCACTCAGTTTAAGATTCTCAATGTTTTTTAACTGGGTTTTGCGTTGAAAAACACCCAAGATTTTTCCGTAGTTCATAATGGTAAGAATTAAAAATAAAATTTATGAAATGTCATATACACCATTTCAACAAATAAATCAACAAAAAATTGACAAAACCTAAATTAAGTCGGCTAAGGCTAAAAATTGCTGCGGAGTAAGCTCTTCAGCCCGGGCGGTTAACGGGATGTTTAGCTCTTGGCATTTGGCTTCTAAATTCGCGACAGATTTCAAACTCTGGCGAATCATTTTCCGGCGTTGTCCAAAGGCCAAGGTCGTTAATTTTTCGACTTTGCTGATTTGCTGCGGTGTTAATGTTTGCGGCAAAGGACGAAACAGCAAGACTGAAGACCAGATTTTAGGTGCTGGCGTAAAGCAATTGGGGTTGAGGTCCAGCAGATGGTCAATTTGGCATTGCAGTTGGCTTAAAACGGAAATTCGCCCGTAATCTTTTGTTCTGACCGGTGCCATAATGCGTTCGGCGACTTCTTTTTGGAACATTAAAGTCAGAGAGTTGTATGCCGTAATGTTTTTTAACCAGCCGATTAGCAGGGGCACAGAAATATTGTATGGCAGATTGCTGATGATATGACGCGGTTCGGCAATGAGTTCTGCAACGTTAGTCTGCATGGCATCGCCATTGATGATTTGTAGCCTGTCGCCGGTTTTTTCACGAATCTCGTTCATGATGGCGATGCAGCGTTCATCCATTTCAATAACGGTCAAACTGTCTGGTTCGGCACTTAAAGCTGCCCGGGTTAAGCCTCCGGGGCCTGGGCCGATTTCGCAGAGATTGCTGCCTGAAAAATCTTTCAGATTTTGGCGCTGTAAAGATAACTGGATGATTTTATCGGTGATGTTCTTATCCAGCAAAAAATTCTGCCCCAAGGCTTTTTTAGCCAACAAGCCATGGGAATCGACAGTCAGGCGTAAAGACGGCAGCGCCGCTATTTTTTCAGACAGTGCAGACATTTAGTTACGCAGCTCTATGACGGCACGTTGGCGGACATTGTGCAGGTGTTTGGCTGAAACTTCTTCCAAGCGTTTGTTTTCCATAAACTGCCTCATTTCTTTTTTGGTCGGCAGTTTAGGTTTGTCCCGTTGAGGATCATAAATTTGCGCAAGTTTCAAAATGTGAAAATCATCGCCAATTTGAATTGGGTCAGAAATTTCTCCTTCTTTCATTGAAAGAACTTTCTTATCCAGTTGTGCCGTTAATTGCCCCTGGTTTAACCAACCAAGATTACCGCCGTTGGAGGCACTCGGGCTTTCTGAAAATTGAGCAGCATAGAGTTCAAAACGCGGGTCGCGGCGCAGGTTGGCAACCAAGTCACCGAGATTTTTGGCATTTGCTTTCTTGATGACGATTTCAGAAACCATATATTTGGGTGTAGACATATCTTTGGCAGATTGGTTGATACCTTCTTCAACTTCAGCATCGGTAATTACGCCATCGGACATCATTTGTTTTCGGACAACGCGAATCCATGCAATATCAGATTTCATTTGTTCGCGGAAAACATCCATGCTGACGCCGTGTTTGGCCAGAGTGGATTTTAATTTTCCGGCAGGAATATTATTGCTTTGTTCAAAATGGCGTACGGAAGCGTCAATGTCTTTTTCGGTGATTTCAATCCCTTGGCGTTTGGCTTCCTGTAATTTCAGCTTTTCATCAATGGCCGATTGGATGACTTTGGCTATAATCATTTTTTTAGTTTCGGCATTAAAGGGAATACGGGTGCTCATGACAAACGCTTTGGCACGGTTTTCAATGTCAGTAGAGGATAGCAGTTCGCCATTTACAACAGCGATAATTTTGACATTGCCGGAATTATAAATGCGTACCGGTTCATTTGCCGGCTGTTTGGGTTGAGGAGCAGCCTGCGGTTCTGTTTCTGCAGCCGTTTCAGAAGACTGGAAAACAACAGAGCGTTCGCCGCCATCTTCGTTTGCCGGTGCTTCGGAGGCAAATTGTGCAGCTGCCGGGGCGGCCAAAGCCAGACTTAAAATCAAAAACAGAAATCTTGTCATTTATTCTCTCCCAATGTGTTATTTGGAACCGACGCCGCCCAATGTTTTGAGGTAAAGCGATACGGTAAACTCGTAGTCGTTTTCGTCTTCAGGGTCAGTCGAATCGTAGCGGTGGATGTTGCCGATAACCTTTAGGCATTCATCTTCATAAGTCAATGCGCCGCCGTGTTCAAGCGAGCCGCCGCCTTTCGTCAGATCCTGGCGGTTATAGACGCTGATGCTCCAATCTCTGGTAAGTCTGGCAGCGAGAGCGGTGTAAAGTTCTTTACGTTCACCGATGTTTTCAGCGCGGGTGGCTTCATTTCCCTGCAGATAGATATATGATACATAAGCATTCAATATCTCCGGTCCAATACGGGCAGATAATTCGCTGTATTTCATATCCAGGTCATCTTTATCCAGACGGAAGCGGTAGTTCATGTCCAGATAGCGGTTCGGATTGGCATAAATACGTCCGACATAGTCACTGAAGCGTTTGTTATAATCGCTGGGGGCAAAGCTTTCGTCTTCGCTGAATTTGTAGCTTTGAGCAATAAAGGCCTGGGTGCGGCCGATGACTGTTCCGTATGAGTTCCAGTTAATTCCGTAGCTGATGCGGCTGCCGGTATCATTGCGGTCATAGCCGGCATAGCGGTCAATATCCAAAACGTTTGTGTCGTCCAGTTCGGCGTATTGGCTGTCTTCGTTAGGAATTTTATTGATTTTGTTTCCGGCTTTGGGCGCGGCAACAGCAACAACAACAGGCTCTACAATGTGGCGGGAGGTATCAGTGGCGCGAACAAAAGGCATTTTCCATTCCAAGCCCAACTGCGGGAATACGCGGCCGACTTCTCCGGTAAATTTTTTATTGTCGGGGTTGGTATAGTTATCAACGTAATAAGCGTCGGACTTAACGGATGCAACCATGCGGTATTTTTCGCCGTATGGGCTGGTATAAGGCAGATTCCATGAGTTTATCATTGACATCCGCTGGGCGCTGACATCCTGGTCGCGCAAGATGGATGCGAAATCAAAGGTGTTTTTGAAGTAAGCCCCATAAGCGCCGGGATCGCTGACATTTTCATAACTAATCAGCGGCAAAGCATAGGGTTTGTCGTATTTCCGGCGGCGGAATTCCTGAACATCCAAAACTCTTAAATCGTAACTAATCAGTTTGTAATAATAAGCTTCAACAGCCGCGTAATTACGATTGTCAAAGCCTTGAAGTTTGGCACTGGATGTCAGCCAGGCATCTTCTTTTTTGGGCAGAGATAAGTCTTTCAGATACATTGAATCTGAAACATAGTTAAGGTCTAAATCCGAAACCCAATAATCGTTAAGTTCATAGCGGGATTTAACATATAAATTTCCGCGGGTTTCTTCTTTATCATTATCCCGCATGACAGAACCCTGTGTATGCAGGTAACCCCTGTCAAAATAACGGCGGTAATCGGCATCGGCAATGACGCCTCTTTTGGCGCTGATAATCGGAGATATGGTCAAATCTTCATGCGGCGAAATATTCCAGAAGTACTTGGGCTGCAAATAGCCGTCCAAATAGCTGCTGGAACCAAAACCGGGAATCATAAAACCGCTGCGGCGTTTTACTTCCGGGTCCGGATGCGATAAAAACGGCGTGTAAAAGACCGGAATCCCTTTAATTTCAAGAGTGGCATCCTTGTAGTAAACGTTTTGGCTTTCCGCGTCATGTTTAATTTTGCGGGCTTTCAGCTGCCATAAAGGGTTAGGATTGGCGGTGCAAACATCACAAGGCGAATAAACAGCATTGTTCATTATTTTGTTTTTATTCGACATTGTGCGAACACGGCGAGCCGCAATTCGACTTTCATCTTTCATGATGATTTTGATGTTTTCCATTTCGCCCTGTGACATTTGGTTGCTCAGGACGACGTAATCAGAAAACAGTACGTTGTTTTCGGCATCAATCATGCGGACATTGCCGACTGCGGTGACAATGTCATCTTTTTGGTTATAGATAACTTTATCAGCGTTAAGCGTTAAGCCTTCGCGAATGATATTGACATCGCCGATAGCCGTAATGGTTTCCAGTTCTCGGTTGTTTTCCATTTCATTGGCGCTGAAATAAATTTCTTTACTTTCGCGTTTAATCGGCAGGGGTGTCATAAAGCCGGTGATATTGGGGTTCTGTTCCAATTCACCAAAAGGTTTGGGCGAAACTTTGCTGACTTTTGTTCCGGCAACAACTTCCGGCAATTCAGCGGCGCGAACAGTAGATGTACCGATTATGCTTCCGGCCAAAAGCGAAATCAGGAGAAGACTGCGGTTAGACATTAGGCAGATCTCCGGGAGTACGGCGGCGGACAAGCATTGCCGGATTGTAAAACAACAGCAACCATATGCAGGCAGCCAAAGGCAGTAAAAAGTTCAAATACATCAAAGGCAGCAGATAGAGATATTTTGCCGCCAGGTTTCCAAAAATTAAATCGCCGGCTTGGACAGCAACCATGGATATAATCGAAACAGAAATAATTTTATTTTGGCCGCGGCGGTTGAAGTTGCCCACCAATAGCCCGGTGCAGGCCATTAAGGCAAAAATCAGGTTATATAACGGGGTGAGAATCCTTTTATTGCCCTCAACGATATAACGATTGACTTCTGCCGGGGTAAGGCTTTTATCGCTGCGGGCGTTTAATAATTGCCACAGGTTTTTCTCGCGAGCGCCTGTTTCTTTTGATTTTGTGGGGTTTTGTCCTTCAAAATCAACGGAATAACGGTCAAATGATAAGGATGAAAATTGTCCGTTTTCCTTATTAATTTCCTGACGGACACCGTTAACCATAATCAGCCGCGGCGCTTTGTCTGTGTAGACAATGCGGCCTTTTTGGGCGGAGATGGTTGTTTTGTTTTTGGGGTTGCGTTCATCATTGACCAAGATGCCGGAAACAGAACCATCTTTTTCATGTGACGTGATGAAAACCGTCAGATTATATTGCAGGGAAGTGAATTCGCCCTCGCGGAACATGAGGTGTGAAACATCATTTTTAACCTGCCATTCCAGCTCGTTAAATGCTCTTTCGGCCGCCGGAATAACGACATTGTTGACGTAGATGTTAAAGAAAGACATAAACAGCCCGACATAAAGCGCCGCTTTAGCGCTTGCCCAGGGGCTGATGCCCGCAGCTTTCATGACAACCAGTTCGCGGTCAGAGAGCATCCGGTTGTAGACAAACAATGTGGCAACAAACAAGGAAATCGGGGACAGAATCACAAAAATCCGCGGCATGAGCAGCGATGTCATTTTGACAAACAAAATCACCGGCAACCCTTTATTGGTAACCAGTTCGACGAAACGCAAAGACTGGGTCAGCCAAATGACAGACATCAATGAGAATGTCACCAGCAAAAAACCAATCATGATTTGTTTGACTATGTATTTATTTAGTTTTTTCATTAAAACACGTGTTTGTTATAACGAGGCGATTATATCCAATTTTATCAGAAATAAAACCATTATTTTGCATATATGGCATAAAATAAGTGAAGATTTGGTAAGTAAAGGGGCAAAATATCGGAGATTGGCGATTTTCGTTGATGAAAATAACCGGGTTTTATTGGAAACGCTTAAATAATTTGCTGAGAAAGTCAAACGGATTAAAGCCGAGGGCATCGGCAATTTCGAGAAATTCTATTAAGTCCAAGCGGCGGACGCCTTTTTCATATTTGGCGACATAGGGTTGAGATTGGTTAAGTTTTTCCGCCAGCAATGTTTGAGTAAAACCGGCGTGTTTGCGTTCCTCAATAAGCAGTTTTAGAAATATTTGGTATTCTTCTGTAAAAACTGATTTAGTCATGGTTTTAAAAATCCTAAGCTATCGTCAGGATTTAAATAATTCAGTCTGCAATTAATACGAAAATCGTATATTTCTAATATAAGATTTCTATCTCTCTATGGGTGTTGTCATATATAATATAATTTTTTAAGTTGTAAATGCTTTTTATGATTAAAGATGGTTTTGATTTGTTTGGGTTTCTTAAAAGTTGATGATTTTTTTGTTTTTTAGTTTTGTTTATTTTGTATTTATTATTTGATGTAGGAAAAAAGTCTTGATATTTTAGAATTTTTGTGGTAGTGTCTGATTTATTCAGTTACAAGTTTAGAAAGGGCAGCATTATGGGGGATTAAATCAATCAGCAGAAAAGACTTCTGTAACGGGAGATTTTACACGTCGGAACTTATTGGAGGAATCAAAAGACGCCTGGGGTCAGGTGACTGGCGCCGTGGGGGATATGTATGGAAATTATTATGATATGAAGATTGACAATACTGAGAAAGCGGACGATTATTTTCATTGTAAGGCAAATTTTGAAGCTGCACAAAGAGGTAAATGGGGAGAAAAAACAGCAGAATATCTTGGTGATGCAAAAGAAAGGACTGATTATTTTAAAAACAGAATTTATCGAGGGTTGTCAGCTCAAGAATCTTATGTTGATTATTTGCACGATAAAGATGTTAATGCGCAAGGAAGATTTCAGGCTAAAACAGGTTTGTATAAGAATTCAAGAGATGGGTGCAACTATTTGCGGGTTAACGGAATAAATGAAAGATACTGATTTTATAATTAATCTATTAAAATCAACGGTCAGGTTTATTTATGTATTGAGCTTGATGGTAGCTGCGCTTGGGGGCTTTATTATCGTATGTGTTTTTATCAAAAATCCTTATTTTTTGGCAGTGGATACCTGTATTGATGCGGGAAATGTTTGGGATGACGATGAAAAACGTTGTCGAGATGATTGTTTGAAATGGAATAGAGATTATGGTTGTATTCAAATAACGGAAGAGCAACGAATGCTGTTTTCTGTGAATAAACGTATTTCGGAAGCTGTTTATAAGGATATTTGTTTGAGTAATCAAAAAGCATGGAATAACGATAAAGGCGATTGTGATTTTTATTTTGTGTCGGCTGATTGCGGAAAATTAAGCGGAAGTTGGAAGTATCCGGATAGCTGTTTGACGGAGGATTAATGAACAAGTTTTTTGACGTTTTGAAACGTTTTTTATGGTTAATTCTGACAACTCCGGCAATTATCTTTTTGATTGTATTTTTTTATATTACTTTTGATTCTGCCGGGAATTGTGCTGAAGACGGGAAGGTTTGGGATTATAATGAAAAACGCTGTCGGGATGATTGTTTGGCGTGGAATGAGGTCAACGGCTGTATTTACATGGATGAGGAATACAGAAAATTGTTCATGGCTTGTGCAGATAAAACGGCAGATTGTGACCGAGAAAAATTAGATTTGTTTGATAAAGAGCTTTGCAAAAAATATAATGCGCCTTTAAATTTGGATTATGGATATTGTGATTTTAGGTTTGAAGCAAAAGATTGTTTTAAGCTGAAAGGTAACTGGAAGTATCCGGAGATTTGTTATCAGTAAAAAATACCCCTCTGAATTTATTTCAGAGGGGTATTGTTAAATTGCCGGAGCAATTAGATCATTGCCATACCGCCATTGATATTGATGGTTTGGCCGGTGATGTACTGAGCTTCGTCAGAAGCCAAGAAAGCAACAACGTTAGCAATATCCTGAGCTTCGCCGAGTTTTCCTTCAGGGATTTTAGCGAGCAAAGCAGCTTTAACATCATCAGGCAAAACATCGGTCATAGGGGTACGGATAAAGCCCGGTGCAATAGAGTTAACGGTAATGCCGCGAGAACCGACTTCCTGAGCCAGACATTTGTTCATGGCAATCATACCGGCTTTAGAAGCAGAGTAGTTGGCTTGTCCGGCGTTTCCGGTAACGCCAACTACAGAAGCAATACCGATGATACGGCCGAAACGGCGTTTCATCATGCCGCGAACGGCAGCTTTAGCCAATTTGAAACCGGCAGAAAGGTTAACGTCCAAAACCAGCTGCCATTCTTCATCGCTCATGCGGATAAAGAGGTTATCACGGGTTAAGCCGGCGTTGTTGACCAAAATGTCAATACGGCCGAGTTTTTCTTCAACTTGGGCAACCAGATTTTTAACATCTTCCGGGTTGGTGAGGTTGGCAGTGAAAACTTCTACGCGGTCACCGAGTTCGGCTTTTAATTTTTCCATCGGTTCTGCGCGCATATCGGTCAGAGCCAAAGTAGCGCCCTGTTTGTGCAGAGTGCGGGCAATTTTATCGCCCAAGCCGCCAGCTGCGCCGGTGATGAGGGCTACTTTATCATGTAATTCAAACATTAGTTTGTTCCTTTTGTTATACAAGTTTTATAAATCTTTTGCCAGAGCCTCAATTTCAGCAACAGTGCCTGCTGAAACCGTATTAATTTCTTTATGGCTGCGTTTGACAATGCCTGACAGAACTTTGCCGGCGCCGAGTTCGACAACATCGGTGATGCCTTGTTCGGCCATGAAGTTGACGCTTTCACGCCAGCGGACAGAGCCGGTAACTTGTTCAATCAGGTGTTTGACGATTTCCTTTTCGTCGGTAATTGGTTGAGCCAAAACGTTGGCAATCAACGGGATTTGCGCCGGATTAGCTTTAACTTCAGCCAAAGCTTGAGCCATGACTTCGGCAGCCGGCTGCATTAACGGGCTGTGAAACGGTGCGCTGACCGGTAATTTTATGCAGCGTTTTGCGCCGAATTCAGAAGCGATTTCAACAGCTTTATCAATGGCGGCCATATGTCCGGAGAGGACAACCTGTCCGTCAGCGTTATCATTAGCCGCAACGCAGAGATTGTTTTCATCGCTGCAGGCTTCAGCCAAGGCTTGAACGTCTTGGTAAGAAACGCCGATGACAGCGGCCATGCCGCCCAAACCGACGGGAACGGCTTTCTGCATAGCTTCACCGCGCGTGCGCAGTAATTTGGCTGTGTCGCTCAGAGAAAAGACACCGGCTGCGCAGGCGGCCGAATATTCCCCCAGGGAATGTCCGGCGACAAAGCTGGCCTTGTCTTTTAATTTAATTCCAAAATCATTTTCCAAGATGCGGACGACAGCCATAGAATGAGCCATAAGGGCAGGTTGCGCGTTAGCCGTCAGGGTTAACTCGTGTTCCGGGCCTTCAGACATTAATTTAAACAAATCTTGAGAGATGGCATCGTTGACTTCTTGAAAGACGTCCTTCGCCGATTGAAAGTTATCGGCCAATTCTTTCCCCATGCCGACAAACTGTGAACCCTGGCCGGGGAATACGAAGGTATATTTCATTTAAAAACCTCTGTTGTTATTAGTCTTCGGGATTCAGGTTTAGCGGTTTTGCATGAAAAGTCAAGTTTTAATGCGCGGTTAGTCAGAGGTAACAGCGTTGTGAAAAATCTTAAAATTAATAATCTGTTGATGATTTCCGGCTATACTGACGCCAAACTGGAATAATTGAGTAATTAAGATGGCTAAAAAGAAAACCAAAAAACAAAAATCATTATTGCGCCGGACAGGCGAACGTTTATGCGGGGCGGTGTTAATCGCTTTCTGCCTGTTAGTATTTGCCGCTATCGGGTTCTATCATTCGGCAGATGCCGGGGTTAATATGGTTAACGGCTTGCCGGTACATAATTATCTGGGTAAGTACGGGGCGGTGCTGGCTGATTATGCATTGACGGGTTTTGGTCTGGCTGCGCCGGTGTTTTTGCTGATACCGCTTATTTGTGGCTATCATTTGCTGCGACAGCGTGAGTTTTTGCATCCATACAGCCGGGTTTTTGCCTGGATTTTGGGGGTTAACTTTTTTGCCGCATTTTTGGCGTTGCTGCCGTCATGGATGGGCGCTTTTGAAATGGGCGGCATTATCGGCAAGTTTTTGAGCCGCCATTTGCTGAGTTTTGTCAGCATGATATATAAATATGCCTATGCCAATGTCGGAGTGGGACTTATTTTACTGGTGCTGGCTGTTTTGGCATTTAATTTTGCCGCCGGCATTACTTATAAATTCTGGTATGGTTTGGCTAAAAGCACCGTTTTGTTTATTGCGCGGGTTTTGCGCGGGTTTGCTTTGGCTTTCCGCATGATGTTCAAGCTTCGCCGCAAGCCGCAAATTCCTGTAGAAAAAGCAGAGAAGAAGCCCGTCAAGGAGCGTAAGAAAAAAGTTAAAGAGCAGGAAAGAATCGAACCGGGATTTGGCGAGCGTGAAATTAAAACCGTTGCCGAAACCGAAGATGCTCCTGCACCTAAGGCTATGCCGGCAGCTAAAGCCAAGCCGCTTCCGGCTGATGACGGCTATCAACGCCCGAGTATTGATTTGTTGAAACGTCCGAAAGACAAAGGCGGTAATTATCTCAGCAAGGAAGAATTGGACAGTATTGCCCGCGAACTGGAGAATGTTTTGCAAGAATTCGGGGTTCACGGCAATATTGTCAAAGTACGTCCGGGTCCGGTTGTCACTTTATATGAACTTGAGCCGGCACCGGGAACAAAATCTGCCCGCGTTATTGGTTTGGCAGATGATATTGCCCGGTCAATGTCGGTGATTTCCGTGCGTATTGCGGTTGTGCCCGGGTGTAATACCATCGGTATTGAGCTGCCGAACAAAAACCGTGAAACGGTCTGGCTGCGCGATTTGTTTGAAGATCCGGACTTTATGCATTCCAAAAATGAACTTAACGTGGTGTTGGGCAAGGATATCGGCGGTAAAGATGTTTATGCCGATTTGAGCAAGATGCCTCACTTGCTGGTGGCCGGTACGACCGGTTCAGGTAAGTCTGTGGGTGTTAACTCAATGATTTTATCGCTGCTGTTTCGTATGCGTCCGGAAGAATGCAAGCTGATTATGATTGACCCGAAAATGCTTGAATTTTCAATGTATAACGGTATTCCGCATTTGCTGACTCCGGTGATTACCGATCCGGCGAAGGCGGTGGTCGGTTTGAAATGGGCTGTGCGGGAAATGGAAGACCGCTATCGGGCTATGGCGCAACTGAATGTACGCAATATTGCCGGATATAATCAAAAGTTGGCGGATATCAAAGCCAGCGGCAAATCGGTCAAACGTACGGTACAGACCGGATTTGACAGCGAAACCGGAAAGCCTATTTATGAAGAGCAGGAATTGGATTTGACGCCGCTGCCTTATATTGTGATTGTGGTGGATGAGATGGCAGATCTGATGTTGGTTGCCGGCAAGGAAGTGGAAGCCGCTATTCAGCGTTTGGCGCAAATGGCGCGTGCGGCTGGTCTGCACCTGATTATGTCAACGCAACGTCCGTCGGTTGACGTTATTACCGGTACGATTAAGGCGAACTTCCCGACCCGTATTTCTTTCCAAGTGACTTCAAAAATTGACAGCCGCACCATTCTTGGCGAACAAGGAGCAGAGCAACTGCTTGGCAAAGGCGATATGTTATATATGCCTGCGGGGCAGCGCCCGATACGTATTCACGGCGGGTTTGCCAGTGATGCAGAAATAGAAGAAGTGGTTAATTTCATTAAGTCGCAGAAAGAACCGGAATATGTTGAAGCTGTGACGGCCGGCGAGCTCAATGAGAAAGACAGCGGAGCAGTCTTTGATAAAGGCGAAATGGGCGGCGGTGGTGAAGAAGACCTTTATGCCCAAGCCGTGGCGATTGTTCAGCAGGATAAAAAAGCCTCAACAAGTTATATTCAACGCAAGTTGCGTATCGGTTATAACCGCGCGGCATCCCTGATTGACCGTATGGAGCAAGAAGGGTTGATATCGGCGGCTGATCATGTGGGTCGTCGCGAAGTCCTATAATTAAAAGCAGTTCTATGGCCAACTAGTATAGAATTGGCGAGTAGAAAAAATGCTCACATACTATTGTGTATGCTGCGCTTTTTTCTCTCTTAATTCTTACTATTTGACTCATATAACTGCTTTTAATGAATTTATACATCGAAAAAAATTGATGTTTTTACGCACACTATCCGAAGTTTATTGTCTTTTAGTTTGTCAGCTCAATTTTGATGGTTTTTCCGTAGAAAGCTGATAGTTTGCAAATTGTCCAGGGTTCGCGGCATTCGCCTCGTTCTATGAGGTCTAATTTCGAGATAGGGATAAGTGTTTTCCGGCTGAGTTTAATCAGGCTTAATTTGTTTTCTGCCCGTAATTTAAAAAGTTCTAAGCCGCAGTCTTTATAGAAGCGGTTTAACGTTTCTTTGCTTTTTGTCATGGTGGTTTTCCTTTTGGTTTTTTCTAAAAATTAAGGTGTGGGAGCTAGAAACAGTCCAAAAGAAACTGCCGGAATATTCAATATATTATCCGACTCCCACATAATGGGATTCATTAAATTCTTTTGGAGAGTTTCTAGCTCTTGCTGATGACAATAAGAGAAATGCAAAGGCTTGTCAAGCATGGCAGTACAAAAAGCCCCGGAGAATCCGGGGCTGTAAAGAGTTCTATTTTATTATTTTCCGCCTTTGGTGACAACGACCATGGCTTCGCGCAGAATGCGGTCGTTCAACATATAGCCGGTTTGCAATTCAGCGATGATTGTGCCGTTTGGTTTGTCTTTATTTTCGACTTCCTGGATAACCTGATGGAAGTTCGGATCAAAGACCGTATCCATGATGTCCATTTTTTGGATGCCGAATTTATTAAATACTTTAGACAATTCGTTTTCGGTTAATTCAACGCCTTTACGCAGGGCTTCGCAATTTTCAGAGTTGCTGCTGCTAACGGCTTCAATAGCCCGATGCAGGTTGTCTGCGACGGTCAGCAGTTCTTTAGCAAAAGAGGAAATGGCGTATTTGTTGTTTTTTTCAATCTCTTGTGCGCAACGCTTTTTGGTGTTTTCGGCATCAGCATAGGCACGCAGAAATTCTTCTTTTAACTGGCGGTTTTCAGCCTTTAATTTTTCAATTTCTTCATCGGCGGCCGATTGTTCCGCTTCCTGTTCTTTGGTTTCCAGTTCTTCTTCCGCTTCGATAATATCTTCGTCTAAATTTTCTTTGTCGGGAGCGGGTTCTTTTTTGAACTTTTTCATTATTTTTCCTCTTTAAATTTATTTAGAAAGCGTGTATATATTAGGAAATTTAGTAACTAAAGTATCACAAGTCAAGAGTAATAACAGCATAATTTTAAATGCTGGCGTTTTTGGCGGACTGTGTTACATTGATGTAAATTATTTTTCTTGTTTTTTGAGAGAGTGTGAAATGAATGCCACTGCCGTGAATAATGATGTGCAAAGCCTGTTAAAACCCCTTCCCAAAGCCTTTAATAAGAAGAAGTTTGCCCTCTCATACGGCGTTGTCAATAATCAGGTTCTCTCAGAGATTCAAAATCTGGCCAAAAAACAATGTTTAGGGAAAAATCCTTGGCCGGAAATTAATAATATCAATTCTTGGATGATTACTGCCGAAACCGCGACTTTTATGAAATGGGGCGGTTTGGGAATGATTGCTTCCGAACTGCCGGAAGCGTTTAATGCTGTCTATGGCAAAAACGGGGATAAGCTTTCGGTTGTGACGCCGCTTTATTTGGGAAATACCGGAAAGAAAAAAGCCGCATTGAGCGGGGATGTGTATACCGGCGGAGAAAATAAACAAATCCAGCTTAAAGAAGTAAAAGTAATTACTGTTCCTTTTGTCGGTGATAAGCAGGCTTTGAATAAGTTCAAAGTGAAAGTTTATACCGGGCGCTTTAATGATACGGATTATATTTTCTTTGAGAATGAACGCTTTTTCTCAATTAATCCGCATAAGGATAATCCGCCGGCGCAAGACGGCTGTTATGTCAAAAATGAATATGGCATTAATGAGGTTGAGCGTTTTGCTTTTCTTTCCAAGGCGGTTTATGAACTGCTGAAAGAAATTTTTGACGGCAAGATTAAAGACATCAGCGCGCCGAATGTGGTAATCGCCAATGACTGGCACAGCGGAGCTTTGTCGGGTTTGACTAAATATTTTACGGTTGCGCAGGCTGAGGCTTTGCGGATGAAACCGGAGTTGGCCGATAAGCTTAAAGCTTTGCCTATCGTGCATATCGCCCATCATCTTGGTTATCAGGGGTGGGATTATGAACTGACTTCCAAGTTGTTGAACTCTTTATATGAAAATACGGCAACTTTGGTGTTCAAAAATGCCAAAGCGATTAAAAACAGCAATCCGCGAGCAGTTAATACCTTGATAGTCAGTGACTGCTATAATCAGGCTTCCTGCAATTTCCATTTGGCGGACAGAGTGGTTACCGTTTCTAAAAACTATATGGAAGAAGTTTCTAAAGAATTGGGCTTTGGTTTTGATTTTCGCGATATTTTGAAAATCCGCAAAGACCATCGCAATTTCTTCGGTATTGTCAATGGTTATGAGAAAAAACAGATTTCGCCGAACCAAGAAAAAATTGCCGGGGTAAATGATTATTTTAGAGAATTTGAGTTTAAGGTTTTTGATGAGCATTCGTTGGATGCCAAAAATCATAACAAAGCCGAATTTATCCGTTTTATTTCAAAAATCGCGTCTGATCCGGATTATAAAAAATCAGTTATTCCTTTAATCGAAACTTATAAGTTTGCAGATATTTCCCAATCGGTTAGAAATCCGGCAGAAACGCCTATTTTCTGCGCAACCAGCCGTTTGGTGGAACAAAAGGGATATGATATTGCGGCTCAGGCAATTTTAAAACTGATACAGGATTATGATGATTTCAAAAAGGAACTGCCGATTTTTGTTATGGGCGGAGCCGGAGATGATGTAAATTTTGCTATTTTGACGGAATTGAAAGACAAAGTTTCTAAAATTAATCCTGAAGCAGGCAAACGTATTTTTGTTTTCCGCGGTTATCGCGATCAATTTGCATATGCTGTGCAGCTGGCTTCCGATTTCTATCTGATGCCTTGCCGCTTTGAACCTTGCGGGCTGACCCAGATGGAAGCTATGGCTAAAGGCGCGTTGCCGGTTGCGATGTCTACGGGCGGGCTGGTTGATACAATTGATGATGGGGTCAACGGTTTTCGGACAGAGGTTTTCTTTACAGAGGGACGGCGTGTGTATGGCAGCAATCTGACGGCTCAGCGTTTGAAGAATAATGTGAATGCCTATGCCGAAACCCTGCGCAAATCTTTGGATACTTTCTATGAAAACCCTGAAACCATAATGCAGATGAAGAAAAATGCAATGATTAAGGATTTTGGTTGGAGCGTTGAGGGCGGCTCTTTGGAGAAGTATTATAATTTGCTGCGTTTTGGCCATTTATAAAGTTTTTATTTTTAACTGAAAAGAGATTAAAATGAGACATTCCGGACGTGAAAATAATGAAATTCGGCAGGTGGAAATTATTCCGCATTTCAATCCTTATGCCGAAGGGTCTTGTCTGATTAAGTGCGGCAATACGCACGTGGTTTGTACTGTCAGCATGGAAGAGAAAGTGCCGGCCTGGCTGCGGGGGCAAAATCGCGGCTGGATTACCGCCGAATATGGTATGCTGCCGCGGGCAACACAGGTTCGTGTGCCGCGTGAGGCAAAGAAACCTTCCGGACGGACGCAGGAAATTCAGCGCCTCATCGGGCGTTCTCTGCGGGCGGTGGTTGATTTGACGAAGATGAAAGATATTTCCCTTTGTGTGGATTGCGATGTTATTCAGGCAGACGGCGGGACGCGTACCGCATCTATTACCGGCGGTTTTGTTGCTTTATCATTGGCAATAGATAAGCTGTTGGCGCAAAAAAAGATTAAAGAGAATCCGATTAGAGAGCATATTGCCGCGGTTTCATGCGCTATTCACGAGGGTAATAAAGTGGCTGACGTGGATTATATTGAGGATTCAAATGCTCAGGCGGATATGAACTTTGTGTTGACCGAAAGCGGCAAGATTGTGGAAATTCAGGGGACGGCAGAAGGGAATCCGTTTGAAGAGGCTGATTTTAATGATTTGCTGTTGTTGGCGAAGAAGGGAATCCGCGAGCTGATTGCCAAGCAGCATGAGGTTCTCGGCAAATAATTTCCTTTACATTAATTGGGTTTCTGATATTTTTGGTGATGTAAAATCATTATTAAAATATTAGATGTCGAACTTAAAAAAGTGAAAACCATGGAAATCAAAAAATTAGTTATTGCGTCGCATAACCAAGGAAAAGTTAGTGAAATCCGCGAGATGTTGAAGCCTTACGGTGTGGAAGTTGTTTCTGCCGGGGAGCTTAATTTGCCGGATGTTGAAGAAACAGAAACGACTTTTGAGGGCAATGCCACGTTAAAAGCCGTTGAGCTGTCAAAACTTTCAGGGTTGCCTTGTCTGGCAGATGATTCCGGACTTTGTGTTGATGCTTTGGGCGGACGTCCCGGTGTTTATTCGGCTCGTTATGCGCCGAACCGCGACTTTGATAAAGGGATGGATAAATTATTGGCTGAACTGGCTGATGCTAATCTCAAAAATCCGAGCAGAAAGGCGCATTTTGTGTGCTGTTTGGCTTTGGCTTTGCCGGGAACGACAGAAAGCGCCGCTTTGTTTAAAGGGTTTGTAGACGGTCAAATTGCTACGGAAAAAGCCGGAAGCAACGGTTTTGGTTTTGATCCGCTGTTTGTTCCTGATGAAGGGGATGGCCGGACTTTTGCGCAGATGTCGCATGAGGAAAAAGACAAGATTTCTCATCGGGGCAGAGCTTTGGGAAGATTTGTTAAAGAAATTTTTGCCAATTAAGTTTAAACAAGAGGGTAGAGATACCCTCTTGTTTTAGTTTAAAGGATAAGATAATGACAGAGATAACCCAGGGTTTTATTTTGGCTGCCGGCCGCGGTAAGAGAATGTTACAATTGACGGATGACAAACCCAAACCGTTAGTGGAAGTTGCCGGGAAGAGCCTGATAGATTATAACGTTTATCGTTTGGCTAAAGGCGGAATAAAAGACTGTGTGGTTAATCTGTGTTATAAAGGCGACATGATTAGAGAGCATTTGCTGCAAAACAAAGCCCTTAATTTTATTTTTTCTGAAGAAGAAGAGGCGCTGGAAACCGGCGGCGGTATAAAGCACGCTTTGCCGAAAATGAAAAGGGAAGCTTTTGTGGTTGTTAACAGCGACGCTTTGTGGACGGAAGCGGAAGGCGGTAATTTGATTAAGGAGATGATTGCAACCTGGGATGATGACAAGCATGATATGATGCTTATGCTGCTGCCTTTGGAAAATTCGTTTCAGACCATGAGCAATGGTGATTATGATATTGATTCCGAGGGGCGTTTACGGCGGCGGAAAAGCAAAGATGTACAGGCCAAATATTTATATGGCGGCGTATTGATTGTTCATCCGCGCGTGTTTGACAATGAGCCGGAGGGCAGATATTGGCTGATTGATATTTTTGACCGTCTGGAAAATGCCGGTCGCCTCGGTTATTATCTGCACAAAGGCAAATGGTTCCATGTAGGGAATCCGGAATCTGTACAGACCGCCGAAGCTTATTTTAGGCAAAACCCGCTTAAACAATAGAACGGCGCTGTTCCTTAACCAATGTCGGCTGACGGATAATCAGGAAGACGGCGCGGTCATCGGTTTTGTGGGTTTGCTTCTGCATATTAAAGGTATCAGCGACAATTTGTTCCACATCGAGGTTATATTTTTGATTAAAATAATCGCGCAGGCCAAAAGCTTTGTCTTCATATGACAAGTTTTTGATATGGTAGAACTGTTTGTTTTTATCTAACCGCTGGCGGATGCTTAAAATCTCTTTGCCGCGGGAGAACAAATCAGCCAGCTGGACAAGGCGGTCATAGTCGTTATAGCGGACTTTTTGCAGAAAATTGCGGGCCGTTTCAAAAGATTTTGTGTCATAAGTCGGGTAATCTTCGGCTTTGATATCCGGATCAATAAAATTATGGGTGATACAAATCGGCGCAACGTCAGGAAAGCCGATTTTGCGCAGATAGTTATAGCCCTCAAGGCTGTGCGGCACATGAGTGACGGTTTCATCCTTAATACGCCCGATGTCATGAAGCAAGCCCAGGATATATGCTGTGTCCGGGTTTAACGAGCCGGTTTTTCGGGCGATGTTTTCAGCTATTTTGGCGACGTTGAAGACATGGATACCATGTTCAAAGATAATTCTTTGATTAGAACCGTTGTAAATTCGTTCCTGAAGATAACCGTTGGCAATTCTGACCGCAGTCATGCGTGACGGCAGATAAGCTTTCTCATAGTTGTTGATAGCTGACATTTCTTTCCATTTTTATGTAAGTGGTTTTTACCTTTATAGCATTTTCGGAAGAGAATGACAACCCCTAAAAGCGGGGCAGATACAAATAAAAGGGTGAGGTTTTTTGTTGACTATTATGCAGGCTGTTTTAAACTCCTGATTATGACTGATAAAATTTATAATATTCCGGCGGGTTGCGCGTTTGCCGAGGTGCTGGCCGAAAAATTTCTCAATGAATATCGTGGCAGGGATTTAGAACTGACCGATGTTCTTTTTTTGTTGCCGAATCGCCGTGCCGTAAAAGCTTTGAAAGATGCTTTTGTGCGTTTGCAGGGGACAGCGCCGACCCTTTTGCCGCAAATGCTGCCGATTGGCGATGTGGAAGAAGACGAGCTGTTTTTGACCGGGTTTGACCAAGCTGCCGCTTTGGCTGCCCTTTCGCCGGCTATCAGTCGGGTGGAACGTCTGCTGCTGTTTACCAAAATCATAATGGCTAAGCCTATTGAATACGGAATTGAAAAGCTGGCGGCAAATCAGGCTTGTTATCTGGCGCAGGAGCTGGCAAACCTTATTGATACGGTTCACCAGCAGGGATTGGCTTTTGACCGCCTTGTTGATTTGGTGCCGGAGGAGTATGCCTCGCATTGGCAGGAAACGCTTAAATTTTTACAAATCATTACCGAATATTGGCCGCAGATTTTGGAAGAAAGGCATTTGGTCGATGCCTGCGACCGGCGAAATCAGCTGTTGGCTGCGCAAATAAAATTATGGCAGGAGAATCCGCCGCCAAAGAGGATTGTCGCGGCGGGAACAACTGCGGCTTTTCCTTTGATGAAAGAGCTGGTTAAAACGATTGCGGGGTTGGATAACGGGGAAATTTATCTGGCGGGAATCGACCGGTATCTTGAAGAAGATGCCTGGCAAGCCGTGGATGAAACTCATCCGCAGTTTGAATTGAAAGAGCTTCTGGCGTATCTGCAAATCAGCCGGGAAGATATTGCTGATTTGATGCCGCCGGTTAATCCGGCTCGCAATGTGTTTATCAGCGAGGTTATGCGTCCGGCAGTGACCACCGACAAATGGCGGGATATTGGCAGCAAACAGCTGAGGCATGATGCGGTGGACGGGATAACCCTGATAAATTGTGCTGATGTCCGTGAAGAAGCTTTAACCATTGCTTTGTTATTGCGAGAGGCAGTGGAAACTCCCGGAAAGACCGCGGCATTGGTAACTCCGGACAGGGCTTTGGCGCGCCGGGTGGCGGCGGAGCTGGAACGCTGGAATCTGAAAGTGGATGATTCTGCGGGAAAACCATTGGCCTTAACGCCTTTAGGCATATTTTTGCGTTTGGCGGTTCAGGCTTGTGAAGAAGATTTTCGTCCGGTGGCGTTGCTGAGTTTGTTAAAACATCCGCTGACTTGTTTGGGGCTTGATGGTTTCAAAGTGCGAAAAACGGCGCGGGAGTATGAAAAGAAAATCTTGCGCGGCGGTAAAGAAGACGAGGCTTTGGCGGCTTTTGTCGAGCAGGCCAAAACCTTACTCAGGGATTTGTATGACGCTTTGCATCAGTCTTCGGTTGATTTTAAAACCCTGTTAGGCTTGCATATTAAAACTGCGGAAGCTCTGGCCGCAACGCCGGATAAAGACGGGGCGCAGGTGTTATGGAAAGGCGAGGCGGGGGAGGCCGGAGCGGCTTTTATTGCTGATTTGTATGCTGAGGCCGGAGTTTTGGGGAATATCAGCGGCAGGGATTATCGCGGGTTATTAGAGGCTTTAATGTCCGGGGTGACGGTACGTCCTAAATACGGTACGCATCCGCGGTTGAGTATTCTCGGACCGATTGAAGCCAGATTGACGCATTTTGACCGGGTGATTATTGGCGAAGTAAATGAAAATATTTGGCCGCAGGCTGTGACGGCTGACCCTTGGATGTCACGGCCGATGAAGCGCGAATTTGGTTTTCCTCTGCCGGAGAGGACTGTCGGTGTCGGGGCTTATGATTTCAGCCAGTTGCTGGCTAATGAGGAAGTCTTTTTAACCCGTGCGGAACGGGTTATGGGAACGCCGATGGTAAAATCACGGTGGTGGATGCGTCTGGAAACCGTTCTCAAAGCTTTAAATATTCCGATGGACAGCCTGGAAGATAACATATTCAAAAGCTGGGCAAAATTTTTGGATCGCAGCGAATCCTTCAAGCGCCTTTTGCCGCCTGCGCCGAAACCTCCGGTCAGCGCAAGGCCGCGGGTATTATCCGCCAGTGCGATTGAGAACTGGATGCGCGACCCGTATATTATTTTTGCCAAGTATATCTTGCGCTTAAAGAAGTTAGATGATTTGGAGCAGGAAGTCACTTTTGCCGATTACGGGACGATTATTCATGCCGTTTTAGAGCAATTTAACCGTAAGTATAACCGCCAATATCCGGCAAATGCCAAAGAAGAGTTGTTGGCTTTGGGGCGACAATATTTTGCCGAAAATGCGATTGCTGCCGAAACAAGGGCTTTCTGGTGGCCGAATTTTGAAAAAACCGTGGATTGGCTGACCGCTAAAGAGAAGCTGTATCGGCCGGGTATCCGCGAAGTTCATAATGAAGTTGAAGGGCATTTCAGTTTTGAAGCGCCGGCCGGTACTTTTACCATCACCGCCAAGGCTGATCGCGTGGATGAAACCCTTGATGGGGGAATTAATATCATAGATTATAAAACCGGGCAGGCACGAACACCGAAAGAGGTTGCCTGTGGTTATGCGCCCCAGTTGCCGATAGAAGCCATCATTGCCCGCGAGGGCGGTTTTGACGGTATTTCCGCAGCAGAAATTTCCGCATTAATTTATTGGCAGTTAGGCCGCAAAGAAACCTTGATTGATGCTGATTTAGACGATGTTTTAAATACCAATCTCAAAAACCTCCGGGAACTGGTTGCCCTCTTTGATTTCCCCGAAACAGCCTATATCAGCAAGCCCAACCCCAAGTATGCGCCGAAGTATTCGGATTATGAGTTGTTGGCTAGGGTGAAGGAGTGGTCCATTGCCGAATCTGATTAGTTTTATGTTGTATCTAGAGCAATTTTACAGAATACCAAAAAATTCACGTATTATTATGTACGCTAAAATTTTTTGGTTTCTTAGAAATTACTCTATCTATCAACCTAAAACTAATCATATTATAAGGGCGCTCCGAGCGTCACTTCTATCTATCTCTCTAAACGCAATTTTGAGGCGGGGTTTGGGGTTTCTTAGAAATTACTCTATCTATCGACCTAAAACTAATCATATCATAAGGGTGCTCCGAGCGTCATTTCTATCTATTTCTCTAAACGCAATTTTAGTGTGGTATTTGAGATTTTTTAAAAATTGCTTTATTTACAAGGTATATCGCTATGAACAGTGAAGACATATCCATCATTCGCAAAGAGCGGGGAAAGTTGGCGACCGCGCAGCAGCGTCGGGCGGCGAATCCTTTGCGCTCTGTATGGGTGGAAGCTTCTGCCGGCACGGGAAAGACCAAAGTTTTATCTGACCGGGTATTACGTTTGCTGCTCAGCGGCGTGGCGCCGTCTAAAATTCTTTGTTTGACTTATACCAAAGCCGCGGCCGTGGAAATGAGTTCGCGTATTGCCGGGCGGTTAAGCCGCTGGGCGGTTGCCGATGAGGAAACTCTACATAAAGAGCTTTTGGCATTGTTGGGCGAACTGCCTGAAAGCCAAAAGGATTATGCCAAGCTGGAAGCGATGGCGCGGCAATTATTCGCTGTTTTGCTGGATACGCCGGGCGGCATGAAAATCCAGACCATACACAGCTTTTGTCAGGAGATTTTGAAACGCTTTCCGCTGGAAGCAAAAGTTTCGCCTTATTTTGAAGTGATGGATGACCGGACGGCGTCTGAAGCTTTGGCTGATATTCAACGCGGATTGTTGTTGAAGATTGAAGAAGAGCCAGATGGGTTTGTCGGTCAGGCTTTAGCTTTTTTGACCCGGCAGGTGAGCGAATTTAAGTTTCCGCAGATTATGGAAACAATAGCCGCGAATCGAAATAGAATCAGCAAGCTGCTGGCTTCCTTTGCCGATGAGGAGGCGTTGAAAGAAGAATTGGCGCGGCGGCTTGATGTTAATCCGGCGGAGAGCGAATTAAGCCTGTTGCGGCGTTTTATGGCCGAGATAAACCGGGATGATTTAACAGCAATGCGCGAGGCTTGGTTTAAAGGGGCGGCGACAGATGTTAAAAATGCGGAAATTTTAGCGCGTTTGAGTGAAGACGAATATCCCGAGGCGGCGTTTGAGGTTTATCAAAAATTGTTTTTAACCAAAGACGGCAGTCCCAAAGCCAAAGCCGGAAGCAAAGGGGCTTTGGCCGCGTGCCCACGTTTGGATGATATTTTTTATCGTGAAGCCGAGCGGCTGCAAATTCTTCAAAACAGCCTGACGGCTTTGCGGGTTTATGCTTCGACAGCGGCAGTATTGACTTTGGCGGGAGAACTTATCGGCGGCTATAATTATTATAAAAAAATCCATTCTAAAATGGATTATGAAGATTTGATTGTGTTAACCCGCGATTTGCTGGAAGACAAGAGCGTGGCGGACTGGGTGTTGTATAAGCTGGATGGCGGTATAGACCACGTGTTGATTGATGAAGCGCAAGACACGTCGCCAAACCAATGGGCGATTGTCAAGGCTCTGACCGAAGAATTTTTTAATCATGCCGACCGGGTGAGAACGGTGTTTGCGGTGGGTGACCGCAAGCAGTCAATCTATAGCTTTCAAGGTGCTGACCCGCGCGAATTTGAGAATATGCGGCGTTATTTTGCTGACAAGGCATCTAATTTTGATAAAGTGAAGCTTGAAGTTTCTTTCCGGTCGACTGCCAGCGTCTTAGACAGCGTCAATATGGTTTTCAGAGATGATTATGCCAAGCAAGGCGTGGTTTTGGAAAATGAAGACATAACCCATATTCCGTTTCGGACAGGGGATGGCGGCAAGGTTGAAATTTGGCCGCTGGTAGAACCGCAGGAAGGTGAAAATCCGGATATGTGGCGGCCGCCGGTTGAGCGTTCGGTTGGGGAATCGACATCTTCGCGTCTTGCGAAAATGATTGCCGCAAAGATTAAAGAACAGGTAAGCCGCGGCGATATTCTGGTGTCGCAGAACCGTCCGTTACGCTATAGGGATTATATGATTTTGGTGCAGCGCCGCAACAGCTTTGTCGAGGAAATGGTGCGCGAGTGCAAAAATGCCGGGGTTAATGTTGCCGGGGTTGATAAAATCCGTCTGCTGGAACAAATTGCGGTGCAGGATTTGGTGGCGCTCGGAAAATTTTTGTTGCTGCCAACGGATGATTTGACTTTGGCTGAGGTTTTGAAGTCGCCGCTGTTTGGGCTAAGCGATGATGATTTGTTTGCTTTGTGTTATAACCGTGGCGGGGCATCAGTCTGGACAAGGCTGTGCGATAATGAAAATTACCGTGAAACCTATCTGTTGTTGCGCGATTTGCTGGATATGGCGGATTATGTGCGGCCGTTTGAGCTGTATGCTTATGTGTTAAATAAGCAAAACGGGCGGCGTAAGTTTGTAGAACGCATGGGGTTGGAAGTTGAGGACGGGCTGGACGAGTTTGTTAATCTGACTTTGGCTTATGAACAAGAGCATATTCCCAATTTGCAGGGCTTTATCCAATGGATTGCCGGAGATGAAATAGAGATTAAGCGCGAACTTGAGCAGAGCGAAGCGGATGCCGTGCGGATTATGACCGTGCATGGCTCTAAAGGATTGCAAGCTCCGGTGGTTATTCTGCCGGATACGGTTCGGATGGTGAATGTGCGCAAAGAAGGCGGTTTGTTGTGGGATGATTTGTTTTATTATCCTTTGTCTTCCGGCGATTATGACAAGAACTGCTGCCGGATAAAAGATGAAGAAACTGTTCGCGCCAATGAAGAATATAAACGTCTGCTGTATGTGGCGTTGACCCGTGCCGAAGACCGGTTATGCGTCTGCGGTTATCGGCAAAATACGGCAGCTAAAGATGAATCGTGGTATGGTATTTGCAAACGCAGCTTGGCGCAATTGGGCAGTGATGACGGGGCTGGAAATGTGGTTTATGAAACACCGCAAAGGCTGGCTGTAAATGCAGAAGAATCGTCAGAAAGTAAGAAGTTTATTCGTCCTGATTTTCCGTGGATGACACAGGCTGCGCCGGAAGAGAATCCTTTGGCAAAACCATATACCCCATCCCGTCCGGATGAGGATGACAGCGATGTGGCACTAGTTTCGCCGATAAGCGATGATGGCTCAAACCGTTATCAGCGGGGACGGATTATTCATAAACTGCTACAATTTTTGCCGGATGTGCAAGCGGCTGATAAGAGGCTGGTTATTGCTGAATTTTTGGCAAAAAATGCGCCGGAAATGTCGTCATCCCAAGCGGAGCGAATCCAAAACGAGGTTTTGCGGTTGCTTGAGGATGAGAAGTTTAAGCCTTTGTTTGCGCCTGGTTCAAAAGCAGAAGTTCCGATTATCGGCGAAGTTGACGGGCGGATTATTTCCGCACAGGTAGACCGTTTGGTGGTGACTGACAGCGAAGTGATGATTGTCGATTTTAAAACGAATCGTCCGGCAGCTAAAAGTTTAAATGAAGTGCCGGCTGTTTACTTTAAACAGTTGCGGGCTTATCGGGATCTGTTGGCGAAAATATATTCAGGCAAAACAGTGAAGAGTTATATCCTGTGGACCGATACGGCGCAAATTATGCAAATTGAATGAGGTTTTTCGATAATAAGGCTTTAATAAATAAAAATATCTATTATATTAGAAGCATCTGACAGACACATATTTACTTTTGAAAGGGAATGACGATGAAACAAATTTCTGACAGCCAGTTTGAAGCAGAGGTTTTGAATGCCAAAGGTTTGGTTTTGGTTGATTTTTGGGCTGAGTGGTGCGGACCTTGCCGTCAGCTTGGGCCGATTTTGGAAGAAGTTTCCAAGGAAATGGGAGATAAATGCCAGATTTGCAAAATGAATGTGGATGAATCTCCGAACACCGCAGCTCAATATGGTATTCGCAGCATTCCGACCATGTTTTTGTTCAAAGACGGCAAACAGGTTGACGTTAAAGTTGGTCTGAACTCCCAGTCTTCTTTGGTTTCTTGGCTGAATTCTCACGCATAGAGGATACTTTGCTACAATAAAAAGCCGCCATTGGGCGGCTTTTTATTGAATTAGTATTTTATCATGGGCAGAACAAATCCCGCCGAGTTAACTTTAGCAGACCAAGACCAATCTTGTCCATTCCGCCAATAAGAATCATCCATTATCTTATCACAGTGATAGCTGTCGCCATCATCATCAACTCTTTGTTCATTTGATGATTGATAGGCTGATTTATAGTCGTCAAAAACAATAGGTTCTGATCCCGGGATTAATTCTTGTGTATCTCTTATAGAATCCTTATTTTTATGAAAAATATCTAGGTCGCGCATACTCGGCACAAACCAGTTTCCTTTGCCGCACCAGCTCCCTGAAGGGCAGCCAGTTGCGGGTTGGTAATTGTTGGCGAAGATGAATGTATTATAGTTTAAGCCGTGGGCTTTGCCGTAAGCCAAAACAATTTCTGTATTAGCCTTGCCATCCGGAGCACAGGATGAAGCACATTCGCTACAGTTTTTCAAATCAGGAATATCAACTTGTATGGTATGCAGTTGATCGTAATTTCCCCATTCTTTTAGCGCGTAGGAATATATATACCGGCATCTTAACCGAGCTTGGGCTTCGGGTAAAGATGAGGAGGTAACGCATTTTTCAACCTTGGACTCATTGGCTCCAAGATTATTAATCGCAGCGGCAATTCTAAGGTTTTCATCAACCACGATACCGATAGCAATTTTATTGGGCAGATACTGCCTCGAAGTGGTACGGTCGGAATAGAGAATTAAGCCCGGTTTGATACATTTGTCATACTTCCCGCCACAGGAGTTGCCGGCGAGTTGGAAATCGCCCGAGCAGTTTGAACTGTCATACTGGAACTTGCTGTCGCAGCACTCCTTGCAGGTATCGAATTTTTTTGTTGTGCCGCTCCAGCAAGTTTTAGCGCCGGTCGCCCCGCCACAGTCGCAAGTCTTGAAGCCATCGCAAGGCGCTTCGCTGCGTTTGTATTTCATTGTGCCGCAGGAGTTACAGATTTCACCTGGGACGTAACCATGCGCCGAAGCCTCCGCCGAGGTATAAGTAAATCCCGCGCAGGGATTACACACGCAAGTCTTGTATTTACTGTCATAAGGGCAAGCTCTGTCCCCGATTTTGCCGACCTCACAGTTGGAGGCATATCCGGCATCTCGACAAGCCCGGGCATTATCTGTTTCGCAGGATTTATATAAGGTTGAGCTGTGCGGACATTTGCCAGACAAATATTTAGGCAAGGTACAAGACGTTACATTATATCCATTGCCGCGACACCAGGTGTCCGGGTCAATACATTCTTTAACAAAGGAGCTGTCTTCGGTACAGGCTTCACCGGGAATATATCCGGCAGGACAACCTTTATGCAAATAGCCCCGTGATTTGCATAAGTCACCGGGATTAAACTCTTGTCCGCCGGGATTGCTGCCGCCAAATTTTAATCCGCCGTCATTGGTGATAAAATGCACTGCCGCTAATTTAAGAAATTGTGCAGGCTTCGATTCAAAGGCTTGGTTTTGGCTTGTATCTACGAGGGAGGCATACGCCGAAGATAAGGAAGCGAAAGCAGTCTGCGGCAGAACTAAGGAGAATGCCGAAGACCATAATAAAGATTTGCTGATTATTTTCATAATACACCTCACAAATATAACTGAATCAAAGCCTGAATGTAGAATAGCACATCGAAAGCAATCTGTCAATCATTAATGAAGGGTAATTTTTTGTTGGTCTAAAGGAAATAGATAATTGGGATGAGGTTTAAAACAATGTTATTATAACCTCAAGATGACGTGAGCATTGGTACGATATTCTCATTTAATGTCACTCTCCGGCTTGACCGGAGAGTCTAGGTAATAAGTAGGCTTTATTATAAACCTGGATTACCCGCTCTGGCCGGGTAATGACAAAAAGCTGGAATGATATTTTCACATCCGCGGCGGGGCATTACGAGCGAAGCGAAGTTATCTCAGCGATTAGCAACATAAGTCTTCGATAATTTTGTTTAAAACCACAAAGCCTTGTGGTGTTGCCCGAAGTGTGTCCGGGGTTTCAATAAGCAGATTGCTGTGCTTTAAAGTTTCTAAGCTTTGATTATTAACAACACTGTTGAGCGGTAAGCCGCATTGTTGCTGAAAAAGTTTTTTGTTTATGCCCTCGGTAATGCGCAATCCCATAATGATTAGTTCTTCTGCGCGTTCTGCGGGAGTTAATTCCTCAAGCTGGCGATGGTGGGTGGAAGCATAGATTTTATCTTTTGTTTTTATTCTTCCATGAGCTGCCGGGCCAATTCCCAAATAGTTTTCTCCGCGCCAGTATGCCAGATTATGGCGTGATTCATAATCGGGATTGGCGAAGTTAGAAATTTCATATTGCGGGTAGCCGTGTTTTTTTAAATATTGCTGCGTTATGGCGTAAAGTTGTGACGCAGGCTCATCTTCCAGCGGCTTGATGCCTTTACGGGCAAAAAATGTGCCTTCTTCTATGGTTAATTGGTAAAGCGAAATATGTTTCAGGCCAAAACTTACGGCTTGTTGAAGCTCTTTTTGCCATGCTTCCGGGGTTTGTCCGGGGCGCGCATAAATCAAGTCAATAGAATGATTGTCAAAGATAGTTGTTATTTGTTCGATGGCTTGTAAAGCTTGTGTCAGATTATGTGTGCGTCCGAGAAACTTTAAGCTTTCGTTGTTTAAAGCCTGAACTCCCAAAGATAACCGGTTTATGCCAGTCTTTTTCAGGTCAGCAAACAAGTCGGGATGATTGGTGTTAGGGTTGGCTTCGAGGGAAATTTCCACATTATCTGTTGTCGGCCAAAGCTTGTGAACATGATTAATGATTTTTTCAATATAGCGCGGTTCGATTAATGATGGTGTGCCGCCGCCGAAAAAAATGCTTTGTACTGTTTGTTCGGAAGTTATCTCGTGATACCATTCCAAATCAGCCAAATAGCTATCAATAACTTTTTGTTGGTCGACACGTTTGTCAATCTTGCTGTAAAAGTCGCAATAAGGGCATTTGCTGAGGCAGTAGGGCCAGTGAATATAAACAGACAGAGGAACAATGATTTTATTGGTCTTCTGCAGGCGTCTTCCGGTGCTCGCGTCCTCACGTACGTCTATGTACGCTGCGGGTCTGCGCTCCGTGGAGCCACCATCATAAGACTCACTAAAATCATTGTCAGAAATAGCATTGGTCTTCTGCAGGCGTCTTTCGGTGCTCGCGTCCTCGTTCTCGCAAAGTTCCGGGGAGGCGTAAACCCCTCCTAACCTCCCCTTAATATTAAGGGGAGGAATAGGTAGTTTGTTGTTGGAAAAAGCATTGGTCTTCTGTGAGCATCCTCCGGTGCTCGCGTCCTCGTTTATGCCAAGTTCCGGATAGGAATAATCCCTACCCTGCCTCCCCTTAATATTAAGGGGAGGAGAGGAGGGGATTAAAGTTGTTATTTGTGAAAGACAGCCTTCAATATTTTCTAGGATATCATTATTCCAAAAACGAAGTAGTTTATATCCTCTGTTTATTATTTCTTGGTTTCGAAATTTATCTTTTCGATTATCACAATGTTGTCCGCCATCTATCTCAATGACTAATTTTAAAGCAGCACAATAAAAATCGACGATGTATTTATTATCGAAAATGTATTGTCTTTGAAAACGTACTCCCAATTGTCGTTTGCGTAGTTTTTGCCATAACAATTTTTCAGCATTTGTTTGGTTGCTGCGTAATTGGCGGGAATAACTTATCAATTGTTTTTTCATTACAAAATAAATTTGGATAAGTCGCCGGATTCAGTATATTTAGCCAGTTTTTCTTCGACCATTGCCGCGGTGATGACTGTTTTTTCGCCGCTGCGGTCAGAAGCGTTAAAGCTGATATCTTCCAGCAGGATTTCCAAGACGGTATGCAGGCGGCGAGCGCCGATGTTTTCAACATTTTCGTTAATAATAACTGCCATGTCGGCTATTTTTTCGATAGCTTCCGGTTCAAATTCCAAGGTGAAGTTTTCAGTTTGCATCAAGGCAATATATTGTTCTATCAGGTTGGCTTCCGGTTCGGTAAGGATTCTGACAAAGTCTTCATGTGTCAGGGCTTTAAGCTCAACGCGTATTGGCAGGCGGCCTTGGAGTTCGGGCAATAAATCCGACGGTTTTGACAAGTGGAATGCGCCGGAGCAAATAAAGAGGATATGGTCGGTCTTAACCATGCCGTATTTGGTGGCGACGGTAGTTCCCTCAATCAGCGGCAGCAAGTCGCGCTGGACACCTTCCCGGGATATGTCGCCGCCGCGGCGGTCATCTTTTCCGGAAATCTTATCAATCTCGTCAATAAAGACAATGCCATCGTTTTCAACAGCTTTGATTGCTTCACGGGTGATAAGGTCGTTGTCCAGAAGCTTGTCGCATTCTTCTTCCATCAGGACTTTATAGGCATCGCCGACAGTCATTTTCTTGGTTTTATATTTGTCGCCGAACGGTTTGCCGATTAAGTCGCCGAGGCTTATCATTCCCATTTGAGCGCCGGGCATTCCGGGAATGTCAATTGTCGGCATGGAGGCATTGCCGTTGTCCAGAACGCTGATTTCAATTTCGTTGTCGTTCAGCTGGTTTTCGCGCAAAAGTTTGCGGAATTTCTGGCGGGTTTCTTCTCCGGCATTGACACCGACCAAAGCTTCCAAAACGCGTTCTTCCGCAGCGATTTCGGCTTTGGCGGCAACGCTTTTGCGCAGTTCTTCTTTGGTGCTGTGCAGCGCGTTTTCCAGCAAATCGCGGATGATGGATTCCACATCGCGCCCGACGTAACCGATTTCGGTAAATTTGGTGGCTTCGACTTTAATAAACGGTGCTTTTGCTAATTTTGCCAGCCGCCGGGATATTTCGGTTTTGCCAACGCCGGTCGGGCCAACCATTAAAATGTTTTTAGGGACAATTTCGTCTTTGAGCCTGTCCGGCAGCTGCATCCGGCGCCAACGGTTGCGCAATGCGACAGCAACGGCTTTTTTAGCTTCGGTTTGGCCGATAATGAAACGGTCAAGTTCGGAAACGATTTCTCGGGGGCTGAATACGGCCATGTTAATTTACCTTTTCGATAATAATGTTGTGATTAGTATAAACGTCAATGTCGCCGGCGATGTTAAGCGCTTTGCGGGCGATATCTTCCGGGGATAGGCCGTCAATGTCGTAGAGAGCTTTGGCTGCCGCCATAGCGTAATTGCCGCCGCTGCCGATGCCGATTATGCCGTCATCAGGTTCCATGACTTCGCCTGTGCCGGAAATGACCAGAGAAACGTCTTTGTCCGCGACAATCATATAAGCCTGCAATTGGCGGAGGTATTTATCCATGCGCCAGTCTTTGGCGAGTTCAACCGCCGCGCGTTTTAACTGGTTGGCGTGTTTTTCCAATTTGCCTTCCAGACGTTCAATAAGGGTTATGCCGTCGGCGGCTGCTCCGGCAAAACCGGCGATGATTTTACCGTTGCCGATGCGGCGGACTTTTACTGATTTTGATTTGAAAACGATTGCTTCGCCGAGAGTGGCTTGGCCATCTCCCGCCATAACAACTTCGTTTCCTTTGCGGACACATAAAATGGTGGTCATCGATTTTCCTTAAAAATGAATATTGCTTTTTATAATTTAGGTAAAAGATTTTCTGTTTGCAAGGCTAAAAAGAAACCCCGCCAAAATCCGGCGGGGTTTCATCTTATTTGCGGCCTTTTTTACCCATAGGAACAGGGTCTTTTGATCCGGTGAAGCTGTCAATTGCGGTAGAAACCGGTTTGATGACGGCCATCGGAACTTTAGGGGCTTGTTTCAATTGTCCGCAGATTTCCAAACCGACAGAATTAATTGCGGTCGTAATCGGGATAAATAAATCCGGTCCGTCTTCGGTTTTTTTGCCGGCATGAGACATACCGTTAATCGTGCCGTTGCGGTCAATTAACGCGCCGCCGACAGTGACGTTTTGAACAAAGGTATCTACGATAATTTCAGCGCCTTTGTTGTCAGAGTAGCGGTAACCGCTGACTTTGCCGTTATTGTCGAGGTAACCTTCGCCGCCTTCTTCATCTTCGAGCAAGCCAAGCGCCATATAGCCGCCGGTGCCGATTTCCGGAAGTTCCAGATTGAGTGACAGCGGTGTGAACTGAGTTTTTTCATCCAACAAAATCAACGCCGTATTCTTTTTGAGGTTGATTCGGATAGCTTTGCCCGATAAATCAACGCCGTTGATTGTCTTGAGCTTATAATGATTGTTGTCTTTGACAATCAGGTCAGCCGAAGTGAGGACAAACTGGTCGGAAATAAGCAAGCCTGCGCCTTTCATACCGTTAGCGTTGGTTACGCCGACGACTGAAGCGCGAACTTTGTAAATATTCTCCGCGGTGAGTTTATCATACGGGCCGCGATTGACGACACAGAGCATATTGCGGGAAACGGCATCTTGCGTTTCTTCCGGCGCAAGAGGTGTCCAGTTTTGGTTTTCACCGCTTAAGTCAATTACGCCGCCGGTTTCCTGTACGCCAAATGTTGCGATATCAATAGCTTGTTCGGCATTCTTTGCACAAGACGGTTTGGTGTTGAACAGCTTGTCAAAGATAGAGGGTTCGCAGTCGTGGTTTTCTTCATGCAAGAATTGGAATGGCGAGGGTGAACAACTGTAATCTTCTTCATGCAGGAAGCCAAAAGCAGACGGTTCACAGAAATCTCCCGCTTCGTTGGCTGCTGTCTGGAAGATAGAGGGTTCGCAGAAGTCGCCGTCTTCACAGTATGCTGTTTCGGCGGTGTTGACTGCGATATCGACAGGGGCTTCCGCGCCGCACTGCGGGTTACCGTCTTCATCAAGCGGGCAGAAATCCGGCGGTGTGCCGTCGCTTTCCGCGTTGCCAGCCAAATCGATTGTTTCTGCGTTTTCTTCAAAAGTGAAAGTGCGGACAGGGGCTTTGGCTGCGGCATCGGCAATTTCAGCTTCGCGTTCGCTGAGTTCGGGTTCTGTGACTGAAATGTCTACAAACTCAAAGGTTTCGCCGTCTGTTCCGTCGATGGTTATAACTTCGCCGACTTCAGCTACCGTGACCGTCGTTTCAGGATAATCTTGGGCATATTTGCCGCTTTCCGTGAAGCCGCCCAGTTCGATTATTGCCCCGGTTGCCTTATCTATAATCTGAATATTGGCATTTTGATCATATTTGCCTAAAATTTCACTGCCGCCGCTTTCAATAACTTCGCCGGTGGCTTTGTTGACGACAACATAAGTTTTTTCTTCTGATGCCGGTAAGGTTGTTTGTTCGACGATTTCGACGTCGGCATTCTGCGCGTATTTGCCGAAAACGTTGCTGCCGCCGGTTTCGATAATTTTTCCGGTAGCTTTATCTACGACAACGTAAGTTTTCTGTTCGGGCAAGGTGAGAGTTGTCTGTTCAGAAATTTCAACATTGGCATCTTGGGCATATTTGCCAAAGAGATTGCTGCCGCCGGTTTCAATAATCTTTCCGGTTGTCTTGTCTACGACAACAAAGGTTTTTTCTTGCGGAATGGTTGTTGTCAGTTCTTCAATTGAACCGTTGCAGTTCGGGTTGTCTTCAGGACAAATGGATAACAGTTCCGGAGGTGTTTGAACCGTACACATTTGGGTTTCTTTCTGAGGTTGCGCAGCTGTTTCTTCAGTAACCAAAGCTGTTTCAGATACCGGGCAGAGTGTTTGTGCCTGTTTAATTTCAGGCTGGTATTGGCACTTGACCGGATCGTTCAGGCGTTCCATGGCAATGAGCGCTTGTTTTTGGGTTTCTAATTCCTGAGGGGTTTGGCGGACGGCAAGCCGGTCTTCAAATCCCGGAAGCTGGCGCAGATTGTCAACTGCGTCGGCAAAAGCACGTTCGATTAAAATCATCTCGGCATTATATTCGCCGTCAGGAACTTCAGAATAGCCGTTGGATTCCCCTTTCCACAAAACATTGGATTTGCTTAAATCCATCAGTCGCCAAGTGACAGTCATTTGAGCCGAACCGGTACGCAGGTTAGCCTTTTTAGCGTCATTCCAATCATATTCATCGCAGAGGTTCATAAAATAATCGGTAATTTCTGCGGTCAAGACATATTCTGGCAGCGGTTTCTTGGTGTTATCCAGGCAAATATCATTAGGAATTTTGACAATATTATAGCAGTCGCTGACTTTATCTTCAAAAATACGGATAAATTCCATATCTTTCTGGATAATACGCCCTTCATTTAAAATGGCATGGCGTTGGTCGCGGCGGCAGCCGAAAATACGGAAGCGATAGTTGCCGAGCCGACGGGAATAGGTTTTGTCACGGCCTTTTTTAATACGGAAATCCACCCATTCCAGCTGGAGCGGGGCAAAGTCGCCGCAACGGTGATGAATGGTTTGGAAAATATCTTCTTCAAGCGTGACATAATTTTTAAGATGCGGGCGGGGTTTGACCGGTTTGGGCTGATCGCCGCAATCATCGCAGGGAAGTTTGATTTTTTGGCAGGTCTGAGGGCCGAATATGGCGCCGCCGCAGGTTGGCCGCGAGCAGTCATTGTCCCCGAAAATAGGACCTTCGTTAAATTTGCGGTTAGATTTGTTTTTTTTAACCGGGCGGAAATTGTTTTTGAATGTCGCGCGGTTTGCTTCTGTGTTGGCTGAAACCCGCTCCAAATTGCGGTCAATTTGCCGGCTGATGATTTTGACTTCGCCGCCATTATCTGCCGAAGCAGGCAGGCTGACAGCCAGCATTGCTGAAAATAGTAAAAACGGCGCAGATGTCAAAAACTTCATACTAAAAAGCTCCTAAATTGATTGGGCGGGCAGCTTACGACGGTAAGACAGAGCCTCGGCAACGTGTATTTTAAGGATATTTGTTGTGTTTTGCAAGTCCGCAATTGTTCTTGCTAACCGCAAAGTGCGGTGATAAGCCCGTGCTGAAAGCTGATTTTTGTTGGCAAAGGCAATAAGCAAGGCTTCGGCCTCCTTATCGAGGCGGGTAACGTCCTCTAAAAGTTGGCCGCGAAGCTGTGAATTAGTGCTGAATTGTGTTTCGCCCAGCTTTAAAAAACGTTGTTTCTGTATTTCTCTGGCCTGAATAACCCGGTCACGGATAGCCGCAGAAGTTTCGCCGGTTTTGACTGAAGACATTTCCCATGGGCTGACAGCGGGAACATCAATATGCATATCAATACGGTCCAGCAAAGGTCCGGAAAGTTTGCTTAAATATTCTTCGGCGCATTTGGGGGCACGGCTGCATTCCATGTTGGGGTTTCCCAGATTGCCGCAGCGGCAAGGGTTCATGGCGGCAATCAGCTGAAATTTTGCGGGGTAGACCGTATGGGCATTTACCCGGGAAATGGTTACATAGCCGTTTTCCAGCGGTTGGCGCAGAGCTTCTAAGGTTGCGCGGCTGAATTCGGGCAATTCATCCAGAAACAAAATGCCATTATGCGCTAAGGATATTTCGCCGGGGACGGCTTTTCGCCCGCCGCCGACTAAAGCCGGAGTTGAGGCTGAGTGGTGCGGGTCGCGGTAAGGGCGGTCAAAACAGAGTTTGCCGTCTTTTAATTCGCCAGCAATGGAATGAATCATACTGGTTTCAAGCGCTTCTTCGGCAGACAACGGCGGCAGAATTGAAGGCATCCGCGCCGCCAGCATAGATTTTCCTGCGCCCGGCGGTCCGGACATCAGTAGATTATGGCCGCCGGCTGCGGCGATTTCCAAGGCACGTTTGGCGCTTTCTTGCCCTTTGACATCGCTCATGTCAAGAAAATTGGTTTCCCGGGTTTGTTTTGCAGCGGTGGGGAAAGGAATATGCTGCCCGTTTTTGAAATGGTTGATAAGGCTTAACAAGTTATCTGCGGCCAGAATATCTTTTAGTCCTGACCAGACGGCTTCCGAACCTTGAGCTGCCGGGCAAATCAGTCCTTTTTCCAGGCTGTTGGCATGAATGGCAACAGGCAGAACGCCGTTAACGGGGAGAATTGTTCCGTCCAGCCCGAGTTCGCCGAGAGTAACGTAACCGGCCAGTTCTTCTTGGGGGATTAATCCCATTCCGGCAAGCAGCCCCAAGGCGACCGGCAGGTCAAAATGCGATCCCTCTTTAAGCAGAGCGGCGGGTGCCAGATTAATGGTGATTCTTTTAGCGGGCAGGCTTAAACCCAAGGATTGCAAAGCAGCCCGGACGCGTTCGCGGCTCTCGCCGACAGCTTTATCCGGCAATCCGACAATCATAAAAGCCGGCAGTCCGGATGATATTTGAACCTGCAAGTCGACATCTAATATTTCTAAGCCGTTGAAAGCGACGGTGTTAATTCTTGCCAGCATGAAAGCCTCTCTGTTGCGCCTTTACCAGCGCGGGGTGATTTCGCCCGGCCGCCAGCGGCGCGTCGGATAGCTGCCGCCTTTTAAAAAGTCATAATTTGCGGTTTTATAGGGAATATCTTCAAAGCGCACATAGCCTTTGTTTTCAAAAAACTTGGCGCAGGTTTCGGCTGGTTCGTATCGGGTGGAGTAACATTTGACAATAACCCGTGTAAACGGTTGTTGAAGATTTATCTGGGTTTCTTCATTGGCATAGTGAAACCGTTTGGGCTCAAGTGGTTTTTCAGCCTTTTCGTGTAATGTGCAGGCACCGATTAAGGTTGCAAGAACCAGTGCGGCGGCAATTTTGAAATTTATCATTTGACGGTTCCCGTTAATTTTATAGCCGTAATTTAGCCTAAAAAGATTAATTTATGTTTAAATAATGCTTGAAATTTATGGGATTTGTAATATAGTACGCGCGTCCCTTGCCGATACTGAGGTGTCGGCTATACAAGAACCCGGCCGGTTTCCGGCCATTTGTTGAGAATCCATAAGGAGATATTTTATGGCTAATTATGAAAGCGTGCTGATTGCACGTCAGGATCTCGGTGCCTCTCAAGTAAGCAATATCGTTTCTGATTTGAGCGATGTTATTAAAAAAGAAGGCGGCGAGGTTGTTCGCGTTGATAACTGGGGTTTGAAAAACCTGGCTTATCGCATCAAGAAAAACCGCAAAGGTCATTACGTTGTTATGAACATTGCCGCTCCGGCCAATGCTATTGCCGAATTCGAAAGAATTATGCGTTTCAACGAAGATATCATTCGTTACATGACTGTTAAAGTTGAAGAATTCAGCGAAGATTCTTCTGCTTCTAACGACAAAGATTCAGTTGAAGAATAGGAGATAACGTTATGGCTAAACAAGTATTCTTTAGAAGAAAAAAAGCTTGCCCGTTTTCTGGTGAAGACGGTCTTAAAATCGACTACAAAGATGTAAAACTGCTGTCCAGATACATCTCTGAAAAAGGAAAAATTATTCCAAGTCGCATTACTTCAGTTTCTGCCAAAAAGCAAAGAGAACTGGCCAAGGCGATTAAACGCGCCCGTTATATCGGTCTGCTTCCGTTTGTGGCTCAATAGGTTTAAGGAGAAAATACGATGGAAATTATCCTTTTAGAACACGTTGATAAATTAGGTAAAATGGGCGATAAAGTAAACGTTAAAAACGGTTATGCCCGTAACTACCTCTTGCCGCAGAAAAAAGCTTTGCGCGCAACTGAAGCTAACGTTGCTTATTTTGAAAAACAGAAAGCTGAATTGGAAGCTCATAACAAGAAATTGTTGGAAGCTGCCTCTTCTAAGGCCGAAGCTCTGAAAGGCTTCAGCGCGATGTTAATCCGTCAGGCTGCCGAAACAGGTCAGCTCTATGGTTCTGTTACCATTCGTGATATCGCTTCTGCTATCAAAGCTGCCGGTTTTGATGTTGAACGTCGTTGCGTTTACATGGAAAGCCCGATTAAAGATTTGGGTATCTATGAAGTTAAGCTGAATCTGCATCCGGAAGTTACTCAAACTATTTTGGTAAATGTTGCCAGAACAGAAGATGATGCGAAGAAGCAGGCGAAAGCTTATTCTCCAGCAGAATAGAAATTCGTTTGGCTGGCAATTGGAGTGATTTTACACGGTTTCGAAAAATTCGCTTCATTTGTATAAGTCATCCAAATTTCTGAAAGGGTTTGTGAAGGTATCATATCGCCAAATTTAAGGAAATCTCGTGTACTATGTTGTCACGTCGACCTTAAATTCGATGATAGTCTGCTTAACTATCAAACTCTGGGTAAAATAAAAAACATCCTTGTGAAAACAGGGATGTTTTTTTGTTATGGGGGTGGTCGGTATGTTGTTTAATGTCATTACGAGGAACGGAGTGAAGAAGTGATTTAGGCCTTATTAAAATTAGCTGAGATAGCCACTCGTATCCGCTTCCATCGCATGAGCGGCTCATGATGTTCGGGTGCTCCTCGCTATGACCCGAACGGTGGGTGCGACCGCGCGGCGGGGCTTGGGAATAACATTTCTCCCCTTAATTTTAAGGGGAGATAAAGAGGGGTTTAATATGAATAAAGTCTAATTTTGCATGGATTCTTCGTCGCACAGCTCCTCAGAATGACATTCGGGATGTCATCCTGAACCGCAACGCGGTGAAGAATTCATATAATAAATAAGGCTTTGTTATTAATCTGGACTCTCCGATCAAATCGGAGAGTGACATTAAATGAGTATATCGTGTCAATATTTACGTCATCTTGAGCTGCAGGCGAAAGATCCAAGTTAAAAGCGGCATAATGTTAATAATGCGGCTGCCTAAGTATGGATTCTTCGTTGCTTAGCTCTTTAGAATGATATTTTAGGAGGGGTGAGTAACCATAAAACATCTTGCAAAATAAAAATAATCACCTAATATGATTCTTGCAACCGGGAGGCCGGTTGTGGTGTCTCAAAAACATCTTTCACGAAATTAATTCCTCCATCTTGGGGGAGTGGTCGAACTAAGGCGTAAGCACGAATAAGGCCGACTGTCGTGAACAGTTTTTGAGCTCCTCCACCTTTTTTCTAAAAAGGTGGTTTTGTTTTAATTTACAGGGTTTGGAGAAATTAATTCCTATCTAACCTTCCCTTAAAATTAAGGGGCTGCGAAAACAAAACAATTTGAAAATTGTTTTGTTGAGATAAGCAATGAGACTTTTTGTTGTGAGGTTGCGACAGCTGCCGAAACAGCAAATATAGTCGGAATTGTTAGGTAGGGATTTTATGATATCCCGAAACAAAACAGGAGCTTTGAATGTTAGAAACAATTACCATCTCATTTGCTGGAGATGACAATATGCAGGTGCATATCATGCGGATATTAAGCTTGTATTTGGCTTCTCTACGTTGCAGCAGAAAAATAAAAGCGGCAGATGTTTGTGCGGAAACCGGTGTTCACATTAAAAATTTGAACCGCATAGAAACCGGTAAGACAACGCTGGCTAATGCTGATATCGGAAAGCTGTTAAATTATTATGGGCTTGATGTTCAGCTGGTTATTTGTCCGCAGCAATAAATCATACCAAATTTCCAGCCGTTGCATCGGCAAACAAATATCGAAAGCAGTTTGTTTGGCGGTGTGGTGGCGGCAATAACACAGGTGATGAAGCCCTTCGAAAACAAAAATCATACGGCCTTTGTTATGCTCAATAAAACCCCGCTGTATTCATCCGGCGGGGTTTGTGTTAACGCCTTGCGGACTGAAATGAGGAGGGAAGCGCGGGCAAGAAAGGGACGTGGCGAAGAATTGGCAGAGGGTGGATAAGGCGGGAGAGTGGTGAGCCGAGGAGGATTATTCCTTATAGGATAAAATAGGGGAAGTGTGGGGCAAAAGGAGAAGCTTGGCTAAGGTGTATGAGGATGGCCAAGAATGGGTAAAGGAGGTCAATATGAGGTTAGGGTTGTCAAGTCGAAGTTTTGTATTAACCGTCTTCAAGATGAAGTAGAACAGAAACGCTTATCAGTCCGGCGATGAGTGTTGGGGTCCAGACTGCCATAAAGGGCGGAATGTAACCGTTTAAGCCAAAAGCATAGATAACCTGTGACAGGAAATAAACGATAAAGCCGGTGGAAACACCGCCGACAATCAGGAACATAACGCCGCCGCGCCGATTGTTAGGGCGTAAAGCGAAGACTGCGGCAATTAGAATCATGGTGCAGAGCAAAAACGGCGATGCCAGCAGAGATAAGTAGTGCAGGTAGTGTTTGAGTGCCGAAAAGCCTGATTTTTCATAGAAACGGATGGTATCGGGTAAATCCCAAAAAGAAATAGATTCCGGATCAACAAAGTTTTCTTTAATGCGTTCCAGTGTCAGGCTGGTGGTATATTTGACGCTGGGCAAGTCAATTCTGGCTTTGCCGGCTTCATAGACTTTTACGTCTTTTAATTCAAAGCCGTTTTTATCATCCAGGGTGGCGGCAAAGGCTTCAACCCGGCGAATCAGGCGGGATTTCCGGTCCATTTCCATTATGCTGACATCGCGCAGCAACAGTGTGTCATTTTCCTGGTGGAGGTTTTTAGCCTGAATAACCAAAACCGTATCTTTGTTAATGGCTTCTCTGGTCCATAATCCTTTGTCGGTAAACAGCACGGCATTGGGGTTGCGGGTTTTAAAGCGGTAATCCATGGTTTCGTATAATTCATACATTTTGGAAGAAACCGGATTTATGACCGTAATGTTGATAATGCCGACCACAAAAGTGGCAACCAAAACCGGAAAAAGAAAGCCCCAGATGGATACCCCGGCCGCGCGGATGATAACGAATTCATTGCTTTTGCTCAAGCGCCAAAAGGTTATCATGGCGGCAATCATCATAACAAAGGGGAAAACCATATCAATGGTTTGCGGCAGTTTGGTGAGAGCCATTTGGATAACAAAGACAAAACCGGCTTCTTCCCGTCCGGCAGAGCGGCGAAGCATTTCAATCAGTTCAAAAATAAATACGACGCCGAGCACTGTCAGCAAAACCCCTAAAAAGTTTAGGATAATCTGTTTGCTCAAATAGCGGCCGAGAATAGAGTTTGGATTCATGTCTTTTTACTTCGGAGTTACAAATAATGACACTAAAATATAAAATAATGCGGCGTTTGACAAGTCTAATCTCGGCGTTGGAGTTCGGAGAGGAGTTTCTTTTCGGTTTCCGGCTGATCCTGGCGGGCTTCCACCACTTCGTTACGGATTTTGCGGGTGCGGGAAAAGAGCTCAAAAAGTTTGTCGCCCTCGTCCCAGCGGATGTTGCGTTCAAGAGCTATCAAGTCTTCGACAAAGCGTTGGATAAGTTCAAGAATTGTGCCTTTATTATTCAGCAGAATATCGCGCCACATGGTGGGGTCTGAGCCGGCGATACGGGTAAAATCACGAAAGCCGGAGGCTGAATATTTGATGATTTCCTTTTGTTCATAACCCTCCAAATCAGCGACAGTGCCGACTATGGAAAAAGCAATCAGGTGGGGCAGGTGGGAAACTGCGGCCATGACTTTGTCATGATGTTCCGGGGTCATGGAATCTACGCGCATTTTGGCATAAGACCATAGTTTGGATATTTTTTCGACGGCTCCGTCCGAAGAACGTTCTCCGGGGGTCATGATATACCACCGGCCTTCAAATAACGTATCAAACCCGGCTTCCGGTCCGGATTTTTCCGTTCCGGCAACCGGATGTCCGGGGACGATGAACACTTCGGCTTGGGGTGGCAGGTTAGCTTCAATTTCTTTTACGGCATAGGTTTTGACTGAGCCGACATCAGTGATGATTGTGCCTTTTTTTAAATGCGGGGCAATTTCTTTGATGATTTTGCCGTAAGCGCCGACCGGGGTTGCCAAGACGATTAAATCTGAATTGGTTACGCTGTTGGCAACGGTTTTATGGATTTCATCGACAATGCCAAGCTCCAGCGCTTTCTGCATATATTGCGGTTTGGCATCAAAGCAGGAAACGCGTTTGGCGAGGTTGTCCCTTTTGATGACACGCGCCAAAGAAGAACCGATTAAGCCGATACCGATAATTGTTACTTTATTAAACAAAGACATAGATTTTCCTAATCAAAATAGCCGAGAGAGAGGTATCTTTCGACAGCTGAGGCCAGAATGATGACAATATTTTTGTTCGTCATTTCCGGGCGTTGGCCGATTTTAACTGCGGCAGCCAGAGCAGCACCGGAGGATAAGCCGACCGGAAGCCCTTCGGTTTTGGCAACCGTTTTAGCCATGTCAATAGCTTCCTCGGAAGAGATGTCAGCCACTTCATTGACTAATGTTTTATCATAAAATTTAGGGATAAAGCCTGCGCCGATGCCGAGGATTTTATGAGCCCCGGGTTGTCCGCCGTTTAGTACCGGACTTTCTGCCGGTTCAACGGCAACCACATATAAGTCGGGGTTGCAGGTTTTGAGCGCCGAGGCGATGCCGGTGAGCGTGCCGGAAGTACCGACCGCACTGACCAAGCAATCAACTTCGCCGCCGGTATCCTCCATAATTTCCATGCTGGTTCCAAAACGGTGGGCATCCGGGTTGGCTTCATTTTCAAATTGACGCAGCAGAATAACATTCGGGTTTTTGGCTGTTAAAATGTCAGCCTTAGCGATAGAGCCTTTCATGCCGTCTTCTGCAGGGGTGAGGATGACTTCCGCCCCGAAGTGGCGCATCAGTTTAATTCGTTCTTGGGACATATTTTCCGGCATGACGATGACTAACTTATAGCCTCTGGCGGCGCAAAGGGCGGCCAGAGCTATTCCCGTGTTGCCGGAAGTGGCTTCGACAAAGACTGTGTTGTCATTAACCAAGCCTGATTTTTCCGCTTTATCAAGCATATTGGCAGCAATGCGGTCTTTTACCGAAAACAGCGGATTGTAAAATTCGCATTTGGCAAGCAGGTTTGCTTTTACCTGATATTTGTCAGCCAGTTTGTTTAATTTCAGCAGCGGCGTGTGGCCGACCATTTCGGTGACTGAGTTATAGATTTTCTTCATTTTTCCCCCGATTGGTGTTCATAAAGCGGAATTTGTACTTTAATAAGTCTAACGCATTGAGTATTATAACAATAATATTAAAAAATTAAAAATAAAGAAATGAAAGCAATAAAAACACTGGTTTTTGCATTTTTTATGCTGCTGACGGAAGTCGGCACGGTTCAGGCTGTCAGCTTGGATGAAATTTACCGCGATATTGTCCGCTCGGATAATCGCGGTTATTTGCCGATGTTTGTTAAAAACCGTGAAGCGCCCGATTTTGAAGACAATAAGGTTGATTTGTCGCAAGTGCCTAATCCGACACCGGAAGATACAAGTCCGGTTAACCCTGATTTGGAAATTGTCAAACTAGAGAATCAACGCAAGATTCGCGAGGAAAAGCTGAAAGTTGAATTAGCCAAGTGGCACGCGGTCATTGAAAATGTCAAGGCCGGAAACGTGACCCCGGTGGAGTTGCGCGCGCTGGAAGTCAAAGTTGATGACAATAACCCTTTGGCGACAGAAATTTTAGCTTGGGTTTATGCCCGGGGTGTCGGGGTTCAGCCGGATTTGGTTAAGGCTTTCAACTTATATCAAAAAGCGGCAAAACTCGGTGTGGGCGGCGCACAATTGAATGCGGCTAAAGTTTATAAGGCTATGCCGCGGCGGGTGCGCGAAACTTTGGTTACTTATCAGCCGTAAATAATTTTTGAAATGCCAGCCAGTGGGCGTAATTTATTTTCGTTTCGGCCGAGAAAATATCTGCAATGTTTAACCAGGCGGCTGTGCCGTTTTCCGGTGTTTTCCAGGGGGCTACTTGCGTGTCGAAGCCATAGGATGACGCGTCATAAACAATAAAAGTTTGTTCATAGACGCAATATTCTCCATAGGGGCGGGCATCGTCGGCAAAGTAATTGATCTGTTGGCTGTAAGAGCGTTCTCCGTGGCTAAGCTCAAATTCAATTCCGGTTTCTTCATATAATTTGCGGTAGAGGCAATTGCGGAAGTCTTCTTTGCGCGAAACAGCGCCGCCCGGAAATTCCGGAACGCTGACTGAGGGCGGATAGGTGACTAAGACTTTGCCGTCTTTAACCAGAATGGCAAAATAGCCTTTTTGGCAGACGGGGATAAGGTCATCGGCATATTTTTCACGGCCGCGGCGGTCGTAAAAGACATCACTCATTTTCCTTGGCTTCCTTTATCAGTTCGTTGACAAACCGTTTCATTCCGGTTTGACGGACGCGTTTCATCCGTTCCCCGGAGATGATTTTTTGGACTTTCAGGATGGTTTCTTCAAGGTTGACATTAACGATGACGTAGTCAAATTCATCCCAGTGCTCTATCTTGTCAAAGACCATTTTCATACGCTTGTCGATAATCTCTTTGCTGTCTGTTCCCCGGCCTTCCAAGCGGCGGCGCAGTTCTTTGATGGAGGGCGGCAAAAGATAAATGGTGACGACATCATCTCCGGCTTTTTCTTTCATTTGGCGCGCGCCTTCCCAGTCCATGTCAAACAGAACGTCTTCACCTACGTTGATAAAGCTGTCGACTTCGGAGCGCAGCGTGCCGTAACGAGAGCCGTATTGAGAATCGACATATTCGTAAAAGGCATCCTGTGCCAGAAATTCATCATATTGCTTGTCATTGATGAAATAATAATCCTGACCGTCAACTTCGCCTTCGCGGGGTTTACGCGTGGTGACAGAAACGGAAAATTTGATATGCGGGTCACGTTGCAGAATTTCTTTGACGACAGCGCTTTTTCCTGTGCCGGACGGGGCTTCGATAATAAACATCGCGCCGCGGCGGACTTTTTTCAGACGGTCAATGATTTCATCCATGAGTATGCTCCATTTAGCTGGTGACTTTTGAATATAATATTATAATATAAAAGCTAAATATTAAAAAGTCTTTAGGAAAATGATGATGAAAAATATAAACGTGTTGATTACCGGCGCCAGTTCAGGCATTGGGGAAGCTTTGGCCGAATATTATGCGGCAAACGGCGCTGCCAGATTGTTTATTTGCGGGCGGAATGCCGAGCGGCTGGAAAAAGTCCGCGCCTCCTGCGTTGCTTTGGGCGCAGAGGTTTTTGCCGAAGTTTTGGATGTGGCGGACAGCAAGGCTATGGCTGAGTGGGTGGCGCGTTGTAATGATATTGCCCCGCTTAATCTGGCGATAGCCAATGCCGGGACGGGAACTGTAAACGAAACGGACGACTCAATCCGCAATACGTTTGCTACCAATGTTAACGGCGTGATTAACACTGTTTTGCCGGTGTTGCAGGCTTATCGGGCGCGTCCGGCGCAGTATGCAGAAGACAAGGCTGTGGCTGTTGTCAGCTCCATGGCCGGATATCACGGGCTGCCTACCTGTCCGGCTTACAGTGCCAGCAAGGCTTGTGTGAAAGCCTGGGGGGAAGCGCTGCGTCCGGTGTTAAAGCGCGAGGGAATCCGCATGAGCGTGATTTGTCCGGGGTTTGTGCGTTCAAGAATTACAGACCAGAATACCTGTCCGATGCCGTTCTTTATGGAAGCGCCGCAGGCTGCTAAGATTATTGTCGAGGGAATTAAAGCAAATAAAGGTATTATTGCTTTTCCGTGGCCGCTGCGTTTTGTGGTGTGCCTGGTGTCGGTTTTGCCGAATTGTGTCAGCGATTTGCTTTACGGGCGTTTGCCGCCGAAGGCTTAGGATGTTTGTGGCGTTCCAAGCGCATCAGTATCCATAAAAGAACCAATCCGGGGATAATCATCACGGTGACGATTAAGAAAAATACCGGCCAAGACGTCATTTCCTTGACATAGCCGCTGCTGGCCGCAAAGACATCGCGTGCCAGGCTCATCAGCGAAGAAAGCAGCGCGTATTGGGTGGCGGTGTAGGCTATGTTACAAAGCGAGGAGAGGTAGGCAACCAAAGCGGTGGATGCCATGCCGCCGGCAATGTTATCCAACGACAGGGTGAGCATCAGCATTGGCACGCTGTGTCCGACATAGGCCTGAACGACAAACATCAGGTTGGTTATTCCTTGTAAAATACCGCAGAGCATTAAGCCTTTGAGCATACTCATCCTGCTCATAACCAAGCCGCCGACCAGACCGCCGAATATTGTGGCCGCCATACCGAAGACTTTGGATACAAATGCGATTTCGCCTTTACTGAAACCCATATCAACATAAAAAGGGAATGCCATCGGCGCCATGTAGGAATCGCTCATGCGGTAGAAGAAAATAAAGACCAGTATCAGCGCCCAGTCAGCCCGTTTCATAAAATCAAGAAAAGGGTCATAGACGGCTTTGTTCATAAAGTCGCTGAAATTGCGATAGGTTTGTTCGCTGTATTTTTCGGCTTTGACAGGTTCTGGTGAGAAAAGTATGGTTGCCATGCCGATTAATGTTCCGAATGTCATCAGCAGATAAACCTGATTCCAGCTCATAAAGGAAGCCATCCAAATAGCCCCGGCGCCGGAAGCAATTGTTCCGAGGCGGTAACCGATAATATATATTGCCACGCCAGCGCCTTGTTCTTTGGCATTAAAGCTTTCAATGCGGTAAGCGTCCAGCACAATATCCTGAGAAGCGGATGCAATAACGACAATAACACAAAGGATTGCCAAAAGGTGAAGATTTTCGGCAGGTGTGACCGTGGAAACCGCGGCTATTCCTGCTGCTAAAAGTATTTGGAAGAACAAAGCCCAGCCGCGGCGGCGGCCTAATTTGCCAAACAGCGGCAGGCTCAGGCGGTCAAGCAGCGGCGACCAAAGCCATTTAAAACTGTAGGGCAGTTTTACCAAAGAGAATAAGCCAATCGCTTTATAAGAAATGCCGTCATCTTTGAGCCAAAGGTTGAGTGTGCTGAAAATTAAAAGCAAGGGAAAACCGCTGGAAAAACCCAGCCCGACCATTGTAATCATGCGCGGCGTAAAATAAATCCGCAAAGCTTTTATCCATTTCGAAAGCATTTATTTCTCCCTCTGGGTTACTCTAATTCAGAGAGGTTAAATTTTATCTAACGAAAAACGGAAATTTAGCGCTTGCGGCGCAGCATAATATAAAGAGCACCGCTGCCGCCAAGCTTGGCTGACGGATGGATGAATGACAGTATCAGCGGGCGAAGTTCGCGGCTGTTCAGCCAAAGCGGGACGCTTTCTTTCAGTTTGCCCTTTACCGTGAACATATCCCCGTCTTCCGGGTGGGACAGCCCTTTGCCGGTGATGATAATGACGCAGCGTCTGCCGGTGAGATAGGCGTTTTGAATGAAATTAAAGACAGCGGCGCGGGCTTCTTCTTCTCGAAAGCCATGCAAATCCAATGTGGCTTCGACCGGAATATCACAACGTTTGAAACGTTTGGCCAGACTGCCGTCCATATCATCGGTGTTGCCTGTTTTCAAATCGTCAAGTTTTTCGCCGCGGTATGCTGCTGCCAAATTTACGGTAGGGCGGATTTCCGGGAGAATTACCGGTTTAGACGGAGGCAGCTCGCTGTTCGGCATTTTGCGGATGTCTTTGGTTATTTCTGCCCAGAGGGCATCGTCTTCGGCTGTGTCAGGCTGTTTGGTCATGGGTTGCTGCCGTTTCCTGTTGCGGTGCGTCTTTGCTTTCGACCATATAATCAGCATAGTTGCTGACGACAAATTCTTTCCAGTCGCCCTCGGGAGAAACGCAGCCTTGTTTTTTGTTTGCGGCGTTGACCAAAACGATGCCGCCGAAGTCCCATAACTTGACGCAGTTTTCGTAGCTGCTGGTAAAATAAGTTTTGGTGCGCTCAATGAGGTAGCGGTCAACTTTCTTTTTGAAATAAGTAATATAGACCAATATCATGGCGATGATAAATGCCAAACCGAAAATAACGCTGACGGTCAAAATCAGAATCAGGCCGATAATAACCGGGGTGAGAACCGGAAGCAGAGTTTCCCATACATCATAGACCGGCGAACCGGGACGGTTGATGCGTCCATAGTCAAAGTAAAGGCGCAATTGGTCTTTTTCGATGGCCTTGTTAAGAGCCTTGTATATTAATTTGTCGGCTTTGCTGGGTTTGTTCATGGTTGGTTAGCCCTGTTTTGCGGAATAAGGATAAAATAACGTCCGGCAGAATTCATTCTTCCGGCTTTTTCCAAAACGTCATCTTTGCCCGACCCCCAGAAGTAGTCGCCGCGCACAGGGCCTTTGATGGCGCTGCCGATGTCTTGGGCGACAACCAGTTTTTCAATTTTTTCCCGGTCAGGACCTGTGGTTTCGAGCCAAATCAGGCTGCCCAGAGGAATGTAGCTGCGGTCAACAGCCAAGCTGCGTCCGGCATGGAGCGGAACGCCGTGAGCACCAATCGGGCCGTCGGCAGAAGAAATGCGGTGAAAGATAAAGCGTTTGTTTTCGCGCATTTCTTTTTCGGCAATTTCAGGGTGGGCTGCCAGCCATTTTTTGATGTTGCCCATGGAAACTTCGCCAGGTTTGAGGTAGCCTTTTTCAAGCAAGATGCTGCCAATTCCTTTAAAAGGGTGGCCGTTGTTGTCCGCATAACTGACACGCAGAGTGCGCCCGTCGGGCAGAGTGGCAACGGCAGAGCCTTGAATTTGCATGATGTTGATATCGATATTGCTGTCACCCCATAAAATAACCGGCGCTTTTATTTGCAGGCGTTCAATTTCTTCCCGGGTGAAATAAGGGAGGAGCTTTTGGTCAACAATGCGGCCGACCAAACGTTTGTCCGGGAGGGAAGCGTCAAAATCTTTGGGGTTAAATTCAATCAAGTCTGACGGTTTGCCGTAAATGGGGTAGCGGTATAAGGCAGTTTGAATTTGCGAGGCATTAATCGCAGCTTCGTAATAAGAGGTGAATTTGCCTTGGTCCGAACCGTCAGCAATTACCAAAAATGGCAGGAAATTGCTTTCCAGGTAATATTTAAATTCTGCCGCGGTGGTGATATCTGCGGCAAACAGCCTTTGACAGGCCAGTTGGTAAGCGGCTGTCGGAATGCGTAGTTCGGAATTGGAAAGGTAGGTGTTTTTTTCCTGCATGATTTTGGCACAGCTTAATTTAAAGCTGTCCAAGGCTTCCAACAGATTGTCATTTTTCCAGCCGGGCAAATCTTTAAACTGATAGTCCTGTAATCTGACTTTGGGTTTGGGCGGCAAAACCGGGCGAGGAGATTTGTCCATGGTAATCTGGGGCAGTTCCTCGGTGTCACGGGGTTGTTTTTGTTCTTCTTTGCCGCAAGAGGCCAGCAACAGAAGCAAGGCAAATAGTGAAAATAGTCTTGTCATTGTTTTTTAGTCGATACCAGAAGCCAGTTGGGGTTAACGGAAGTTAAGCAGCGCTCAAATGTCCAGATGTCGGTAATGTTTTGGATAAAGTTTTCATCGCCCTGAATAACTTCATTGTCTTTGTTGCGAAGCAGGTTAACCTGTTCAGATACGAATTTGACAGTTATCTTGGCGTTGTTTTCTTCATCAACATCGGCGTTGACGATTTCGGCTTGTTCAAAGCCGATTAAATCGGTTTCGGCAGTAATTCCTTGGGCGCGGCGGTCTTCAATAATTTCCTGAAATTTCTTAATTAATTGAGGTGATACCAGATTTTCCAGCGTTTCAGTGTCGCCTTGGCTGAAAGCGCAGATAATAATCTCAAATGCCCGTTTAGCACCGGTTAAAAAACGTTCTTTGCTAAAATCGGGGATGTTTGTTAAAATTTTATCGGTATCGCTGAGTTCTTCGGTTTCTTCTTCAGCTGTGCCCGAGAATCCCTCGGCGGCAGTGCGGGCGGTTAACTGCTGTTTTTCTGCTTCCTTGGCAATCATGTCAAAAATTCTGGCAGCATTTTCGTCAGAAATCCGGATGCGGGTGACTTCTTCGTCCGGTCTGGTGCCGAGCAAGCTCCGCAGTTTTTGAAAAATGAGAACAACAGCAACCAGAAGAATGATAATATCTAAGGAACCCATTTTGTTTCATACCTTTCATTTTACATTTCGATAACATATATAGCTTTTTATCCGGCATTTATCAACCATAAATGTTTGACCTACGGATTTATTTGTTGTAGCTTATGCAAAAATCACACTTTAAAAGGATATGCCGTTATGACTGAAAATAACAAGACTGAAGCCGGAAACGAAAATAATCCTCAGCCGGCAATTATGATTAATACGCAGTATATTAAAGATTTGTCTTTGGAAATTCCTTTTGCTCCGGAAATCTTTCGCGAACTGACCGAAGCCCCTCATGTTGATATTCATGTCGATGTGGATGCGCAGCATATGCATGACAATTATTTTAATGTCAGCCTGAGTGTTAAAATGGACGGGAGCATTAAGGGCAAAAAATTGTTTATTTTGGAGCTGCTGTATGCGGCTGTGGTTTCGCTTAATGTGCCGCAGGAGCACGTTGAGCCGGTGTTGTTGGTGGAAATTCCGCGTCTGTTGTTTCCGTTTGCGCGCAATGTGGTTACCAATTGTTTGGTAGAAGGCGGATTGCCGCCCTTTATGATTAATCCGATTGATTTTGCGGGAATGTATCACCAGCGGCAGCAAAATCAGTAAAAAAATGCTGGATTTTAAAAAACTTATGTGTTATATGTATTGACATTCTAGGGTTAATTATTGGAAGTGGGGTCGAAAGCCCCGCTTTTTTGTTAGGAAAAATATATGCAGAATAAACATCATTTACAGGATATGCTGGAGCCGATTATAAGCGAACTGGGGTATGAAACCGTGCGTATCATAACTATCGGTCAGGCGAATCCGACGTTGCAGATTATGATTGACCGGCTTGACGGCAAAGATATCGTGGTGGAAGATTGCGCCAAGGTCAGCCGCAAGGTTTCAGAAGTGTTAGATGAAAAAGACCCGATTAAAGACCAGTATAATCTGGAAGTCAGTTCTCCGGGGCTGGACCGCCCGCTGACAAAGCCGGAACATTTTGCCCGTTTTGCCGGATATGAAGCAAAAGTGGAAACCGACGAACTGATTGAGAATCGCAAACGTTTTAAAGGCAAGATTATCAGTATTGACGGTGAAAATACAATCCGTTTTGAGATGGACGGTACGGAGTATGCTATTCCCTTTGACGCGGTAAGCAAAGCCAAAATTGTAATAACCGATGAATTGCTGCAGAAGTATGTTGATGAACATCCCGAATGCGGCGAACATATCATTGAAGAATAATAACTGACTTTTTTAAATTAATAAGGACTAACGAGGATAAAATGCAGAAAATCGAAAATATGCCCAGACCTGAAATTATCTTGGTTGCCGACACGGTAGCCCGCGAAAAAAACATTGAAAAAGAAGATGTTTTTGAAGCCATGGAAATTGCCATTCAAAAGGCAGCCCGTTCCAAATATGGTTTTGAACATGATATCCGGGCCGTTATTGACCGCAAAAGCGGCGCTATCAGTCTGGCTCGTTATCGTGAAGTTGTTGAAGAAATTGTTCCGGTTGAAGGCGAGGAAGAAGATACGCAGAATGCAACCAAGATTTTGCTGGAAGATGCTCAGGCTTATGATCCGGATGCCAAAATCGGCGATTTTATCATTGACGAATTGCCGCCGATTGATTTTGGCCGTATTGCTGCCCAAACCGCTAAGCAGGTTATTGTTCAAAAGGTCCGCGATGCCGAACGTAATAAACAATTTGAAGAATATAAAGAAAAAGTCGGCACGATTATCAACGGCACAATCAAAAGAATCGAATTTGGCAATGTTATTTTGGATATTGGCAAGGCTGAAGCTGTTTTGCGCCGCGATGAAATTATTCCGCGGGAAAAATTCAAAAACGGCGACCGTGTTCGCGCTTATGTTTTAGATGTTCGCCGCGAAAACAAAGGGCCGCAGATTTTCTTGTCCCGTACCTGCCCTGAATTTATGGCTAAGCTGTTTACGCAGGAAGTTCCTGAAATTTATGACGGCGTGGTTAAAATTATGAATGTTGCCCGTGATCCGGGTTCTAAAGCCAAGATTGCCGTTAAAGCCAATGATATGACAATTGATGCCGTCGGCGCTTGTGTCGGTTTGCGCGGTATTCGCGTTCAGGCTGTTGTGACCGAATTGCAGGGTGAAAAAATCGATATCGTCCCTTACTCTGAAGATAAAGCGCAGTATATTGTCAGCGCTTTAGCTCCGGCAGAAGTCACCAAAGTGGTTTTGGATGAAGAAAATAACCGTATTGAAGCCGTTGTGCCGCAAGAACAGTTTTCTATCGCTATCGGCCGCCGCGGACAGAATGTTAAGCTGGCTTCCCAGTTGCTGGGTTGCGATATTGATGTTTTGACGGAAGAGCAGGAACAGGAACGCCGCACCAATGAAAATAAAGTCCGCTCACAGCGCTTTATTGAAGCTTTGGATGTGGATGAAATGATTGCCCACCTCTTAATTGCCGAAGGTTTCTCTACCGTTGATGAAGTTGCGTTGGTTTCCTTGAGCGAATTGGCTGAAATCGAAGGGTTTGACGAAGATGTTGCCGCTGAATTGCAATCTCGCGCCAAAGCTTATATCGAAAAACGCAATGCCGAATTTGCCAAGAAGAGCGAAACCTTAGGTATTGATGAAAAACTGAAGGGCATTGAAGGCCTGGATCAGGATATGATTTTAACCTTAGCCGACAAAGGCGTAAAAACCATAGATGATTTGGCAGATTTAGCCGCCGATGAACTTATGGAAATGCTCGGGGAGAATGTTCTTTCCGAAGTGGAAGCTAATCGGGTTATTATGGCGGCTCGTGCCCACTGGTTCGAATAAACTTGTCTGGCTTTGTAAAAGGGGCATCATACTTGTTATTTTATCGCTCATGTACTAGTTGGTACACATCGCTCAAAAATAACATCGTAGCATACCCCTTTATCAAAGCCACAGGAAATGGGAGCAGTTTAGTTCGATTTCGGAAAACTTTTGGGGTTGCCCTGAAATCTTACCATCCGGCTCATATAATCCATTTTATTCCATCTAATTAATAGGTTTGTTTATGGTTAAAGAAGATAAGGAACGGAAAGACATAGTCAGCGGGCAGGTGATGGACAGCAAAGATTTGCTGCGTTTTACCGTGACGCCGGATAATCAGGTTATTCCTGATTTTAAGAAGCGTTTGCCGGGTAAGGGGATTTATGTGGCTTGTTCTTTATCGGCTTTGAAAGTTGCAATTGCCAAAAATTTGTTTGCCAAGGCAGCTAAGAGGAATGTTCGTGTAAATGATGGTTTAATTCCGATGGTTGAGGCTATTTTGAAGAAAAAAGGCTTGGAGGCAATTTGTTTGGCAAAAAAAGCCGGGACTTTATTGACCGGTTTTGAAAAAGTTTCGGAGGCGGTTAAAAAAGGAAAAGCCGCTTTCATCTTAGAAGCCGGGGATGCCGGTGCTGATGGTCATGAAAAAATGCTGTCGCTGGCGAAAGGGCTGGACGTTTTTGTGTTGTATGATGTTGAGGAGTTGGATAAGGCATTAGATAAGGTAAATACAGTGCATATGGCTTTTTTAAAGTCTGATATGGCAAAGATGGTTTATAACGAATTTAAAAGGCTGAATTCCTTCTTGAATTCATAACATGATTAAGAGTTACGGAGAATTGAATATATGACAGAAGATAATGCAAAAAGCAAACTCACATTATCGGGAAAATCAACATTGACCCTGAAAAATCTAGGGGACAGAGTTGCATCTCGCGAAGGCAAGAAAATGGTGCAGGTTGAGGTGCGCAAAAAGAGAGTCATTAATCCTGGAGCTGTTGATAACAGCGTTAAGCTGGATGAAACAACCGCGATGAAGCTTAAGCTGATTGCCGAAGCTAAAGAACACGAAGCCCGTCGCCGTCAGGAAGAAGAAGAAAAAGAACGCCGCCGTCAGGAAGAGCGTGAGCAGGAAGAAAAAGAACGCTTGGCTCGTCTGGCTGAAGAAAATGCCAAAAAGGCAGAGATTATCCAAGATATTAAAGCTGCGGCTAAGAATAATGTTCCGGCCAGCGATGTGGAAGAAAAGTCGTTTAAGTCCAAAGAGAAAAAATCTAAAGATTATGACGATGATGAAGATGCTTCCGCTGCTAAAAAGTTTCATAAAGCGCCTGAACAGGAAAAAAGCCGTGAAGATGCTTTTGAACAGGATCGCAAAAAAGTTACAAAGCGCAGCTTTGAACCGCAGCGCCGCGGTGGCAAAGTCAGCCTTCATAATATTATGGGGGGCGATGATGACGATGATGATTATGGTTTCGGTGGGCCTCGCCGCCGTTTCAAAAAGAAGCAACCCAAGCCTGTTCAGCAAGTTCAACCTCAGGAGAAGGTAATTAAAGAGGTAATTATTCCTGAAATTATCACCGTTCAGGAGTTGGCTAACCGTATGGCTGAAAAAAGTGCTGAGGTTATCAAAAAACTGATGGCTTTAGGGGTTATGGCTACGATTAACCAACCGATTGATGCTGATACGGCGCAGATTGTGGTTGAAGAATTGGGACATAAATTTAAACGCGTCGCTGATAGTGATGTGGAAGATGCCATTAAAGGTGCAGAAGATACACCTGAACAGATGTTGCCCAGAGCTCCGGTGGTGACGGTTATGGGACACGTTGACCACGGTAAGACCTCGTTGCTGGATGCTTTGCGCGAAACCAATGTTGTGGCGCGTGAGGCCGGCGGTATTACCCAGCACATCGGTGCTTATCAGATTTTCACGCCGAATGGCGATAAAATTACTTTCATTGATACCCCGGGACACGAGGCATTTTCCGAAATGCGTGCCCGTGGTGCTAAAGTAACCGATATCGTTGTTTTGGTGGTGGCTGCCAATGACGGTATTATGCCGCAGACAGTGGAAGCTATCCGCCATGCGCAAGCTGCGGAAGTGCCGATTGTGGTCGCTATTAATAAGATTGACTTGCCGGGTGCTGATCCGATGAAGGTCAAAACGGCGTTGTTGCAGCATGGTATTGCTGTGGAAGAAATGGGCGGCGATTCACTGTGCGCCGAAGTTTCCGCCAAGAAACGCATTAATATTGATAAGCTGCTGGAAGCTATTTTGCTTCAGGCTGAAATTTTGGATTTGAAAGCTAATCCGAATCGTATTGCCGACGGAACGGTTATTGAAGCCAAAATGGAAAAAGGTCGCGGTTCCGTTGCAACAGTTTTGGTTCAACGCGGTACGCTTAAAGTCGGCGATATCTGCATTGCCGGTAAAGAGTGGGGACACGTTCGCGCCATGTTTAACGAAATGGGGCATAAGGTTCATGAAGCCGGTCCGGCTACTCCGGTTGAGGTTCTCGGTTTGCAGGGAACTCCGGCTGCCGGTGATGATTTTACCGTCGTGGCTGATGAAAACCAGGCGCGTGAAGTGACCAACTATCGTATTCGTAAAGAACGCGATGCTAAATTGGTGAAGAGTGCCAAATCGGCAATGGAACAAATGCTGGATAAGATTAAATCAGGCGAAATTAAACATTTGCCGGTTATTATCAAAGCCGATGTTCAGGGATCTATTGAAGCGATTGAGGGCACGTTGAACAAATTGTCAACCGATGAAGTCAGTGTTCAAATTTTGCACTCTGCCGTTGGCCCGATTTCCGAATCTGATATTACTTTGGCAAAAGCGTCTAATGCGTTTATTATCGGCTTTAATGTCCGTGCTATTCCGCAGGCGCGTGATATGGCTCGCCGTGATGGTGTTGATATTCGTTATTATTCGATTATCTATGATGTTGCCGATGATGTTAAGAAAGGTCTGGAGGGTATGCTTTCTCCGGAACTGAAAGAAAAGATTTTGGGCTATGCCGAAATCCGCAATGTCTTTAACATTACCGGTGTGGGCAAAGTTGCCGGCTGTATGATTACCGAAGGTATGGTTAAGCGCGGTGCTAAAGTCCGTCTGTTGCGTGACAACGTGGTTATTCATGATGGCAGCCTTGGCCAGCTGAAACGCTTCAAAGAAGACGTTAAAGAAGTCAAAGAAGGTTATGAGTGCGGTATGAGCTTTGAAAACTACAATGACATTCAGGTTGGCGATTTTATTGAGTGTTATGAGATAGAGGCTATTGCCGCCAAATTATAAAAAACTTGTATAATGGGGAACTAGAGCAATTTAGTTCGGTCTCGGAAAATAGTCCTCCCGTTGGTCGTTCGTCCCGTAGGGTTTGAACTTCGCCTTTGGCTCGTTCGCACCAACTATCGACTCCACGTACTTCTATGTACGCTAAAATTTTCCTCGCCTTCTAAATCACTCTATTTCCCTCATTCTCCAAGTTTTTGGTTTAGAATAAGGAATAAAAAAATGGCCATTAAAGAACAGTCGCAAAGACAATTGCGTGTTGGGCAAGAGATTAAGAAGATTATTGCCGGAGAGATTCAGCATGATAATGTGCGGAATCTGGAGGGAATCGAAACAATGGTGACAATTACCGAGGTTCAAGTATCTCCGGATTTGAAATATTGCAATGTTTATTTCATTTCTTCCGACAATGATAAAAACAAGGAAGTTATGGGCGGTTTACAGTTGGCCGCCGGGCATTTTCGCAAGGTTATCGGGCGCAAGACGTCTTTGCGTTATGTGCCGGAAATTAATTTCCGTTTGGATGATACTTTTGCGGAAGTTGATAAAATTGAACGCTTGTTGCATGATCCCAAAGTGCAGGAAGATTTGCAAAAGCCGGATGAACCGGAAGAAGAATAAAAAAAGCCTCCTTGTGGAGGCTTTGCTTTAGCGGGAAAAAAACTTTTTCTTTTCGCTTATCTGTCTGGTTGGGCGGGCTTGTTTATATTCCAAGGCTTTATCGGCCAGCCAATTATATATCTTTTGCATTTTTTCATCGCCTTGGGCTGCAAAATCTTCAGGATGCCACTGAATGCACAAAATGTTCTTTTCTTCATTGCCCCAAGCTTCGGGAGTTGCGTCGGGTGTGGCGGCGTAAATTTTTAAATCTGATATTTCATCATTAGGCAGCATGGCTTCTTTATGGCGGGAATTGGTTTCGATATATCCGGCAGCAAGAATGTTTGCCAACGGCGTATTGGGATAAATAAGCACCTGATGGGCTTCCAGTTCTTTGGTTTTGTGTTCCAAAGAGGTTTGGGTATATTCTTTAAGATTGCGGTACATTTTCATGCCGTGCATTCCGCCCAGCATTTGTGCGCCGGCACAAATCCCTAAAATCGGCATTTCTTCCCGTTCGGCTTGCTTTATTGACGTTATGTAGGCATAAGAACGGCTTCCCGGTTTGTCTTCGGTGGTTTTGAACGGGTCGGTATAAAATTCGTTTGGCGAGTTAAAAGAGCCGCCGGGCAAAATTAAGCCGTCAACGCCGTTAAGTTGAGCCAAGTTATCATCATAAGTCAGAAAACGGATGTTTACGCCAGATTGTGCAATAGCTTTGGCATAGGGCATATCTATGGTATAGCAGTTTTTTTCACGTCCGAGGAGAAAAGCAACGGTTGGTTTTTGCGGTGCAGGGCGTGAGCCGGCAAGTTGTTGGTAATCGGCAGGTTGCAATTCTATCAGCGGTATGATGTTTTGTGCTCGTAATTCGGCGATTTTTTCATCGCTGATTCCATAGGCGTCATATTCCGGCAGAAATTGCAAATAGACAGTTTGTTTCATTTCTCTATCTCCTTGCTGAAGATTATAGGTAAAAAAGCATTTATGTCAAAAGAATTGCGTTTTTAGAAAAAGAGGGTAAAGTAAAGGAGGTTTTTTTAATTATTAAATTTTTAAGTTTATGGAAATTATGAAGGATTACGAACTGCGCCGTTGCGGTTCACAGGTTGTTTTTCGCCGTTTTGCAGAGCCGTCAGGCCAGTTTGAAACGGTATTTGTAGCAGATGAAGTTGTTAAGACCGATATTCCCGGGCTGACAGTTCTTAAACAAGGCTTTAACACTTATGCTTTGCTGCGGGAAAAAGGGCTAAGCTGTTACAAAAAAGAATGTGTTGAATATCGCCTGGAAAGAGGACGTGTTTTGTACCGGATTGATAAATGGTACTGGTGGCGCGATGACTTTCAAGCTGTCCCTTTGGGAACAGCGCTTGATAAAGAGGGCTTTCTGTTTCTTGATAAAAAAGCTTCGGGGACTTCTTTGAACTTTTTTTCTGAAAATGAACTTACGCAGCTTGGTGTGAAAACGGTAGATCCGAAACATCAGGGGATGAAAGAAGCCGGTTGTCTGATTGCTGATGTCTGCCGCGTTTTGACTGAGGATGGCTGGCGTTATGTCAGCATCGTTACGAAAAGAGAGGAAGATTTTGTCGACGGCCTTTTTAGAGGGTATCAACAGAAGGGTAAGGTTATCGTGAGTGAAAAGCCTTATGCGCCGATAGCGGATTATTATCATTTTGTGAAAAAGTTTGTTAGCAATAAGCCGGGTTTTGGCTGGGTTGCGGACTTTGATGAAAAATTTGCGGCAGCTCTTTGGGAGGGTAAGGAACCGTTCTGTGACGTGACTTTATTGCCTTCATTTAACAATTGCGGCGAAAGTTTCGGTGTTAAGGTTCTTGCCCGGACGCGCCAGATTTTTGAGGGTGAAACTCAAAATCTTTATCTGGTGCTGGCAAAAGATGTGTATTATAAGCAGGATGCCGATGAGGTTGAAATGGGAATGTTTTACGGAAAGCCCTGTCTTTATGTTCGCCATGCCGGCAAGGTGCATAAATTTGTTTATCAGCCGAAAATAATCGGAGCTAAATTGCAGTTACTCGAATGAAAAAAAGCGCTTCTTAGGAAGCGCTTTTTTGTTGCCAGCTCTTTGGATATCCGTTAAGAAGAAAAAAAGGATATGACGATGAAACATAAAAAAGGCGAAGATATTAACGGCTGGCTGATTGTTGATAAGCCGCGGGATATGGGGTCGACTCAGGTGGTGAACCTGACGCGGCGGTTGTTTAATGCTAAGAAAAACGGCCATGCCGGGACGCTTGACCCTTTTGCAACGGGTATTCTGCCAATTGCTTTTGGCGAGGCAACCAAGCTGTTGCCGTATGTGACGGACGGGCATAAGGAATACGAATTTGTTATTCAATGGGGCAAGGCTACGAATACCGATGATTCTGAGGGGGAAATTATCAGCGAATCGGAGAAAATTCCTTCGCGTCAGGAAATTTTAGATGTTATTCCCGCATTTATCGGTCAGGTGAAGCAAATTCCGCCGGCATATTCTGCAATTAAAATCAACGGACAGCGGGCTTATCAGTTGGCGCGCAAAGGGGAAGATGTGGTTATTCCCGAGCGGGTAATTGAAATTTATGATTTGGAGCTGTTAGAGGAATTGCCGAATCATCAGGCAAGATTTCGCGTTGAGTGTTCAAAAGGGACATATGTGCGTACGCTGGGGCATGATTTGGCGGTAAAATTAGGAACTTGTGGCTATTTGCAGGAATTACGGCGCACAAAATGCGGCCAATTTGGTCTTGAGTCGAAAATTTTACTGGAAAATATAAAAAATATAGTGCATAGTGATGCCCTAAAAGAAATTTTGCTTCCGTTAGAAACATCCCTGCGCGACATCGCGGAGATTGCTGTTTCGGAAGCTGATGCAGACAAACTCAAAAAAGGGCAAGGCGTTTCGCCCCGCGCGTATGAGGTTAAACATCTCATCGGGCTGGAGGCTGCGGCGTTTTGTAATGGATGTTTGACTGCAATTGTGCGAATCGAGGAAAAAAGAATTTCCCCGCTTCGAGTTTTTAATTTGTAAACTAAAAGGAAAATTTGATGTCGATTACTAATGAAAAAAAACAAGAATTAATTAAACAGTTTGGCCAGACTCCGGGTGATACAGGTTCTCCGGAAGTTCAGATTGCTATTTGGACTCACAGAATTAACTCTTTGATTGGGCACTTCAACACCCATAATAAAGATTTGCACTCTCGCTTGGGTCTGATGAAAATGGTTAGCCGCCGCCGCCATTTGTTGGATCACTTGAAATCCAAAAGCGAAAGCAGATATCAGGATTTGATTAAAAAGCTCGACCTCCGCAAGTAAGGTCTGATTTTATGCGGTATCTAAAGCGAAAAATGCGAGTACGAAAAAATTCATGTACTTTTATGTACATTAAAATTTTTTCGTCTCTGTTTTTCACTTTATCTACTCCCCTAAAATCAATCTTCGGGAGTTTAGGTGTTCAGCCTAAATCAAACCTTAAAGTAATTCATTTTATGGTTTGAGCAAAATTTTTGAATGCGGGGCGGGTGCGTTCCGCATTCTTTGTTAAAAAATCCTGCTTTCGGGCAGGTGGTTGTTGCGGGAGGGCTCGCAGCTGCCGATGATTGTAAGAGATATGAAAGGAAAGATTTTATGATCGATTTTAAAGTTGTTCGCAAAGAAATGGAATGGGGCGGACGCAAGTTAGTATTGGAAACAGGTAAATTGGCCCGTCAGGCACTTGGTGCAGTGGTTGTTACCTATGGTGAAACAGAAGTCATTGCAACGGTATGTGCGGCAAAAGAGGCGAAAGCAGATCAGGATTTCTTTCCCTTAACAGTCAACTATCAAGAAAAATATTATGCCACGGGTAAAGTTCCCGGTGGTTTTATGAAGCGCGAAGGCAAGCCCAGCGAGCGCGAAGTGTTAATCTCTCGTTTGATTGACCGTCCTATCCGCCCGTTGTTCCCGGATGCTTTCAAAAATGAAGTTCAGGTTATTTGTACGGTTTTGTCGCATGACCAGAATACAGATTCTGATATTCCGGCGATGATTGCCGCTTCTGCTGCTTTGACAATTTCCGGTATTCCGTTCTTGGGGCCGATTGCTTCTGCTAAAGTCGGTTATAAAGATGGCAGCTATATTTTGAATCCGACAGTTTCTCAGATTAAAGAGTCTGATTTGGAATTGGTTGTGGCTGGTACAAAAGAAGGCGTGCTGATGGTTGAATCCGAAGCTCAGGAATTGTCTGAAGAAACGATGCTGGGCGCAGTTATGTTTGGTTTTGATAACTTCCAGCCGGTTATTAAGTTGATTGAGGAATTGAAGGCTGAAGCCGGCAAAGAAGCTTGGACCGCTCCGGTATTCCCGCCGGAATTTGATGAGCTTTATAAACGTCTGGCTGATGGTTTCAGTGCTGATTTTGAAGCTGCTTTCAAAGAAACTGACAAGTTGAAACGTGGTGAATTGATTGCCGCTGCTTCTGAGAAATTTAAAGCGACTTTGGATGCGGATAACGAATTTGAACAGCGTTATGCTCAGGATGCTATTGAAAAATTAATGCATCATGTTATGCGCGAAAGCGTTTTGACGACCGGTCACCGTATTGACGGACGTGATACCAAAACTGTTCGCCCGATTCAATGCGAAGTTGATGTATTGCCGACAGCTCATGGTTCTGCTGTGTTTACCCGCGGCGAAACTCAGGCTTTAGTTGTTACCACATTGGGAACAGGCGAGGACGCGCAGATTGTTGACGGTTTGATGGATGAGTATAAAGAAGACTTTATGCTTAACTATAACTTCCCGCCGTTCTCTGTTGGCGAATGCGGCAGAATCGGCAGCCCGGGACGTCGTGAAATCGGTCACGGAAAATTGGCTTGGCGCGCCGTTCATCCGATGTTGCCGAAAGATAAGGACAGCTTCCCTTACACCATTCGCGTGGTTTCTGAAATTATGGAATCCAACGGTTCTTCTTCTATGGCGACCGTTTGCGGCACAACCATGTCTTTGATGGCTGCCGGTGTTCCGATGGCTAAGCCGGTTGCCGGTATTGCTATGGGGCTGATTAAAGAAGATGACGGCAGAGTTGCTGTTTTGACAGATATTCTCGGCGATGAAGATCACCTCGGTGATATGGACTTTAAAGTTGCCGGTACTAAAGACGGCGTGACCGCTTTGCAGATGGATATTAAAATTACTTCCATTACCAAAGAAATTATGGAAAAAGCTTTGGCTCAGGCTCATGACGGCCGAATTCACATTTTGGGCGAAATGGCTAAGGCTATTGAAGCGCCGCGTCCGCACGTTTCTGATAAAGCGCCGCGTATTATCGCCATTAAGATTCCGGTTGATAAGATCCGTGAAGTTATTGGTTCTGGCGGTAAAGTCATTCGTGAAATTACCGAAAAAACCAATTCTAAAATCGATATTTCCGATGATGGCGTCATTCGTATTGCTACTCTGAAGAAAGAAGACGGCGATGCTGCTTTGGAATGGATTATGGGTATTGTTGCCGAACCGGAAGAAGGCAAAATCTATAAAGGTGTTATTACTAAAATTATGGATTTTGGTGCTTTTGTACGTTTCCTCGGCACGACCGAAGGACTGGTTCACATCTCTGAAGTTAAAAATGAGAGAATCGCCTCTGTTTCTGATTTCTATAAAGAAGGTGATACCATGTGGGTTAAATGCATCGGCCAGGACAACCGCGGCAAGATTAAACTTTCTGCCAAGAGGGTTGATCAGGAAACCGGTGCTGATCTGGAAAATCACGCATAATTGACTACTAATACAGAATTGTCGGGTTGAAAGTGTCCTCACGTACTAAAGTGTACGTTGCGGTACTTTCACCCTAAATTCTTATTATTAGTCTAATTCTTCGTGATTTTAACATAGCGATGTATACGTCGTCATAAAATCACGGCACAGCACCTCCTCTTATCAAAGTTTTAGAGTGCATAATTGACTACTAATACAGAATTGTCGGGTTGAAAGTGTCCTCACGTACTAAAG
>CAJTMA010000001.1:272564-325017 GCA_910577205.1 uncultured Alphaproteobacteria bacterium
TCACCCTAAATTCTTATTATTAGTCTAATTCTTCGTGATTTTAACATAGCGATGTATACGTCATCATAAAATCATGGCGCAGTACCTCTCCTTATCAAAGTTTTAGCGTGCATAATTGACTACTAAACTTACTTTTACCAAGGTTTTAGATTTGTATGTTTTGGGCCTCCCGGGTAATTCTCGGGAGGTTCATTGCATTTTAATGACAAATTTAATGCCGGTACTTTATTTGTTTGACATAAAATGTATTTTTGTCTATAGTGGTTTTTAAGAGAGAATTATCAATTAATTATTAATTTAAAATTTAAAAAGTATGGAAATGACTAAATTATGGGAGGTTGTTTATGCGCTCCTTGCCTGTGCTGTTTTTTACCTATTAGGGTGGGCTTTTTCTCGGTATTTGACTCGTCGGGGTATTCGTTTGGATCAACCGCGCAAATTTCCGCATGAAGAAGAAAAAGTGGTGGTTTGTTTGGACTTCTATTCGGAAAAGGATGGCTGGCACGTAACCTTTAACAAAGGTTTCGGGGTGTGTTATGGCATTATTGCTAATTATTACAACCGAAAAGCAAAAGTGGGAACGGAATTTGAAGCGGTGATTCTGTCCACGCCTGAAGAGCCTGCCAATGAAGGGTTCTACTTTTTAGCAATTTAAATCTCAAGGGGAAGCTTCGGCTTCCTCTTTTTTTGTGTTAAAAATACTTGAAATATCAGAAATAAAGTTGTAAAAGTCTTTTTACTTATGCAACACCCCTGGAGGTGCATAAGCGTTTAATAATTTATTTTAAGGAATAAAAAGATGGCAGATATTACTTTTGACGCAAAATTGCGTGAAAAAGCAGGTAAGGGGGCAGCTCGTGCATGTCGTCGTGAAGGTCGCGTTCCTGCGGTTGTTTATGGCGGTAACAAAGAAGCCCTGATGATTAGCTTGGATCCGGTTCAATTGGAAAAAGCTTTGGATATGGTTGGCTTCTATGATGCTGACATTGAAATCAATGTAGACGGTAAAAAACACAAAGTTGTTTGTCAGGATGTACAATTCCATCCGGTTAGTGATAAGCCGTTGCACGTCGACTTCCTCAGAAAATAAAATTGCAAAAGGCTTTTCATGCTCGTTATTTTCTCGCTCATGTATCTAGGTGTACATGTCGCTCAAAAATGACTTCGCAGCAAAAGCCTTTATCAATTTTATTATTAAGATAAAAAATAGGCCTGTCATGTTTGTTATTTTGCCGCACAGGCCTTTTCTTTTTCTTGGATGAGAGTTTTATCTCTAAAACTATTTTCTTCAATTTAAATAACAGAGTGAAATAAAAATGTTTCTTATCGTTGGTTTAGGGAATCCCGGTGCGGAATATGCCAAGACCCGTCATAACGTTGGTTTTATGGCGGTGGATGTTATTCATGATGAATATGGTTTTGGGGCATATAAGTCTAAGTTTGACGGGTTAATCAGTGAGGGAAATATTGCGGGGGAAAAAGTGTATTTGCTTAAACCCCAGACGTTTATGAATCTTTCCGGTAATTCTGTTGTGAAAGCTGCAAATTTTTATAAAATTCTTCCGCAAAATATCATAGTTATTCATGATGATATGGATTTAAAGATTAATCAGATTAAAGCCAAAATCGGTGGTGGTGCCGGTGGGCATAATGGTTTGAAAAGTATAGATGCGGCCATCACGCCAAATTATAATCGCGTACGTTTGGGAATCGGTCACCCGGATAATCATCTGCCGCATGAGGCCGTGATTAACCACGTATTGACCGGGTTTTCCAAAGCGGATATGACGGTGTTGGAGCATAATATTTCTTTGGTGACCGATCAAATCGGCATTTTGATTAAAGAGGGTGTTGCCTCTTTTTCCAATAAAATTGGAAATTTAAACAAACCATCCGCTAAATAATTGACTTTCTCCTTTTCGACTTATAGGCTTGATGTGTTCATTAACCATTAGCGAAAGGAGAAAAAGTGAACATTCACCCTAAAGTGACGGTGATTATTCCTGTTTACAATGTGGCTGCTTATTTGCCGCAGTGTTTGGACAGTGTAATTGCCCAGACATTGGATGGTATTGAAATCATCTGTGTCAATGACGGTTCAAAAGATGAATCTTTGGCCCTTTTGAACGAATATGCCGCTCGAGATAATCGGATTAAAATCATAGATAAAGTGAATGCCGGTGTTTCTGCTGCTCGGAATGACGGTATTGCTGCAGCTGCCGGAAAATATATTGCTTTTCTTGACGGTGATGATTTTCTGGAAGCAGATTGTTTGGAAAAAGTATATGCCACTGCCGTAAGCGGAAACTTTGATACGGTTGTTTTTAAGCATAATTTGCTAGAAGGGAATAAAAAACGTGTTTGGGACAGCCCGGAATTTGGCAGTCTTGAAGAAGATAAGCTGCTTTATGCCTTTGCTGCCGTGATTTGGAATAAATTGTATCGGACGGCTTTTCTCAAAGAAAATCGCATAGCGTTTCCTTTGGGTATCAAAATAGCAGAGGATACGATTTTCAGCCTGGTATGTTTTTTCCATCATCCGTCTTGTGGTTTTTGCGACGGGCATTTTTATAATTACCGCCTTAACCGCGATAATTCCGCAACGGCAGATAGACGCTGCATCTATGGGGAAACAGCCGCTTATCAGTGTTTGGAGCAGATGGATGTTTTTCAAAAACAGCCGCTGGGCATTCAGCTGAAAATCGCTGAGAAGTTTCTTAGCGGAATTGAAGGGCATATTAATCGCTTTTTTTTGCATGAGTCTAAAGAATTTATGGCTGTCAGAAAGGATTTTATCAAACATCTGCGGAGCAAATACGGTGCAAAAGCTGTTCGAAAGCTGTCACATTTGAAGCAGCCAAATCTGTTGCAAAGGATTTTCAGCATTAAAAATTCGCCGGATAAAAAGTATAAAATAATTATGTTGTTGGGCATTAGGCTTAAGATAAAGAGAGCTTAATTCTGTTTGTTTTTTTTCTTTTCGGACAAAATATAAGATTGCCCGAATAAATTGTTTTAATTTAAATTAATTCAGCTATTATTTCTCTGTCAGGTTTCATGCTGAGGAGAAAATAATGCCCACCCCGCTCGTTTCTGTTGTTATTCCTATTTATAAAGTTGAAGAATTTTTGCCCGATTGTTTAGAATCGGTAATTAATCAAAGTTATCAAAATTTAGAGATTGTCTGTGTCAATGACGGGTCGCCTGATCGCTGCGGTGAAATTTTAGATAAATACGTAGCGCAGGATAATCGCATAAAGGTTATTAATCAGCCGAACGGAGGATTGTCTGCTGCGAGAAATCATGGGTTACGCGAGGCAAGCGGCGAATATGTGCTGTTTATAGACTCTGATGACTGGATTAGCACAGATTGCGTAGAAAAACTGCTGTCCGCTATTGAAAAAAGCCATGCGGATGTGGCGGGCGTTCATGATATTTTATCTTATTATTCGCCGCAGAAAATTGTTAAAGACCGCATTTTATCGGGGCACAGCGAGGGGGCTTTTCAAATAACGCCGCAGCTTATGCGCCAAATGTGGGTTGTGGCTTGGGGAAAGCTTTATCGGCGGCAGCAGCTGTCAGATTTTAAGATGGCTTTTCCCGAAGGTTATATTTATGAAGATGAATATTTTCATCATGTGTTGCTGCCTAATTTGCATAAAATTGTAATTGCCGATGGCGGGGCTTATTATTATCGCCAGCGGGAAAACTCTATTATGAATCAGAAGAAGCTGCGCAGCGGCAAGGATAATTTGGAAATTTTTGAGCGGATATTCAAGCATTACCGTGATAAAGGTTTAATCGGGCGGTTTGATTTGCCGGTGCGGATTTTATCCAGCGGTTTTGTGAATAATGAAAATCCTGAAGCCTATTTTTCTAAAGTTAAAGAGCTTATTTGCCGTTTGGAGCTGACAGAAGAAATGCTGGGCAAGCATGAGCTTATGCGCGGGCTGTTTAACAGTCGGGATTTTCGGCAGTATTGCCGTTGCGAATCTTGTTATCGTGCCAAGCAGTGGTTTAAGAAGTTTCGCAAACGTTTGTTCCGCTTAAAAGTCGGGCGCAAAACCCATATTGAACTGTTAGGGCTGGTTTTGTTGCACAGAGCCAAAGGCGAACAAACTGTGTTCTTGGGGTTTAAGCTGTAAAAACAGGCTTGAAATATCAGCATATCTCCTTTATAAGACTCCTTAATTTATGTATAAAATTGAGGAGTTTTTAATATGGGGTTTAATTGCGGAATCGTTGGTTTGCCGAATGTGGGAAAATCAACTTTGTTTAATGCGCTGACACAGACAATTGCGGCACAGGCTGCCAATTTTCCGTTTTGTACAATTGAACCGAATACCGGTCGTGTGGCTGTGCCGGATGTCCGTTTGGACAAGCTGGCCGAAATTGTTAAGCCGCGGATGGTGACACCGACGCAGTTGGAATTTGTGGATATTGCCGGTTTGGTGAAAGGCGCTTCCAAAGGGGAAGGGTTGGGCAACCAGTTCTTGGCGAATATTCGCGAGGTGGATGCGGTTATCCATGTTTTGCGTTGTTTTGAAAATGACAATATTACCCATGTCGAAGGTTCTGTTGACCCTATTCGCGACGCAGAAATCGTCGAAACCGAATTGATGATTGCCGACTTGGAATCTCTTGAGAAACGTTATGACCAAGTGCAGAAAAAAGCTAAAACCGGCGATAAGGAATCGGTTTTGCGAGAAGCCGTCATGCGTCCGGTGATAGAAGCTCTGAAAGCTGGAAAGCCGGCTCGGACAGCTGCTCCCGCGCCTACTGAAAAAGATGCCTGCAAAGAATATAAAATGTTGCAGCTGTTGACTTCCAAGCCGGTGTTGTATGTGTGCAATGTGGATGAAGAGTCCGCGGCTTCCGGTAATAAATTTTCAGAGATGGTTTTCAAAAAAGCAGAAGCTGAAGGCGCCAGCGCTGTGATTATTTCTGCGGAAATCGAATCGGAAGTAGCACAGTTAGAATCAGACGAAGAGAAAAAAGAATTTCTGGAATCCTTGGGACTTGAAGAAACCGGATTGGCCAAAATCATTCGTGCCGGTTATGCCTTGCTCGGATTAGAAACATACTTTACCGCCGGACCGAAAGAGGTTCGTGCCTGGACGTTTTTGAAAGGGTCAAAAGCGCCGGTTTGTGCCGGAATTATTCACTCTGATTTTGAACGCGGTTTCATCCGTGCCGAAACCATTTCCTATGAAGACTTTGTCAAATATGGTTCTGAACAAGCCTGCAAAGATGCCGGAAAAATGCGTTCCGAAGGTAAAGAATATGTGGTGAAGGATGGGGATATGATGAATTTCCTCTTCAACGTTTGATCTTGCTAAAGGCTTGTCATACTTGTAATTTTTTTCACTTGTGTATCTAGGTGTACACGTCGTTCAAAAGTTACTTCGCAGCACAAGCCTTTATCGAAATCAACGTTTAAAAGGCTGCTCAGGGGATGAATAATAAGATTTTATTGGTCTTCGACGCCTGCTACTTGACTCATTAAATAACCATTTATTTAATTTTTACTTGTTTTTTACATAACCTCTTGGGGGAGAGAAAAATGCGATTGGCTTTATTTCAACCGGATATTCCGCAAAATACCGGCACTTTATTGCGGCTGGGAGCGTGTTTGGACGTTGAGGTTGATATCATAGAGCCATGCGGCTACATTTTCTCTGAGAAGACCTTAAAACGGGCAGGGATGGATTATCTCGATTTAGTTAAATATCGCCGCCATCATTCTTGGGAGCATTTTCTCCAATACCGTGCCGAACATCCCGAAGAATACGGGCGAATCGTTTTGTTAACGACAAAAGCCTCCGAGCCCTATTATGATTTTAAATTTCAACCCAATGATATAATCCTTATGGGGCGCGAATCGGCCGGAGTTCCTGAAGAAGTTCATCAAACTGCGGATGCCCGGCTTCTCATTCCGATGAACCACAATGCCCGCTCAATTAATGTGGCGGTGTCGGCGGTGATGGTGGTGGGGGAATGCCTCCGCCAAACAGGTTCTTTTCCTTCTATGGGCAACTAATACAGAATTTTCAGAACAAAAAATGCTCAAGTACTACTGTCAATTCCAACTAAAGTTGCTGTTTCGCGTTGTTATCACTAGCTCACAGCAACAAGTTTCATTGCTTTTCGGCGCAAAATAGTTCACCGGACTATTTTGCTACCACAGGACTGCGCTTTTTTGTCTTTAATTCTTATTATTTGCCTCATATAAGAAAAAGAACTTTATTTGTTTTTCTCCACTCTTAAATCTTATTACTTCCCTCATATATGAAAATCCGCGGGTACTTCCGCCTTTATTTCTTACTTTTCTTCACATATAAGGGAACATCTGATTTCCCGCTATGGGTAACTAATACAGAATTTTCAGAACAAAAAATGCTCACGTACTACTGTCAATTCCAACTAAAGTTGCTGTTTCGCGTTGTTATCACTAGCTCACAGCAACAAGTTTCATTGCTTTTCGGCGCAAAATAGTTCACCGGACTATTTTGCTACCACAGGACTGCGCTTTTTTGTCTTTAATTCTTATTATTTGCCTCATATAAGAAAAAGAACTTTATTTGTTTTTCTCCACTCTTAAATCTTATTACTTCCCACATATATGAAAATCCGTGGATGTTTTTATTTCTTTTATTCTCTGCATATTGGGGATGGGGGCTTCTCCTTTCCGGGGAGGTATTGATTATGGTTGATTCTTTGTTCAGATATGCTATGACGAAATAAAATAGAGTTATTTTGTTTTTATTATCAACTTTTAAAATCAAATTTTTATGAAACAGTATTTAGATTTGTTATCTGATATCATGGCGCATGGTATTGATAAAAATGATCGTACAGGCACAGGGACTCGTTCGGTTTTTGGTCGGCAGTTACGTTTTGATTTAACGAAAGGTTTTCCCTTGCTGACCACTAAAAAGCTCTATACCCGGGCCATTATTCACGAGTTGTTATGGTTCATCAAGGGGGATACCAATATTAAGTATCTTCATGATAACAAAGTCACCATTTGGGATGAATGGGCTGATGAAAACGGCAATCTCGGGCCGGTTTATGGTGCGCAGTGGCGAAACTGGAACAGCGAGGGTATTGACCAGCTGGCAGAATTGGTCAGTCAGCTTAAGCAGAATCCTGACAGCCGCCGGATGATTGTTACCGCATGGAATCCTTCTCAGCTTGGGCAAATGCAGTTGCCGCCCTGCCATATGATGTATCAATGTTATGTGGCTGAAGGAAAGTTATCTCTGATGTTATATCAGCGTAGTTGTGATTCTTTTCTCGGCGTGCCGTTTAATATTGCCTCTTATGCGTTGTTGACGATGATGTTGGCGCAGGTTTGCGGGTTGGAAGCTTATGAGTTCATTCATACTTTCGGCGATACGCATATCTATTCCAACCATTTTGAACAAGTTAAGGAACAATTGTCCCGGACACCGCGGACTTTGCCGAAAATGACGCTCAATCCTGATGTGAAAAATCTGGAAGACTTTGTATATAAAGATTTTCATTTGGAGGGATATGATCCATGGCCGGCTATTAAAGCGCCCGTTGCGGTTTGATTTTGCAGCCGCTTTTTTAGGAGAAACAAAAGCCTTTCGAAGTTATTTCGGGGGCTTTTTCTTTAATTGACAAAATTTTTTTATTTTTAGACTAGTAATGACCTTAAAAATGTGGTATAGTCCGTCCCGTAATGAGAAAACAGCTTCTCATCTTTCTTCAGTTTCAGATTTAATACAGGACAGATAAATGAATAAAAAAACATCATCTGCTATTGCTTTCACTTCCGGTGATTATGTTGTATATCCTGCGCATGGCGTGGGCAAAGTTTCCGATATTTCCAAACAGAAAATTGCCGGTTCGGAATTAGAATTAATCGTTGTCAATTTTGCTAAAGACAAAATGACTCTGCGTATCCCGATGGCTAAGGCTGAAAATGCCGGGCTGCGCAAAATCTCCGAAGCTTCTACCATGAATGATGCTCTGAGTGTTTTAAAAGGCAAAGCCAAAGTCAAAAAAATTATGTGGTCTCGCCGCGCTCAGGAATATGAAAACAAAATCAATTCCGGTAATCCCGTAGCCATTGCCGAAGTTGTCCGCGATTTGTACCGCAATGAAAATCTGGCAGAACAGTCCTACAGCGAACGCCAAATCTATGAGCAAGCTCTTGACCGCCTTGCCAATGAGGTTGCCGTTTGTGACAATATAAGTTCGGAAGAGGCTACTAAGAAGTTGCTTTCTATCCTTGCAAAATAAAATTCGTCCAGCTGGTAACTAGAGCAATTTTACAGAAAGCCAAAAAATTCACGTAACTATATGTACGCTAAAATTTTTTGGCTTCTTAAAAATTACTCTAGTTACACACACTGGCCAAATTTTATTGTTGTAGGTGGTCGAATAGTACAGAAATTACAGGTCGGAAGTGTCCTCACGTACGTCTTCAATTCCAACTAAAGGTGCTGTAGCTTTTATCACTACGTTACTAAAATTTAAGAGTCCCGGTTGGGGCTCTTTTTTTTGCGACTCCGATTAAGAAAAGACTCAAAATGCAAGCGAAAAAAGGGCTTTGCAAATATGTGGGGATAATATTGTGAACAAGTAAAGACTCAATTTGCGAATCACTATCGGCTTAATTATTAATAAATTATTAATTAATTCAGAAACGGGGCAGAATCCATGTTTGAAGAAAATGAGCCAGTTATGTCTTACTGTGATGATATTGTTATCACGGCGTGCCCGACATTAGTGGAAGAAAATAAGTCAACACAGGAATTTTTGTGGGGCTATTATTTCTGTATTGAAAATAATTCTTCAGAACGTATTCAGCTTGTTGGCAAAAACTGGAATATTACAGATGATAAAGGGCATTGTTACTGTGATGATTCTATGGGTTTTAAGGGGGAAATTCCCGAGTTAGAACCGGGCGAAAGTTTTGAATTTACCAGTATGGCTCCTTTGACATCTCCCAATGCTGTTTTTTATGGCAGCTGCAAGATTCAAAAAGAAGATGGTTCTGAAACCAAAGAGATTAATATTCCAACCTTTACGATGACCGCGCCGCCGCCGCAGTCTTATCATTTGAATTAATAAAAAAGCCGCTGTTTTAAGCGGCTTTTAATTTTAATATTCTTGGATATGGCTGCTGTTTTCAACGTACATATTCAGATATTGGTGGATATTACGTTCCATGCGAATATTAAATTCTTCAAACAGTTTGGTAACCATGCCGTTCCAATATTTTTCCTTTTCGGAAATGTCCGTATCCGCAGGAATAATCAGTTCGCGCCAAGCCTGAATTTCTGTTTCGGCATTTGAAAGTTTGTCCGGGTCACTGATGCGAATTAAGACGTTCAGTGTTGCGCGGTATTTCATGCGGTCTTTTTCAAACACTTTATCGGTTGGATCTAATTCTTCAGTTACACTGGCATCTTTGATGATGAACTGTGCAACTTTGTCAGAAGAGAAGTCGACAGCTTCCAAACGGTCGCGCGCCCAGGTTTTAGCAGTTTTTTCGATGGAAATCGGGAACAAATGCTCGACATTCGGGCGACGGAAAGACGGTGTGAACTCGGAAATAACTTCAACTTTGTTAACTTTTAATTTAATCGGGGTTTGGTTGTCATAACGCAGTTCGCTGTAGCGTGCCGGTTCGTCGCCTTCGTGAGTACCAAAGAGGGTCGAACAGCCGGCAGTCAGGCTGATAAACAAGGCAGCACATAATATTTTTCTGAACGAGGTCATCATTATTCATCTCTCTTAGGTTAATCTTTTGCTACACTATAATCATTGATGTTTAAGATTTGTTTAATGTGATGGCCGCGAATCCCGAAAAAGAAAAGGCGGGAAAAGTATTCCCGCCCGGAGAAAGAAAGTTTATTAATTGTGCTTTGCCAACCGGCTTTCGCGTATTTTTTGGATTTCCTTTTGCAAAGCGTCATGCCGTTGTTTCATTTCGGCAGAGATATGCGGCTGTTCGTTATTTTTGGCTTGAGCCGTACCAAAATCGCAGCCGGACAGAGCCAGAGTTGAGAAAGCAAGTGCCGCAAGGGTTATATTCATCGGTGTTCTCCTGAAAATAAAGCTGCGGTTGATTTAATCTCAGATAAGGCGAAATCAAGTCCGGTGGCAATTTTTTTTAATGAGCCAGCAATTCTCCTTTATCGAAGCTGTAGATTTCACCGCAGAAATGGCAGGTTGCTGTAATTTTGTTGTTTTCGCACATATCTTCAATGTCTTTAGCGCCCATTGCATGGAGTGTGTTAAACAATTTGTCGCGACTGCAACGGCAGCCAAATTGGTAGTCTTTGGATGCGGTGATTTGCAGATTGTTGGCATGGAACAGGCGGGTCAAAATCTCTTCGGAAGAGAGGTTATTGTCAAAAATTTCTTTAGCTTGCAAGCTTTGGGCAAAGATGACGGCTTCATTCCAGGCTTCATTCAGCGCTTCAGCATCTTCTGAGATTTTTCCGCCGTTGTCCGGGAGTTTTTGCAAGAGGATGCCTGCGGCTTTCCATTCTTTTTGACCGTCGGCAGGCGCTTGTAAAAACAGTTGCAAATAGGTTTCAATTTGTTCGGACTGTTTGAAATAACGCAGGGCGCATTCGCTCAGCGTTTTGCCTTGCAGGTCAACAATCCCTTGATAAAGGTCAGTATTCGGGCCTTGGTCAACTGTGAATGCCAAATGGCCGTTGCCCATATAATGCGGAGCTTCCAGAAGTTCTGTTTCATCGCTTTTTCTAAATTCCAGCGCTTTATCAAGCATCTCTTGTTTGAAGTTGGCACAAGCGCGAATCCGCCCTTCGGAGGTGACATCAACAACAACCATGGTAACCGGTCCGCTGCTTTGAGTTTGCAGGGTGAACAACCCGTTGTATTTGATGGTGCTGGAGAGCAGAGCGCCAAGGGCAGTGCTTTCGGCGACAACTGCTGAAATCTGCCGGGGATATTTATGGCGGCTGAGAATGGTGTTGACAACTTTGTCAAGCCGTACCAAGCGCCCCATGAATGCGCCGTTATCAATGTGAAAAGATGTGCAATTATCAAAATTATTATTAACCACCGGAATTTTCCTTTATATACTAAATTAATCTAAGCAATATGTAGTATGTTTTGGGAAAATTTGCAAGTGTTGGAAGATGAAGTCAAAAAAATTCAGCGCCGCCCGGCTAAAAAAATTACAAAACTCCGCCTAAAAAATATCGGGTTGTATTATCTGGAGAGGTTTGAATCCTCCGTTGATAATTTGCGGCAGGTTTTGATGCGGCGGGTAAATGACTATGCCTATCAGAATCCCGGTTATGATAAGTCTGAAGCCGTGGCTTGGATTGAAGAGTTGTTGGCGGATTTTGAACGCTACGGTTATTTGAATGACAGCCGCTATGCTGAACTGAAAATCCGCGATTATCTGGCGGCGGGAAAGTCTGCCCGTTACATCAAAGGAAAATTGCTGCAAAAAGGAATATCCGAAGATGAGGCGGATACCTTATTGGCAGAACAGGAATATGATCCTGAGGAATTGGCTTTGAAGCTGGCAAAAAAGAAAAAAATCGGGCCGTTTAGGAGGGATGAGGCTGCCCGGCGGGAATATCGCCAAAAAGATTTGGCGGTGTTGGTGCGTGCCGGTTTTGACTATACCGTGGCGCAGAAAGTGTTGGGAACGACATTTGATGATGAGGCTTTTGAGTAGTAATTAGTCTTTTATGCAAATTAAAAGGTTGCAAAAATTTTAAATAACTATATTATGATAAATGCAATCGGGGTGGTAGCCGGTTGTGGAGCCTTCAAACTCCCCTAAGACATAACCAGCCTCTCTCTACGGAGGGAGCAGAGATATAAGCTTCTCTCTTTGGAGAGAGGTCGAATAATCTGGCTATCTTAGGTAGTTTGAACTCCCTCCACCTTTACTGAGATTAAGGTGGATTTTTTATACCCAAATGTTGAGAGGCATTTGAATCCAATTCAACAGCTTACAAAGGAATTGGGATAAGAGCCCAGGAAGCTCTTGTTATTTACTAGACGGCGACGTTGATGTTGCATTTTACAGTACCGGCATCAACGTCGTTTTAGTAGATTTTTTACGAACAAACTGATATATTACATTTCGACTCCTATGGTCGAGATGTGTGTTGAGTTTTGCTCAATGCAGATGTTTTCTAGTAAGCATTCTTCCTGGCTTCTCGACCACCCTTTGAGGTTTTATGAGAATCAGTGTTTTGCGGAGATGAAAGGAGTTTTTTATGGTGAAAGCTTTTACTCGTTCCGGCGGTGTTAATCGCGGTCGTATGCCTGATGGTTCTGCTAATCCGATTGATAAACATATTGGGGCACAAATTCGCCGCCGCCGTTTGTTGCTTAATATATCACAAGAAAAATTGGGGGCTTTGCTGGGATTGACTTTTCAGCAGATTCAGAAATATGAACAAGGAATGAACCGTGTCAGCGGCAGCCGCATTTGGGATTTGTGTCAGGTATTGGGTGTAGAGCCTAATTATTTTTTTATGGAAATGGATAGCAAAACCGCCAATGAAAGCCCGCGGATGCTGCGCTATGACGGTTGTGGCGTTTTGCCGGAAATATCTCATGTTGAAGATGATCCTCTGCTTCGCGTGGAAACTTTAGAACTGATAACCGCATATTACCGTTTGAAACCACGGTTGCGCGAGTTGTTTGCCGAAACGATTAAACAAGCGGTTCGCACGGTTTAATACACGACTTTGTCAGATATAATCCGCAGGCCGGAGCGGTGACGCCGGCGGCGGCGCGCTTTTTTTCTTCCAGTATATGTTTGTTATTTAGTGATTTAAAGAGGGATGCATTTTTGAATGTCATTCCAGCTTAGACAATCATTTCGGCAAAGGTGCTGGTCATAGTCCCAGACTAAACCGTGATCCAGGCAAGAGTCCAATAGGTGAGCTCTTTTTATATAAAGGTTAAAGAAAAACATTTGTAAAAAAGCGGCAAGAGCTAAGAGCATAAAAAGATAATGTTTTAATTTGTATGGAATAAAAATCCAAAAAAACAAGCTCCAGCATAGGGTCGTGATGATGGCAACGTATTGGATATGGTCTGCAGCTATTTCTCTGTTTTGTGTGATGTGTGCCTCATAGATTAGAAAAATAATTATGGGAGCAACAAGCATTCCTTTGAGAGCAATAAAAAAAGCTTTTAGAAGTATGTTTTTTGAAAGTGTTTTCATTGTAAATTCTCCGTGAAAGCTTTTTGTTTTGATACTAAGCTGCCGAAAACGCAGCTGTGTTTTATTAATACACGACTTTAGTCAGGTATAATCCGCAGGCCGGAGCGGTGACGCCGGCGGCGGCGCGCTTTTTCTCTTCCAGTATATGTTTGATGTCTTCAGGCTGCAGATGTCCGTCGCCGACCATTTTCAGTGTGCCGACCATGTTGCGCACTTGGTGGTGCAGGAAAGAGCGGGCTTCGACAATAAAATGAATTTCTTCGCCAACAGCAATAATGTCTAATTTATCCAATGTTTTAATCGGGGATTTTGCCTGACAAGCCGCTGCGCGGAAAGAGCTGAAATCATGATTTCCGAGAAGAAATTTTGCACCTTCGCGCATTTTTTCAATGTCCAAAGGCACGGGAATCCACCAGACCCGATTTTTTTCCAAAACAGCAGGACCTCTGCGGTTGAGAATCCTGTATAAATAGCCGCGTCCCGTGGCGCTAAAGCGGGCATGAAAATCTTCATTAACCTTTTCAACATTTGTTACGCTGACCGGGGCTTCCAAATCTCGCAAGCGGGCATTCAGGGCTTCCCGCAATTTCCAATCAACCAAATCTTCTTTTAAATCAAAATGAGCGACTTGGGATAAGGCGTGGACGCCGGCATCTGTTCTTCCTGCTCCGTAGACAATGATTTTATTGGTCTTCTGCAGGCGTCTTCCGGTGCTCGCGTCCTCACGTACTTCTATGTACGCTGCGGGTCTGCGCTCCGTGGAGCCACCATCATAAGACTCACTAAAATCATTGTCGGAAATAGCATTGGTCTTCTGCAGGCATTCTCCGGTGCTCGTGTCCTCGTTTTCGCAAAGTTCCGGGGAGGTATAAACCCCTCCTAACCTCCCCTTAACATTAAGGGGAGGGATGATAGAGCTTGTATTAATGGGAGATATGGTTGAGCTTGTATTAAGAGGAGCCATAGGTTGTTCGTTGTCGTCAACCGGGGTGAAGCAGCTTAGAGCCTGTTGCAGGTAACTCTGCACAGACGGGCCGTCCAATTGTTCCTGCCAGCCGAGCAAATTAGTTCCGTCATATTCTATCGTTATTTTGTAGCGCATTGTTTTCCATATAAATCAATAGGGGCGATTATGCCCCTATTGATAGCGTAGTTTCAAAAATTAATCAACTGTTACTCGGCAGCGATTTTCAATGAGGTTTCTTCTTTGGCGATGAAACCCAATTTTTCCTGAACCTGCCAGATAACTTTCAATGCGTTCAAAGCCATTTCACCGGTGATACGCGGTGTAGCTTCGCCGCGGATGCAGGCTAAAAAGTGTCCGAGTTCGGCTGACAACGGCTGGTTGGTTGGGATGAACAATTGTTCAACGCTGCCTTTCAGGCCGTAGTGCATCCATTCCGGAATATCTTCCTGGTTAACATAGGGCATACGTCCTTGAGAATGGACGTTAATACTTTGATTGATGAAGTCCATATCAATGTAGTTGGTGTCGGTGGTAACCGTTAAAGTGCGGACGCGAGCCTGGGTAATGCGGCTGGCGGTCAGGTTGGCAGTTACGCCGTTTTCAAATTCAACCAAAGCGGTAATGTAGTTTTTGCCTTCCGGCTGGTCAGAGGTTTTAACGGCGGAAGCGTTAACATTAACAACCGGGGATTTAACCAGAGATTGGATAACTTCAATGTCATGAATCATCAAATCCATGGAAACGTCAACGTCAGTAATACGTCCGGAAGCAGCAGACATTCTCTGCGCTGTCAGCGAACGGATACGCGTGCTGTCGGAAAGGATTTTGTGCATCTGCTCAACTGCCGGATTAAACTGTTCGATATGGCCGACCAGCAAGACAACGTTGTTGGCTTTGGCAGCATCAATCAAAATGCGGCATTCTTCTTCAGAGCAGGCTAACGGTTTTTCCATCAGGCAGTGGATGCCTTTGTTCAAGAAAAACTGGCCGACATTGCAGTGAGTGACGGAAGTGGTAACCACGCTGACGGCGTCAACATTGGCGGCAACTTCTTCCATAGATGAAAAGGCTTTAATTCCAAAGGTTTCAGCGGCAGCTTTGGCGGCATCAGAAAAGATGTCATAAACGCCGACCAGTTCAACACCCGGCAAAGACTTGTAGGTCTTCATGTGGTTTTTGCCCATCATTCCGGCGCCGATAACTGCTACTTTAATGTTGTTAGACATGGATTTTACCTCTAAAGTTAAGATTATGCATAAATTATTTAGTTTACTAATAACAAATTTCTTGGTAAAAAGCTCTTAAAAAGATGTTACATAATGTTACAAAAGGTAACATAGCCCTGTAACCCTTGAATCCTTTGATTTATACGCAAGGTTGACATTGACGATGACTGTGATTAAAAAACTTCTAAGTGTTTCATTTTTAATGATTTTGGCAGCGTGCGGTTCTGAAACGCAGAAAAAAGGGACTTTTATTGAAACAGTTGTGCCGGTGGTTAATCCCGAGCCGGTTAAAGGGCGGGTTGATGTTTATACCTCGATGGCACGCGGCGTCAAATATAATACCGAAGCAATGGTTCCCGAGCTGCGAAAGAAGGTTTTATATAACAAGGAAGCTAATCCGCGGGCTGTCGTTGCCGATGTGCTCAAAATGAAAAGCATGAGTCAGAATCCGTTGTATGATAATTTGCGGGCGTTGGATTTTGCGATTATTTATGCAGCGGCTAATCTGAGCAGCAATGAACAGTTTGTCAGCGATTATCTGAATGCCAAAGCCTCACAGACACTCGCGTTGGCTGCTATTAAGGCGCATAAAGACGCTTTGTTTGCCCAAAAGAAGATTAAAGAAATTGACCGGATGATTGCCAAACAGCAGCGCGAAGTTAATCTGCTGGCCGCCAAACAGAATCGTACCGGAGTACTGAGCAGTGCTGACGAAGCTTATAAAAAGGGGTTGGAAGTCGTTATTTATAAACTGGCGGAAATGAAACAGAAGCTTGAAAATGATGTTATCTTGTATCGTCAGTTGGCTAAGGTTGATGATGCCAAGCTTGAATTGGAAGGGCGGCGTTTTTATGAACTTGATGATTTGGATGCCAAATTGGGCGCTGAGGACTTTTTCCGTTCGGCTTATGAAAACCGTATGGAGTTTTCTTTGCAGCAGGAATTGCCCAAAAAATATGATTATGAGCAGTTGCGCATTATGGCACGGCAGGCATATCCTCAAGTCGAGCGTCTGGAGATAAACGGTTATAATGCCGAAGATCCGGTGTATTTGAAAGAATTGCAGCAGCGGGCAACTTTCCAGTCTAATTATCTGGTTGATAAGGTTTGGCAGTATGGGCAAGCAGCGAACAACGGTGCGCGCAAGCAGCTGCGTCAAGAGGCTTTTGAAGAAATGTCCGCGGCAATTTTGACGCAAAATGAAATTGCCTATAATGTGGTGAAACGTGCGGATATTGATAACGAAGAAATCAACAAACGTATTGCCGAGTTGAAAAAAGTGATTGCGCAGGGAGAGAAACGTTATCGCCCGGGCAACACCCAAAAAGTTGATTTGCTGGAGCAAAAAGTTGCGTTGTTAAATTTGGAACAACAGGCCAGCCAGATGTTGGCTGAGCGGGCGGTGGCTCTCCGGGCGTTGTATTTTTACGCCGGGTTTAATCCCTTTAGCCCTAAACTGAAAGATGGCAAAATTAAAGATATCAGTTCGGCACTTAAAACCGGCTTTAATAAAGATATGATTGAAATGCTGGCGCAAGCTCCTTTGCCGCAGACCCCGATACAGGTTGAGAAAAATGATTGGGCTAAAAAAGAAAACTGGCTGGAAGCTTTGGTTGAGGGAAAGCCTGAGCCAAAGAGCGAATCGGTCAGTTACAGATCTTACACCGGAAATTTTGATTTATATGAAGGGGCGCAATATGATAAAAAAACGGTTATGCAGCTAGGTTCATACCGGGAAAAAGCCAATGCCGATTTGGATTGGAAAATGTTAAAACAGCTGTATCCTGAATTGCAGCGCTTCAGTCCGGTGGTTGAAAAAGCACAGGTTGGCGGACGTCCGATGTATCGTTTGGTTGTTCGGCAGCCGGGCGGCGGGCTTAAAGAATTGTGTAACAAATTGCGTCAAGACAAGACAGACTGTTTACTGCGTTAATAAAAATAGTTTGTCAAATGCAAGCTGATAAGTTAAAATAGCTGACAGTTTGTTTGTGATGGAGCTTGGTTTTAAGATGACCGGAGATAATAAGAATAATTTTAATAATAAGCCAGACGGGCATTATAATCCGGTTTATAAAGCACAGCCTGATGAAATAACGCGTAAAGAAACGCCTGCAGCTTCTAACAAAGATGGCGCGTCTTTTGCGTGGAGTGCGGTGGCAAATCGAAAAGCTGAGGTTAATTCAGCGACGCTTGGGCTGGATAATTTTATGTCGAACCGCATTGAGTTTGGCGGTCGAAATCTTGAAAATGCCAAGTTTGCCAAAGAAAATTTTGAAAATGCCAATTTCTCGGTTGCCAATCTTAAAGGCGTGGATTTTTCCGGGGCTAATTTGAAAGGGGCTGATTTGTCCGGCGCAGATTTGAGCGGGGCAAATTTATCCGGTGCGGATTTAAGCGGGGCTGTCCTTTCCAATGCGGTTTTGAAAAATACTAATTTTACCGGGGCGAATCTGACAGGGGTGGTGCTTACCGATGCGGATTTCGATAATGCTATTCTGCTTGATATTACGATTGATGCCATTGCTTTGGAAGATTTGCAGGAGCTGATAGAATATCTGGCTAAGTATGCGCCGCATAAGCTTAATCTGGCAAAATTGAATCTGGCGATGCTCAATCTGGCAAAGATTGATTTGAAAAACCTGAATTTGCGCGGGGTTGATTTTACGGGGTGCGATTTTACCGGCGTGAATATTATGGAGCTGGACTTGAGCGAATGTATCATTACGCCGCAGCAGATTGCCCAAGCTCTCGGAAAAGTGCCAAATGCCGAGGAGCTGCGCCGGATTATGGCGCCTAAAGCCAAACCTAAGGGGCAAAAATCCCACGGCATTGATATCAGCGGCTTGTTTTTGGATGACGGGCGCGAGGCCGGAGTTTGGGATGTGCGTCATGATGAGGGAATTTCCGTTCAAAAACTGGTGGATGTGGTGAAGGCCGGACACAAGGTTTACCGCCGGGTTGTCAAGCGCCCTGCCGGCAATGCCAAGCCTGAAGTTTTGCAGAATGTAGAAAACAAGCAAGAGGCTCAGGCATCGGCAGAAGATTTGAAAAAGGTGTTGGAGGATAATAAACGGGCATTGATTGAAAAGCACAAACAGGAAGAACTGGAAGCCCGCCGCCAAAAGAAAATGGAGCTGGAGCAGGCACTTGCCCGCGAGAATGGGGTTGAAAAAACTCAGGAAGAACCGCAGAAACCTAAAATTAAGCCGCAGGTGGCTGAAAGAATTAATGCGTTTCGCGACCGCTCAAGGGATTAGGGTTAAGAATGAAAGAAAAACTTTACATCGAAGCGGAAAACAGTTGGAAGAAAAGTTTGATTTTGATGCTGGTTATAGCCTGTTTGGTTATAATCGGCTTCTTTTTATCGGGCATGATATTTTTAAGCATTGCGCATTTTATGTTTTATGGTTTGACAGAGCAAACCGTGGCGGAGATAGAGATTTTCTGGGTAGAATGTTTGCGGAATCCGCTGCGTTTGTGGCCGGCATATGTTGATTGGTTTTATGTTTTTTATTTGGCTGCTTCGTATAAAAAGCTGGTTTTGGCCAGTTTTATTCCGTTGTTCGGGCCGTTGTTGTTTGCAGGGGCAACCGTGTTGGCTTATGTTAAAAGCCCGTGTTCTTTCAAATTATGGTATCGCTTGAAAAATCATTATGCCAAGCAGGAAGATGTAGAGAGAATGGGGGTACTGAAAGGGATTTATTATGCCTTGGGCAAGTATCAGAACCGTTTTCTTAAATTGCAAAAGCCATGGTCGGTGTTTGTCTGGGGCGGTGAAGGTTTGGGCAAGAGCAGTTGCGTGTCGCTGCCGTCAGTATTGGATATGGACAACATTTGTTTGGCAATTGCAGACAGTACCGGCGGTTTGGCAAAGTATTCCAGCGCTTACCGTTCCCGGTTAGGCGAGGTGTTTTATTTTAACTGGGCGCTGACCGATTGTCCTGAAAAAGGCGAATTCTGGCCGCGGTGGAATCCGCTGTCGCTTAAAGATATGCCTGCTGCCGGCGAGGCTCGCGCGGCCTATGTTAAATTATTGGCAAAGTGTTTGTATCCTGCCGATAAAGATGATTTTTGGGAGAACAGCAGCCGTTTGGCTTTGGAAGGGCTGCTGCTGTTTTTTATATCCAAGGCCGAACAGGCAATGGCTAATGATTATTTTTTGAGCGGGCTATTGGAGAAAGGCAGAATTGCTGCGGAAGACAGGACGCTGTTGGAGAGCTATTATCTGGCGATGGATTATGAAGAAGCTTCCCAAGCTTTAAAAGCCCTGCGCAACGGCAAGCTGGCGGTGAAGAATTATCTGCCGGTGGGCAGTTGGGAGAATGTTCCGGAATTATGGCGCGGCAAAGAATTGTGCCTGCCGATGTTTGCCGATTGTCTGATGTTGCGCTATTTTGCAATTATGCAGGATGATGAAACAAAGGCATCAATTGGCGGATTTAAGGTTATGCTTGGCGAATTTATCAAAGAAGCGCAAGTGTTCGGATATGACAAACGGGCAGTGCAGATTATGCAGCAGCTTTATCATATGACCCGCAAGCAACGCCGGATTATTTTTACAATGTTGATGGCGCCGTTAATGGTTTTTCGTAAGGAAAATATTCGGCAGCGAACGTCACTCAGTGATTTTTCGCTTAAGCAGCTGCGCGGTATAAAAAAAGACGGAGAATGGCAGGTTACAACCCTTTATACGATGGCTGATGCCGTCAGAGCCTCCGGTGTGATGAGCCGGTTTTTGCTGGATATGATTATCGGGGTGAATTTGCAGCAATATCCTGAGGCCGGGCCTTTTCCGCTGGGGATTGTTCTGGATGATTTTGAGCGGCTGCCGAAATTGTCTTTGCTGACTGCCGGTTTGGCTCAGGGACATGACGCGAGAATGAGTTTTATGATGCTGACTGACGGGATGCAGGCGCTGCAAAACAAGTATGGCCGGGAAGAATTGGAAGATATTATCGGCAGTACGTCGGTTAAATTGTTGATGGCTGAAAATCCGCGCCGGATGAGCGAACATTTTAATAAACTGGCAGTATATGGGACGAGGACAGTACAAATTCCGGCAGAGGATACGGGGGCGTTTTATAAAGTCAAAAAAGGTTTGGCCGATGCCAATTATTATCGGCGGATTGCCCGGGATATTTTGACCCATCCCAAAAGAGTGAAATTTGATAATGCGCATTATTTGCTGCTGGTTGCAGGGTATTACCATCTTCCGGTGAACATTCAGGCGAATAACTTTTTGAGAGATGACAAATTGAAAAGCCGCGCCGCTTGCGGGGCTAATTATTTGTTGGACAGCGCTTTGGTAGCAGAACGCAATATTCAGGATGTTGATACGCCTGATTTAATTGCCGTGTTGCGTGAAGGCGGTATCAATATTGAAAAAGAAGAGGAAGTCGATATTTATCTGGAAGACAGATATGACGAAGTTGCCGAAAGCCTGGTAGAAAATCCGGATGCTGAAATTTTAACAAAAGCAGATGTTCCCGAAGAGAAAGAAGAAAAGCTCAGGGTTAAAAGCGATGACTGGTGGCTGGCGGAAGATGCTTTTGCCGTTAAGCCGTCAGGGAATGCCAATCCTTTTGCAAAGAAAGATAAATAAGCTGGAAATTAGCCGGATTTCTGATATGATACGAATAAATTTAAACGAATCGGTGAATTATGGAAGAAACCCTGTTTTCTAATAATATCAAACGGCCTTTGGCTGATCGTCTGCGCCCGCAAACCCTGAAAGAGGTTGTGGGGCAGGAGCATATTGTCGGAGAAACTTCTCCACTGGGACGTATGGTGAAAAGCGGTAAAATTACCTCGTTTATTTTATGGGGGCCTCCGGGGTGTGGCAAAACAACGATTGCCCGTTTGATTGCCGAGAATACCAACTTATATTTTGAGCAGATTTCAGCTGTTTTTTCCGGGGTGGCCGATTTGAAACGCGTGTTTCAATATGCGCAGGAACGCCGCGCAACCCAAGGCAAAGGCACATTATTGTTTGTGGATGAAATTCACAGGTTTAACAAATCGCAGCAAGACAGTTTTTTGCCTTATGTCGAAGACGGTACGGTTATTTTAGTCGGAGCGACGACAGAGAATCCGTCTTTTGAACTGAATGCCGCGTTGTTGTCCAGATGTCAGGTGTTTGTTCTGAACCGCCTGAATGAAGATAATTTTGAAGAGCTGCTGACCCGTGCGGAGAAAGAAACCGGACGCAAGCTTCCCATAGATGATGAGGCGCGGCAGGTTTTGAAATCTACGGCAGATGGTGACGGACGGTATATCCTTAATTTGGCAGAGAGCGTGTTTGCTTATGCTCAAGAAGGCGAAATTTTTGATAAAGACAGCATCCTGAAAGTTATCCGTTCGCGTGCGCCGATTTATGATAAAGGGCGTGACGGGCATTATAATCTGATTTCCGCAGTGCATAAATCTCTGCGCGGCTCGGATGTCGATGCAGCGCTTTATTGGGCTGCCCGGATGTTGGAAGCCGGGGAAGATCCGAAATATCTGCTGCGGCGGTTGACCCGGTTTGCGGTTGAAGATGTTTCTTTGGCAGAACCCAATGCCGTGACGCAGGCAATCGCCTGTTGGGAAACCTATGAGCGGCTGGGATCTCCCGAGGGTGATTTGGCCATTATGCAACTGGTGGCTTATCTGGCGACAGCGCCGAAATCCGTCGGCGTTTACAAAGCGATGTATAAAGCCCGTGAGCTGGCGCGCAAAACAGGTTCTCTCATGCCGCCCAAAAATATTCTCAACGCGCCGACCAAATTGATGAAACAACTGGGTTACAGCGATGGTTATGAGTATGACCCCGATTGTGAAGACGGTTTTTCCGGCGCAAACTATTTCCCCGACGGTATGAGCCGCGTTAAGATTTACCACCCCGTTGACCGCGGTTTTGAGCGGGAGATTAAGAGGAGGGTGGAGTATTTTGATAAACTCCGAAAGGAGAAACAAAGCCGCAAGGCGGAAAACTAATACAGATTTTGCGAGCAGCCGCCATCCTCACGTACTTCTATGTACGCTGCGGTGTCGCCTCTCTGAAATCTTATTATTTTCCTCGCCTATCGGCTTTGTTTGAACGTATTTGTTTGGCAGAGAAATAAAGCCACAAGGTGGAAAGCTACTACAGATTTTGCGAGCAGCCGGCGTCTTTATGAGTTTCCATTCAGTTAAACAGCCGTAACAAAAAAGTTATGGCTGTTTACTTTTTAAATTTGTAAATCAGCAAAGATTAAATTACACTGTCGTCAGTTTTTTAATTGAGGAAAATCTGATGCCGGGTGTTGAAATAAAAAAAGTTAAAACCGAAGATGACGGAATGCGTTTGAATCGGTGGTTTTTAAAATATTATCCCAATTTGACTTTGGGGCGACTGCAAAAGTTGTTGCGAACCAAACAGATTAAAGTGGATGGCAAAAAGGCTGAAGCTTCATTGAAACTTACGGCAGGGAGCGAGGTGCGTATTCCGCCGATGGATGAACAGGCCGCAGTCATCAGCGGCGCCCAAGTTTCCGGCAGGGATGCTACTTTTATAATGTCTTTGGTTATTTATAAGGATGATAATATTATTGTTCTGAACAAGCCGTCCGGTTTGGCTGTTCAGGGCGGAACGAATACGACACGGCATATTGACGGTATGCTGGAGGCGCTTAAATTCGGCTTGCCGGAAAAACCAAAATTGGTTCACCGGATTGACAAGGATACCAGCGGCGTGTTGGTTCTGGCTCGCAACCGGACTTGGGCTGACAAATTAACAAAGGCTTTTCGGGAGCATAAGCTGCCAAAGACTTATTTGGTATTGGTTAATCATGCTCCAAAACAATCTTCAGGCGAGATTAAAGCGCCCTTAGAAAAAATCGGAGAGAAGAGCATTGTCACTTCTGAAGGAAAACCGGCGGTGACAACTTATGAAGTGCTTGACGAGGTCGGGGATAAGTTTGCTTTGCTGTCGGCTTCGCCTTTGACCGGAAGAACACATCAAATCCGCGCGCATATGGAATATATCGGTTGTCCGATTGTGGGGGATGACAAGTATTTTGGCGGTGAGAGCCGGCAAAAATATGCCGCATTTCCTGATAAACTTTACCTTCATGCATACAAAATTGATTTATCGGCTATATATAATAAGCAAATTGTTATTAAAGCCGCATTGCCGGAGCATTTCAAAAAAGCTTTGCCGGCGGTGGGAATTGAATTCAAGGGGTAAGTCGGAATGAAAAAGTTTTTCAAGATTATCGGTGTTTTATTGTTGGTTTTGATTGCCGGTGCTGTTGGTGGCGGCTATTATTTTCTTAAGACTTTTGATTTGAATAAGTATAAAAGTTATGCAGAAAATCTGGCTTTCAAAGAAACCGGGCGGAAATTGGCAATTAACGGCGATGCTGATTTGGGAATTTCATTGATTCCGACTTTGATTGTCAATGATGTGGAATTGGCAAATCCTTCTTGGGCGAAACAGCCACAAATGGTGAAAATTAAACAGTTGGAGCTGAAATTTGCTTTATTGCCTTTGCTGCGTAAGGAAGTGATGATTGATACGGTTGCCTTGGTTCAGCCGGAAATTTATTTGGAGCAGTCGGCTGACGGCAAAGCCAGCTGGGATTTCAGCAAGCCGGTTGATGCCTCTGCAGCTAAAGAAGTTGCCGCTGAAAAAGTAGAAATTCTGGCGCAAGTTAAGAATGCCGAAGACATTCGTAAAAATGTTGCAAAAGCGGAAGAAGTTGGTCCTGCAGCTGCGGTTTTGGCTGGATTTGCGGCGAAAAACGTGTCGATTGAAAACGGTGTCGTTCAATTTAATGACCAAAAAAGCAAGCAGGTTACAAATGTTAAAATCAATAATTTTGAATTGTCGGCAGACAGTCTGGATGATCCGATAACTGCGGCATTTGATGTGGTTTATGATAATCAGAAGCTGAAAGGCCAGACAACGCTTGGTTCGATTAATCAGTTTTTGGCTGCGGACAAGCCTTTTCCGGTTAAGCTTTCGGCAACGGCGTTTGGCGTTAATGTCAATGCAGACGGTACGGTCAGCAATGTGTTAAAAACGCTGGAATTTGCCGTTAATGCCAATGTTTATAATCCGGCAGGTAATATGAATGCCCCGGAAACGACTTTGGTTGCCAAGGTATCAGGTGATGCCAAAAAGGTCAAAGCAGATATTTCTACCCTGAATGTTGCCAACAACTTGGTTAAGGGGACTGTTTCGGCAGATATGAATGGTAAAAAGCCAATGATTAATGCTAATTTGAGCAGTGACCGCTTTGATTTGACCAGTTTGAATCCGGCGCAGCCTTTAGCATGGAATTTGCCTGAGGTTAATTTTATCAGCACGGCGCAAGCATCGCAGCTGGTGCCGAATACGCCGGTGCCTTATGCTGCATTGATGGCGGTTAATGCCAATGCTGTGGTTAATATCAAACAGTTGATTATTGATCAGGGAATGACCGCAGATAATGTCAGTCTGACAGCTAAACTTAATAATGGCGTGTTAAATGTTTCTCCGTTGAAATTGGATTTTGGCGGCGGCGAAATTGATGCAGTGTTGACGGTGAATGCTCCTGCCCAGCAGATAACGGCGAAGTTAAACAGCCAAAATGTTTTGTTGCAGAATTTGCACAAGGAGTTTCAGGTTACTGGAGCAAATGATTTTGGCGTGAAATCAGGAGGTCAGACTCAAATTATGGCTAACCTGACAACAGGCGGTGCGACCTATCGCCAATTGGTGCAGAATTTAAGCGGACAATTGGCTGCGGTGGTTGACAAGTCCGTTATGCAGGCCGGTTCTCTGAAATTTATGACAGGAAATATACTGACCCAGATTTTGGGCATGATTAATCTGAATGTCAGCAAAAATCCGGAAATTGATTTGCAATGTGCAGTCGTTCGCGCCGATTTTGCCAAAGGAAAAGCCAATTTCCCGCAGAGTATTGCCGTTCAGTCAAATCAGATTACGCTGGTGAGCAATGGTGCGGTTAATCTGGTGAACGATAAAATTGATTTTACGGTGACCCCGACAATGAGTATCAAAGACGCGGGTGTTATGCAGGCTTTGTCTTCTTTTATTAAAGTCGGCGGCACGCTGCAAAGTCCGAAAATTGCGTTGGATGAAAAACAGGCATTGCAGACGCTTGTTGGCGTGGCGACAACCGGTCCGGCTTTCTTGGGGGCGCAACTGGTGACAGAATCAAATTCCGCACCGTGCTGGACAGCTTTGCAGGGAACACCATACGCTAACCGTTTTCCTGCACCGAGCAAAACCTCGACCGTCGCTAAAGACGTGGTGAGCGATACGAAAGATGCCGTTAAAAGCACCGGGAAAGCGTTGGAAAAGAGCGTGCGTGATATTCGTGACGGCGTGAAAGACTTGTTTAAATCATTTTAAGGACTAAAGACGATGACGACTAAATTGCAGACGATGACTAAAGATGTCGCGCAGCATCGGGATGAAATTATTGAGCGGATGGTTAATTTTTCGCTGACTGATACTTTGTTGTTCCGCTCTCCGGACGCTGCGGAATTGATTGAAGAGGAGCGAAAAATCTGGGATCCGATAGTGGACTGGGCCAAAGAATGTATGGAAGCCGATTATGTTCCCAGCGAAAGCTTGGAAATTCCATTGGAAAACAACGCTTCTCTCCCCCGTTTGCAGGTGTTTCTGGAAGGTTTGTCGGATAAGGAGCTGGCGGCTTTTTATGAAGCATCGCGGATTACCAAATCAGTATTGCTGGCAGCGGCATTAATTCGAAAACGGCTGACGGCCGAGGAAGCCTTTAAAGCCGCGTTTTTAGAAGAAATCTGGCAGGCTGATAAGTGGGGACATGATGAAGAGGCTGATAAACGGCGGGAGGTCATCCGTCAGGAATTAGCCGATGTTGAAGCATTTTTGGCAGATTGATGGAAAAAGAAGTTTATATTAAAATTCATGGTCGAGTTCAAGGCATCGGTTTTCGTTGGTGGGCTGTTAAAACCGCGGAGGAAATTGGTGGTATTTCCGGTTGGGTGCATAATGCAGCGGATGGTTCGGTCGATGTTCTTATGAGTGGCGAAGAAGAAAATATTGATAAAATGCTTTTGGCTTGTCATTCAGGTCCGCCATTGGCGCGTGTTGACAGGGTTTCTTTTGTGGTTGGTCGGCGTTCGGGGTTTTTGCCGCCGATTATTCCGGGTGTTTTCAAACGCCTGTAAAAAAACATTTCTGGTTGAGAACTAATACAGAAACTGCAGGACGAAAGTGTCCTCACGTACTTCTGTGTACGCTCCGGTACTTTCGCCTTTGTTTCTTATTATTTCTCTAACCATAAATGTTTTTTGGGGCTATATTTTTTTATTTTTGTTCTCGTGTATCTATATGTACACGTCGAAAAAAATTAACGTCGCATTAAACTCATTATCCAAGGTTTTTGACCTGTTTGTTTCTTATTATTTCTCTAATCATAAATGTCTTTTGTTCTCTATAACCAAGGTTGAGGGTTGTAATCAGGGGATTGTTTCATATTTCTTGAGGGTGAAATTAATCTTTTAGGAGATAGAATATGAGTGAAGTTGCCAGAACCAAAGAAAATCTTGAACATTGCCGCTGTATGGATTGCCCATCATATACATTGGGTTGCAAGATTAAGAATATGCCGGGGAATGTTTATAAACTGATGGGCGAACTGGAAGATGTCGATCATTTTGAAGCAATGTATTGCGCTTTTGAGAAAAGCCGCTGCATTGAGGAGGACCGCGGATGTTTGTGTCCGGAGTGTCCCGTATATGCCGAGTATGATTTGAACCGGGATGATTATTGTTTGAAGACCGGCGGTATGCATCCCGAAGATTATAAGCAAGAAAAAGAAACAACGGAAAACAGCCAGGACTCTGAAATGCCGGTTCACTAAATTTGTAATTCTTGGCAGTTTAAGCAATAAAAAAACAAGGCTGCTTCCAGCGCCTTGTTTTTTGTTTGCCTGTGAGAGGTTAGGACTTATTTTTGGCAGAGTTGGGCAAATTCAGCTTTCTTTCTGTCAAGCATGGTTCTGTTATTGCCTGTCAAAGGCGCAGGTTTGCGGGCAACACTGTATTGCGGCAGTAATTTTTTGATTTCTTCAACCGTTAAATCCTTTTGAAGCGTTTTGCCGGCGGCCATTAACTGGTTAGCATATTTGCTGAAATCAATGCGGATTTTTTTTCTTTGTCCGGCGGAAACTTTAGACGTGATTTCACCGCTGTCTGCGTCTTCAAATTCCTCAAAAGTTATGCGTAGGTTATTCATGCTTCCGGGAATCAAGAAATCAATAAATTCGCCCTTGTCAATGTAATTGCGGATTTCGAATATGGCGGTATCGCCTTGCCATTCAATAATTGAGCCGGCAAACAGCCAGTCGCCCAAAGTACGGGTGTATTCATAATTTTGGCTGATGTTGGTGAGCTTGCCGTCATGGAAGCCCAAACAGTAACCGCGGTTTTGCAGGGTGTATAAGTCATCCATATAGTTTTGGTAGTTCCACTCTTCTGGGTTTTGGTAATAGTCATCGATAGCTTGCCGGTAAGTGCGGGCAACAATAGCGGCGTAGTATTCTGTTTTGTTGCGGCCTTCGACTTTGAGAGAGTCCATTCCGATATTTAATAAATCCGGCAGGCGTGGCAAGAGGCACATATCTTTGGAGTTGAGCATATAGCCGCCGTGTTCGTCTTCAACCACTTCAAAGAGTTCTCCGGGACGGAATTCTTCCTCAATCAGAAACTCAAAAGCGTCTTTGTTTTGTTCGTTGATTTCAATTTCCTTGACCGTTCCGTCTTTGAGGCGGAGGTGAAGTTTATAATGCCAGCGGCAGCAGTGGGCGCATTTGCCCTGGTTGGCACTGCGGTCAGCCAGATAGTTTGAAATCAGGCAGCGTCCCGAATAAGACATACACATTGCCCCGTGCATAAAGCATTCAAGCAGAATATCCGGGCATTTTTCACGGATTTCTTTCATTTCTTCAAAAGTGACTTCTCGTCCCAAAACACAAAGTTTTGCCCCTTGGTTTTGCCAGAACTGTACAGCCAGTGCCGAACAGATATTGGCTTGTGTTGAAACAAAAAGGTTTAGTTCGGGAGCATGGTCTTTGACATATTGAAAAACGCCGGGGTCAGCAATTAAGACACCATCCGGATGCAGGCGGCGCAGCGTATCCACAAATTGCGGCAGTTTGGCGGTGTCGCGGTTGTGCATGAAAAGATTTAAGGTTAGGTATATTTTTTTGCCATGGTCATGGACGAACTTAATCCCTTCTTCCAAATCTTCCAGTGTCATTTTTGACTGGGCGCGAAGGCACATATCCGGCGTGCCGGCATAAACGGCATCAGCTCCGTATAAGATGGCGGTTTTAAGTTTGGTAAGCGACCCGGCGGGCAGCAGCAATTCAGCTTTGTTTAACATATTATTCCTCTATGGTGGCTTTATTGGTATAGATCTTCATTTTGCCGAGCGGCGTGTCTTCAACCTCGACGCGGGCAATAAAAGGGATGCCGCTTTTTTCATCGGCCAGTATCCAAAAATAAATCGGGCGGTCTGAGGTGAACTGCCAGAGCAGGTCATCGCCTTCCGAACCCAATTTGTCAATATACATTGAACATTTGCTTGCCGTTCCCGTGTAGGGCGAATATTGGTTGGGGAGCAGCTCTTCTTTGCCTTCATCTTTGAAGATGATGTCAAACCGGCGTTTGCCGTCAAAGACTTCCATGCGGGAATCGCAGAATTTCAGCTGGTTATACTGGCGGGCAAGTTCGGCAAAAACTGTTTGCAAATCGGTGGTTTGGTTGTTTTCGGGATTGGGCGTTATTTCTATTTTTTTTTCTTTGTCGTTTTTGGAGCTGATACGGTAGACCGGAATGCCCTGTTCATTATAAATCAGTTCTTTTTTGCGTTTGCTGAAGCGGGATTGTGATTGGTATTTGTAGCTTGATGTTTCCAGGTTGCCGTTTTTGATGTGGCCGGTGGTGGCGTATTTAGCTTCAAAGGGGTAGAGGGTGTCAAACAGTCCGAAAGTTTTCACTTTTGAGGCAACGGCGTAGCTTTGCGGGGTCAGGGCATACATAAACGATGTTTGGCTGGCGTTAAACGGGCCGATGAAAACCGTAAAATCGTGATTGACGCTAAAAGCGTCAGCCGCTTGGGGCAGGCTGAAGATAAAAGTTAAAATCAGCAGTAGTTTTTTCATAGGTTTGTCAGGCTTTCTTAAGAAAATATCAAAATTTGACAGTTACAATAGCATAAAATCGGTATAAATAAAGGATTTTATTACAAAATGGGTGAACAGAAGTTTCCGGTGGTGGTGATTGCCGGGCCGACGGCTTCGGGAAAATCAGGCTTGGCGCTTGATTTGGCTGAGGTTTTGAACGGTGTCGTCATAAATGCGGATTCAATGCAGGTTTATCAGGATACGCCGGTGATTTCTGCTGTGCCGTCTGCGGCTGACAAAGCGCGTGTGCCGCATAAATTATATGAAATTTATCCGGCTGATGTAACCGGATCGGTGGTGGACTGGCTGAGCCGGGCTGTTGCGGAAATCCGCGCGGCATGGCAAGACGGCAAATTGCCGATTGTGGTTGGCGGGACGGGGTTGTATCTGGATAATTTGATTAACGGCACAACGCCAATTCCCGAAACCTCAGATGATGTTAAGCAAAAGGTTAAAGGGATGCTTGAGGCGGAGGGGGTGCAAAAACTGCACGAGCGTTTGGCCGAGCATGATGCAGCGACGGCTGACAAGCTGAGTCCGAATGATACAACGCGGGTTCGGCGGGCTTATGAAGTGTGGTTAGAAACAGGCATTCCGTTGAGTGTCTGGCATCAGAAGCCGATGCTTAAAAAATTACCGGAAGCGCAATTTGTGGTTATTAAAATTATTCCTGAGCGGCAGGAATTAGATGAGCGTTGTTATCGCCGCTGGGATGCGATGATGGCCGCCGGAGCGTTAAATGAGGCTGTGGCGCTGGGTGAACGCGGATTGGATGAAAATCTGCCGGCGATGAAAGCCCTCGGCGTGCCGGAATTGATAGATTTTGCCAAAGGACGTTGTTCGTTGGACGAGGCTTCGGCTCTGGCAAAACTGCATACCAGGCAGTATGCCAAGCGCCAAGTGACGTGGTTTAAAAACAAATTGACCGCAGATATTGTACTCGCCTCCTGCTATAAAGGTGAGGCGGAAGAAAGAGAAAATATTATTTTGTGTGTTAAAAAACAATTATAAGGGTTGCACAATAGCGCAAAGGGTTATAAAACTCAAATAATAACAAATTTATAATATCCGGAGAAATATAAATGCTTGCAAATTTAATGGGCTGGTTATCAGCAGATATGGCCATTGACCTGGGTACTGCAAATACTTTGGTCTATGTGAAAGGCAAAGGCATCGTTCTTAACGAACCTTCTGTTGTGGCGATTGAAGAATACCGCGGTAAAAAACAGGTTTTGGCTGTCGGTAACGATGCTAAGTTAATGCTTGGCCGAACCCCGGGAAATATCAGCGCTATCCGTCCGCTGCGCGACGGTGTTATTGCTGATTTTGAAATTGCCGAGGAAATGATTAAATATTTCATCCGGAAAGTTCATAACCGCCGCACATTTGCTTCCCCGATGGTTATTGTTTGCGTTCCGTCCGGCTCTACAGCCGTTGAACGCCGCGCTATTCAGGAATCTGCTGAAGCTGCAGGCGCACGCAAAGTATGGTTGATTGAAGAGCCGATGGCGGCTGCTATCGGTGCGAATCTCCCGGTTACCGAACCGACCGGCAGCATGGTGGTTGATATCGGAGGCGGTACGACGGAAGTTGCCGTTATGTCTTTGAGCGGTATCGTTTATGCTCGTTCAGCACGGGTTGGCGGCGATAAGATGGATGCGGCCATTATTTCTTATATTCGCCGCAATCATAATCTTCTGGTCGGTGAAGGTTCTGCCGAAAAAATTAAGAAAGAAGTCGGTTCTGCCTGCCCGCCGGAGAAAGGCGAAGGCCGTACCGTCGAAATCAAGGGGCGCGATTTGATGAATGGCGTGCCTAAGGAAATTATCATTTCTGAACGTCAGGTTGCCGAAAGTTTGGCCGAGCCGGTTTCGCAAATTGTTGAAGCTGTTAAAGTCGCTCTCGAAAACACCGCTCCGGAATTGGCTGCCGATATCGTTGATAAAGGTATTGTCCTGACGGGCGGCGGCGCTTTGCTGGCTAATTTGGACCAAGTATTGCGCAATGCGACTGGCCTGCCTGTGTCTATTGCCGAAGATCCTTTGGCTTGCGTTGTTAAAGGAACCGGCCGGGCTTTGGATGAGTTCCGCAAATTTAGAGGTATCTTGTCCACCATGTATTAATGGCGGAGCTCGTTTTGTGGACAGGCGCGGATTTGTTTAGAGGCGGAGGGATGCTTGTGTGCCGGTTGTGCCGGCTGTCCCTCTTCTCTGAAATTTGGCTTCCCGGTTCACATATCAGTTTCCTTGGAAACCGTCAGCGAATTTTAGCTTTGTATCTATTGCGGATTATTTAATGAAAAGGCGGAAAGTTTTATTTATACATTTGAGCAACATCCGGCTTCTGGTGAAGAAGTTTGCGATTGTTATACTCTTTTTATCCGCTTTTGTGATGATGCTGGTGAATAAAACCGATACGGTTATTATTGAAAAAACGTCTTCCGTGGCAACAGACGTGGTTAGTCCTCTGATTGATGTTTTGGTCGTTCCTGCTCGGGTTTTGGCCGGTGTTTATGATTATTTCCGGGAATTAAAGAAAATTCATGAAGACAACAGCCGTTTGCGGGATGAAAACCGCCGTTTGGTGATGATGAGCAGTCATGCCCGGGCTTTGGAAATTGAAAATAAACTGTTGTCTAACCTTTTGAATTATACGCCGCCGCCGGAAGCAACTTTTATTACCGCGCGGGTGATTGCCGAAGAGGGGAATGCTTTTTCGCATTCTCTGATTGCGTATACCGGGGACAGTCGCCGGGTTAAAAAAGGACAGGTCGTGTTAAGCGACAACGGCGTTATCGGACGGATTGAACAGGTTGGAAAAATGTATTCCAAAATTATCCTGATTACCGATATTAACTCTAAAATTCCGGTTATCGTAGAACGGACGAGAGTGCGTGGTATTCTCTCCGGGGATAACACGTCTATTCCCAAACTGGTGTTTGTGCCGCTTGATGCGGAATTGGCTATCGGTGACCGGGTTGTTACGTCCGGCGTGGCCGGCGTTTTCCCGCCGGGATTGCCTGTCGGCCGGATTAGTTCTGTTGAAAAAAATAATATAAAGGTAAAGACTTCGAGCAATCTGGATCGGTTGGAATATGTCAAAATCATAGATTATGGTTTGGCTGATATGCTGGAACAGGAAGAAATTGTTCAGAATGAACCGGCTAAGGAATAACGCGGATGAGTGAAGAATTACGCGAAAGCTTAGCTGTTTATTTCCAAAGAATGCTGCCGCTGTTGGTGTCAATTATTTTGGTGTTAATGTCTTTTGTGCCGCTTAATTTTGACGCGGCAAATGTTTTGCGGCCGGATGTCGGGTTGATTTGCGTTTTTTTCTGGATGATACACCGTCCTGATGTTTTTAATTTATTCTCAGTATATTTTGTGGGACTGGTGGAAGATATTGTTACCTCAGCGCCGTTTGGATCAAATATTTTTGCCTGTTTGGTTATGTATTTGCTGGTGAGTAATTTAGCGGTTTATCTGAATGCCAAACCGTTTGTGGTTACTTGGTATGGTTTTGCTTTAATGGCTTTAGTTACCATGTTTAGCCGCTGGCTGCTGGTTTCCGTTTATTACAGTCAGTTTTTGCCGTTGTCTTTGATGATGTTCAGCCTTTTGTTTACAATAGCTTTATATCCGGTTGTCAGCCTGGTTAATGCTTTTGTGCAAAATGCATTGATGAAAGATGAGGCCTAGCATGAATCGCGATAATGATAAGGGCAAGGTTTTAATTCGCCGGTCACTGATTATGGCATTAGGGAAGTTTTTCCTTTTGCTGGTTATTGTCGGCCGTTTGTATTATTTGCAGGTTTATCAGGCTGACCGTTACAAAACGCTTGCTGACGAAAACCGCATTTCTACGCGTTTGCTTATTCCGCCGCGCGGGGTGATTTATGATCGTAACGGGGTTATGATTGCGACTAACCGCCAAAATTTCCAAGCTTTGATTGTGGCGGAGCAGACCCCGAATGTGCAGGAAACGCTGAATGCTTTCAAAAAGATTATGCCTTTGTCTGAAGATGAAGAAGAAAAAATTAAAAAGGAAATGAAGCGCAATCGCAGTTTTGTGCCGATAAAAATTAAAGACAATCTGACTTGGGAAGAGGTTTCCCGTATTCAGCTTTATGCGGCAGATTTGCCGGGTATCTATATTGATGAGGGCTTGAGCCGCGATTATCCGTTTGGCGAAAGCATGACGCACGTTTTGGGGTATGTGGCAGCGGTTAATGATAAAGAAGCCCAGAGGGATGATGATCCGCTGTTGCAAGTGCCTGGTTTTAAAATCGGCAAGTCAGGGATTGAAAAACTTTATGAAAAGGAATTGCGCGGCAAAGGCGGCAGCCTTAAGCTGGAAGTGAATGCCTATGGACGGATTATGAAAGAAATCGAAAAGAATGACGGTATTTCCGGCCAGCCCCTGACCTTAACGATTGATTCCCGTTTGCAGCAGAAAGCTTTTGATTTGTTTGGTGAGGAGAGCGGGGCTGCCATTTTGCTGGATGTCAATACGGGGGAAATTCTGGCTTTTGTGTCTGCGCCGTCATTTGACCCGAATCTGATGACTAAAGGGGTCAGCAGTACGGATTGGAAAGCGTGGCTGAATAATGAAAAGCATCCTTTGACCGATAAGGCGATTTCCGGGCAATATTCGCCGGGGTCGACCTTTAAGATGTTGGTCGCGCTGGCGGCTTTGGAAGCCGGTGTCATCAAGCCGGATACGCATATCTACTGTACCGGACAGATGGCGCTTGGCAATCATATCTTTCATGACTGGAAGCGTGGCGGGCATGGTAATTTAAATGTGGTGGAAGCTTTGGCGCACTCTTGTGATATTTTCTTTTATGAAGTGGCGATGAAGCTGGGAATTGAGAAAATTGCCGATATGGCGCGCCGTTTTGGGTTGGGCAGCAGGATAAATGTCGGGTTGGAAAATGAAAAGGCCGGTTTGATTCCTGATAAAGAGTGGAAATTAAAACGCTTCGGTGAACCTTGGCAACAAGGGGAAAGCGTTATTTCCGGTATCGGGCAGGGGTATATTCTTACAACGCCTTTGCAACTGGCGACAATGGTGGCGCGAATTGCCAATGGCGGTTATGATGTGAAGCCGACTTTCACCAAGGTGACGGATAAATCCGCTATTCGGAAAATTAATGTTTCTGATGAAAATCTGAAGCTAGTTAAAGACGGTATGTTTGCCGTGGTTAATGTTCCCGGCAGTACGGCTTATCGTTCCCATTTTAATCTTAACGGGCAAATGATGAGCGGTAAAACCGGTTCGACTCAGGTGCGCCGGATTACGATGAAAGAGCGCCAGACCGGGATATTGAAGCAGAATGAACTACCATGGAAATATCGCGATCATGCTTTGTTTGTTGCTTTTGCACCACATGATAATCCGCGCTATGGGGTTGCTATCCTGGTTGAACATGGCGGCGGCGGTTCTTCGGCTGCAGCGCCGATTGCCAGCAAACTGTTGCAAGAAGCCTTGATGCTTGATCCCGTCAATGAAAAAGTGAGGACTGTCGAATGATGTATAAGCCTTATGAAACGACATTTCGCAATCAAACGCTGACGATACGCGAAAAACTTGCGAATCTTAGTTTTTCATATTTGTTGCTGATTATCATGTTGGCATCTATCGGCATTATCATGCTTTATTCGGCGGCTAACGGGAATTGGTCACCTTGGGCGTTAAATCAATTAGCGCGTTTTGCCGTTGGTTTTGCTTTGATGTTATTTTTGGCTTTGACTGACATCCGTTTATTGATGCGTTTTGCTTATGTTTTCTATTTCGGAACGCTTTTGTTGTTGATTGTGGTCGAAATTACCGGGCACATCGGGATGGGTGCTCAGCGCTGGATTAACTTCGGTTTCTTTAAACTTCAGCCCTCAGAGCTGATGAAAATAGCTATGGTTTTGGTGTTAGCCCGTTATTTTCATACCTCATCATTGCAGACGATAGAGAGCAACAAAGGGATTATTCCGCCGCTGTTGATGGCGCTTTTCCCGGCAGCCTTGATTATTTTGCAGCCCGATTTGGGAACTGCGTTAATGTTGCTGTTTACCACGGGGGCTATCTTTTTTGCCGTTGGCGTTCAATTATGGAAGTTTGCGGTTGTGATTGTCGCCGGATTGGTGTCAATGCCGGTTGCGTGGCATTTTCTGCATGATTATCAGCGTAATCGCGTGTTGACGTTTCTTGACCCGGAGCGTGATCCTTTGGGGTCTGGGTATCATATTATCCAGTCTAAAATTGCGCTGGGGTCCGGCGGCGTTTTCGGCAAAGGGTTTCTTAAAGGTACGCAAAGTCACCTTAACTTTTTGCCTGAGAAGCATACAGACTTTATCTTTACCATGCTTTCTGAAGAGTTTGGCATGATGGGGGCTGTTTTGATTGTTGTTTTGAATTTTCTCATTTTGGCCTACAGCTATTCTTTTGCCCTCAAAAGTACCAGCTATTTTGGCAAATTGGTGGCTATCGGTTTGGCAACCAACTATTTTATGTATGTCTTTATCAATATCTCAATGGTGCTTGGCCTAATTCCCGTCGTCGGAATTCCTCTTCCGCTTATTTCCTATGGCGGTACGGTTATGTTATCTATTATGGCCTCTTTCGGCATTATTCTATCGGTACATATAAATAGAAACGTTCAAATCGGCAAGGATTAAAAACTTGTCTAATGGCATACTACTTGTTAATTTTTATTCTCGTGTACCTCTTTGTACACGTCGAAAAAAATTAACTACGTATTATGCTCATTATCCAAGTTTTTTGGGGGGGTACAGAATTGGCGAGTAGAAAAAATGCTCACGTACTTCTATGTACGCTAAAATTTTCCTCGCCTTCTAAATCACTCTATTTCCACACGCTATCTGAGTTTTAATATATTTCTTTCTCGTTTTCCTTTTCTCATATAATAGTTTTAATTAATTTTATCTGTAAAAAAAAAGCACCTTGCGGTGCTTTTTCAGATTAAGCCATAATTTCAGGTTTAGCGCGTTTGCGGGCAATCGGATCAAGAATCCGTTTGCGCAGGCGCAGGGTTTTCGGAGTGACTTCCAAAAGTTCGTCTTCCTGAATATAAGACAAAGCTTGTTCCAATGACAATTTGCGCGGCGGAATCAAATCAATGGCATCATCTTTACCTGCCGCGCGGATATTGGTCAACTGCTTAGATTTGGTCGGATTAACTTCCAAATCATTTGATTTGGTGTGTTCGCCGATAATCATGCCGATATAAACCGGGACATTGGCATCAATAAACATCGGGCCGCGGTCTTGCAGTTTCCACAGAGAGTAAGCGATTGCCGTGCCGTTTTCTGATGAAATCAGCACGCCGTTGCGACGGCTGTCAATTTCGCCTTTATAAGGTTCATAGTCTTTGAAAATGCGGTTCATGATACCTGTGCCGCGCGTATCGGTTAAGAACTCAGAATGATAGCCGATAAGGCCGCGGGACGGCGCATTGAAAATCAGGCGTACTTTATTGCCGATTTGTGATGGAATCATTTCGATTAATTCAGCTTTGCGTTGGCCGAGTTTTTCAACTACGTTGCCGGAAAACTCCTCATCAACGTCAACAACGACTTCTTCAAAAGGTTCCAGCAGTTGGCCGTCATCACCGCGCTTCATCAATACGCGGGGACGGGAAATAGATAATTCAAATCCTTCGCGGCGCATGGTTTCAATCAAAACGCCGAGCTGCAGTTCGCCGCGGCCGGCAACTTCAAAGGAATCAGAAGAATCTGTGCGGGTGATTTTTAAAGCAATATTGCCTTCCGCTTCTTTGCATAATCTGTCCCAAATCATGCGGGATGTTACTTTGTCGCCCTCACGTCCGGCAATTGGCGAATCGTTGATGGAAAACGTCATTGCCAGGGTCGGCGGGTCAATCGGCTGAGCTTTGATGGATTGGTTAACATCTAAAGCGCAGATAGTGTCGGCAACAGTACCTTTAACAATACCGGCAACAGCAACAATATCTCCGGCATGGGCTTCTTCCAGCGCAACGCGTTCCAAGCCGCGATAAGCCAAAATTTTGCTGATGCGAACCCGTTCCAGCTCTTGGTTTTCACTGTTAAGAATTTTAACGGTATCGTTAACGTGCAGCGTTCCGGTCTGGATTTTTCCGGTCAGCAGGCGGCCGATAAATTTGTTAGCTTCCAAAGTGGTTGCCAGCATGGAGAACGGTGCATTGGCATCGCAAGCCGGTTCGGGAACATAATTCAGAATCAACTCAAACAGCGGGCTGAGATCTTTCTTTTCATCTGTCATTTCTTTAACCGCCCAGCCGTTTCTGCCAGAAGCGTAGAGTACCGGGAAGTCTAACTGTTCGTCATTGGCGTTCAGGCTGACAAACAAATCGAAAATCTCGTCCAGAACTTCATCTACGCGAGCGTCGGCTTTATCTGCTTTGTTAATGACAACGATGGGTTTTAAGCCAAGTTTGAGAGCTTTTCCCAATACAAATTTGGTTTGCGGCATTGGTCCTTCGGAAGAATCGACCAGCAAGACAACGCCGTCAACCATTGATAAGATGCGTTCCACTTCGCCGCCGAAGTCAGCGTGACCCGGGGTGTCGACAATGTTAATATGTGTGCCATTCCAGTTAACGGAAGTGCATTTTGACAGAATCGTAATGCCGCGTTCGCGTTCCAAGTCGTTGCTGTCCATAACGCATTCAGCGACTTTCTGGTTATCACGGAAAGTTCCGCTTTGTCTTAACAAGCCATCAACCAATGTGGTTTTGCCATGGTCAACGTGGGCGATGATGGCGATATTTCTCATATTCATTCTTTTTTTCTTTCCTAAACAGTTATCATGTCGCAATTTTAATTATCTCGTGTACCTCTTTGTACACGTCGAAATTAAAATTCCTTCCAGCACAACCGTTTATGAAAGAAAACGGCGTGAGGCAACAGTTATCATGTCGCAATTTTAATTATCTCGCGCACCTCTTTGTACACGTTGAAATTAAAATTCCTTCCAGCACAACCGTTTATGAAAGAAAACGGCGTGAGGCAACAGTTATCATGTCGCAATTTTAATTATCTCGCGCACCTCTTTGTACACGTTGAAATTAAAATTCCTTCCAGCACAACCGTTTATGAAAGAAAACGGTGTGAGGCAACAGTTATCATGTCGCAATTTTAATTATCTCGTGTACCTCTTTGTACACGTCGAAATTAAAATTCCTTTGTACAAAGAGTTACACTCAAGGCATGACAAGATTTAAAGCTTTTTGCTTTTGTTATTAAATTCGCTTTACCATAGCAATTTGAATTTAATTTTCAAGAAAATCCTGTATTTGGGATGTAATTTTTTTATGAAAAAGACTTCCCGTAGCTGCGGAGGCGATTGCGTGCAAAGCCGCGCAGCGATACTTCTGCTCTGGCGCCGTAGTGGCTGATGATTTCCGCAGCAGCGATGCCGCCAATCATTGCGCAGCTGCCAAGGCTGCGGCCTTGGGTGTAGCCATAAAGGAAACCTGCGGCATACAAGTCGCCGGCGCCTGTTGTATCGACAACGTCTTCGACTTTTTCTGCTTCCACAAAAATCTTAATCCGGCGGTTAACAATAACCGAACCTTTCGCATTACGCGTAATTGCGGCAATTTCGACTTGGTCTTTAATCAAATCCAAGCACTTATAAAAGTCTTCTTCTTCATATAAGGCTTTGATTTCTTCCTCGTTGCCAAAGATAATGTCGACATGATCGGTAATTAGGCGCAGAAAATCTTCACGGTGGCGGTCGATGCAGCAGCGGTCTGATAAGCTGAATGCAATCATTCTTTCGTATTTGTGAGCCAGTTCGCAAGCTTTCAGCATGGCAGCACGGGCTGTTTCGCTATCCCAGGCATATCCTTCAAGGTAGATAATGCGGGAGCTTTTGATAATGTTTTCATCAATATCTTCTTCCGAAAGTTTTTGAGCCGCGCCAAGATAAGTGAACATGGAGCGCTCTGCATCCGGCGTGACCAGAACAATGCTGCGTCCGGTTGACGGGCCTTGCAACAGCGGTTTGGTGAAGAAATCAACGCCGGCAGCGCCGATGGAGCGTTGAAATTCTTGTCCGAGTTCGTCATCGTGGACTTTGCCGATAAAAGCAGGCGTGCCGCCGAGAGAAGCGATTGCGGCGACAGTATTGGCCGCAGAGCCGCCGGAAACTTCGCGCTCGGGAATCAAATCAGCATAAATCATGCCTGCTGGTTTGGCTTCAACCAGGGTCATTGCACCTTTGTCAAGATTGCGTTCAGAGAGAAAACCGTCGCCGACTTTCGCCAGAACGTCAACAATCGCGTTGCCGATGCCGACAACATCATAAATGATATCATTTTTAGAGCTCATGATAAATATCTCAAATCTTGTTAAAACTTATATTGTTTTTAACGTGATTTCTCATAAATCGCAAGAGTTAAATTTGCCGGTTTGACAGCGATGCCTTGCTGATGTTCCGGGCGGCAATTATACAGTTTGAACGGATATATAAAAGCCCCGGTTGGTTTCCGGGGCTTTTGTTATCTGGTTTTTCCGGGTTTTGAGATGGGAGAATATGTTCGCTTATTGGGCTTAGGCTGACGGCGTTTGGCCGGGTCGTTATTGCCGCGTTCAGGGTGTTGATCATATTCTGCCGTAGAGGGCGAGTTAAGCTCCTCTTCCCATTCTTGCCGGCGCTTATCAGCCCGGCGATATTTTTCCATCATCTGTTCGGATTCAATGGCTTCTATTTCGGCGTGCGTGCGGTCTTCGGCGCGTGGGCCTGTGCCATATTTTTGCCCTTTTTCGGGAATGATTTCTTTTCCTCTTTCCCGCAGGGCTTTTTTGACAGCTTCATTATGTTTTTCAAGGTATTGGCGGCAACCGGGAGGAATGGTTTGCAGGTGTTCCGCTTCCAAATTGATAACGCCTGGCGGGTTTTTTAATTTCATTTTAAATTGCAGGGCGGCGGCCAATAATTTATCCCGAAATTCCGGTGTGCGGATGTTGTTAAATTCAATTGTATCCGCTCCATTGTCATGTGCGGCTTTTACAAGCGCATAGAAATAGTCATAATTCAGAGGTTGTCCGGGTTCTTTGTTTTTTACGGTGATATCAAGCTTTTCCGGTTGAGGAGATTTTTTGATTGTATAGATTGCCCCATGGTCACCGCGCTTATGGGCGATTGGGCTGATTGGAGCAATTTCGATGTCTACTGACGGTTGTTGGGTGTCATCCAAACCGGAACGTATTTCTGTAATTTTTCGTTTGGGCTGTCCGGTTTTTTTATCAACATTTTTATCGCACCATTGTTTTAAGGCTTCCGGATAGTTTTTGACCCATGCCGGTTCTTCGTTTTTTTCATCCCTTTTATCAGCGGATTCTTGGTTTTTCTTTTGAGGGGCAGGCTGTTGAGAGGCTTTTGTTTTCTGTTCGAGGCTTTTTTTAAGCCCTTCAAGCCGCTGTTCGGTAGTTGGGGGCGTTGGGGCTGTTGGTGTTGCCTGAATCTGCTTTTGAACAACAGGCTCAGCTTCTTCAGCTTCGCTGATGCTGAAGATTTTAGGCTGTATCTTGGTCTGTGCGGGTTTTTGCGGCGCAGGCGACGGTTTCTCCAACTCATCAGTATTTAAGCTGATAGCACCGCGTTCGCTTAAGATGCGAATTTGTTCAAATTGGAGTTTGCCGTCTTTAACGGGCAAGTTTTGCAGCGCCAGTTCGTCATTAATTTGATAGCCGAGCCGTTGCAGCTGTTTTTTTATCTTTTCGGCAGTATTAGTATCTTTTTGGGGAGCTTTGGCTTTTTTTACAGCGGCTTGTGCTCTGTTTTTAGCTTCGGCCTCCCGTTCTGCTTTAGATAGAATTTTCATTGTACGCATAGTCCCAATGGTTAGATATAAGTATATGTTAGCATAAAAATTTGTTTTTGTCTAATTTTTTCTATCCGCTGCACAGATTTTTCAAACTGGCCGGGCTGAGCGCTTGCAAGTAAGGGTTACACTGCTTTTCAACACCGAGTGTGACCGGTGCGGCAGGTTTTCCTTGGTTGAGTTTGTTTTCGGCATTTTCTATGTATTGCTTTAATATTTGGCTGTGCGGGTTGAAGTAGCGGGCAAAGCCGATGCCGTGAATGGTGTATTCGTGTCCCGGATAAAAGTTGACATCATTGGGTAGTTCTTTGATTTTTTGTAAAGACTCGAACATCATTTCTGCAGTCCCTTCAAAAAGACCGCCGATACATAGGTTGAACAATGTATCTCCGGTAAACAGGGCTTTGGCTTCGGGAAAATACCATAAAATGTGGCCGATGGTGTGGCCGTCGACCCGGATGATTTGGGCTTGGGATTCTCCTAAATTAAAAGTGTCACCGTCTTCCAGAGCGATATCTAATCCCGGAATGCGTTTAGAATCAGCTGCGCCGCCGACAATTTTGGCGCCATAGAGTTGCTTTAATTCCAGATTAGCGTCGGTGTGGTCGTAGTGATGGTGTGTATTAAAAATATAATCCGGCTTAACGTTGAGTTCTTGGCAGCGGTTGATAATCGGCGCTGCTTCCGACGGATCAACGACGGCGCTTTGTCCGCTTTCTTCATCAATCAGCAGCCAAGCGTAATTATCCATGCTGCCGGCTCGGCATAAAATAGGTTCAATTTTCAGGTTGCTCATTGTTTCTCTCCATAAGTTTTTTCTTATAGATAATCATCCGGATTGATTTCATCAATCTGGTCAGGTGAAATATATTGCTCAGCATAGGCCAGATATACTTTTCCCGAGATGAAAACCCGGTATAAATCAGGGTCAATATGGCCGTTGTTTTTCATTTCGCGCATGATACTCAAAACTTGTGACAGCTTTTTAGGCTCTTTGTAGGGGCGGTCATTGGCGGTCAGAGCTTCAAAGATGTCAGCAATAGCCATGATTTTGGATGGGACGGACATTTGGTCGCCGGTCAGTCCGTTGGGATAGCCCTTGCCATCGATGCGCTCGTGATGCGCGCCGGCATATTCAACAACCTTAGATAATTCTTTAGGAAAAGGCAGGGCTTTCAGCATATCTATGGTGACAACGATATGCTCGTTGATTTTCTCGCGTTCTTCCTTATTTATTGTGCCTTGCGGGACTTCCAGATTATAGAGTTCGCCGCGGTTATATTGGTCAAAAAGGTGGTCTTCGCGGTTTTGAAGCAGGGTTTCCTCGGCCGGATTATCATAAATTTCAGGATTTGTTATATGATCTCTTTCCGCCCAAGACAGGCCTTTCATACGGCTGAAATATCTGGTGAACGGTATGCGGGATATTCTCTCCAGTTCGGCATTATCGCGTTCGGTCATTTTTTTATCGCCGATATTGCATTGCGCGATAAAGTCATAGTCTTTTTCCAGCTGTTGCACTTTGCTGACAAATTCAGCTTGGAGGTTTTCCGCGGAATCAATATTTGCCAGCCGTTTTTTCAAATAGCAGATGTGCGCATCGCGGCGCAGGATTTCAAAACGGTTGCGGATTTCGTGAATGCGGTTGTAGATGGTTTCTAATTTGGTGGCTTTATCGACAATATATTCCGGGGTGGTTACCTTGCCGCAGTCGTGAAGCCAGGAAGCAATGTGCAAGGTGTACCAATCATTGCTGTTCATTTCAAAATCGCGCAGCGGGCCGCTGTCTTCCTGCACGGCAGCCGTAGCCAAAAGCCTGGCTATCACCGGAACTCGTTGGCAGTGAGCCCCGGTGTATGGCGATTTAGCATCAATCGCGCGAGCCAATACTTCAATAAAAGATTCCAAAAGTTGTCCGTAAGCTTCATTAAGCTGTTTGTTTTCGAGCAACAGGCCGATAAGATTGCAGGCGGAAACGGTGTTTTTTTGTATATCTGCCGAAAAGGTCATGGTTCTGCCGTTTTCGTCCCGCGGGTTGATGAATTGGGCGATGCCGACGATATAGCCGCGGCGGGTAAATATCGGGAAGCTCAAGACGGAAATTGTGGCATAATTGTTGCTGTCATCAAAATCGCTGAAAAAACGGTTGTCAAAGTCTTTGTTGGCGTAAATATTATCGCTGTTGATGACGCTTCTGGTGAAAAAACAAGTTTCAGCAATGGATTTTTGAGGGCGGTTTTTTTGTTCGGGCAAAAATATTGTCGGGGCATAAACCAGATTATCAGAACCGCGGCGGGTGATTTTAAGGCTTTTGTTTGTCAGGTATGTCAGGCTGAGAAATTTTTCGTCATTAACGTTATAAAACAAACAGCCATCGGCGCGGCACAGTTCTGCAGCGGTGTCCATAATTTTCTTAACCACTTCGGCATGGTTGGATTCAGTCAGCGCCAAATCATTGAGCTGCAGTATTGAGGTTAAATCGCGCGCGTTTGTAAAAGCCACAAGCTATACTCCTTAGTTTGCCAGGCTTATATCTTAAACCAAGTTGGTTAAGAAATACTCAATTAACTGATTTTTGAGATAAGATAATTAACGTCTTCTTCGCTTAATTCTTCGCTGGCGGCGCTGATAGAGAGAATGCGTTCAATAACTTTATGGATGAAAGAAGCGCGTTCGCTCTTTTGACAGCCGAAACGGATGTCGCGGATAACGTTCAAAGCGCTAAAGACCGCCGGGAACATACTTTTGGGAATAAACGCCTTGCGCAACAGGTTGCGAATCATGAAGTCGACCTGAAGATTAAAAAGTATTTTGCGAACTTCAAGCAGCGGCGTGTTAGAAAGATAGACCAATGCGTATTCAAAAAACTTTAAATCACCCATGCAGATAGAACGGACAACCAGCGAAGGTGTCAAGTGATTGGCACTGTAGAGCTGGTGTACCAATTCTTCAATTTGCTTGTCATTGCTGTATTCTTCCGAAATGCGGAGCGTGGTTTTTTCTTTGACCTGTTCAACAATGTCTGCGGCGATGTTGTCCGGCAGTTTATGGATAATTACCAGGCGGCGCTGCAATTCGTCTGACAGCGAGCTTACAATTTTCTCAATGACGGAAACCGGTAAATCTGACCGATAAACAAGATGTTTTTTGATGTCATCGCTTTCCGAATATTTATCGATAATGGAATCATAGGTTTTTTCGACAATCTTGGCGCTTTCGTTGGAGATTAATACGCCAACAACTTCTTCCGGGCATTTGTCGACAATGTATTGGGAAATGTCTTCCGAGAGGTTTTTGCGCTGGGCAACGGCTTTTTGTTTGCTGATGCTCTGCGCTTCAAGAATGCTGATTAAATCTTCATTTGTCAGGTTTGCATAATATTTGATGAAGGGGACGGCCACGCTGTCCTGATCATTAATCAATTTAAGAATGATGTCCCGAGGGAGGGTTTTGCAGTTTTTTAAGCTTTCTGACAAGACTTCGCGGACTTTGACCTGAACGTCTGCAACCATCAGGCGGAAGATGTCTTCTGCCAGTTTGCGGCCGCGCTCGCTGATGTCCGTGCCGTTATAATAGGCGGAAACTTTTTGCGCTGTGACGGATTTGTTCTCAACCGACAAGTCGCGGGACAATCTGTCAATGTCTTGTTTGGTCAGGCCTGGTTTCAGCATATTGGTAGTCCATTTTATTTTTATTTATCTTTTATCATAGAATAAATAAAATGAAAAGAATAATTAATGTTTTGTTACAAAATTTTGTCGAGATTCTAGCGGTTCTTTTCGAGTTTTGCATCAAGCCAGTCAATATCGCCTAAAGATGCTTCATCAAAATTTGTCAGTTCATAAAAGGTTATGGTATAGTCAAGCAGGCCGGCAAAATTTGGGAGATTTGTATCAAAAATCATGGCGTTAGCCAATGCGCGGCCAAGCACCGGTTTGTCGCGGCTTTCAATTTCGGCACGAAGAAAACGCAGTTGGTGGTAGTTAACGCCGCTGTTAAGTTTATGGGTGTAAGAGCGCATTGAATCCAGCAGCGACGGGAAAATTTTATACTTGTAACTTTTATCTTCCGTTTCGTCTTGCGGGGTTAGGCCCGGTTCATCAGAATACCACAGAAGCTCCCTGTAAAGCGAATTTCCTTCCGTTGCCGGACGGGCTGTGCCCCAGTTGCTTTCTATGGCGGCAACAGCCATCAGCAGGGATGGCGCAACTTTATTAACGCGTAACATCAGTTCTCTGAGAATATATGCGTAGCGGCGCTCTCCTTTGAGGCGGGTAAAGACATCATATTTTTCAGCCATTTTATCTAATAGCTGTTCTTGTTCCGGCGAAAGGTTGTGGCTTTTCTTAAACTGTTCGCCAATCTCCCAAACCGTTATTCTTTCGGCTATCAGTTCATCGCTTAACTTCAGCGTCAAAGGTCCGAGAATCTGCAAAAACAGTTTATTGCGTTTTTGCGGATCAGGTATTTGGGCAAAATCACTCGGCAAGCGAGTCAGGAATATGGGCGGGTAGACCCAGTCGCGCATATAAATATAGTCTTTATAGCCGTAGAGCCGATACATTTCTTCCAGTTCGGCAACCGTGATTTGGTTAACATATATGCCATCAGCTTTATATTCTATATTTTCCTGCGGTTGAGCGGCAGCTGCTCCGCTCAAAAAGCAACAGAGAATCAGGAATATAAAGTTGAGCAGGTGTTTCATGCTTCGGCTGTTTCAAAATTTTTGACGGCTTTGACTTCAGGGATATATGCTTTGAGCACTTTTTCAACGCCTTCTTTGAGGGTCACCATCGCGTAAGGGCAGCCGGCGCAGTTGCCGCGCATTTCCACATAAACGATGCCCTGGTCAAAGCTTTTGAACACGATGTCGCCGCCGTCTTGTTTGACGGCCGGACGGATGCGGGCATTTATCAGCCCGATAATGCGGTTAACGACATCCGCTTCATCAGCAGAGGTTTCAGCTGGAAGGGCTGCGGTATCTCCGCCCAGAGAAACATAATCCATTATTTCTGCCAGAATTTGCGGTTTTAATTCATCCCATGAAGCGTCTTCTTCTTTGGTGACAGAAATCATTTCGGCAGTCATAAACAGTGACTTAATGCCGCCAATATCAAAAATCTGTTCAGCTAAAGGCGATTTGCGCAAAGATTTGGCATCAACAAATTCGGCGCTTCCGCTTTTGAGGATTTGCGCGGGCGGAAAAAAGTTTAAGACATTAGCGTCAGGGGTTTCCTGTGTTTCAATCAGCATTTTATTATTAATTCCTATGGGGCTGAGGTTGTTGTAAAGATTTGATGATTTGTGCCATCAGGCTGCGGGCTTTATTGATATACATATTCAAGTAGCCCAAGTGGTTTGGCGCTGTCAGACTGTTTAACTCGCCGTTGCGGACAATGGCCGGCTGCAGGGAGGAAGCGTCTTCCAGCGCTTTTAACAGGCTAGTCCAGTTGCGGTATTGGTCTGCGCGGACGATAATTTCCTTATAGTCATATCCCAAGGCTTTAAAAAGCAGGTAATAAGCGTAAGCTTTGCCTTGCTGATAATAAAACACGTCATCTGCTTTGTTGTCCCACCAAGAGGAGCTTTCCTCCCGGATGTGGTCTTCTAAAAGGGTGCTGCTTTTACGCAGGTTTATGCGTGTTTTGTTAAGAAGGTATGCCAAATCGTCAGGGCTGCGGTAAAAAGTTTCCCGTCCGGCGCTCAGCTGGGCATTATAATCGGTCAGCTGGCGGCGTGCCTTGCGATATTGGATATTTGCGGAGGGAGCAAGCAGCAGTTTGTTTTCGGCTGAAAACATCCATACTGTTCCCGGGTAACGCAATAATTCGGCGGCGGCCGTCAGGTGGGAAGGTTTGTCGGCAGAATTTATCTTTTTATCAGCCCGTTTGGCAAAAGAGGAAGCAAATTTGCTGAGCGCATCAAACATTCCTAATTGAAAATTAGGCATATTGTCTAAGAAATAAGACGGATAGAAAAAGGGCAGGTTGGGTGTCCAAATCTTTTCGTTGACTTCCCGGTTGACAATAAAAGCCATCATTTCGACGGTTGCGGATTGTTCGGGATGGGTTTCATTTATTTCATAGCCGATGTTGCGGTCAATATTGCTGACCAGCAGTCCGCCTAAGGGATAGTAGAGAAAAACGATAGCCGCAAGGGCGATAATCAGCGTGTGCCACCAGGAGTTTAAAAAGGCCATGAGTTTATCGATTGCGCTGTCGGCTGAAAAGGCAATCTTGGGCATGGTTATGCGGCGGAAGGGCGCTGTTATTTTCAAAAGCCAGTCTTTAAGCTTGGTTTTGAGCATTTTTCTTTCCTTTGTTTAGGAGCATTTTCATAATGTCTGTGACACAAAGCACACCAGTTAGTTTAGCCATTATGCAAAAAGTTGCAACACCCAAAATGCATAATCCGGCAAAAAGCGGGAGTTTTACAGCATAAGGCAGCAGCAGCCAATCGCCCAGTTTGTCATGTAAGGCCCATCTGGCAGCATAGATAATCCCTCCCATAACCAGCGAACAGAGGCAAATCTTTAAAATTTTGCGGTTAAGTTCGGATGTGTAGTTCCAATAGCCCCGTTTTTTCAGCCCTCGCAGATATTGCCCGAGCGAAACAAAGGAGGCAATGGTTGTTGCCGAAGCAACGCCGATGTGTCCGAAAGGTTTCATCAATGCGACGCAAAACAGGAGGTTGGTGATGAATACGACAATGCTGTATTTTACCGGGGTTTTGGTATCGCCACGGGCAAAAAAGTTGGGGGCTAACGCTTTGACGATGACGTAAGACGGCAGACCGATGGAATAGGCGATGACGGCTTGCGAGGTCATCAGCGAATCTTCAAATGTGAATTTGCCGTGCCGGAAGAGAATGTCAATAATCGGCTCGGCTAAGGTAATCAGGGCTATTGCCGCAGGGATGGACAGTAATGCGCCGTATTCGACAGCCTTGTCCTGCGTTTGTCTTGCCTGAGAGATTTCTCCTGCTTTGAGGTGCTGGGATAATATCGGTAACAAGGCGACGCTGATGGCCGCGCCGACAACGCCCAGCGGCAGCTGTTGAATCCTATTGGCATAATAGAGCCAAGAGATTGCACCCGTGCCGACCAATGATACAATAATGGTATCAACCACCATGTTAATCTGATAAATTCCTGCGCCGAGAACGCCCGGGGCGATGCGTTTGAATAAGGTTCTGATTTGCGAATTACGCAGCAGTGCCCGAATGTTGAATTGGGGTTTGATGTGTACATTTATCCTTTTTAAGAAAATTGACAGCCATAAAATTTCTATCAGCCCGGCAATGGTTACCCCCCAAGAGATGCCGTGAGCCGGTGTTTCGCCAAAAGGAACAAATGCAAAAACAGAAACAATCATAGTTAAGTTGAGAATTACCGGTGCGGCAGCCGGTCCGGCAAATTTGCCGAAAGAATTGAGGATTCCCGATTGAAAGGAAACTATGGAAATGAAGAGCAAGAACGGAAAAGTAATTCGTGACAGCTCAACGGATAAGGCCATCTTTTCAGGATTATCGGCGAATCCGGGAGCCATTATTTCAACAACCCACGGCATACAAAATTCCATCAAAATAACAAAAAAGGTTAGAAAAAAGGTCAATACCGAGATAGCCTGAGCCGCAAAACGAACGGCATCATCCCGGCCGTCTGAAACCAGTTTGTGGGATAACATAGGCACGAATGCCGTGGTGAAAGCGCCTTCGGCAAACAGGCTTCGGAATAAGTTCGGCAGTTTGAACGCGACAAAAAAAGCATCGGATATTGCGCCTGCGCCTAAAAAATTTGCCAGTATCATATCGCGGGCAAAACCGGTGAAACGGCTGATAAGCGTGAAGCCGCCAAAGGTGGCTATTGATTTGAATAAAGACATCTTTTCCCTGCAAAATGTTATTTGTTAAGGATATTTTATTGATTTGTGTGCAGTATATTGTATAAAGGTTAAAAATACGACTAGAAAAATTGTTTTATTGTCTTATATTTTTAAGAAAGTGTCAGTTTAAGTGTTGACAAAAGATATTTATATTGCGATAATAGACAAAAGAGATAAAAAAGAATCAATAAAAAAATCTTAGGAGAAGTTTTATGGTTAACATGGCAAATTTGCCGCAGGGAAAAGAGTTTTCTTTGGAAGGCGGCGTTAAAAGTATCGGGCGAGGAAGCGAGAAGACATATACCCCAGAACATAGTTTGGTTGCAGAGATTTTGATTTCTCGGGGATTTAATGGTTTGGGCAGTGCTGAAGCGCGTCAGGCAGATGCAAGCAAAAGCTTGTTGTCTGCGAAAATTTTAGCTTCCGGGGGGGAAGATTTGGGCGGTGCCAATACAAAAGCTCATTCTCCGGAAAAAGCATTGCAAGCTGCACAAACTGCTGAAATGAGCAATATTCCTGTAAGAGGAAACGTTCGCTGATTGCTTGAAATCAAAACTTCTCGACACAGAATTAAAAGACCTCCTCTTGGGAGGTTTTTTTATTGGGCTAAAGGGAAATGGAACAGAATTTATTTATGATACAGAAAAGCCTCTGCTGAGCAGAGGCTGAATTTTTGAATGCGGAAAGATTATGCTTCCGGCCATTCAGCAGCTTTTTCGGCATTGAAAGCAACCCATTTCGGGTCAGCGTCAGCATCGTTGCTGATAGCTTCCTGCGGGCATTCGGAAATGCATACGCCGCAATCAATGCAGGTATCCGGATCTACAACCATTTGGCTGTCGCCTTCACGGAAAGCGGAAACCGGGCAAACTTCAACGCAGGATCTGCATTTGATGCAGGAATCGTTTACAACAGAAACCATAAATTTAACTCCTAGTTAGTTAGTCATTTGTCAGTGCATAATCTAGCCGGATTTGGTATAAAATCAAGCAAAAAAACATTTCGGGATGAATATTTGGCGCGTAAGCCTTGCGCCGGGCGGTTTTGCTTCCCATATTATGAGTAAATCATGTAACCGGAGAATTAAAATGAGTGATAAAATGAATTTTCAAGCCGAGGTTGGCAAGTTGTTGGATATTGTGGTTAATTCGCTGTATTCGGAACGGCAGATATTTTTGCGCGAGTTAATTTCAAATGCCAGCGATGCTTTGGATAAGCTGAAGTATCTGGCTTTAACCCATCCTGATATTGCCAAAGATGCCGGCGGTTTAAAAATTAAGATTATTCCCGATGCCGAAAACAGAACGCTGATTATTGAAGATAATGGTATCGGCATGAACCGCGATGATTTAATTAACCATCTGGGAACGATTGCCAAGTCGGGTACGGCAGAGTTTGTCAAGAATGTGAAAGACAACGGTTCGGCCGTGGATTTAATCGGCCAGTTCGGCGTAGGCTTTTATTCGGCATTTATGGTGGCGGATAAAGTGGAAATCACGACCCGCCGCGCAGGGGAAGATAAGGCATGGGTTTGGCTTTCCGACGGTATCGGCGGCTTTGAAATCAGCGAGGGGCAGCGTGACCACAACGGTACATCTATTAAGCTGTTTTTGAAAGAAGATGCCAAAGAATTTACGGATACGATTTATTTGCGCCAGATTATCCGTACTTATTCCGACCATATTGATTATCCGATTGTTTTGGAATTGGGCGCAGCCGGAGAAGAAACGGTCAATACCGGGTCTGCCTTATGGGCAAAAAATAAAGGCGAGATTACGCAGGAGCAATATAAAGAGTTTTATCACCATATTTCAAAGAATTTTGATGAACCGTGGCTGACGCTGCATTTCAAAGCCGAAGGAAATATTGAATACACTGGTTTGCTGTATATTCCGTCAGCAGCACCTTATGATTTGTTTCAGCCGGATCGTAAAACTGGATTAAAGCTGTATGTAAACAAGGTGTTTATTTCTGACAAAGTGGAAGAGTTAATTCCGTCGTATCTGCGTTTTGTGCGGGGAGTGGTGGATTCTGCCGATTTGCCGCTGAATATTTCGCGCGAAATGTTGCAGCAGTCACCGCTGATTGCCAAAATCCGTTCGGGCACAGTGAACCGTTTGCTTAAAGAATTGAAAAATCGCAGCAAGGATTATGATGATTATAAAAAATTCTGGGATGCGTTTGGTATTGCTTTTAAAGAAGGCATTTATGAAGATTTTACCAATCGAATCGAAATTGCCGAGTTGTCGCGTTTTTATTCAACGCATGATACGGAACGTTTAACTTCGCTGGATGACTATATCACCCGGGTTCAGCCGGAGCAGAAAGCTATTTATTATATTACCGGCGATGATGTCAAAACTTTGGTAAATAATCCGCAGCTTGAAGCATTTAAGGCCAAGGGAATCGAAGTTTTGCTGCTGGTCGATCCGATTGATGAGTTTTGGACGCAGACTCTGCTTAATTATAAAGACTTTGCCATCAAGCATATTTCGCAGGCGGATATTGATTTAGGACTGAAACGTGATGAGCCGAAAGCTGAAGACGGTTCTTTGCAGAAGCTTGCAGAGTTAATGACAGAGATGTTTAAGGATGAAGTGGCAAAGGTAACCACAACAGATAAACTGACGAAATCTCCGGTTAGCCTGACTGTTGAAAATGGGCAGATGAGCATTCATTTGGAACGCCTGATGCGTAATCATCAACAGCAGACAGCTTTTGCGAGTTCGCGGATTTTGCAACTGAATCCTTATCATCCGCTGATTATCAAACTGAGTGAAGCCATGGGGGATGAAGCGCTGCGCCCCAAAGTGGAAGAAGTGTCGCGTATTCTGTTAGACCAGGCAAAAATTGCAGAAGGCGAGGCTATTACCGATCCGTCATTTTATTCGGAAGTGGTCAGCGGATATATATTGAAAGCACTGTAAATTAGCTTCATATGACAAACCAAACCGGAGTTGTTCAACGATTCCGGTTTGGTTTTTTTACATCTAAATATCTATTTATTTTAGACTAATAAAAAAGCGCCTCTCATTAATGGTTGACGAATCGGTTTTCGTGTGATATAGTGTAAGTAAGCTTTGATTCAGTTATATGAGGTGTACAATGAGATGTATTC
>CAJTMA010000002.1 GCA_910577205.1 uncultured Alphaproteobacteria bacterium
AAATCATTTTCATGATACACCTCACAAGTATAACCAGACCAAAGCTTAAGATAAGCATAGCACACTCACCGCAATCTGTCAATAATTAATAGGGGTCGGGTTTGGGTTTGTCTATGTGAGGTAGATATTTAGGGGATAGAAAATTATTCTTTCTATTGACAAGTATAATGATTTATGTAAAGTATTGGACGAAAAATCATAATTTTGTACTATTATTCACCAATAAAAAAATTTTGTATGAAAACTTCACTTAAATTGCAAGAAGTGGCAGAAGTGCTTGCTGCTTTGGATCTGAAATCCTCAATCTCAGAAGCTATTGACGTTCTTAAAGATAAAATGGTTGATCTTGAAGAGCTGCCGTTGGCTGTCGTTTATGCCTTACCAATCGCTGATGGTTCGGTTTTACGCCGGGAAACTCAAACTTTTTGTCCGAGTCAGCCTTTCTTTGCAATCCGTCTTGGACAATATTGCCTGGATATATCCACAAACTGGAAAATCGGCTGGGAAAAGGTGTTGGAAGAACGGCGCAAAGATAAAGATGCTCCGATGTGGCAGCTGCCGCCTTTGACGCTTCTGACTCATCTCAGCAAGAGGGTAGAGGAGGTCAACACGGTTCTTGAGAAATTCGGGCGGCATCCGCTGCACCGTGGCTGGTATCGTTCCAAAGACAAGAATGAGAATGGCGAAACAATGGTGTTCAACATCATTACCGGGCAGGCGATTCCGGAATCGGAGGCCAAGCGTTATGATATCTGTGTCCGGTTGTGTTACTTCTGTGAAAAGTAAATCAAAAAAAAGACTGAGTTTGCAGCTCAGTCTTTTTTTGTGCTTAATCATTAGGAAGAGTTTTATTGTTTGCCTGATAAATATAAGAGATAATTTCAGCGACGGCGGCAAAAGCTTCCAGCGGGATTTCGCTGTCGATGTCTACCGCTTTCAGAATTTGAACCAAATCCGCGTCTTGACGGATTTCGATGCCTTCGTCTATAGCTATTTGGATGATTTTTTCAGCAATTTGCCCTTGGCCTTTGGCCAAAACATGAGGCGCATTATGCTGAGAAGGGTCATAACCCAGTGCCACCGCATAAGCTGGGGATAACCCGTTGGCGGCGTTGTTATTCTGGGGTTTTGTGTTATTATCTGATTCAGACATATGCAATCCTTACAAATTATTCACTTATTGTAAGCGTCAGAAGCAGGAATTGCAACGCTTTTGTTTGGCATAATAATTGCATCTGTCCGGTTATGTTGGGGAACGTAACCAAAATATAAGGGGAGGAATATTGATGGATTTGAATAATCTGTCGCTTTTTAATATGGCAAATACGCAAATGGCCTATCTGACGAAACGTCAGCAGGTTTTGGCGACGAATATTGCCAATGCCAATACTCCCGATTATTTGCCGCAGGATGTGGAAAAACCAAGTTTTGCGAATGTGTTGCGCACTTCTTCGGTTCAGATGGCGGTGACGAATGAAAAGCATCTCAGCGGTTTGCCTTCGCAAAGCAGCAGGTTCAGAGTTTTTACGCCTAAATTGGATACAGCTCTGACGATTGACGGCAATGGCGTGGTGTTAGAAGATCAGCTGAATGAGGCTAGCAAGACAAAAAGCGATTATAACCGGATGTTGACGATTTACGGCAAGTATAAGACTATGTTGCAGACCGCTAACACCAAGATTAATATATAGGGAATTTAAATGGCAGGGAATTTGTCAATCAGCGCGGATATTGCTGTTTCCGGGATGAAAGCCCAGTCGCAACGGCTGCGGGTTATCTCTGAGAATATGGCTAATGCCGACTCGGTAGGTACACGCCCCGGGGAAGCGCCATATCGCCGCCAAGTGGTGACCTTTCAGGATTATCTTGACAAGGAAACCGGCGCGCGCATGGTAAAAGTGGCAAAAGTTGTGCCGGATAATTCGCAGTTTCCGCTTAAGTATGATCCGAAGAATCCGTTGGCGGATGAAAGAGGGTATGTTGCTCAGCCAAATGTTAATCCGTTGATTGAGATGATGGATATGAAAGAAGCGCAGCGTACATATGATGCCAATTTAAATATGATGCAGACGGCGCGGGATATGAATGCCAGTGTTTTGGATTTGTTAAAGTAATGGGGATAAACAGTGACTAGCAGTATTTCTAATGCATTAAACGCATATCAACAGGCTCTTACCCGTATCGGGGCAAAGATTCCGGCGGAAGAAACTGTTCCGGCAGCTTCCGGACAGTCAGAATTTCAGGAAATGGTTACCTCTGCGATGACTAATGCCGTTGATCTTGGTAAGAAAGCCGAGGCCGTTTCTCTTCAAGGTATTGCCGGAAAAGCCGATATTCAAGACGTGGTTCTTGCCGTATCAAATGCCGAGATGGCTTTGGAAACGGTTGTTGCCGTGAGAGATTCGGCGATTAAGGCTTATAAAGAAATTATGCAGATGCCCGTTTAGTCTGAAACTTATCTAACGGGTAACTAATACAGAAATTTCAAGACGGAAGTGTCCTCACGTACGTTTATGTACGCTCCGGTACTTCCGCTTTTATTTCTTATTATTTACCTCATTATCTAAGTTTCAGTTTTAACTTTTTTCTCAAAACCAAATTATCAGCGCATTAAGCTCATTTTGTGACTTTTACTGTGAAGAGGTTTGGCGCATTGTATTTAGCCTTTATTTATTTTACTGTGGGAATTTCAGAATTTTTATATTTAATATTTTTAAAAATGTTGAATAGTGTAAAAAAGTCTTGATTAATTGTTTTACTTGGGTTAAATCATTCTTGTTTTTGTTATTTGTGCGGCCGTGGCGAAATTGGTAGACGCGTAACGTTGAGGTCGTTATGAGCTAAGCTCATGGAAGTTCAAGTCTTCTCGGCCGCACCAAACCTAAGCTGGATTAGAGCTTGGGGCTTGAGAGGAGTAAAGATGTGTTTTGGCACAGAAGACTATTCCCTCAAAGATGTAACGCTCACTGCGGTCACTGTCGTTGACCTGGTTCGCTAACATCTCAAGGATTGTTTCATAAAAACTCAACATCGGTTGACTTTTTATTCACAATTCTCGGCCGCACCAACCGCACGGCGGTAGCGATTAAGTGGTTAAGGGGCTATAATCCGGTGATGGCAAAAGCAGACAAGTTTACTAAATCCGTTAAGGATTTATTTTTTTATTGAGAAACAATTAGGGAATTTTGCCATAGGCTTATAACTTTCAGCGTAAACTGATTTTTGACAAGGGAGGGGAATGTGAAAAAAAATATAAAGAAGCATAAACCGACTTCCCGGCTCAAAAATAAGCAACATTTCCAAAAAAAATTTAATCAGCAGCAATTTTTAGGCATAGGGCCGAAGATTATCAATTCTATTCTCATTGGGTTGAATGAGAAAGATTATATTCATGTGCGTAAAATTGTGGACGGTTTGGATGAATATGAACTGGCTGGTTTAATTGAAAATTTAAGCCTGCATGATCGGCAGAAGCTGGTTGAAGTGTTGGGTGACCGGATTAATCCTGATGTTTTTCCCGAATTAAACGAGGTTGTTCAAGAGCAGATTATTGACTCTATGGATGAGAATCAAATCGTTCATATTGTTAATGAGCTGAATTCTGATGAAGCGGTTGAAATTCTGGAACACATGGATGATGATGAGCAAAAGAGCATTATCAGCCAATTGTCGCCGGAGTTAAAATACCAGGTTCAATCTTCTTTGAGTTATCCTGAAGATTCTGCCGGCCGTATTATGGTTCGTGAATTTGTTAGTATGCCTGACAATTGGACCGTTAAAGAAGCTAAGCAATATTTATTGAGCGATGAAAAGCTGCCGGAAGAATTTTATACGATTTTTCTGACGGATGAGAAAATGCGTCCGACCGGAGAAATTGCCCTTGACAAATTGCTTCGCGCTAAAGCGGCCGAAAAATTAAGCGATATTATGGATGGCGAAATAGTCCCTTTAAGTGTTGATACCGACCAAGAGGAAGTAGCCCATATGTTTCGCGAATACGGTTGGATGTCGGCGGAAGTGGTTGATGCTAAAGGGCGGCTTATCGGTGTGATTAATATTGATGATATTGTCGATATTATTCACGAAGAAGTGTCTGAAGATATTATGTTGCTGTCCGGTGCGGAAGAGGGAGATGTTTATAAATCGCCGTTCAGCATTTTCAAATCGCGTTCGGTATGGTTGATAACCAATCTGTTTGCAACAATTTTAGCCTCGTCGGTGGTTAAGGGTTTTCAGGATATGATTGCCCAATTGTCGCTGCTGGCGGTTTTGATGCCGATTGTGGCGTCTATGGGCGGCACGACGGGAAATCAGACTTTGGCGGTGGCGGTTCGGGCATTGGCGACCAAAGAACTGACTTCATGTAATACATTACGGACGATTTTTAAGGAATTTCTGGTCGGCCTCATGAATGGTATGTTATTTGCGGCATTAATTGCGGCGATTACCTGGTTTTTGTTTCATGATGAAAAAATATGTTTAATAATTGCTTTGGCGATGTTGTGCAATCTGACGCTGGCGAGTTTGGCCGGTATTCTTATCCCGCTGATTTTGAATAAGTTTAAGGCTGATCCGGCGATTTCTTCCGGGGTTTTTTTGATTGCTTTGACTGATTCTGGCGGATATTTTGTGTTTTTGGGTCTGGCCAAGCTGTTGTTATTCTAAAATATCTGTTTATTTCTTATTTCAACGCTTTGTTTATTTTAAATATCGCTCTATAATATCGGGCAGATTTGGCTATTAAAGGAGTTAGACTTTGTTGTTAGGGTTAATTACTGCCGTGGTTGTTTTGGTCTTGGATCAGGCTAGTAAATATTGGATTTTGACCGATGTTTTGGATGATAAGTCCATGATTATCTTTACACCGTTTTTTTCTTTGGTTCGGGCATGGAATACCGGTGTCAGTTTTTCGATGTTTAATAATTGGGGTGTGAGCGGCGTGGTGATTTTATCTTTGGTCGCATTTACAATTATTGCATTTTTAATCAACTGGTTACGAAAAGAACCTTCCAAAATGGTTCAAGTTTCCTTAGGCTTTATTATCGGCGGCGCGCTGGGCAATGTGATTGACCGCGTGCGTTTGGGCGCGGTGTTTGATTTTCTTGATTTCAGCATCGGCGAGTATCATTGGCCGGCATTTAATGTTGCTGATAGTTTTATTTGTATTGGCGCGATTTTGGTGATTATGCATGGTATGCTGGTGAAAAAGCAGCCGGAAGTCTAATTTTAACAGAAAAGGAAGACAAAATGAAAAGAACAGCGTATTTTGTGGCATTGGCAATGATGGCCGGTGTATTGTCCGGTTGCAGCAGCGTGAAAGAAACCTTGGGCATTGAAACATCTGCGCCAAATGAATTTTTAGTTTCAACCAGAGCGCCGCTGACGCTTCCTCCGGAATTTGATTTGCGGCCGGTGGCTGACAGCAGCGATTTAAGTCCGGCAATCGTTGGGCAGGCAGATGAATTTAGTCCGGGCGAACAAGCGCTTTTATCTAAATTGCGTTAATCTTTTAGCGGGAATATCGGCTTTTTGCGATACAAATTCAACATATTTGCTTTAGGTGTATTTTGGGCGGCTTGTTGCAGCGTTATGCCGGTTCGGGCCGAAGTTTTCGGTGTGTCTGATTTTTATTTGGACAACGGGATGCAGGTCTTGGTTATTCCCAATCATAAAGCGCCGATTGTTAAGCATATGGTTTGGTATAAAGCCGGAAGTGCAGACGAACCGCACGGACGAGGCGGAACGGCGCATTTGCTGGAACACCTGATGTTTCGCGGCACTAAAAAAGTCAAAGACGGAAAGTTTAACGATATTGTCAACCGTAACGGCGGGGAAAGCAATGCTTTTACCAGCTTGGATTATACGGCTTATCATCAGTTTTGGGATATCAGCCGGCTAGAACTGGCGATGTTTTTGGAAGCTGACAGAATGCAGAATCTGCGCATAACGCCGGAAGCTTTTGCCAAAGAACGGGATATTGTTTATCAGGAGCGTCGCCAAGTGGTGGATAATAATCCTTTGTCGTATTTTGGTGAAAGTCTGCGCAAATTGTTGTGGCAAAATCATCCGTACGGATTGTCGGTCGGAGGAACGCCGGAAGATATTATGGCGATTACGCAGGCTGATGTTGAGGATTATTATCAGCGGTTTTATGCTCCCAATAATGCAATTTTAGTTTTGGCTGGGGATATTGATGTGCCGACAGCTAAAGTTTTGGCCGAGAAATATTACGGCGGGGTAAAAGCGCGGAATATTGGCGAAAAAGTTTCATTTCCTAATCTGGATAGAAAGTTTCAGGTGCAAATGGATATGAAACTGCCGGCTGCTGCAGCACCGCGTTTGGTTAGGACTTATTTGGCTCCGTCTTATAATACGGGAAATGAGCAAATATACGCTCTTTCCGTTTTATCAGCTTATTTGGGTGAGGGCGAAACATCAAAACTCTATAAAAAGCTTGTTTTGGATAAAAAAGCGGCTTTGGCTGTTTCGGTTTCTTATGACTATTCGTCACGCAGTTACGGAACTTTCAGCATTACGGCAGTTCCGGCGGAAGGTGTTGCTCCCAAAGCTTTTGAAAAGAAGTTAGATGAAGCTGTAGCGCAGGCGCTTAAAGAGATTAACGATGAAGAACTCAGCAAGACCAAACAAAAAATGTTGGCCGGGTTGGTTTATTTGAGAGATAACCCGGAGGATGCGGCTTATATTGCCGGGATGATGGCTGCGGTTGGTTTTAGTCCGACAGAAATCGACAATGTTGATAAGAAAATTCAGGCGGTTAGTGCTGCTGACGTCAAAAATGCGGCGGCAAAATTGTTTGAGGCTGCTTCAGTCAGCGGTTGGCTGTTGCCGATGAAGGATGGTGAATAATGTCTAAGAGCCGTTATTGCCAAGTGCGTCTGCAAAAAGGGAAATTCTGGAAGTTGCTGGGCGGCATATGTCTGTTTGCAGCGGTCGCTTATTGGGGATATGAAAATGTCAATGGCTTTCATCCGCAAAGCCTGGTAGAAAATTCAGTTTTAAAAGACAGAAATTTTGAAACGGCAGTTAAAGAGGTTATTTCTCCGAAATATAAGCTTAAAGCCTATTTGTTTGAAGAAAAGACTAATCCGATTGTCAGTATCAGCTTTTTATTCAACAATTCCGGAACAGCATATGACGGGAACGGGGAAAGAGGCATTGCTAATATGGTTGCCTCGTTACTGACAGACGGAGCAGGGAATTTGGACAGGCTGCAGTTGAAAGAAGAGCTTGACAGCCGGGCAATCAGCATTGGCTTTTCTGCGGGACGGGATGATTTACAGGGACAGCTGCTGACGACTAAAGAGCAATCGGGCAGGGCTTTTGAGATATTGGCTGATATTTTATCTAAGCCGCGGTTTGACCGGGCTGATATAAACCAGGTTAAGGCTGAGCTTTTGATGTTGTTAAAGCAGCAAAGCGAGCGTCCGGAGAAAATTTTGGCATTAGAGGCGGATAAGGCTCTGTTCGGTTCGCATCCTTATGGAAGAAATTCGCTGGGGACAGCAGAAGATATTCGGGCTATAACCAGAAAGCAACTGCAACAATATACAGCTTCCCATTTGGTGCGAAATAATCTGATTATCGGAATTGCCGGAGATATTTCAGAGGATGAAGCAGGAAATATGCTGGACAGTGTTTTTGGCGTGCTGCCTGAAAAGGCAAACACAGCTGATGTGCTTGTTGCGGAAGTTGACTTTGTTTCCGGGGATAAGAATATTGAGATGCCTTTACCGCAGAGTATTGCCAAATTGGCTGCGCCGGGGATTACCCGCCAGGATAAGGATTTTTATCCGTTATATGTTGCCAATTATATTTTAGGCGGGGCAGGGCTGACCTCGCGTTTGTCTTTGGCGGCAAGGGAAGATGAGGCTTTGACTTATGGCGTTTATACCTATATGAGTACGGCAGAGAAAGCGCCGATGCTGTTGGGCGGGTTTTCTGCAACGCCGGAGAATTTTTCGCGGGTTAAAGAAATCGTGGAAACGCAGTGGCGCAAGATGGCGGAAGAAGGCGTTACACAGGAAGAATTTGACAATGCTAAGGATTATCTGCTGGCGTCGTATAACTTACGTTTTGCGTCAGTCAGCGATATTGCTGAGATTTTGACGGCGATGCAAAAAGAAAAACTGGGAATTGATTTTTTGCTGAAAAGAAACGAATATATACGCAATATTAAACTTCATGAAGTTAATAATGCGGCAAGAAAATATTTTGATAATAAGACTCTGCGCTTTATAACAATAGGAAATAAGGGTGCGGGGAAGGAGTGAAAATGAATAAACTGGTGAATAAAACAAGAGCATGGAAAAAAGTTTCTGCGCATTATAAGCATTTTAAAGATGTTGAAATGCGTGATTTGTTTGATTTGGATAGTCAACGCGCCGAGAAATTTACGGTTAATTTGGACAATATGTTGTTAGACTATTCCAAAAACCGCATTAGTGAGCGGACAATGAAGCATTTGTTCCGTTTAGCGCGCGATTGCGGGGTTGGAGAGAATATACAGGCGATGTTTCGCGGCGATAAAATTAATACCACGGAAAAACGCGCCGTGTTGCATATTGCACTGCGTAATCGTGCTAATGCGCCAATTTATGTAGATGGCAAGGATGTTATGCCGCAGATTAATGATGTTTTGCAAAAAATGCGCAAGTTTTCCGAGGCTGTCCGTCTGGGGACATTTAAAGGACAAACGGGCAAGAAGCTGACTAATATTGTCAATATCGGTATCGGCGGATCTGATTTAGGGCCGGTTATGGCGTGTGAAGCTTTGCGGAAATATTGGGCAAAAGATATGAATTGCTATTTTATTTCCAATATTGACGGGACGGCTTGTGCCGAAGTGTTAAATAAGGTTGATCCGGAAACAACGTTGTTTATTGTATCTTCTAAAACGTTTACAACGATTGAAACGATGACTAATGCCCGAACCTGCCGCAAGTGGCTGATTGATGCTTTGGGTGAACACGCCGTTGCCAAGCATTTTGTTGCGGTATCTACTAATACGGCAGAAGTGAGCAAATTCGGCATTAATCCCGAAAATATGTTTGAGTTTTGGGATTTTGTCGGCGGGCGTTATTCTATGTGGTCGGCTATCGGCTTATCTATTGCATTAATGACGGGGATGGATAATTTTGAGAAAATGCTGGAAGGCGCTTTTGCTATGGACAGGCATTTTGCTGAGGCTGATTTGGAACATAATATTCCGGTTATTTTGGCTTTGCTGGGCATTTGGTATAATAACTTTTTTGGTGCGAAGCGTTATGCGGTGGTGCCGTATGACCAATATTTGCGCTATCTGCCGGCTTATTTGCAGCAGTTGGATATGGAAAGCAATGGTAAGTTTGTTACCAAAGACGGCGATATCGTATCTTATTCTACTGGGCCGGTTTTGTTTGGCGGAGCGGGAACGGATGTTCAGCACTCATTCTTCCAGCTGATTCACCAAGGAACGGATATTGTGCCGATAGACTTTATTATTCCGGCCATTTCGCATAATGAAATCGGTGACCATCATGAGATTTTGGCTGCGAATGTTTTGGCGCAGAGTGAGGCTTTAATGCGGGGCAAAACCGAAAAAGAAGCTGCTCATGAGTTGGCAAAAGCAGGAAAAAGCAAGGAAGAAATTAAAGAGTTAAAACGCTATAAAAGCTTTACCGGAAATCGCCCGTCCAATACTTTTGTTTTCAAGAAAATCGACCCTTATGCTTTGGGAATGATTGTCGCGATGTATGAACATAAAGTGTTTGTTCAGGGAATTATCTGGAATATTAACTCCTATGATCAGATGGGCGTTGAGTTGGGCAAACAGATGGCTTTGAATATCTTGCCGGAATTGCAAGGCAATGCTTCGGGTATTCGTCATGACAGCTCGACTTCTCAACTGATTGCCACAATCAAACGTTTGAGAAAATAAGGAAAGTTTTATGCCTATTCGGATTCTGCCGTCAAACTTAGTTAACCAGATAGCCGCCGGAGAGGTGGTCGAAAGGCCGGCTTCGGTTGTTAAAGAACTGGTGGAAAATGCTATCGATGCCGGAGCTTCTTCAATTGAGGTAACTTTGGTTGATGGCGGCAAGAGTCTGATTATGATTTCCGATAACGGAAAAGGCATGAATGCTGATGAGTTGTCTTTGGCTGTTGAGCGTCATGCGACCTCTAAGCTTCCCGACGACAATCTGTTTAATATCAACTTTTTAGGATTCCGAGGTGAAGCGTTACCTTCAATTTCTTCCGTTGCCAGACTGACAATTATTACTCGGCAGGAAGGCGCTGAAAACGGGTGGAAGATTGAAGTTAACGGCGGAGAGAAATCACAAGTGGTTCCTGCCGCGCATAATAAGGGGACGCGGATTGAAGTGCGGGATTTGTTTTATTCAACGCCAGCGCGATTGAAATTCTTAAAGTCTTCGACTTCGGAAACAGCGCAATGTGTTGATATCCTTAATAGAATTGCTTTGGCTAATCCGCATATTTCTTTCTATTTGAGCGAGGATAATAAGAAAAAAATCAGCCTGAATGCTTGTCAAGGGGATTTGTTTGATGCGCGTTTGCAGCGTTTGGCGGATGTAATGGGGCGGCAGTTTGGTGAAAATTCGCTGCTGATTGACGCTACGCGGGATAATTTGCGTATCAGCGGTTATGTCAGCCTGCCTACGCTTAATAAAGCCAATTCTTTGTCACAATATTTGTTTGTCAATAACCGTCCGGTTCGCGATAAACTGTTGTTGGGGGCAATTAAGGGAGCTTATCAGGATGTTCTGGCTTCTAACCGTTATCCGATGTGCGCGTTATTCTTTGATATTGATCCGGCTTATGTGGATGTCAATGTGCATCCGGCAAAAGCGGAAGTGCGTTTTTATGATAATGCATTGGTGCGCGGGTTGCTGGTTAGCGCTATTCGGGCATCGTTGATGCAGGGTGACCGGCAAACAGCGAATACGGTTAGCTTGGAAGATATTATCTCCGACAGGCTGCCGGATTTTGAAAATAAGGTTGCTTTGCCTGAAACGGCCATTATGCGAGAACATGATTATCAGCCGCGTCAGGTTTTTCAAAGTTCTTTGCCCAGACAGAGTTTTCACAGTCAGGCAAAGTTGCCGGAATTGGAACGGATTTATTCGGTCAAGGTTGATGAACCTCATGACAATCTTCCTGCGTCTATGGCTGAGCAGGCCGGACCGTTAGGCCTGGCTAAAGCCCAGTTTCATAATACATTTATTATTTCTCAGACTGAAGACAGTATTGTTTTGATTGATCAACACGCCGCGCATGAGCGGATTGTGATGGAAAAAATGAAAAAGGCTTTGGCTGAAGAAGAAAAAGTAGCGACGCAGATGCTGCTTATTCCGGAAGTGGTTGATTTGTCGCTGAGCGAAAAAGCCCGGATTATGGAAAATGCCGCGGATTTGGAAAAGCTTGGGCTGGTCGTGGAAGAGTTTGGCTCAACGGCGGTTATTGTACGGGAAATTCCGGCATTGATTGCTAATGCGGATATCAAAAAGCTTATCAATGATTTGGCGCAAGAAATGGCGGAATGGGGCAAAAGCTTTTCTTTAACGCAAAAACTGCATTTGGTTTGCGCGACGATAGCCTGCCACGGGTCAGTCAGAGCCGGGCGAACAATGAATATTGAAGAAATGAACCGCTTGCTGCGGGATATGGAACGTACGGAACATTCCGGCCAGTGTAACCATGGCCGTCCGACTTATGTCGAATTGAAAATCAAAGATATTGAAAAGCTTTTTGACAGGTAGTTGGGGGATGGCGCGGTTCAGCAATAAATTGGCGGCGGCGGATTATTTGGGTGATCCGTTTCATGTGGCGGCTGATGTTTTGCTGGGGGCATATTTGTGTTCTAATATCGGCGGCAAATTTACAGCCGGACGGATTACGGAGCTTGAGGTATATATCGGCGCTGAAGATAAAGCCTGCCATGCTTATTTGAATCGGAAGACAGCACGCAATGCTGTGATGTTTGAGCGCGGCGGTTTGTCATATGTCTTTTTTGTTTATGGAATGTATCATCAATTTAATGTGGTTATCGGTGAGGCAGGGACGGCTAACGCGGTTCTTATCCGCGGATTAGAGCCTGTTGATGGTTTGAGTGTCATGGCTGAGCGGCGCGGAACGGATAAGCTTGAGAATCTGACGACTGGTCCGGGAAAGTTATGCCAGGCTTTGGGGATAACACGGGAACATAACGCCCTTGATTTGGCTGGTGATGTGTTATGGTTGTCACCCAGGGATGATGTTGCCGTATGGGAAACAACACCGCGGATTGGGATTGATTATGCAGAAGAATATAAGGATAAACCATGGCGTTATGTGGTTAAGGGAAGCAAATTTGTTAGTAAAATGCCTAAAAGAAAATAATTTTCAAGGGTGTTGAATAAGAAAATGTATTAATTATATAAAAAGTACTTGACCTTTGGTTTTGTTTTGAGTAAAAGGTTCTAGTAATCGCGAGTTATCTCTTTGGGAGGTGACATAACGGTTTGATGCCGCGGTCTTAGAATCGCAGCAGAAAGGCGGCGAATGATGCCACACATGAGCAGCCGTATGATTTTATCCATAATGGAGAGGTGGCAGAGTGGTTTAATGCAGCGGTCTTGAAAACCGTCGAGGGGGCGACCCCTCCCAGAGTTCGAATCTCTGCCTCTCCGCCATAAAACAAAAGCCCCAAATCTGGGGCTTTTGTTTTATGATGATGCGTTAGCCGAGCGAGGACACAGCGGCCGAGGGACGAGGCCAATCTCTGCTCTTTTACAGGCGGAGATACCGTTCAGACATCACAAGCTTGTCTTCACGGGGCAGAGCTTTCAATTCATCCAAACTTATTTCAGACGCTGTCGCTGTCTTCATAAGTTAGGATATCATTGGGCTTGCAGACAAAAATGCCGTGTTAAAGGCATTTTTGCTTAGCGCCTCTCTCCGCCATAAAACAAAAGCCCCAGATTTGGGGCTTTTGTTTTATGATGATAAGTTAATTGTTCGAACTCTGGGGGAAAGAGTTCGACAAGGACGAGAGGCAGACGGGTGTATGCCGGTGAGGCGTTAGCCGAGCGAGGACACAGCGGCTGAGGGGTGAGGCCAATCTCTGCTCTTTTACAGGCGGAGATACCGTTCAGACATTGCAAGCTTGTCTTCACGGGGCAGAGCTTTCAATTCATCCAAACTTATTTCAGATAAAAAGATAGTCTGACAATTATTTGTGAGATTTGTTAAATTAAAGCCCGACTGGTTGTCGGGCTTTTTTGTAGATAGCAAGTTTGTTTTGAAGTTTACAGGGGCGTTTATTTAGCCATGTGTTTCCAATGGTTTTCGATTTGTTCGAGAGAACGGCCTTTGGTTTCCGGAATATAATGGAAGGTGAACCACAGGCTGAATATTCCAACAATACCAAATATCCAGAAAGTATATGCTTCGCCGATATGTTCAATCAAAACAGGGAATGTGAGCGCTATCAGAAAGTTGAAGCCAAAATTAGCCATGGTGCAGATGCTCATTGCCAATCCGCGGATTTTTAGCGGCATAATTTCGGAGATGATAATCCAACCGATAGGACCGAGAGAAAAGGCGAAGCAGGCAATGTAGACAACAACCGAACCGACTGCTATCCATTTGAGATTGGGACCAAGAATGTCAGTCAGGTAAAATGAACCGCCCAAGACGAGCAAGCTGGCGGTCATTCCGCTTAATCCGGCATAAAGTAAGGGTTTTCTGCCCAGTTTGTCTGTAAACAGGATTGCGACAAAGGTCATAAAGAAGTTGACGAAGCCGACGCCGATGGTTGCGTAGAGAGCGCTTAGGGTATCGGTAAAACCGGCAGCTGTGAAAATGGTGGCTGTATAGTAGATGATGGTATTAATGCCGGTGCAAATTTGCATAAACATCATGCCTATGCCGATAAGCAGAGGGGTGAGCATCCATGGTTGGAAATTGGAGGCAGTTTTTTTCGCGTTATCTGGTGTTTCCATTGAGGATTTAATATCGGCGATGTGCCTGTCTATGTCGATTTCGGGTGATATTTTTTTGAAGATGTGTTTGGCTTCGTCTTCACGTTTTTTACTAATCAGCCAACGCGGCGTATCTCCCAGAAAACTAATACCGATGATTAAAATCAGGGCGGGAATCAGGCCGCAGCCTAACATCCAGCGCCAATTGTATTCGCTGAGGGCAAATAAGCGATTGATGAGATAGGAGAATAATATTCCGGCGGTGATGGCCAGCTGATAAAGAGAAACCAGCATACCGCGGATTTTTTGCGGTGAAATTTCGGAGAGGTAGAGGGGAACAACAAAGTTAACCATGCCGATAGCCAACCCTAAAATCATACGTCCGGCAATTAACCAACTGACTGATGTGGCAAAACCGCATAGTATTGATCCTAGAGCAAAAATGACAGCCGTGGCGATGATGATTTTTTTGCGTCCGTATATGTCAGCCAATATGCCGTTGGCTGCAGCGCCTAAAACAGCGCCGACTAAGGCGGAGCTGACGACCCAGCCTTTGGTGAGGCTGTCCAGCGGCCAAGTATCATTGATAAACAGAAGTGCGCCGGAGATTACACCGGTGTCAAATCCTGACAGCAGCCCGCCGAGGGAGGCGACGGCGGCAATAATGTAAAGCCACAAATGGCGGCGTTTAGGTGAAATTTTTTGAACTTGACTCATGTTTATAAACCTTTTGGATAGATGATATACTTATATAGGATTAGAGATTCACTTTTAAATGCTTTGATCAGAAATTTGTAGGGATAGTTTATGAGTTGGTGTAATTCTTGTGTATAAAAACGCTATATGTTTGACACTTTTGTATAATTATATAAATAAAAAGGGTGCGATAATTTTTGGTCAATAGTCCGTAAAACTGTTTATTTATTTTGAAAATCTTTCTGCAGATAAATTTAATCGATTGTTGGCCTTAAGGTTATCGCATTGAACTTGATTTTGAATTGTGATTTCAGGGAGGTCTTTTATGTCACAGGTTACGTTAAGTGCCAGTATGCGTTCAAATTTGCTGTCGTTGCAGAAAACGCAGGGTTTAATGGATATCACACAAGAACGTTTATCTACAGGGTTGGAAGTTAATTCCGCATTGGATAATCCATCGGCTTATTATACAGCGCAATCTTTGGCTTGTCGTGCTAAAGATTTGAGCGCGCTGCTTGACGCGATGGGGCAGGGTGTGCAGACGGTCAAGGCTGCCAATGAGGGGCTTGAAGCTATTACGACGTTTGTTCAGCAGGCTAAAGCAATTGCCAATGCTGCTAAAGATGAAGCGAATAAGCTTGTTCATTCTACGGGAGAATTTGAAATTCCTGCAGACGGGAATCTGTCTTTGATAATTGGTGATGTTTCTGTTGATGTAGCAGTGACGGCGGCCGGGACAACAAGCTTAGAAACTTTGGCAGAGGCAATGAATACGGCAATTGCCGGCAATGCAAAATTGAAAGACAAATTTTTGGCGGCAGCGGATGGCGAAACAATTACGGTTAAATCATTAGACAGTCAGGAGGTCACAGTTTCTTTTGAGGGGGCAGGCATTAAACTGAATGGCAGTATCGGAAATGATAATCGTTATGAAGCGGTTTCGAGATTCAATGAGGTTCTGGGGCAGATTGATCAGGTGGCGAAAGATGCGGGGTATAAGGGTGTTAATTTACTGCAAGAAAATGATATAACCGTTGTTTTTAATGAAGACCGAAGCTCAGCAATTACAGTTGAGGGAGTGGATGCTTCAGCCAAAGGGTTGGGATTGTCTGTCGTGGAAAATTGGGGTGATACAAAAGTGATAGACGTGTCTATTCAAGAGGCGGAAACTGCGCTTAATACATTGTTGGTAATGTCTTCTGATTTTGGTAATAACTATGCGGTTATACAAACGCGTGAAGATTTTACCGAAAGCCTGATTAATGTGTTAAATGAAGGGGCAGATAAATTGACGTTGGCTGACATGAATGAGGAATCTGCCAATATGTTGGAGCTGCAGACCAGGCAGCAATTGGCAATAAACTCTTTGTCTTTGGCCTCGCAGGCGGCACTATCTGTGTTGAAACTGTTTTAATTTGGGAGAAAGTTTACCTTTTTTAAAGGGCTTGGTTGTACACTTAATGTCAGGTAATTTTCCAGATAGGATAAAAATGACTAAGTGGATGGTAACAGGCTTGCTGGCAGCTGCCGGAATTGTTTGGGGAGCTAACGGGTATGCCGCGTCGGCTGAAAAGGTATCTGCCCCCAAAGAATATACGCAATGGCTGGATGAATTAAAGAAAGATATGTCCAGACGTGGGATTTCTTCTGAAACATTGGCTAAAGTTTATGCCGAGGATTATTATCATCCTGCTCCCGAAGTGGTTAAAATCGATCGTAATCAAAATGAGTTTGTGTTGACTTTTTCTGATTATGCCAATCGTGTGGTGACTGCGAAAAGAGTGGCTGAAGCCCGGGAGAAATATAAGGAGCTGTATCCTTCGTTTAAGCGTTTGGAAAAAAAGAACGGTGTACCGTTTAATTATCTTATCGCTTTTTGGGGGATGGAAACTAATTTCGGACGGCATTTCGGCAATTATCTCGTGACTGAGGCTTTGACTATCTTGAGCTATGACAAGCGGCGGCCGAAATTTTTTCGCGAAGAATTGTATCAGGCTTTGAAAATTATTGATACTTGGGGATTAGACCATAATCAGATGGAAGGCTCTTGGGCCGGTGCGATGGGGCATTTCCAATTTATGCCGTCAACGTTTAACGCTTATGCCGTTGATTATAACGGTGACGGAAAAATTGACATTTGGCACTCTTTTGAGGATGCAGCGGGGTCTGCGGCTAATTATTTGCAACAGGCCGGTTGGAAAGCAGGCGAGCCTTGGGGGATGGAGGTTTCGTTGCCTTGGGACTTTGACTATGCTTTGACAGGCCGACAGAAGAGCAAGACGGTTGGCAAATGGGAAAAACTCGGTGTTAGAACGGTTGACGGCAAAAAGTTAAAGTTGTCTGGCGGCAGCGAGTGGGCGGTTATTGTTCCTGAAGGCAAAAAAGGCAAGGCTTTTCTTGTCGGGCATAATTTTAATGTTATCATGAAGTGGAATCGTTCAGAAAATTATGCACTGGCAATCGGTATGCTTGCGGATTACGCTGCTTCGGAGAAAAAATGGCAAGCGGTTGAAGCGCCGTCATCCATGCGTGTGAAAGCAAAAGATGTGGCTAAAATCCAAGCCTTTATCAATAAAATAACGCATTCCAAACTGGATGAAGACGGGCAGCTGGGGAGCAAGACCCGGGAGGCTATTCAAAAAGTTCAGCGTAAGGCGAAAATGCCGGCGGACGGTTATCCCGATTATCAGCTTCTTAACAAGGTTAACCGCTATAATCCCGAGATGGGTTTTGCTGTTCCTGTGCCGCCGCGAAAATTACACAGACAAAAATAACAAGCTTTACGAAGCGGAAAAAAAAGTTTAGATTGAAGCAACACTAAAATTTGATGGAAACTTTGATGAAACTTAATAAAGCAAATATCTTGCTGTGCTTAACGGCGCTGATTATGGCGGGCTGTGCTTCCCGAGAAGTGAAGCTGTCGGATTCTCCTTATTCTCAAGCGGCGGCGATTAAAGGGCAGGGCGGAAGCTATAAAGTCGGAAAACCATATAAAATTTCAGGAAAATGGTATTATCCGAAGGAAGATTACAGCTATTCCGAAGTGGGCGTCGCTTCATGGTATGGCAAGGATTTTCATGCCAAGAAAACAGCAAACGGCGAAAAATATGATATGAATACCCTGACTGCGGCGCACCGGACGCTGCCGCTGCCTTCTATTGTGCGGGTAACCAACCTGGAAAATGGCCGTTCTTTGGTGTTGCGGGTTAATGACCGTGGGCCTTATGCGAAAAACCGGATTATTGATATTTCTAAGCGCGGCGCGCAGCTGCTTGGATATCAGACTCAGGGAACAGCCAAAGTGCGTGTCGAATTGTTGGAAGATGAAAGCCGTGAGTTGAAGGCTGCATTATTGAATGAACCAATGCCCAGCCGTTATGAAAAACCGGCAAAGGCAACCGCTTATGCGCAAAATGTTGTTGTGCCTAAGAAACAAATTGAAGTTTACCGGGCTAGCGAGCCGTTGCCTGCGTATCAAAATGCCAATGCGGCCGATAAAAACTATTTTGTGCAGGCAGGCGCTTTTTCAAAACAAGATACAGCGCACGACCTTAGCCGCAAGCTGACGCAGTTCGGCAAGACTAATGTGGCAACCGCAGATGTTGACGGCAAACGCTTTTACCGCGTGCGCTTAGGGCCTTTCAGCTTCCCGGAAGAAGCAGAAGTAACACTTGCCAAAGTGCGGAATTACGGTATTCAGAATGCCAGTGTGGTGCGGGATTAAACTGATTAGACAGGGATGATAAAAATGGGTTTGAAACATAAGCTTTATATGACGGCAATTACCGGGGCTGTTTTATTGGGGACGGCCGGACAGGCTGTGGCTATAGAAACAGCAGCGCGCAATGCGATTTTGATGGATTATGATACCGGGCAGATTCTTTATGCCAAGGATCATCAGAAGATGGTGCCGCCGGCTTCTATGAGCAAACTGATGACTGTTTATATTTTGTTTTCTAAGCTCAAGGATGGTTCATTATCGTTGGATGATACTTTCAGCGTCAGTGAGAATGCTTGGCGTAAGGGCGGAGCTGCCAGTGGCGGGTCTACCATGTTTTTGAACATCAACGAAGAAGTCAGAGTTGAAGACCTTATTAAAGGCATTATCATTCAGTCCGGCAATGATGCTTGCATCGTTGTGGCTGAGAATATTGCCGGTTCAGAAGATGAGTTTGCCAATTTGATGAATCGGACTGCCAAAAAAATCGGCTTAAATAATAGTTCTTTTGCTAATGCTACCGGCCTGCCTGATCCGAATCACCGGATGTCGGTGGAAGATTTGGCTTTGTTGGCGCGACGGATTATTTCAGAATTTCCGGGATATTACTATCTGTTTTCGCAGAAGACCTTTACGCATAACGGCATTGCTCAGGGCAACCGCAATCCTTTATTGTATTCAATGGCCGGTGCAGACGGTTTGAAAACAGGGCATACCGAGGAAGCAGGTTTCAGCCTGACAGCTTCGGTCAAACGCGGTGACCGGCGATTGATTGAAGTAATGACCGGAACTAAAAGCAATAAGGAGCGTTCTGAAGAGGCCGGCAAAATTATGAGCTATGGTTTCCGTGAGTTTGATAACTATGATATGCTGGCCAAAGGACAGAAAATTGCTGAAATTCCGGTATGGTTCGGCACAGAGAAAACTGTCGGGCTGGTTGTCAGCGAGAATGTCAAACGCACAATTAAAAAGAACAAGGCGGCTAAAGTTCAAATGACTGCGGTTTATGACAAGCCGGTGAAAGCACCGATAAAAAAAGGTGACAAGCTGGGTGTTGTGAAAGTAACAATACCGGGACAACCTGATTTTGAAGTGCCGTTATTAGCGGACAGTGATGTGCAAAAACTGGGATTGTTCGGCACTATCGGCGAGAATTTGAAATATCTGGTGTTTGGAGAGAATTAAATGGCTTCGCTCAAAGGCAAAGTTGCGACTAAGGACGGTATTGACGGCGAGGAGATTCCCCAGCTGGAGTTTCCGTTTCCGCCTGTTCCGCGCCCGAACGGCAAGTTTATTACCTTTGAGGGCGGCGAGGGGACTGGGAAGTCAACCCAGTTAAAGCTGTTGGGCGATTTTTTGCACCAGCGCAAAATTAACAATCTTTTGACTAAAGAGCCGGGCGGAACGGATATCGGGACGGAATTGCGGCAGTTGTTGGTAACTGGCGATAAAGATAAGTTTGACGCGGTTGCAGAGTGCCTGCTTTATTATGCTGACCGGCGTATCCATTTGACTAATAAAGTTTGGCCGGCGTTGAAAGAGGGGACTTGGGTATTGAGCGACAGGTTTGCTGATTCAACGGTTGCTTATCAGTATTATGGGTATGACAAGAAAGTTCCGTTGGAAACACTGAACGGCTTATATAAACTGACTGTGGGCGATTTTAAGCCTGATTTGACAATTTTGTTTGATTTGGATCCCAAGGTCGGTTTGGAACGTTCTTATAAAAAATCATTGAAAATGGAAGTTAAGGAAACCCGGCATGAAAGCCGTGGTCTGGAGTTTCATAACCGTCTGCGCAACGGCTATCTGGAAATGGCGGCGGCGGATACCAAGCGTTTTGTGGTGTTAAATGCCGATAAATCAATTGAAGATTTGCACCATGAAGTTATCCGGGTGATTGCCGAGAGGTTTAAAATCTGATGGCTGAAACCGAAACCGTTGATATTTTGCCGAAAAATAACAGTTATTTGCTAGGGCAGGAAAAGGCTGAACAAGTTCTGTTAGAAGCCTGGAAAAACAATTCGCTGCATAACTCATGGCTTATCAGTGGGATTGAGGGAATTGGCAAAGCAACGCTGGCCTTTCGTTTTGCCAGGTTTTTGCTGGCTGCGGATGCGCAGAAAAAAGAGCAATATACCAGTTTGGAGGTCAGCGAAAATAATCCGGTTTTTAAGCTGGTGGTGAATAATGCGCATCCGGATTTGAAGATTATTGAAAGGGATTATACCGATACTGACCGCCGCAAGATTATGAAAGCGATTAAAGACGGCGAGCAGTTGTCTGATGAGGAGTTGAAGGGGCTTAAAAAGTCAGCTTTTATCAGGGTGGATGATGTGCGGACCATTAATGAATTTCTCACCAAGCGTTCGGCAGATAATAACTGGCGGGTTGTGGTGGTTGACAGTATTGATGATATGAATCCGGCCAGCGCCAACGCGGTGTTAAAAGTTTTGGAAGAACCACCGTATAAGACGGTCATTATTCTTATCAGCCATAATCCGAATAAGCTTTTGCCGACAATCAAATCCCGCTGTGCCAAGCTGCAGCTGCCGCCGCTGGCTGATAATCATGTGGCAAGCCTGTTGCGGCGTTATCGTCCGTCTTTAGCTGAAAAAGCCGTACAAAGCTTGGTGGAGATTGCTTCCGGGAGTATCGGGAAAGCCATCGCTTATGCGGATAATGCTGCCTTGACCAAGTATGATGATTTGTGTAAGATTGTTTATGCCAAGAATAAGTTCAGTATTGCTGATTTGTTGAAATTCTGTGATTCGGCAGTCAGTGATGAGGATAATTATTACCTGATACAGGAATTGGTGCTTAAATTTATTGCCGATAATGTGAAAAACTGTGAACGGCCGGATGAATTGGCCGGAGCTTGGGATAATGCTATTCGGGTTTTTAATGAAACCGAACGGCTTAATCTGGATAAAAAGCAGGCGCTGATAAATATTATCACCAATGTGATTAAAGTGATTTAATAAGGAGAGCTATGTTAGTCGACAGCCATTGTCATTTAGATTTCAATGATTTTGAAGAAGATTTTGAGGAGATTTTGGAAAGAGCCAGAGCCAACGGCGTTACAGCAATGCTGAATGCCGGGAATAATATTGGCGAATTGTTCAATCAATTGGCTTTGTCGGAAAAATATCCGTTTATTTATACGGCCGCGGGCGTGCATCCCGATAATGCCGCAGAATATGAAAATCTGACGGCAGAAGATTTGCTGGCGCAAACGCAGCATAAAAAAGTGGTTGCTATCGGCGAATGTGGTTTGGATTATTACTATGATAACTGTGCGCGGGATATTCAGATTAAAGTTTTTAAGGAGCATATCAAGGCGGCGCAGGAAAGCGGTTTGTCGTTGATTATCCATACGCGGGAAGCGGAAGAAGATACGATGACGCTCTTGGGAGATGCTTATAAGGAAAAGCCGTTCAGCGGTGAGTTCCATTGTTTTACCGGCTCGCAGGAGTTGGCGGATTTCGGGTTGTCTATCGGTTTTTATTTGTCGGCTTCCGGGATTATTACTTTCAATAAGAGCCATGAATTGCGGGAGGTTTTCGCCAAATTGCCGATAGAGCGGATTTTGGTGGAAACAGATTCTCCTTTTTTAGCGCCTGTGCCTAAGCGCGGCCGCCGCAATGAGCCGTCCTTTGTGTTGCATACGGCAGAAAAGCTGGCGCAAATTCGCGAAATCCCGCTGGAAAAGCTGGCGCAAATTACGTCTGATAATTTTTACCGTTTGTTTCGCAAGGCCAGCGACAAAGGGAGATATGATTACAAATGAAGAGGTTAACTATTCTGGGCAGCGGTGCTGCGCCCGGTGTGCCGTCTTTGGGGCGCGGTTGGGGGGTATGTGATCCTGAAAATGTGAAAAATCGTCGCTCCCGGACGTCTGTTTATTTGGAATATGGCGATGTCCGTTTGTTGATTGATACATCTCCTGATTTGCGGTTGCAGCTGTTGGCTAATGATATTCGTTATTTGGACGGGATATTATATACTCATGCGCACGCAGACCATGTACACGGGATTGATGATATTCGGGAAATTAACCGCATTATCCGCCAAAATTTGAATTTTTATGCCGGAAGTAAGACTGTACGATATATTAAGCACAGTTTTCCTTATCTGCTTTCCAAGCCAAATAAGGTTAACGATGTGGTGCGGCTGCCGAGTATGGTGCCGAATATTATCAAGGCTAATCATTCGTTTGAAATTAAAGGGTTAAAAATTACGCCGATTAAGCTTTTGCACCATTGTCCGGAATGTTTGGGCTATATTTTTAATGATGGCGAAATAGTTTATATTGCGGATTTCAAGGTTATCGCCGAGAGCGGCTATAAGCGTATATTGCGCCGCCCGAAGTTGTTGGTTTTGCCGCTGACAACGCCGTATGGGCAGCCGGCTCATGCCGGGTTGGAAGATGTATTGGCGGTGATTGAGCGGATTAATCCCGAAAGGGCGGTTATTAACCATATGGCAACGGAATGTGATTATAATCAAATTATGGCGGCGACACCTGAGAATGTGGTTCCGGCCTTTGATAATATGAAGATTGATATAGAAGATTAGAAGGAATTAGGGAAATGTTATGCATTTATCATGTGGCGGACAATGACGGCAAGGGTTCTGGAGCTATTGTCAGAACGGTTTATCCCGGGATCGAACTGCTTGGGCTGAATCATGATATGGACATTCCTTATGACTATATTCGCAGTCAAGATAAGGTTGTGGTTTGCGACTTTGCGCTGCCGGTCGATTTTATGTTTGAATTAAATGAAAAAATTGACTTTACATGGATTGATCATCATGCGTCGGTCATTAATGAATATGATGAAAAAATGGCTGATGGCAAACATAAGCCGATTAAGGGTTTGCGGCGTATCGGCACTGCTGCAATCGTATTGAGCTGGGAATATTATTATCCGGATAAGCCTGTTCCTGAAGGGGTTATTCTGCTTGGCAAAAATGATATTTTTGATTTGCGGGATGACCGGGTGCGTCCGTTTGAGTATGCTTTTCAGGCTAACGGGGTTAATGCGCCGGATGATGAAATCTGGGACAAGTTATTTGATGGTCGGCTGAATATTGCTGATACCGTTGAAAAAGGGCGGGCGATTTTGTCTTGGATAAAAGTGCGTAATTACCGCTTGGTACGAAGCATAGCGTTTGAAAGTGAATATAATGGCTTGAAGTGCATTTGCGCCAATATGCCGCAAGGTTATTCGGAATTTTTTGATTCTCTGGAAAATATCAAAGACTATGATTTTATGGTCAACTTTTTTATGAATAAGAAAAAACGTTGGAATTTGTCTTTTTACAGCGACAAAGATCATGTTGATGTGTCAAAGATTGCGGCAGCGTTCGGTGGCGGCGGGCATTTACACGCTGCGGGAGCTTCAAAGCTGGTTGAACTTCCTGAATTCTTAAGAAGAAAAAATGACTAAGCATTGGTCTAAAGTCGAATATTTGCACGAAAGCGTTACTAATCCTAATATCATTATCAAAGGGACGCACAGTTATTACAGTGATGCATGGAGTGGCAGTTTTGAAGAATATGTTGTCCGTTATTTGTATGGTGATGTATACAGTCGGGAACATTGGAAGCCGCAATGGGAATTAGATAAGCTTTATATCGGCGATTATGTGTGTATTGGTGGTGAAGCCGTTATTTTGATGGGCGGCAATAATACCCATCGTACGGATTGGTTCAGCTGTTATCCTTTTCTTGACAAGATTACGGAGGCCTATGAACGAAAAGGCGATACGCATATCGGCGATGGCGTGTGGATTGGAATGCGGGCGATGATTATGCCCGGCGTGACGATAGGCGAGGGAGCGGTGATTGCGGCGAATGCCGTAGTTACCAAAGATGTTGCGCCTTATACTATTGTTGGCGGAAATCCGGCAAAAGTTATAAAAAAACGTTTTGACGATGATACTATCCGTGAGATTTTGGCTCTGCATTTATATGACTTGCCGGAAGAAAAATTTGCTGCTTTGCGCGATGTGCTGTGCGGTAATGATATTGCGGCTCTGAAAAAGGCAATTGAAGCTCTTTGAAATACAGCCCCGGAAATTCCGGGGCTGTTTGATTAGGCGACAAATTCTATTTTTATTTTCCGGCCGAATATGGATGCCAGATAATTCATCTCACCGATATTGGGTGTTGCCTGGCCATTGATTAATGTTTGTAAATATAACGGTGACCAGCAGGTAATCTGTGCTAGTTCCGTTATGCTTAGCCTATTTTCGGTCAATAGATTTTGCAAAATTCCGGCAATGTCCTGCCGCAGATTTTTCAGGTTGGTTGTACGTTGTCTTTTTTTCATCATTTTCAAACTCCATTTTTGTTTTGCTATGATTTGTAAAATCCCTACCTAACAATTCCGACTATATTTGCTGTTTCGGCAGCTGTCGCAACCTCACAACAAAAAGTCTCATTGCTTATCTCAACAAAACAATTTGAAAATTGTTTTGTTTTCGCAGCCCCTTAATTTTAAGGGGAGATTAGGTAGGGATTAATAATTCCGGCTTTATTAATTTGCCGAGATCACTTCGTCACACGTTCCTCGTGATGACATTCAAGTTAAACAAAACCTGCCTTTAGGAACTAAAGGCAGGGGAGTTGGAAACTGTAACAGAACAGTCCGGGTTATTCGCGCATAGCCTTATCTCCCCGGCTCCCCTCAAAAGGAGTCGTTCTTTTCTGTTAGGAGCTTCCACACTCCACAAACCATCTCTGGCCTGCAAATTCAGGTTAAGTCATAAAAGTTAAATTGCGGTAAATGCTTTGGTGGAAAAGGGATTTTTTGCTTGTTAATTAGGGAAATATGTGTAAAATCAGGCAATGAATTTAAGCAAAAATAATAAAAACGGAGAGAAACTTCATGTCTAAAATTTTAGTTACTTCAGCATTGCCTTATGTAAACGGAGTGCCGCATTTGGGGCACATGGTCGGCTGTTTGTTGCCGTCAGATGTTTATGCGCGGTTTATGCGAATGTCCGGGCATGAGGTTTTGTATATCTGCGGGACTGATGAGCATGGCACGCCTTCTGAAGTCGGTGCAGCCAAAGAAGGGATGGATGTTGGTGATTATTGTCTGAAATATCATAATCGCCATAAGGAAGCTTATGATGCTTTTAACCTTTCTTTTGATTATTTCGGTCGTACCAGCAGTGATGAAAACAAAGAAATTACTTATCACATTTTTGAACAGCTGGATAAAAACGGTTTGATTGAAGAACAGAGTATTAAGCAAATATTCTCAATTGATGACAATCGTTTTCTGCCGGATCGTTATGTCACCGGGACTTGTCCGCATTGCGGCTACGACAAAGCGCGCGGCGACCAGTGTGAAAATTGTACCAAAGTCTTAGATCCGACTGAACTGATTAATCCGCGGAGCACTATTTCCGGTTCGACTAATTTGGAAGTACGCGAAACCAAACATTTGTTTTTGAATTTGCCGAAGCTGGAAGCCAAGTTGGCGGAATGGGTCAAAGGCAAAGAACCTTACTGGCCGGATGTGGCTTATTCCATTGCTCAGAAATGGCTGAAAGAAGGTTTACGTCCGCGTTGCATTACCCGTGATTTGAAATGGGGATTTCCCGTTAATAAGCCCGGGTTTGAAGACAAGGTTTTTTATGTGTGGTTTGATGCGCCGATTGGCTATATCGGTATTACCAAGCAATGGGCGGATGAACAGCCGGGCGAAAGAAATTGGAAAGATTGGTGGCTGGATGCTAAAGATGTCCACTATGTTCAGTTTATGGGCAAAGATAATGTGCCGTTCCACTCTATTTCATTTCCGGCGACTTTGCTCGGAACAGGTGAAAACTGGACTAAGGTGGATTATCTGAAAGGCATGAGCTATCTGACTTTTGAAGGCGGAAAATTTTCTAAATCAGAGCAGCGCGGCGTGTTTGCTGAAGATGCCGTAAAGGAATTTCCTGCTGATTACTGGCGTTATTGGTTAATGTCCAACGCGCCGGAAGCTTCTGATTCCAGCTTTACGTTTGACTTGTTTGCCGGAGTTGTCAATAAAGACTTAAACGGTGTGTTGGGTAATTTTGTTTCCCGCGTGATGAAAATGACGGCCTCCAAAATCGGAGCGGAAGTTCCGGCAGGCGGTGAAATGACAGAAGTTGAGCAACAGCTGATTGCCGATTTGCAGGAAAAAATCAATAATTATTGCAAATATATGGAAGAGCTGGAGTTCAAAAAGGCATTGAACGAATTGCGGGCCATTTGGGTTGACGGCAATAACTATATTTCCGTGACAGAACCTTGGACGGTTATCAAAACAGATCCTGAGCGGGCTGCGGCTATTTTGCGCGTTTGCCTGAATTTGATTCGCATTTATGCAATTTTGTCTTATCCGATTATGCCGGAAACTGCAGAGAAAATGCTGGCAAAATTTGGGCTGAAAACAGGGGATATGCCGGGACTGAATAATTTTGATGCGGCTGCGGAAATTCAGGCATTGAAGCCGGGGCAGGCGTTTGAAGTCGGAGACCCTTTATTTGAACGTATTGCTCCTGAAAAAATTGAGGAATTGAAAGTTAAGTACGGAAGTGATAAGAAATGAGTTTGAGAAGAAGAGACAGAGATAGTATCGCCCCAATGACGGGGTGGGCGGCTTTTTTTCATAAATTGGCGATGTTTATTTTGTTTCCGTTGCGGAAACCGCTGATTTTCTTTCCGTTATTGCTGATTTTGTTTTTAGCGCCGACGTTTAACGGGGTAAAACCGGCAGAAGTTCATCGTTGGTACTGGGGAAAAATTAAGCAATATGTTCTTATGATGACCGATTTTGTGTCTGAAAAGGGCAAAGGCGTTCTGCCGAAAGATTTCAAAATTAAAGTTCCTTCTCTTGGCAACAGTGCTTCGGAAACAAAAGGAACTGATAAGTTGGTTGAATATCCGACGGTGGATGTTAATGCTAATAGGCGGGCTATATTTGAACGGGCCAGCAGTGCCCCGGTTATGCCGGTAGATATTGTTACGGATGAGAGTTTTACTGAAGACGAAAGTACTCTTGGTGAGCCAGCCGCTGAAGAAAAAGAAATTATTGCTCCGCTTGAAAATCGTCAGCCTGCTGAGGAGCTTCAGGAGATTAAGGTTCAACCGGTTAAGCGTCATTTGCCATTGGTGTATTTGGATACGCCTAAGGAAGTTATTGGTACGGTAACTGTTCATAATGCCAATGAACTGGAAGTTGACGGGACATATATCTTTTTGTATGGCATTTATGTTAATCCGGATACGGAGCAGGGCATTTATGCCAAGAAGTTTTTGGAAAATATGGTTAAAAATCAGATAGTACGTTGCAGTATTGTGGCATATACGCTGCAGGATGTGGCTACGGGGATGTGCTATCTTAACGGCGAAAACATAAACCGAATGATGGTAACCAACAAGTTTTCAAAGAATGTGGCTTTGTAGCCGCCTGAAATAAAGAGGATAATGCTTGATGTGGCAGCCGGTATTAATGATTAACGGTTATCTGATTAGTGTGCTGGGACTGGCAATGCTGGTTCCGGCATTTTCAGATATGTATTGGACTTCGGCTTCATGGTCACATTTTTTAAGTTCGTCAATAATCTGTTTGTTTATCGGTTTGTCGCTGTATTTGGCCAATAGGATGGCTATCAAAAAAATCACTCTGCAACAGGGATATTTGATAACGGTTTGCGGCTGGATGAGCTTAACGGTTTTGGGAACGCTTCCTTTTGTTTTATCAGACGCTATTCCTGATTTTGCCGATGCTTTTTTTGAAACAATGTCTGGGTTAAGTACAACCGGCGCAACTATTTTGCCAAATGTGGAAGCCATGCCTAAAGCCATCTTGTTATGGCGCTCCGTCCTCAGCTGTCTGGGCGGTATCGGTATTGTTATGTTTGCCGTGGCGCTGCTACCTTATTTGGGGATTGGCGGTATGCAGATTTTCCAACGGGAAAATTCAGATATTGATGACAAGTTTATGCCCAAATTTAACTATATTGCCAAACGCATTATGTTTGTTTACATATCGCTTATGCTGGGCTGTATTTTTTCATTGCATTGGGCGGGGATGCCGTGGTTTGATGCGGTTAATCATGGCTTGTCGATTGTGGCAACCTGCGGTTTGTCGATTAAAAACAGTTCTTTGGGATTCTATGACAGTCTGACAATTGAGATGCTGGCGGCATTGTTTTTGATTTTAAGCTCTCTGCCGATGACTTTTTATATTATGATTATCCAAAATCAGGATATGCATTCGTTCAGAACCCAGCAAGTGGTGACTTTTCTGAAAGTATTGGCGGTTTATATTCTGGCAACCTCCTGTTGGCTGGTGTTTAAAGGCGTTTATGGCTTTGGGGATGCTTTGCGCTATGCTTCCTTTAATATCATATCTGTGGTGACCTCAGCCGGCTTTTGCTCGACAGATTATATGGCGTGGGGCGCATTTGCCGGAACATTGTTTATGATTTTTGCATTGACCGGCGGTTGTACCGGATCAACATCAGGTTCTATTAAAATCTTTCGCTGGCAGGCAATTTTTGCTTTTATCCGGCAGTCACTGACGCTGGCTACTGATCCGAATCGGGTTCTTCCGGTGAAAATTGGATCTTTAACAGCCGGAAATGCTGTGATGTCATCCGTTTTTGTGTTTTTTGCGGGATATATGCTTAGTATTGCGGCGGTAAGCGTTTTGGTGGCTTTGACCGGCGAACCTTTTGAAATAGCTTTCAGCGCAGCGATTGCCAGCATTACAAATTCCGGGCCGGGGGTAGGGAAGATTATCGGTCCAAGCGGCAACTACAGCAGTTTGTCTGATGTTGCCAAGTATATTTTAGCCTTTGCGATGTTGCTCGGTCGCTTGGAAGTGGTGACGATTTTGGTTGTTTTTACCAAAAACTTTTGGCGTAAGTAAAAAATGCTTGTTTTTGTCTAAAGTTTATGTTAGCCTGCCAGCAATTGACTATTATTGTTTAATTTAAAATTTTTATGGAAATGAAAAGAAAGTATGTAGTTGCAGAAGTAATGGCCGCATTCAAAGGAATTCCCAATCTGCCCCAGAAGGAAACGCTAAGCCTGAAAGATATCCAATCCAGCCTCCCGAACGTGTTAACCGGTACAGCTTACGAGGCCGACGCTTATGAAGTGTCATTCCTCGGCTACTTCAAAACAAAAGCCATCGCTTTTGTTAACACTCTGGAGGACAAGAAATTCAGTTTCTCTCCAATCGCCGCGTATACTTACTACGGTCTGTTCGAGATAAACAAGGTGCGTATACTCGTCAGCTTCCGAGCTTCTCAGACAGCAGTCATCTTTGTTGTCAAACTGCAGGAGTACCTCAACGGGGTGACAGAGGGCGTTGTCTTTGACAGGCATGAACTCACAGGAAATCGATGCATAATGGTTAAACGAACCATCCTTGCTCAGTAGGTTTCTCTTACTACTTAACTTTGGTTACAAACTCTCCAATCGGGATGATTGGGGAGTTTGTTTTTGGTGATATATTGGATTCCAATTAATGGTGATTATATTTTCCTTAACATTTTTTATAGGGAGATAATCATGGAAAATTTTGACGATTTCGAAAAGTTAGCGAAGCTGCGTGACAGAAATATTTTGAATGAAGAAGAATATGTTGGCTTGAAACAGGCGCTTATTCGTAAAAATACGGAAGAAGCCGGCGGAGCTAAAAGCGGGGTGGCTTATGTGTTGTTAGGATGGCTGCTCGGTATATTCGGTGCGCATAACTATTACGCTGGTTATACGCGTAAAGCCACAATTCAGTTGTTAATTACCCTGTTTTCGGGATTTTTATGTTTCATTCCGTTGGTGTTTGTACAGGTCTGGGTAATTGCGGAGATTTGTTTGATTAACAAAGATGCCGCAGAAGTGCCTTTCAAAGGTGATTTAGGCTTGATTAAAATTTTGCGGATTGCTGCTGTTGCTTTCTATATTGTCAGTTATTTCCTTACTTTTTTGGGGATGTATGGCAATTCTCAGCAGGAAATGATGATGGCACAGCAAAGAATGGCAACTCAGGGACGTCCGGCTGTTATGTTTGTTCAATAAAATTTACGGTTTTGAAAATAAAACCCCGGAAGTTATCCGGGGTTTTATTATGTGCTTTGCAGAAAGCCTGAGTTTGCTGAAGCTGGATGCCAACAACACCTCTTCAGGTCAGCGAGTATAGGCAAAACGATAGATTTGCCGCTGTTTATGCTTCATCAGAGGCCGGGTCTTCGTCACCAATCATTTCGGTGGTTAAGTGACCGGCATCTGCGCGGATTTTGTTTTCAATTTCTTCCGCTACCTCAGGGTGGTCACGCAGGAAGATTTTGGCATTTTCACGGCCTTGACCCAGTTTTTCGCCCTTATAAGAGAACCAAGCTCCGGCTTTTTCAACCAGTCCGGCTTTAATACCCAAGTCAATCAGTTCGCCGGTTTTGGAGATGCCTTCGCCATACATGATGTCAAAATCGACAACCTTGAACGGCGGGGCAACTTTGTTTTTGACAATTTTAACGCGGGTTTGGCTGCCGATAACGTCATCTTTGTCTTTAATAGCGCCGACGCGGCGAATATCAATACGGACAGAAGCATAGAATTTGAGCGCGTTACCGCCGGTAGTGGTTTCCGGGTTGCCAAACATAACGCCGATTTTCATACGAATCTGGTTAATAAAGATAATCAGTGTGTTGGAACGGGAAACGGTGGAGGTCAGTTTACGCAGAGCCTGGCTCATCAGGCGAGCTTGCAACCCCATATGGGAATCGCCCATTTCGCCTTCAAGTTCGGCCTTAGGAACCAGAGCAGCCACAGAGTCAACGACCAAGACATCAATAGCGCCGGAGCGAACCAGTGTATCAGCGATTTCCAGAGCCTGTTCGCCGGCATCCGGTTGAGAAATCAACAGGTTGTCGATATCAACGCCGATTTTCTTGGCATAACTGGGGTCGAGAGCGTGTTCGGCATCAATAAAAGCGCAAGTGCCGCCTTTTTTCTGGGCTTGAGCAATAACGCTCAAAGCCAGAGTGGTTTTACCAGAGCTTTCCGGGCCATAGATTTCAATGATACGGCCTTTAGGCATACCGCCGATACCGAGAGCGATGTCAATTCCCAGCGAACCGGTGGAAATGGCTTCAATATCAATATTGGTGTTTTGGCCGAGCCGCATAATTGAGCCTTTGCCGAAAGCGCGTTCAATCTGACTGAGGGCAGCGTCTAGTGCTTTATCTTTTTCCATTAGTTTCTCTTTCCGTTAATTAATAGATGTCAATGTTATCCGACTTATTTGCAGAAAATACAATTTGCGGATGGAAGTTATCCCGATGAAAATGATAATGTACTAGTTTTGTTCTTTTTGCAAGAGGAATTTTAAAGTTTTTGCAATTATCTTTTTTCCGGCTTGCCGTTGACGATAATTTTTTTGAGCTGTCTGTCGTTAAGCTGTTGATATTCCTCAAGAGCGGCAGTAACTACTGCTCCCAAAATAACCACGCTCCATGCCAGATACATCCAGATTAAAAAGATGGGGAGGGTGGCAAGTGCGCCGTACAATGTTTTATATGTGGCGCTCATGGAGATGGCGATGCTGAAGCCTTTACGGAGTATCCAGAATAAAATGACAGCGGTTACTGCGCCGGCGAAGGCGTTTTTTATGCAGACTTTTTTATTAGGAACGAGAACATAAACCAACATAAGCAGCATCATGGTTATAAAGCCGGGCAAAACGGCGCTTATCCACCAGTTGCTGTTGTCAGCCATGGCTTCGGGCATAAACTGCTGGAGCGTGAATAGATAGCCGCGGAGCGAGAAAGCCGCGCCAAGCAGCAGAGGGCCGAGGGTGATAACTGTCCAATAAAGGGTGATTTTAGTTGTAAAGCGGCGGGGACGGTTAACCTTAAATATAAAATTCAGACTGTTTTCAATGGTGGACAGCAGCAGAATCGCCGTGATGGCCAGACCGATGACGCCGAATGTGGTCAATTGCCCGGTAGCATTTATGAATTCTGAAAAATATTGACTGACTTCCTGTTCAATGGTGGGAACAAAGTTTTTGAGCAGAAATTCTTCAATTTGACCGCGGACGCTGTTGAAAACCGGGAAAGCCGAGAAAATTGCCAGGCCGATGGCAAACAGCGGCACAATAGCGATAAGAGAGGTGTAGCTTAAGGATGCCGCTACCCGGAAGATGGTGTCATTCTTCGCGCGTTTAGAAAGGAAAAACAGAAATTCGCCAATTGTATTCATTTGTTGTTTAAACTTACATTTAACGGGCTTTTTGAACAGAGTTTTCCAGTACATACCAGTCTCACAAAAAAAATTGTTTACAAAGAACGCATAATTTATTAAATAGCTTTATTAGTTTCTACATTAATTTTTTTAATTAAGCAAAGGAAAATATTATGACTACAGCTGCGCCGCTTATGGCTGGTAAAAAAGGTTTGATTATGGGGCTTGCCAATGACAAGTCTATTGCTTGGGGTATTGCTCAGGCTTTGGATGCGCAAGGCGCTCAGATTGCTTTTTCTTATCAGAATGAAGCTTTGGAAAAAAGAGTTAAACCTTTATCGGAAACCCTGAGCTTTGAACCGACTTTGATTCAATGCGATGTGACCGACTCCGCCAGTGTGGAAGCTTGCTTCAAAGAGTTAGGCGAAAAATGGGGTAAAATTGACTTTGTGGTTCATGCGATTGCGTTTTCTGACAAAAATGAACTCAAAGGCCGTACGATTGATACGACTTTGCCGAACTTCCTGAATACAATGCATATTTCCTGCTACTCTTTGTTGGAAACCTGCCGTTGCGCTTCCCCATATATGAGCGAAAACGGTTCTATCGTTACCCTGACTTATCTGGGCGGCGAAAGAACTCTGCCGAACTATAATATTATGGGTGTTGCCAAAGCCGCTTTGGAAGCCGCTGTCCGTTACGCTGCAGTTGATATGGGCGAACAGGGCGTTCGCGTTAATGCTGTTTCTGCCGGCCCGATTAAGACTCTGGCTGCTTCCGGTATTGGCGATTTCCGTAAAATCCTGCGTTGGAATGAGTTGAATGCTCCGTTGCAGCGCAATGTTACCCAAGAAGAAGTTGGTCGCGCCGCTTTGGCTCTGCTTTCTCCTTTGGGTGAAGCTATTACCGGCGAAGTTTTACACGTTGATGCCGGTTACCATATGGTAGGTATGGTTTCTTTGAAAAATGCTCATGAATCCGGTCAGGTTCTGTCTGAATTCTAGTGTTTTAGATTAGTTGAAAAACCGGAGCAGGTATGCTCCGGTTTTTTATTTATACGTTTTCTCTTTTCAGGAATGAAAACTTTATCTGGCTTCCAAGACTACGCTGACATTAAGCTGATAATAGTCCAGCAGATAACCGATATCCATATTGGTTATGGCGGCGCGACCGCTTTCTATTTTCTCTAGGCTTTTAAAGTTGACTTTGGTTTCGCGGCAGACTTGCTCCCGGCTGATGTTGCGCTGTGAGCGTATCATCAACAGCCAAATACCGAGCGTCCGCCCGATGGTGGTTTGCAAATCTTTGGGTGTGATTTGCAGTGTTACTTTTTCTAACATTCAAAGCTCCTTTAGATTTTTATTATTTCCCTCTCTTTAGAATTAAAGAGAGGTTTTAAAACAAAAACCGCCTTATGAATAAGGCGGAGGAGCTGAAAAACTGTAGTAAGACAGTCACACTTATTCGACCGAAGGCTTATATCGTGCACTCCCCCGAAGCGGAGGATATTTTACTTACTAAGATGTTTTTCAGACACCACAACCGGTCTCCCGATTGCGAGAGTTATATTAGGCGATTATTTTTATTTTGCAATCAAAATATTGTGATTGTTTAGTTGGGAGGAAAGTCAGCCGATGGGGGATATTGGGAGAGTGTCAAGGGGCAGAGGCGGAGAAAAATGGCGCGGGGAGAGGGTGAGAAGAGAACAACTGAGCAAAGAGAGGGAAGAGCAAAAACAATAGGGTGGAGGTTGAAAGGATGTGTCGCGGGAGCAAGCGATGGGTTGAGCGTCTGAGCGTGGTTGGGTGGAACGGAGAGATGGGATGGAGAGAGGCGGGATGTTTTGATGGAGGAAAGTGGCGCGAAAACTGGAGGGTAGAACAGTGAGTAGCTATGAAGAAAGAGCGAGATGTGGCGGTGTGGAGGAGAAATGAGGAGAGGTGGAGAAGAGAAAGGTATGGTGCGTCATGCTGAGGAACATTGTGACGAAGCATCCATGTTTGGGCTGCCGCATTCTTGACATCGTGCTGGTTTGAATATGGATCCTTCACCGCGTTGCGGCTCAGGATGACAGATAAAAAACTACGGTTCAGGGTGACGGATAAAGAATTGTGGCTCAAGATGATAACTTCAGATGTCATACGGAAGAAAAAATGACGAGAAAGCTAAATGATAGAGCAGTGAGTGGCTATGGAGAAAGAGCGAGATGTGGCGGTGTGGAGGAGAAATGAGGAGAGGTGGAGAAGAGAAAAGTATGGTGCGTCATGCTGAGGAACATTGTGACGAAGCATCCATGTTTGGGCTGCCGCATTCTTGACATCGTGCCGGTTTGAATATGGATCCTTCACCGCGTTGCGGCTCAGGATGACAGATAAAAAACTACGGTTCAGGGTGACGGATAAAAAATTGCGGTTCAAGATGATAACTTCAGATGTCATACGGAAGAAAAAATGACGAGAAAGCTAAATGATAGAGCAGCGAGTGGCTATGAAGAAAGAGCGAGATGTGGCTGGAGGAGGAGAAATGAAGAGATAGCCAGTCATCAGATGCATAAGAAAAATTGTTTTACTGTGGAAAATGCAGGAATAGCTTGTTTGTGGCAATGATGTGCTTATACTTAAAAAAGCTTATATTTTGAATGGGGAAGTTATGTTGCAATTTAGAAGTCCGTTTCCGGAAATGAAGATGAAAAAGCGCAAGGCTTTGGCTGTGGATATTCTTTTAAAATCAGTAACTTATTCGTTTGCGTTGTTCGGTTTGTTGTTTATTTTGCTGTTATTGATTGTTATCAATATGCTGAAATCCCCATCGGTTATGGTTCAGCCTGTTCCAAATCGAGCGGTGATTACATTAGATTTAAACCGTTCTTATCCGGAAATACGGAGTGATGATTTAATTGCTGAGTTTAGTGATGAGCCGAGCATCTCTTTTTATGATTTGATAAAAGCTGTTAATGTGGCGGCTTTAGATGACCGGGTTATGGCGATTGTTGCCCAAGTGAATAATTCTCATTTCGGGTTGGCGCAAATTCAAGGTTTACGGCAGGCTATTAAAGATTTTCGTGCGGCAGGCAAGAAAGCCTATTTGTATTCTACCGGGATGGGAAGTTTTGGCGGCGGAACGGATGAGTATTATCTGGCGACGGCTTTTGACGAGATTTGGATGCAGCCCAATACCGAAATCGGAATCACCGGGCTTAATATAGAAGTGCCGTTTCTTAAAGGTTTGTTGGATAAAATTGGTGTTACTGCGGAATTTTATGCGCGGCATGAATATAAAAATGCGGCGGCTTCGCTGCTTTATTCCGGCTTTACCGTTCCTTATAAAAAAGAAACCGAGCAAATGGGGCGCAGTTTGTTTGAACAAATTGTGGATGACATTAGTTCAGATCGGGGAATTGACAAGAAGCGGCTGTGTAAGCTGATTGACAAAGCTCCCGTTTTTGCTGAAGACGGATTAAACGAAAAGCTTATTGATAAAATAGCCTATCGCCCGGAGCTGATTGAACAAGCCTTGGATGAGGCTCGCGGTCAAATGATTGATATGTATGATTATGCCAGTAGTATTGCTGAAGGCGGAAAACGTTTGCCTTTGGTGGCTTTTGTGACCCTGGACGGGACAATCGATTCAGGAAAAAGCCAAAGTAATCCGCTGCGCGGCGATAATGTGACCGGAGCGGAAACTTTTATTCAGCAACTGGATGAAATTGCCATGAACAAAGATGTCAGAGCTGTGGTGTTGCGAATTAACAGTCCCGGCGGCAGTTACAGTGCATCAAATGAAATCTGGAATGCTTTGGTGCAGCTTAGAAATAAAAGCGATTTGCCAATAGTCGTTTCAATGGGGGATTATGCCGCTTCCGGCGGATATTTCGTTGCGCTGGCGGGAGATATGCTGTTGGCTGAACCGTCAACGATTACCGGTTCTATCGGCGTTTTGGGCGGAAAAGTGGTGTTTTCCGGTTTGTGGGATAAGCTTAAGGTCAATTGGGGTGAAATGAAATTTGGTGCTAATTCCGGAATATTATCGGTTAACCATAAATTCAGCGCCGCAGAAAGAGCCGTGTTTAACAAATCGTTGGACAATGTATATCATGATTTTACGACCAAGGTTGCCGAAGCCAGAAATATTGCGCCTGATAAAATGGATAAGCTGGCGCGCGGGCGGATTTGGACCGGGAAACAGGCTGTGGAAAACGGTTTGGTTGATGAACTCGGCGGAATCAGCCAAGCTGTGGCTTGGGCTAAGAAGCTTAGCGGGCTTCCCCCTCAAAGCCGTTTTGGCATCATTTATTACCCAAAAGCCAAGACCTTTCAGGAGAAAATTGCCGAACTTGTTGGCGGCGGGGCAAAAATTTCGGTTAATAAAGCTGTTAAACAAATGGGACTTGATATTGAATCGGTTAATATGCTACAAAGATTACAATATGAAACGGTTTTACCGCTGTTTAAGTTGAATATGTAAGGAAAAGAAAATGGCTATAGACAAAGAAACAGTTAAAAAAGTGGCATTCTTGTCACGTTTGAAAATTGAAGACGAAAAGGTTGAGGCAACTGAAAAAGAATTTAATAAGATTCTGTCTTGGATTGAGCAGCTGAATGAAGTTGATACCGATAATGTCGAACCTTTGGTATCAGTTAATGACAGCCATATTTCCTGCCGTGAAGACAAGGTAACCGAAGGCAATCAATCTGCGGCGGTGCTGGCAAATGCGCCGCAGGCTGAGTATGGATATTTTGTGGTTCCGAAAGTGGTTGAATAAAACAATGAGCACCAAAGTAAAAGCAGCCATTCTTGGTATTATTGCCGTATTGTTGGGCTGGGGCGCTTGGAAAGTGTGGACGATTTATCAAACAATCAAAAGCATTCAGGAAAAAGTGCCGGGCGTGACAATGGGAACTGACGGTCTTAATTTGGTTAAAGAAGACGGACAGGGCAATAAGTTTAATATTCGGTTAGGCGTTGACGGGTTGTCTATTTCGGGAAGTAAAGACGGCCAGCCAGTCGAAATCAAAATAGACAGCAACGGCATGAAAGCCGGGCATGGCGATAAACAGATTCAAATTCCGTTAGAGGAATTAAAAAAGCAGTTGAAACTGATGAACGGCGTTAGAGAAGAAAGTGAAGAATAATGAGTGATTTAACAAAATTAACAATAGCAGAAACCCTTGATGGTTTGAAAAAACGTGATTTTTCTGCAACAGAAGTCGCTTCCGCCTATATTAAGGCGATGGAAGACAACCGCCAATATAATGCTTATGTGTTGGAAACGCCGGAAATCGCTTTGGAGCAGGCAAAAATTTCAGACGGAAAATATGCTAATGGCACAAACGGGGCTTTGGAAGGTATTCCGCTGGGTATTAAAGATTTGTTCTGTACCAAAGGTATTCGCACCACCGCTTGTTCGCATATTCTTGACGGATTTGTCCCGCAGTATGAATCAACTGTCACCGGCAAGCTTCTGGCCGCTGGGGCTTCGGTTTTAGGCAAGCTGAATATGGATGAATTTGCCATGGGCGGCAGTAACGAAACCAGTTATTACGGTCCGGCAGTTAATCCGTGGAGCAAAGATGAAAAATTGGTTGCCGGCGGCTCTTCCGGCGGTTCGGCCGCTGCTGTGGCGGCTAATATTTGTGCCGGAGCAACCGGGACGGATACAGGCGGTTCTATCCGCCAGCCATCGGCTTTTTGCGGCGTGACAGGAATTAAACCGACTTATGGCCGTTGTTCCCGTTACGGAATCATTGCGTTTGCTTCGTCTTTAGACCAAGCCGGGCCGATTGTCAAAGATGTTCGCGACGCGGCAATCATGTTGACGGCTATGTCTGGTTATGATGCAAAAGACAGCACTTCTGCCAATGTGGCTGTGCCGGATTTTGAAAGCTTTTTGAATCAAGATATTCGCGGCATGAAAATCGGTATTCCGGCAGAATATCGTCCGGATGGCTTAAACGCGGAGATTGCCGCTTATTGGGATAAAGGGATTGAAATGCTGAAATCCCGCGGGGCGGAAATTGTCAATATCTCCTTGCCGCATACCAAATATGCGCTGGCGGCATATTATATCATAGCTCCGGCGGAGGCTTCCTCCAATTTGGCGCGTTATGACGGCATTCGTTACGGGTTGCGCGTTCCCGGACAGCATCTGGATGATTTGTATATCAATACCCGTACCGAAGGTTTTGGCGCGGAAGTCAAACGCCGAATTATGATTGGGACTTATGTTTTGTCGGCCGGGTATTATGACGCTTATTATCTTAAAGCGCAGAAAATCCGCCAGCTTGTGCGGCAAGACTTTATCAAGGCTTTTGAAAAATGTGACGCTATTCTGACACCGACAGCGCCGACAGCTGCTTTCCCGATTGGTGACAAATCAATGCAGGATAATCCGATTAATATGTATTTGAATGACGTATTCACGGTTTCGGTCAATTTGGCCGGGCTGCCGGGGTTAAGCCTGCCAATCGGCCTTTCGGCAAATGGTTTGCCTATGGGATTACAGGTTATCGGCAAGGCTTTTGATGAAGCGACAGTCTTTAAAATTGCTTCCGCTTTGGAAGCTGACGCCAAGTTTGTAAGGAAGTAATGCAATGAGTGATTATGTTATTGAAACAGCCAAAGGCAAGTGGGAAGTTATCTGTGGTTTGGAAATCCATTGCCAGATTATTTCTAAGTCAAAAATGTATAGCGGGGCTTCGACCGAATATGGCGCTGATCCCAATGAAAACGTGTCTTTTATTGACGCGGGTATGCCGGGAATGCTGCCGACACTGAATATGGAATGTGTTCATCAGGCTGTTAAAACCGGTTTGGGTCTGAATGCTGTTATTAACAAGTATTCGGCTTTCTCGCGCAAAAACTATTTTTATGCCGATTTGCCTCAGGGGTATCAGATTACCCAGTTCCAATATCCGATTGTCGGCGAAGGCAAAGTTTCTATTGATTTGGAAGACGGCAGCACCAAGGATATTGGCATTGAGCGGATGCATATTGAGCAAGATGCCGGCAAGTCTATTCATGATTTGGATCCGAAAAAAACCTTTATTGATTTGAACAGGGCTGGGGTTGGTTTGATGGAAATCGTCACTAAGCCTGATTTCCGTTCGCCGGAGGAAGCCGGAGCTTTTCTGAAAAAACTGCGCTCTATTCTGCGTTATCTCGGGACTTGTGACGGCAATATGGATGAAGGTTCTATGCGCTGCGACGTTAACGTTTCCGTTCGTCCTTATGGTTCTGATGAACTGCGCTGCCGTTGCGAAATGAAAAATGTCAACTCTGTGAAGTTTGTTATGCAAGCTATTGAAAACGAAGCAAAAAGACATATTGACGTTTATGAAAACGGAGGGACAATCGAACAGGAAACCCGAAAATTTGACCCGTTGACGGGAAAAACAGGTTTGTTGCGCAAAAAGGAATATGCGCATGATTACCGCTATTTCCCTGAGCCGGATTTGCTGCCATTGGTGTTGACTGACGAATATATTGAACAAACCCGGCGCGATTTGGTGGAATTGCCTGATGCGAAAAAAGCCCGTTTTGTGAATGAGTTGGGCTTGACGAAGTATGATGCGATGGTTATTTGTGAGAATAAGGAAACCGCAGAGTTTTTTGAAAAAGCAGCGGAAAGGCAGGATGCTAAAAAAGTGGCAAACTGGCTGATGGGCGATTTCTTTGCCATGCTGAACCGCAAAGGTTTGTCAATCAATGAAAGCCCGATTTCAGCCAAGCAGCTCGGACAATTGGTCGGCCTTATCAGCGCTGATGTCATTTCCGGAAAAATAGCCAAGGATGTGTTTGAAATCATGGCCGAAACCGGGGATAATCCGGAGAAAATTGTTGAAGAAAAAGGTTTGAAGCAAGTAACCGATACCGGGGCTATTGAAGCTATTGTTGATGCGGTTATCGCTTCTAATCCGGATAATGTAGCAGCTTATAAAGGCGGCAAGCTCGGATTGATGGGTTGGTTTGTCGGGCAAGTTATGAAGCAGTCCGGCGGAAAGGCTAATCCGGGAGTGGTTAATGAGTTGCTTAAAACCAAATTATCAATGTAAAGCTGTCTAATTGATTATTAATACAGGATTTACGGAACGGTTAAATGCTCACGTACGTTTATGTACGCTCCGCTTTAACCGCCCTTAATCCTTATTACTAATCTAATTATCCAGCTTTACTTAGTAAAAGGGGCGGAAGATGTTTGATATTGTCGGAATGGGAAATGCTATTGTCGATTTGACAACGAAAGCAGCTGAAAATCCGGCATTTAAAAGTATGCATATTTCTCAACGTGGCGGGTTCTTTCGGACGCGGATGGATGAGTTTGAAGAAATTCTGCATTTTAGCAAGAACAATGAAATTTCTGCCGGCGGTTCTGTTGCCAATTCTATGAAAGCTTTTGCCGCGTTGGGCGGAAAGGCCTGTTTTTCCGGTAAAATCGGTATGGACAAGTATGGCACTTTTTTTACTAACAGCCTGAAAGATTATCATATTTATCCCGGTTTGTTTATTGATAAGGAAAATGCTACCGGATGTTCGGTGATTTTGGTGCATGAGGATGGCGAGAAGTCTATTTGTGCGAAATTGCGGGCATCTAAAATTATTCCGTTTAGCAGTGTCAACATGGAGTTGGTTGAGGAAGCCAAGATGCTGTTTATTGAGGGCTATTGGCTTGATAATAATCTACTGACTGTCAAAAAGATTATTAATGCAGCGCGCAAGGGTTTTTCTCGGGTTGCATTGACGCTCAGCGATCCGCAAATTGTTAGTGAAAACGCTGATTTTTTTGCTAAATATATGGGAAAAATAGATATTATTTTGGGCAATGAGAATGAATTTGAAGCGTTGGGCGACAGTATTCTGCCGCCACTGGCCGTCAAAACGTTGGGGGCTGGCGGCGTTGATGTATATCAACACGGAAAATGGCAGCATTTTCAAGCTTTGCCGGTTTCTAATCTGGTTAATACAGCCGGGGCAGGAGATGCCTTTACCGGCGGCTTTTTGTTTGGGGTATCAAGAGCTATGTCTATTGTAGAAGCCGTTAAAATCGGACAATTATGCGCTGTTGATGTTTTACAGCAAGCTGGTTCTCATGTACACGTTGATTTGAGAGAGAGAACGGGAAATGACTTTATGGGATAGAATAACGGCATATCAGCCGGGAGATGAAACCGAAGCGGCTGATAAAGCATCTTTTTTGCAGTTTTTAGCTGCTTTCGGCGACAAGGTATATCAGCGGGAAAATCTGGTCGGCCATGTGACTGCCACCGCGTGGATTGCCAATAAGGCGCATGATAAGGTTTTGATGTGTTTTCATAATATATATCAGGCTTGGGCTTTGCCGGGAGGCCATGCTGACGGAAATTCAAATTTGGTGCAAGTGGTTCTTAAAGAAATTAGTGAAGAAACTGGTCTAACCAATTTGAAAATAAATGAAGAATTGCTGAATTTATCTGTTCTGTGCGTTAAGCGGCATCTTAAAAAAGGAAAAATTGTTCCGGCGCATTTACATTATGATGTTCAATATTTGGTTGAAGCCGATGAAAGCGAAAGAGTGACTGTTGCGCCGGAGGAAAATTCCGGTTTGAGATGGGTAAATGTCGAGGATGTTATTGTATTCTCCGGCGAGGAACATTTGATTCCGACTTATCAGCGGATAATAAAAAAATTACGAGGGATGTGATGGATAATTTATTGTTGCATGGGACGCTGGCTGCGGTTTTTACCAGTTTATTTGCCGGTTTGGGCGGATTTTTAATCTTTTGTAAAAAGAATTACAGTCACGAAAATATTGATTTTATGCTCAATATTGCAGCCGGAATCATGTTGGCTTCATCCGTGTTCACCTTATTAGCTCCGGCAGTTACAAGCATTAATCAGATGGAAGCCAATCATTATCTTGGCGGTTTATGGATTATATTTGCCGTTATTTGCGGGGTAGGGGTAATCTGGCTGTTGCACGCTGTTATACCGCATGAGCATGAGTATACGGGTAAGCATGGCAGTTTGGCTATTGATGTGCGCAGTTCTTTATTGTTTATCTTTGCGATTGCCATTCACAAGTTTCCGGAAGGCTTGGCTGTCGGGGTGGCTTATGCCGGACAGGAGCTGTTTGACCCGAAGGCCTTGGCTGTGGGTATTGCCCTGCAAAATATTCCGGAGGGATTGATGGTGGCGGTTTCTCTTGTGGCAATTGGTTTTTCACGCTTGAAAGCGGCTTTGTTGGCGGCGTTAACCGGGTTGATGCAGCCTTTGGGAGCGTTGGCCGGAATTTTAGGGACTGGTTTCAGTCCAAAATTAGTGCCTTTCGGGATGGCACTGGCCGGAGGAACTATGCTGTTTGTAATTATCAATGAAGTGCTGCCGGAAACTTATATCCGCCGAAATGAGGAAAAAAGTTCTGCGGCGATTTTAATTGGTTTTATCTTTATGACATACTTAAGTATTGTGTTGGGATAAATTTGTAAAAAAATTAAAATACCTATTGACGATGAGCAAAAGATAATATATCTATACTCCGTACCACGATGGAGAGTTGGCAGAGTGGTAATGCAGCGGATTGCTAATCCGTCATCGTGAATAACGATGCACAGGTTCGAGTCCTGTACTCTCCGCCATAAAAGCCCTTATCATTAGATAGGGGCTTTTGTTTTGAGCGGAACGGGGGATCTTTGCTAGCGTTTTCTTTATGGAAAAAGGTGACAGGCTCGAACCGAAATGCTCGCTAAGCAACAAATTAACGTAGGGCTTTTATGGAAAAAGGGGGATGTTCTTGACAAGCACAGTTTCGCGCCGTAAAAGATATTAAGTCTTATAATCTGAGGAAAATGGTGATGAGTGACGAATATCAGGTGATGGAAGAATTTTATCCGGTTTTGGTTCAAAATTATATCCGTTTTGAAACGGCTGCCGCTTATGTTAAGGCGCAGGAGGAAAAACGGGAAATTTCCGCTGTTAAGTTTAAAATTGCCAAAGATTATTATCAGCAGATGAGGGCGCATGATATTCAAGCGCCGCTTATCGGTTTGATTTTGGATTATAATGAGGCTGACGGTATTTTAAATGTTGTCCCGGAAGCATATTTCTTGGAGGAATATGAAAATCAGATTATGCGGGATGTTGCCGTCAAACAGGCGGAATTATGCCGGAACAGATATTCTAAATTTATTGAGATTATTGATTAAAGGGACAGCCCTAAGAAAATTATCCATAAAAACAGGTATGGAGAGGAAATCTGGGAAAATTGTATGTTATTTTCCGGAATTGATGCTTTGTGCCAAGCCTTTTAGGGCTATGACGGCGGCTACGGTAACCAATACGGCAGCTCCTGCGGGGAAGCTGTGGCGATAGGCGGCCAAAGCGCCAAACAACAATCCGGTCATTAATACATATTTCATGGTTAATTCCCGCTGTTGTTAAACAGGTTATGTTGTTATTATAATCCTTTTTGACAGAGATGTAAATGCAGAATAGGGTGGGGTTTGCCGCAATCATCCAATTCATCGCGGGATAAAAGCGTAAAACCATGTTTCAGATAAAATTGATAAGCTCGGGAATTTTCTTCATTAACGTCAATCAAAGAGCATTTTTGTTCTTTAACAGCAAAGTTTAACAATTCAGAGCCTAATCCTTGTCCGAAATAATCAGGGTGGATAAACAGCATTTCTACTTTGTTGCCGCGAAGTCCGATAAAACCGGTTAATTTATTTTGGTCGGTTGTTCCAAACAGCGTTGCTTCAGGCAAAGCATATTTGAGAACCAACGGTTTGTAAAAGCTGATTTCTTCCGGCTTTAAGAAATGGTGTGAAGCACGCACGGAAGCTTCCCAAAGCTCAATAATTTGTGTGAAATGCGATGTATTAAGCCTGGTTATCAATGGCTTGCCCTTTGAACCAGCGTTGAATGGTTTCCATAACTTTAATAAAATATTGGTCAGTATGCGGAACGAATTCGCAGCGGGCAATATTTCCGGCATGAGGAGCATATTGCTTTTGGCCGTTTAGCCGCAGGCCGCTGACGTAAATTTTATCAACCTTGTGTTTGAACAGGTTAAGCACATCTTCAACATCAGCAATGAAAATGCCGTCGACCAAATCCGGATTTAATTTGTAATCGGTCAGCGGTGTTGTATCTTCCAGCAGGTAAGTCGGGTTAAATTCGTGGTTTATGTAATCATTCTTGCGGTATACATGGTTAGCCGTGAAGAGTTTGACTAATTTGGAAAAGTCGATTTTAAGGCCAAGTTCTTTTTCGATATTTTTAATTCCGTCGTGGGAAGTTTCGCCGGCAGACAAGTGTCCGGCAGAAGATATATCTATCAGGGAAGGGTGGTTTTGAGTTTTGCCACGGATTTGCAAGAGCACTTGAGGGCGGTTATCCTGAGAAAGGCGGACCAGCCAGCAGTGAAAGGATGTGTGCCATAATCCCTCGCGGTGAGCCTGTTCGCGGGTGGCTGTGCCCAGAAGGTTCATTTTTTCATCATAGATGTCTATCAATTCTGCTGTCATGGTTTTGCTCCTTATGCCGCCGTGAATATTACCCCTTTGACATTCTGTCCGCATTCCTGCCTTAAGATTAAGGGGTATTGGTTAATATTTGTATAACCATTTTCGCGCAGCAGACGTTCAATATATTGCGGGTTATGTTGGTAACGTCCGGTAGGCGCAAGTCGGCAGTCTTCGACTTCGGTTGCGGCCAGTTCAATTGAAAAGGCTAACTGATATGGCCGGCAGGCGCGAATTAATTCCTCCAACTGCCCGATATAGCAGCAAACGTCTGCGGCAAAGATAATATCCGGCTGATAGTCTTTCAGGCGTGTTTGGCAAAAATGGAGCACGTCATCAGCTATGAGTTCTTTGTAGATTTCTTTTCCTCTGGCTTGGTCGAGGCTTCGTTCGGATATATCAACTCCGATAAGTTGGGCAGAATCGGTTTTATAAACTTCGCCAACGAGACCAGTCCCGCATCCCAAGTCGATTGCGGTACCTTTAATTTCTCCCGTAATCTCTCGGAGTTTTCCCGGAACTTGGTAGCCGATCCTTTGTAAGACATGGTCATAATTACCAGCAAAGTGGTCAAAAAGCTTTTGGCTAAAAAACTGATTATTCTCACATTTTTCTCCTTTTAATGCTGCGTTTAAATGTTGTGCAAAGACATTGTCAGGAGCTTTATGTAACCATTGTTCGGCAATTTTTAAAGCTTTCTCTGCGTCCTGATGGTGGAGCAGGGTTAATGTTTCTGCCAGATTGACGGAAATTTCTTCTCTTTCGGGATTTTTTAGGAATGCATTAAAAAACAGTCCTAATGCTTCTTCGTATTCGCCGAGGTCTTTTTGTATTAATCCTAAATTGTTGCTGATTTCAAAACGTTCAGGGTCAATTATTACAGCCGCACGGTATTCTTCCAAGGCTTCCGGCAGGCGGTTTTGGCGGTAAAGCATATTGGCATAGTTAAAGTGGCCGTCCATATCTCCCGGTTTGAGGTTTAAGGCTTGTTTATAGTAATTTTCGGCTGTATCAAAATCGTCGGCATTCGTGGCAAAATTGGCGAGGTTTATTAAAGCAGACGGCGCGTGCGGGTTAATTTCCAGGATATGTGTATAGGTGATTTTGGCCTCCTGCATATTGCCTGTTGCTAGCTGCATAGCACCCAGCTGTTCAAGCAACTCTTCACAGTCAGGGGAAAGCTTGTCGGCTTGTCTGGCATAAATCAAAGCTTTGTCGAAATTGTTTTGTTGTTGGTATAAGCGGCTGAGGTAATAAGGAAAAACAGCTTCTGCCGGATAATCTTCAGCGGCTTTTTGCAAGACGGAAACATCTTGCTTCATAAAAGCCAGATTGGCTCTGGGAATGCAATAATCAGCATCAAGTTCCAAGGCTCTGAGATACATTTTTTCCGCTTGGTCTTTATGCCCCAGGTTGTTGTATATGTCGCCAAGGTTGTTGCAGGCTTCTTTAAATTCGGGATTAAGGCGCAAAGCATCCTGATATGCTTGCTGAGCTTCCACAAGTTTGCGGTCGTTTTCCAGGGACAGTCCCAGATTAAAATAAAACGGCGCGTGGCTCGGCGCGTTTTTTACGGCTTGATAAAACAGTTCAACTGCTTGCGCGTGCCGCCCTTTGGCCTGGGCAATCAGTCCGAGAAGATTTAATACGTCTGGATTTGTCGGCGCGGTTTCTAATATTTGCCGGTAAATATTTTCTGCTTCATCCAGGCGGCCTTGCTCATGCAGCTTTATTGCTTGTTGGAAGAGTAAATCGTATCCCATTATTTCTCCTTTTTTTTTATATCTTAGTTATATTTTGCAAATAATCCAGCAGGTTTTAAAGATTTTGCTTGTGTTTTGGAAAAAAATGTAATAAATTGCCGATTACTTTCGGGAAGGCGGGTCACAGACCCCGTCAGCAATTTATGTTGCCTGACTACCGAGACAATAATGTAATAAACCTGATTAAAAGGAAAATTTTAATGAAAAGTATTGAAAACGCTAAGAAAAAAGCCAGTCGCCGTTATGGCGCTAATCTGTGGGGCGATCCGAAAAGCCCGTTTAATAAAAGAGAATATGCTCCGGGTCAGCACGGTCAGAGAAGAAAGAAAATGACCGACTACGGCGAACAGCTGTATGCTAAACAGAAAATGAAAACCTATTATGGTAACGTTAGCGAAAAACAATTCAGCAAATATTATGCTGAAGCTATTCGTAGAACCGGTGACGCCGCTGAAAACTTGGTCGGCTTGTTGGAATCCCGTTTGGACAATTTGGTTTACAAAGCTAAATTTGCTTCAACTGTTTTTGCTTCCCGCCAGTTTGTAAACCACGGCCATGTTACCGTAAACGGTAAAAAAGTTAATATCCCTTCTTACATGGTTAAAGTCGGCGATGTTATCGAAGTTCGTGAAAAATCTAAACAGCTCCCGATTGTTATTGCCGCTGTTGAAAACACCAACCGCGAATTGCCGGGTTATCTGGAGGTTGACGGTAAAAAACTGACCGCAAAATACACCTTTATTCCGAAATTGGAAGATGTTGCTTACGGTTGTGTTATGGAACCGAATCTGGTTATCGAATACTATTCAAGATAGTTGTAACCAACATCTATTTAAAAATCCTCGGAGCCTGTGCAGTTCCGGGGATTTTTGCTTTAAATTATTTTTTTAATATGATTAGATAACGGTAATTTTATGGAATTTATCAGGGAGTATCAAATGGAAGACATCATTATTGAAAGCTCTAACCAATCATCTAATGTGGCGGCTAATGTGCGTAAAGTGAGAATCAGAAAACCGCGCAATGTTATGAGCTATGTCTTTAATTGGATTATCAAAGGTTTGTTTGTTGCTTTGCTGTTGTGTATTGATTTTCTGCTGTTTGCCGGGTCAGGAAATCAGGCTGTGTTTGGCAGCAGCTATATGTTGCAACCGGAAATCATGTCTATAATGATTGGCCTGCTGGTCTTTTCCCTGTTATTGATGTTTTTGTTTTCTTTCTCCTCTATCTTGCAAAATCTTGTGGCTGCGGTTGTGGCGGCAGGGTTTGTTTGGGCGCTGTTAAACCAATTTGCATTGTATGACAAAACGTCTATTTTGCTGCCGGTATTGTCCCCGTATTTGGGATATGGTGTTGCGTCAATGTTTATGGGGATTTCCCATTGGGTGTTGGCTGCGTTAGCCGGTGTGGTGACGCTGATTGTTTTGGCTGTATCCTCCAAAACAAATGTGGCTTATTTTACCGGGATTTTGTTGGTTGTTTTTATGGGAATTGTTGTTGATGATTACCTTGTTAAAGACAAAAAGACGGAGTTTGTTGTCGAATATGATAATCATTTGGATAAGGAAACAGCCAATCCGAAGAAGTATGTTTATTTGTTTTTGCCTAACGCAACTTCTTATGTGACGTTAGGGGAGTTGAAAAACCAATTGGGTAAAACCGATGCTGCGCAACAAACACAGGATCGCTTGATTGCATTTTTGGCAAAGAATGGTTTTTGGGTTTATCCTAATGCTTATGTCAAAGAAAAGAATGCAATTGCCAATATGGTGGAAGCCTTAAATAATATTGAAGAAAAGCAGGTTGGCGAACACGTTCAGAAAAATGTGGAAATTACCAGTTTGTGGAATTTCCGCCATGTTCGGGATGAAGATGTTTTCATCAAAAATGCGCAACTGGTTGACGTTTATAAAAATTCTAAATACCGGGTCAATGCTTATCAAAGCCGCGGAATTGATTTCTGCCGTAAAAACAATGAGATGAATGTCGATAAGTGTGTCAGCAAAGTTAATGCGCCTGTTGATGCCAGCGGTTTGAAGCTTTCTGCCTGGGATAAAAGCAAGCTTTTGTTGTTACAATGGCTGAACAGCTTCCATTTTGTGTCAGACTGGTCTACGGTTTATGGTGCACTTAATGAAGTTATGAGTGCCGACAGAATGCCAATTATCGGCGTTTCTTATGATGCTCTGTATGTGGTTAATTCATTTAAAACATTAGATGTTCTGCTGGAAGATATTGAAAAAGATAAAGGAAATAGGGCTTATTTTGTTTTCTTGGATATCCCTTCGGATATGTATGTGTATGACCAGTTTTGCCGTTTGAAGCCTCAGAGCCAATGGCTGACAATGGAAAATTATAAATGGGTCAATAATAAAAATGTATTTGAAAAAAGAGCAGCTTATCAGGAACAATTTTCCTGCATGATTGGCAAGCTGGAGCAATTTATTCTGCAACTTAAAGAAAAACAGCTGGATAAAAATACAGTTGTGGTTTTGCAAGGAATCAGCGGTCTGAATGATGCCGGAAACGTTAAATCTGAAAATTATATTGATAATTTCAAAAGCGAAAATTTAGTTCTGTTGGCAATTAAAGATCCTGCGCGGAATAACTTTAGTATCAACAATCATATTTGCCAGAGCAAAGAGCTGGTACGGAGCTATCTGTATAAACAGGGGACTTGCAAGGAGTTTGACGGAACAGGGCTTTCAAGAACATCTGCTTTGGAATTGCAAAAGAACCTGCTGGCTTCAATGGTGAGCCAAGATAAAGTAAACAAAGCTCTGCAGGATTTTGACGGGTGGTATAAAAATTGGCAGAATGTGAATAATGGCGGAATGCCTGATGTTCAGACTGAGGATGTGCAGGCAGATGTACCTGCTGATGTTGATGTTTCTCTGCCTCCGGCGAAAGAGGAGGATTCAACTGAAGAAAGTACCGCTGTTGAACCTGAATCTGTGGTGGAAGAAGTGAAAGTTATGGAAACGCCTTTAGAAGAAGGAGCTGAAGTTTCTGTAGAAAGCTTGTCTGACATGGCCGTTCCGGCAGAAGGCGAGGCTGATCCTTTGGAAGGGTTAAATGCGGCAATTGTTTCAGAAGAACCTGCTGAGGCAGAAGGCATTGAGAAAGCTGTTCCGGCAGAATAGCAAGGTAAATAACGTGCAATCTACTGAAAAAAGACAGTTTTTTTCTGATTTGACCCGTAAACGGCTGTGCTCTTTTCGAAAAAACAGCCGGGCATGGAATGCATTGCTTTTGTTTGCCTGTATTTTGTTCGTTAGTTTGCTGGCAGAATTAATTGCCAATGATAAGCCATTGATTCTAAAATATAAAGGGGAATTTTATTTCCCTGTTTTCAGCAGCTATGATGAAACAGTTTTTGGCGGGGATTTTCCGACCCCGACAGATTATAAAGATGAGTTGATTAAACAAAATATTCAAAAGGACGGTTGGATGATTATGCCGATTATTCCTTTTTCTTTCAATACGGTAGATTACAATCTTGATGTTCCGGCTCCGGCTGCGCCGAGTAGGGAGCATTGGTTGGGGACTGACGATGAGGGGCGGGATATATTGGCCAGAATTATCTATGGATTGCGTTTGTCAATCGTATTTGCTTTTGTTTTGACGATTATTTCATCTCTAATCGGTATGATTGCCGGAGCTTTGCAGGGCTATTGGGGCGGTAAGGTTGATTTGTTTATGCAGCGGCTGCTGGAAATCTGGGATTCGTTGCCGCAATTATTTCTTTTGATTATTGTGGCTAGTATTTTTGTGCCGACGTTTTGGACTTTGCTGGCGATTTTGTTGTTTTTTTCATGGACGAGTTTGGTTGGAGTGGTGCGTGCTGAGTTTATGAGAACACGCAATTTTGAATATGTTAAAGCCGCACAGGCTTTAGGTGTCAGCAATTGGCGGATTATGTACCGGCATATTTTGCCTAATGCGATGGTGGCAACAATTACTTTTGTGCCGTTTCTTCTGTCTGAGGCGATTGTTTCTCTGACAGCGCTTGATTTTCTTGGATTGGGTTTGTCACAGGAGTATCCTTCTTTGGGAGATTTGGTGCGGCAGGGAAAAGATAATTTGCAAGCTCCTTGGATTGGTGTAACGATTTTTGTTGTGTTGTCCAGTTTATTGACAATCCTGATTTTTATCGGTGAGGGGGTACGTGATGCTTTTGACAGCCGGAGGAATGGCTGATGGCTTTACTCGAGGTGAAAAATCTATCCGTATCATTCAGAAATGAAGAAAATAAGATTGTGGAAGCCGTAAAAGATGTCAGTTTTAGCATTGCTTCCGGAGAAGTGGTCGGAATTGTCGGCGAGTCAGGTTCAGGAAAATCGGTTACGGCTTTGTCTGTGTTGGGGTTGTTGCCTTATCCTAAGGCTTTTCACTCCGCAAATAGCTCAATAAAGTTTGAAGGTAGGGAGATTATTGCAGCTCAAGAAGATGAGCTGCGCAAAATTCGCGGCAATGAAGTTGCTTTCGTTTTTCAGGAGCCAATGTCTTCGCTTAATCCGTTGCATAAAATCGGCCATCAAATAGCGGAAAGCTTGTGTTTGCATCGCGGAATGTCTTATCAGGCAGCACAAAAAGAAGTTATCCGTTTGTTGCGTCTGACCGGAATACCCAATGCTAAGCGGCGTATGGAAGCTTATCCCTTTGAACTTTCCGGCGGGCAGCGGCAAAGGGTAATGATTGCGATGGCTATAGCCAATAATCCTAAGTTGTTGATTGCTGATGAACCAACAACAGCGCTTGATGTGACGATACAGGCGCAAATTATTGATTTATTGATGAATTTGCGTAAAAAACTCAATATGGCCGTGTTGTTTATCAGTCATGATTTGAAGTTGGTGAGCCAAATAGCTGATAAAGTTTGTGTCATGAAGCGGGGTGAAATGGTGGAGCAGGGTGCTGCCAGCGATGTTTTTGAGCATCCGCAGCATGAGTATACTAAGCTTCTTATTTCATCTTTTATGTCTAAAAAACATGAAAAATCAAACAGTAAAGATGTTATTCTAAAGCTTGAAAGGCTTAAAGTTTCTTTCCCGGTCAAGAAGAATTTTTGGGGAAAAGTTACAGAGGAAATTCATGCTGTTGATAATGTGAGCTTTTCTGTTTTCCGTGGGGAATGTTTGGGAATTGTCGGAGAATCAGGTTCGGGAAAAACGACACTTGGTTTGTCTATTGCTGGATTAATTCAGGCTGGTGGTGAGGTTTTCTATAAAAATATCTTCTTAAATCAAGCAAATAAGGCAGATAAAAGAAAGCTTAAACAAAAAATTCAGATTGTTTTTCAAGATCCTTATAATTCCTTAAACCCTCGGATGACGGTTGGTGATATCGTCAGTGAAGGATTATTGGTTCATTACCGGCTGTCAGATGCTGAGCGTAAGCGACGGGTAGAGGATGTGTTAAGCGAAGTTGGACTGGATAAGGATGCTGCGGACAGATATCCGCATGAATTTTCCGGCGGACAACGCCAGAGGATTGCGATCGCCAGAGCGTTGATATTAGAGCCGGAGCTGTTAATTCTCGATGAACCGACATCAGCTCTTGATGTGACAATTCAGGCTCAGGTTATTGATTTGCTGCGCAAAATACAAAAGCAAAGACAAATTACATATTTGTTTATTTCGCATGATATGAAAGCTGTCAAAGCGATGTCAGACAGAATAGCTGTGATGAAAGACGGTAAAATCGTGGAGCTTGATACGGCAGAAAATATTTTTCAAAATCCAAGTCATAATTACACTAAAAAGCTAGTGGCGGCATCGCTGTAGAAATATTTACATTTAATTACAATGGACTACAAAAATAAGCTTTACTATGCATAATATATATTATGCGACAAACTTGTGTGGTGGAGACGGGGTATTTCCCGAGGTTTTTTATGGATTATCAGGTCTGTCATGATAGCCAAACTGATAGTTATGATAATTGATAGCCGCGGCAATTCAGGCTTGCTTCTACAGTTTTGTGTTTGGGGTAAAGTTACAAAGTTTTTTATAGTTAAAGATATTCTTCAATCACAGCCGATTTTCTTTGGATGCGAAAATTTGGGTGCTTGTTTTCTCTTTTTATTAAGTTTCAATCTGTTAGCTGAAATAAGGCCTCTGAGAACGAGATAAATTGTTTATGGTGTATATTTTACCGTTTATCTCGTTTTGACAGCTTTATTGTCCGCTTGTCGGGATGGAGCGATGTTGGGGAATATCATGAGGTAAACCAGGTTATAAAGAAAAAGGCGGAAAATTCCGCCTACTCTTTTTTATCTGTCAAATAAATTAATTAGTTATTTGTTCAAAATCACCTTTAACAGGTTTAGGAAGTAAACAACAACTAAGAAAGCCAGTGCTCTATATAATATTGTATAAATCCCTGCCCCATGGCCGATAATAAAGTATTGTACGGCTAAAGATGCAATCAGCGCGCAAGCCAGGTTAATCAGCCAATAGCGTGAATTTCCCATAAAAATAAACGCACAGACAGCGGCCGGGCCAAAGACCAATGGATTGGCGACCATTTTGGATATGGTGCGGAAAGCTCCTGTAATTGCAGGTACGGGCATCAGGTATCCGGCAGCAATTGTTATGATTCCAGCGGCTAAAATGTAAAAATAGGTTTGTTTTTTGCTCATTGGTATAATCTCCTTATTGTTTCTGCCAGTTTAAATTTCCAAACGGAAAAAGCAAGTCTGCAGCTGCAAGTTTGCACAAGGATATACAAAAAAACCACCAAACAATGTTCAGTGGTTTTTTGTAAAAAGTCTTTCTGATTAGAAGGTATAACGGATACCGGCAGTAGCTTCCATCAGATTGTCAACTTGTTTGGTGCCGATGTAGCTGTAACGGCCAACAATACGGGCAGACCAGTTTTCGTTGAATTTGTACTGAGCACCGACACCGGCACGGTAACCGATACGGCTGGAAGTTTCTTTGCTTGGGCCGTTTTTGATTTCGAGATCATAGTTAGCAGCACCAACAGTACCTAACAGGCTGAAGTCACTGCAGCCCATCGGCAGGTAGCCATAGATATCCAAACCATATGCATTGAATTTGGTTTTGGCTTTGTGGTTAACGCCATCAACATAGTTGGTATCGCCTTTACGAGTACCAGACTGTTGATAGAAAGCTTCGATACTGGTGTAATCGTCAATCATCACACCGGCATTGATGGCACCGGAATTGTAATCATCTTTGATGAATTTATTTTTTTCCAGTCGGCTGGCGTCATTTTTATAATTGGCATGAGAGTAAACATAATCCAAACCAACATAAGGTCTGATATCCTGAGATAAATCCATAGCATTGGCGCTATATGAAAATAAGCATGCAACACCAGCTAACAGTAATGTTTTCTTCATATTTTAAACTCCATTTATAAATAGGTTTTTTCTGTAATTACTTTAATTTCGGTTGAAATTGTAATTAGACGAGCAATTTCGTTTGTTGATATAACTTTGGATAATTAGTTTTAAAGGGTGTTACCTCAAAAAAAGCGTGATAATCTAAAAAAAATGATATTTTTTAGGATTTGTGTGCCATGGCGTTTGTTTGTCCAGATAAAAATTGTTTAAAATGTCCTCGATTGATTGAGTTTCGACAAGGAAATATTGCAAAATTTCCAACTTATTACAATGGGCCGGTAGAACCTTTTGGTTCATTGGATGCCGAAGTCTTGGTGGTCGGCTTGGCTCCGGGATTGAATGGGGCTAATCAGACAAACCGCCCGTTTACCAATGATTATGCAGGGGATGTGCTCTACCCTGCCCTTAAAAAATTTGGGCTGGCGCAAGGAAATTATCAAAAACGCAAGGATGACGGATTTGAACTGCTTAATGTCAGGATTACCAATTCTGTCCGTTGTGTGCCGCCGCAGAATAAAGTTACCGGGGATGAGGTTAAGGCTTGCGGCAGCTATTTGATTGAAGAAATTGCCAGTATGCCGCGGTTAAAAGTAATCCTGACGCTGGGAAGTGTTGCGCATAACGCTGTTTTGGGTGTTTTGGGATACCGTAAAGCAGCATTTAAATTTGTGCATAATGCCGAACATATGTTGGATAAGCATGGTTTGGTGATGGTTAATTCGTATCATACGTCACGTTATAATATTAATACCGGCGTTTTAACACAAGCAATGTTTGATGAGGTTATAGAGCATATTCAAAATTTGTTGACAACCGCTTAGCGAGTGAATTATAGTCAAGCAAATTTTGATTATTAATCTATTAGTATAAAAGATGATGAAAATTAAACAATTTTTGAAGATTAGCGGACAAATGAAAAATTTGCTTCGTAATGGCTGGGTTTATCGTGATGTGAAAGCTCCTGAAAGTGATGCCGCCCATTCTTGGAGTTTGAGCTTATTGGTTCAGATGTATGCTCCGGCAGAACTTGATTTGTGCAAGTGTTTGAAATTGGCCAATATTCATGATTTGGCGGAAATTTATGTCGGTGATTTTGTTCCGGGAAGCGATATTACCTCTGAAGAAAAGCATCAGCTCGAAAGTGAAGCTATGGCAAAACTGGCAGAGGAGCTTGATTATCCTGAATTAACCGGGCTGTTTGACGAATATGAAGCCGCTGAAACGCCGGAAGCAGTGTTCGTTCGGAATATGGATAAGCTGGATGCGGTATTGCAAGCCAAGTATTATGATGAAACTCAAAATTATGGCGGAAAGCTGTTTGAGGAATTTTACAGCCATGCCGCCACGATAATTACTCATCCGCTGGTGAGAGGATTATTGGAAGAATTAAGAGATTAAGTTTAAAGCCCCGGAAATTCCGGGGCTTATTTTTAATGGCTGATGCCGGAAAAGCCCATAAAAGACATAGAGAGCAAAGCGGCGGCAATCAAAGCTATCGGCGCACCGCGCAAAGCTTGGGGAATGGGAGCCGTTTCCATCCTTTCGCGAATGCCCGCAAAAAGGACGATTGCCAAAGTGAAGCCCATTGCGTTGGCCAGCCCGTAACAGACTGAGGATAAAAGGCCGAAATCCTTTTGAATTGCTAAAATTGCAACACCTAAAACTGCGCAGTTTGTGGTAATTAACGGCAGAAAAATGCCTAAAGCCTGGTAGAGCGCGGGAGAGGTTTTGTGCATGATGATTTCAACCATTTGCACCAACGAAGCAATTACCAAAATGAAAACAACAGTTATCATGAAAGTCAATTGGTTAGGCAGAAGCAGCTGATAGTAAATCAGATGAGTGACAATTGCTGAGATTGTCATTACGAACATGACGGCAAAGCCCATCCCCAAAGCGGTTGAGGTTTTTCGGGAAACACCCAAAAACGGGCAGATTCCCAAAAATTGCGACAGGACAATATTATTAACGAAGATTGCGGCGATGAAAATCATTAAATAACTCATAGTTATGCCCTCCGCAGTTTATTAAACAAAATGATCAGCCCGGCCAATGCCAGAAAAGCTCCCGGCGGCATGATAAACAACAAGGCCGGGGATGCATCATCTCCTAATAAATTGAAGCCAAATGCAGTCCCTGCCCCAAGCAGTTCACGAATTAATCCTAATGCTGCCAAAGCCCATGTAAAGCCCAAGCCCATTCCGGCAGCGTCTAAGAGTGATTGTCCTATAGTGTTTTTGGAGGCGAAAGCTTCAGCACGTCCGAGGATGATACAATTGACAACAATCAAAGGGATATATATTCCCAGTGCGGCATGAAGTGTTGGCAGATAAGCAGACATCAACAGGTCGACCACAGTTACAAAAGAAGCAATTATGGTGATAAAACAAGGGATGCGAATGGTGGCGGGAATAAAGTTTTTGACTGTAGCGATGGCGGCATTTGAAAGCAGCAACACAAATAAGGTTGCCAGGCCCATTCCCAAGCCGTTTAAGGCGGAAGTGGTGACACCTAACGTCGGGCACATTCCCAAAAGCATTACTAAAGCAGGGTTTTCCTGTACCAGGCCGCGGGTCAGATTTTGATAACTCTGTGATTTCATGGTTAATTTCCCGTACTAAATTTGTTATAGGCATCATAAGCTTTTTGAATGGCATCAATGACCGCGCGCGAGCTGATGGTGGCCGCGGTTACGGCATCAATTTCGCCGCCGTCTTGCTTGACTTTAAACAGATTTTTCTGAGGGCGGATGCCGGAAAACTGTTCTTTAAAGCGCGGTTCATCAACTTTTGAACCTAATCCCGGTGTTTCATTAGCATTAATAACTTTATAGCCGCTGATTGTACCATCAAGGAAAAAGCCGACAATTAAGTCCATGCGTCCGCCAAAACCTTTATTGGTTGAGGTTTTAATCGCAACAGCGCTGATTGTGCCGTTGCGGCGTGCCGGATAAAGCATGAGTTGCAGTTTGCCATCGGGTGTATTGATATAGGTTCTTTCCTCAAACGGGTTGTTGTCAAAACCGCCGTAAACAACTTCAGCAATGGCTTGCAGCTCTTTATTATCTTGGGTTTGCTTTATTGGTTCTCTTGTAATGGTATAAACCCAGCCGAGTATGGCCGCAGCACCGCAGGCAACAGTAAGCATAACAATTATTAATCTGGCAAGGGACGGCTGTTTCATTATTATCTCCTCCTTGTTCCGTAGATACGTTGCGGCGTGTATTTATCAATCAGAGGAACAAAAGCGTTCATAATCAAAATAGCGAAAGATACCCCTTCAGGATAAGCGCTGAAAAAGCGAATAACATAAGTTAAAATGCCGCAGCCGACAGCGAATATCACCTGCCCTTTTTTAGTCATTGGCGTTGTGACATAATCAGTTGCCATGAAAAACGCGCCGAGCAGCAAGCCGCCAGACAGGAGGTGTATCATCGGTTCAAAACGGATATCATTGGTTTTCAACCAAGTAATAGCGGTCAACAGGAAAAATGTTGAAATATAGTAGAAAGGAATGTGCCAGCTGATGACGCGGCGGATCAGCAAATAAAATAATCCGATGAGCAGTGCCAAAGCGGAAACTTCGCCCAAGCTGCCGCCGATTGTACCCATAAACATCTGCATATAGCTGGGAAGCCCTTCGGCCGTGTGGGTTGAATCGGTATGTTTTAAAATATTCAAAGTGGTGGCAGATGTTGCCGCATCGATATTTAAGAAATTCAAAAAGTCCGGCTTAGGCCAGTTTGTCATTTGTACCGGAAAAGAAATAAACAGGAATACGCGGCCGGCCAATGCAGGATTAAAAATATTTTTACCCAAGCCGCCAAATGCCATTTTAGCTATGCCGATAGCCACAAAAGCGCCGATAAGTATCATCCAGGCAGGCATAGAGCTTGGCAAGTTGAAAGCCAGCAGAATGCCGGTGATAATAGCAGAACCGTCACGGATGGTATTAGCGGTTTTTAAGAAGTAACGGGTAATCAGGTATTCAAACATAACGCAGGCGGCAATAGAAGTAATTAAGACCTGCAAAGCGCTGATTCCAAAAATCAGAACTGAAGCCACAGCTGCCGGAAGTAAGGCGATAATGACATCCCACATCAGGCGGCGGGTGGTTACCGGTGAAAAAACATGAGGTGTCGTCGAAGTCATAAGCATAGTTTAGTGTCCCTGCTTTTGTTTTTTTAGTTCATATTTACCGAGTTTGCAGTAATCCAACAACGGTATTTTGGCCGGGCAACTGTAAGCGCAAGTGCCACATTCAATACAGTCCATAACATGGAATTGTTTCAGGCGGGAAGTATCATTCCGTTTCAAATCAGACGCAAAGACATAAGGCTGTAAGCCAACCGGGCAGATTTCTGCACATTTTCCGCAGCGAATGCAACAGGTTTCTTCGGGTTTGAGGGCATCTTTTTCCTCTAAGACCAGCAGCCCTGAGGTTAATTTGGTGACCGGTGTTTGCAAAGATGCGGCAGCTGTTCCCATCATCGGGCCGCCAAACAGAAGCTTACCGATTTGAGATTTGTTCGTGGCTGCCAAATCAAGAACGAATTCTGCCGGAGTGCCGATGCGAACCAAATAATTGCCAGGCGTTGTTAAAGCTTTATCTCCACTAACGGTCAGAACCCGTTCATAAAGCGGTTTGTTTTTCATAACAGCCTCGTAAACAGCGTAAACGGTTGCAACATTTTGAACGATGCAGCCGGTATCTATCGGCAGTCTGCCGGAGGGAACTTCACGTCCGGTAACGGCATTTATCAGTTGGCGTTCGCCTCCTTGCGGATAAATGCTTTTGCAAACCAAAACATTTACGCCGACGTAACTTTTGGTTATTTTAGTCAGTTTTTCAATGGCCTGCGGTTTGTTCTCATCAATGGCAATCACTGCGTTTTGGATGCCGAGAGCCTTATTAAGTATTTTTGCTCCGATAATGATTTGTTCCGCTTTTTCAAGCATTAACGCCCCGTCGGCTGTCAAATACGGTTCGCATTCAATTGCATTAATAATCAAATAATCGGCTTTTTTATTGTCGGGAACAGTCGTTTTGACCGGCGTTGGGAAGCCTGCGCCGCCCATGCCGACAACCCCTGCTCTGCGGATGGCACTGATAATTTCTTCAGCTGTTTGGGTAATATTGCGGTTGATGTCCGGTGACAAGTCAATTTCCGGTTCATAATCATCCGGCGCAGTTTTTATTGCAATAACCGTTTCCGGGTAACCGTTACTATCCGGCAGTTCATCGATTTTTATGACTTCTCCGGCAACTGAAGAATGAACATTGGCAGAAACTATGCCATCAGCTTCAGCCAGTAATGTGCCGACTTTGACTTTGTCGCCTTTGGCAACTTTGAAAACAGCCGGCGAACCTATATGTTGCTTAACCGGAATATAGACCATTTCCGGAAGCGGAGCGGTTTGGATTGGCGATAATGCGGAAATCTTACGCTTGTTTAAGTGAATGCCGCCGATTGAAAATGTTTTTTTATTACTCATGTCCCTCGCCTTTCACTGCATTTTTATAAATAATAGCGCCGGTTGGACAGCTTTTTGCCAATTCCGAACCAAAAATTTCAGGAGATACTGAGGCCGGAATATAAGAGAGATTGTTTTCAATTTTGATTTCAGGATTGATTTTTGCGCATTTCTGGCAAGCGATGCAGGCCGTTAAACAGTTTTTGCGGGCAACTGCACCTTTTTGCTTATTGCGGCAAGCAACATAGACTTGCAGGTTATTTTCCATCGGGCGGATTTCGAACAGATGCCGCGGGCAAATGTTGACACAAGCGCCGCATGAGGTGCATTTAGAGGCATCAACGACGGGCAAGCCTGTTTGGGTATCAATGTGCAGGGCATCAAATTTGCAGACGCTGACGCAATCGCCAAAACGGAGGCAGCCGTCCGGGCAGCCGGAACTTCCAACCGAAGCCATATTGGCAACCCGGCAATTGTGCAAGCCGGTATAACAGTTTTTCTGAGGGGCATTTTGACAGCTGCCATTGCAACGCAGCACCGCGCAGCTTTCAGCTTTGTCCGCCGGAGCATATCCTAATACATCGGCAATGTTTTGCATGACCTTTCGGCCGCCGACCGGGCAGTATAATTGGGCAAAAGAGTCTTTATCAGCCGAAGCGCAGGCTTTGGCAAAGTCACAGCAGCCGGCTTTACCGCAAGCGCCGCAATTGGCCTGAGGCAGCAGCGTTTCAATCTTATCAGCCAGCGGATTGGCCGGGACGGCAAATTTTTGCGCCGTTATGTGCAAGATGACGGCGGCCGCCAAGGCGATAAGCCCCACTATTAAAACATTTAACCAAATCAGGCCGGTCATATTTGCTCTCTTTCATTATTGACGATTATGGTTGAAACTGTAACATAAGTCGATATAAAGCCCAATAATTTTTCTCGAATACCCCCAAGTTATTCCGATATAATACGGAAATTGAAATGCCGGGAGATTTTTTTTCTAAAAACGGCCAACAGGATATAATAAGGAAGCAGAGCCCCCAAAGACAATACCGCGGCCATTGTATCACTGGAAGTGGCTGCCAAGGTGGCAAGCAGTACCGTTAAAACAATTATCAACGGTAAAATATAACCAAAGAAAACTGCCAACCAGCCTAAGCGATCATCCATTGCCAGGGTTACTTTCTGTCCTATGTGCAGATGGCTGGTTTCCGGGGCATGGAGTGTGATGTCTTTCAGCCGGGAATCTGCCATGGTGCAGTTATTCTTAATTTGGCAATGCAGGCAGGAAGATTTGCAATTTATTGCAACGGTGACCTCCTGCCCGCGGATAGCGGTAATCGTCCCCTGTTGTAAAGAGGTTTCCACTTTATTCTCCTAATAATTTTTTGGCGGCATTGGATAGAATCGCCTTAAACTGGTTATCTTCTTCCCGGATAAACAATATGGCTGCCAGGTTGTGTTTGTTTGCGAAGGTTGTTCCGTTTTTTCCGCCCATCGCCATGATGGCTGTTGCCAAGGCGTCTGCCCGCATACAGCTGGGGTGGAATACGGTTACGGAAGCCAAGTTGTGTTCTACCGGGTATCCGTCTTTGGGTGAAATTGTATGGGAGTAGCGTTTTTCTTTATAGTAAAAGAAATTACGGTAATCTCCGGATGTGGCCACGGCGTAGTCTTTCAGCCCGACAACATAGGCATTTTCGTTGTTGGGGCTGTTGGGCATGGCGACAGCAACGTTCCAGCCTTTGCCGTTTGCGGTTCGGCTGCCGCGGGTTTTAACTTCGCCGCCGATATCAACAATATAATCAGTGTAACCAAAGTTATCCAGCAGTTTGGCGATACGGTCAACGCCATATCCTTTAGCGATGGCCGAGAGGTTGATTTTAACTTCAGGGATGGCTTTTTTGATTTGAGTAAAATCAGGGTTGAAGAGCAGTTTGTTAAAGCCTACGGTTTTTAAGGCTTCCGAAATTTGCTCGTCATGGGGAATTTTTTTGGTTTTACGGCTGTTGCCAAAGCCCCACAGGTCAATCAATTTGCCGACGGTCGGGTCAAAATATCCATTGCTTTCAATATAAGTCTGGTATGCGTTTTTAAGAACTTCTGACATTTCAGGCGACAAGTCAAGCCAGTCGCCGCTGTCATCGCTGTTTATCTGGCTGATTTCGGAAGAGTTTTCAAAAACAGACATCTCATGGTTCAGCTGTTGAAGTTCGTCTTTGACAGCATTATGTAATAAGTTGTTTTCCTTGTCAGTCCGAATTTTTATGCGGTAATAAGTGTTCATCGTTTCGCCCGACATAATTTGGTAAGGCTGGCGGAAACGCATATAGTATAAGACGGCGGCTGCCGCGACTAGTAACATAAACGCATATTTAAGTAATCTTGATTTCACCGGTTAAACCCTCTTATTAACTTGATTTCATGATTTTACTTTAAATGAAAACTACTCTAATATCTCCTTAGTTATCAGCTCAAACAACTTGTGAAAGGTTAAAGTAATGCTCGATAAAATAAAATCTATGGCAGACAATGAGAAATTTAAGGCTGCCGGCGCTAAAATCAAGAATATTTTTCAGTTTGGCCGGGAATTGTGTAAAAATGCTTATAAATATATTTACAGCATTTTTGATTCCGGCGGTAAAGCCCTTTATGAAATGGGTATTTCAGCGAATACCGTGACGGTTGCCGGTTTTATTATTGGCTTGCTGGCTATTAATTTTCTGGCAATGAATATGTTTGGCTATGCTTTGCTGTGTATCCTTATCAACCGTGCCTGCGATGCGCTTGACGGCGCAATTGCCAAGTATGCCGGAAAGACAGATTTCGGTGTCTTTTTGGATGCTGCGCTGGATTATATGTTTTATGCCGGGGTTATCTTCGGGTTTGCGCTGGCAAATCCGCCGCAAAATGCCGTTGCAGCAGTCTTTTTGATGTTTGGTTTTATTGCTGCCGCAGCTTCCCTGCTGTCTTACGCCATTATTGCTTATAAAAATAATGCGCCGCAACAGCCGGAAATCGGCACATCCCCGTTTTATCTGGGAGGAATAGCCCAAGGTTCGGAAACTTTGGCCGCTTTAATCATTTTGTGTATTGTTCCCAACCTGTTTATGCCGATAGCTATTATTCTCGGCTGCTTGTCTTTGGTTAAAGCTTTCAGCGTGATTGTAACAGCATATTATAACTTTGTTATTGCGCCGCGCAAAAAAAGCCAAGCAGGCGCTGATAATGTTTCATCAGCTTCATAATCGCGGAAACTGATGTTGAAACGTTTTATTTGGCTGTGTGTCTTTCTGGTTGAGGCTCTGATCATTCCCGGTCAGAGCCATGCCCTGATTATGGGTGCCAGAACAAATAAGGTGTCTGCCGACATTATAACGGCTGCGGATGAACTTCAGCCGCAACAAAACATGGAACTGCTGATTAAGCTCAAGATGCAAGATGGCTGGCATATTTATTGGAATAATCCGGGAGATGCCGGGTTGGCGACAACGGTTTCTTGGGATATTCCCGAGGGATATGATATTAAACTTCTTGAGCAAAGCGTGCCTAAAAAATATGTTGTTGACGGTTTGGTGCAATATGGATATGCCGATACAGCTTATTGGAAATATCGGCTTGAACCGGTTGGTGTGCAGACAAAGACTGCCGGAGTACAAAATTTCCGGGCCGACATATCTTGGATGGCCTGCAAAGATGAATGTGTGCCGGAAAATGTTAAGATAGATTTTTCCCTGCCGATTGCCTATAGGAGTGATTCATTTTCGGCTGTTTGGCAGGATGAAGCATTAAATGCCGAAAAGAGTTTCCCGTTAAAGAAAAAAATTGAGGCTTATTATACGGTTGGCGAAGGAAGTTTGCTGATTAATGCCTATACCGGTGACGAAAATTTTATTAATGGCGCAAAAGAGATTGTCTTTATTCCAAATCAATCAGATATAATCGTTAACAATGGAACGCAAAAGGTTGGTTTTGATAATCAAGGCAATTTGTCACTGCTTATTCCCTTGGAAGATGAACAAGTAGAAGCCGTTGACGGATTGCTGGCTATTCGTGGGAATAATGGTGGCAAAGCATATAAAATATGGCCGGAGAAAGCTCAAAATCTTATGGAATTTCCGCCCGTCAATTTTGAAAATGACAGCTTGTTGCTGATTATGCTGATGGCTTTCATTGGCGGCATTATTCTTAATTTTATGCCTTGTATCTTCCCTATTCTGTCGCTCAAAGCCATAGCTTTGGTTCAGGGGGCATATAACCGCCGGAACGCCAGGGTTGAAGCGCTGATTTATATGGCCGGTGTTGTGGTTTCTTTTCTGGTGACAGCCAGCGTTTTAATTTGGCTGCGGCGGCAAGGCGAGCAGATCGGCTGGGGATTTCAGTTGCAGTCCCCTGCTTTTGTGTCGGTTATGATTGTGATTTTCTTTATTGTTTTTCTTATGTTAATGGACTTGGTCAATTTTCGTAATCCGTTTGCAAACCGCGTGGGACGGATTTCTTTTGCCAAACAGAAGTTAAATGCCTTTTTTACGGGCTTTTTTGCGGTGCTGATTGCCAGCCCTTGTACAGCGCCGTTTATGGGTATTGCTATCGGATATACATTAGCCAAGCCGGTATACATATATTATCCGGTGTTTTTGGCTTTGAGTTTGGGATACGCCCTGCCCTTTACGCTTATCGGTTTCTTTCCTGAAGTCTTAGCGCGTTTCTTACCGAAGCCGGGACGCTGGATGAGCGTATTGAAAAAGATTTTTGCTATTCCCGTGCTGTTAACTTGTTTTTGGTTGGCATGGGTGCTGGGGCATCTGGCTTCTCAAGAGCAGCCTAATAATGAGGTTGTTCGGTGGCAGGCATATGATGAACAGAAAATCAGCAGCCTTTTACAGCAAAACAAAGCCGTCTTTATTGATTTTACGGCAAAGTGGTGTCTTACTTGCCTGGCTAATGATAAAATAGCTTTAGATACCGGCCACTTTGCGGAGCTTGTCAAAAAACGGCAGATTAATTTGTTTAAAGCCGACTGGACCAATAAAGATGCGCATATCGCCGCGGCATTGGAACATTATGGGCGTAATAGTATTCCGTTATATGTTTATTATGGAACAGGTAAAGACGCTCCGGTTATTTTGCCGCAGTTGCTAACGCCCGGCATTGTTGAAAAGTATTTGCAATAAAAAATCCCCTCGTTTGGGAGGGGATTTTTCTCATTGCGGCAAGATTATTTTCCAAAAATGCCGATTTCTTTAATACGGTCTTTAACACCGCCGACAACATTGTTCAGGCTTTCCTGTGCGACGTTTTTTAAATCGGTGATTTTGCTGTCTACAACTGTCTGGTAAGCCGTATTGATGATTTTGTTCAGAACTTTAGAAACAGTTTCGGCAACAGTTGTTCCTTTCTTTTCCTCACCAATATTATTAAGCGTGATGGCCGGAAGTTTTACTGTGGTTTTGGTGATGTCGGCAGCAGCACTGGCGGCAACGGAAATTTCGCCGTCACGGATAACCAGTTTTTTGATGATGACTTTTTTTCCGGCGCTGTCGGCTTTTCCTTTTTCTGCCGGTTTTTCCTCGGTTTTAGCTTGGTTGTCTGCTTTTAACTCGGCCTTTTCAGCTGAGGCGGTATTTTTTTTGATGTTTTCCAACAACTGGGAAAGGTTATTTTGGGTCAGGGAAAGCAACTCATAATTTATGACCGGTTTGTTGACTTCGACGCTTTCGATAATGATAACATCTTTTGTCAGGCTCTTAATGTCAACCTTGACGGAAATTCCACCTAATTCCAGAGCATTTTTTAATTTGTAGTTTTGCGGATTGCCAACGGTGATTTTGCCAATATGTCCCTCGCCGTTTGCCAATTTCAAACTGAAGCCGTCCAGATTGACATCTGTTCCGGTAACGGCTGATCCATATTTATGGACGACCTGTTTGACAATAGATTCAAAAGACGGGGTAAAGAAGTAAAATCCTGCAGCTGCAGCGATGAGAATTAATAAAATGATATATTTTTTCTTCATGGTGTTGTCCTTTTATTGTTGATTATGTTCCATCAGGTAGTCATTAACGTTCTTTTCAATCTGTTCTTGAAGAACCATATCGGTATTGCTTTTGCGCAAGGCATGAAGCAGGTGGTTGATTCTGCCATATTTTTGTAAATATACAAATGATGAAGCGTAGTTTAAATCAAAAATCCAGCAAATCAAGCTTAATATTCTGTCGCTGGTTGTCTGGATATCAGAGCGTTTCACAGGTTGGCGGGAAAGAAAGCTTTGCAGAGGTTTTTCTGATATGGGTGAGCGGAAAGGCTGAGCTTTTAATTCTTGTAAGAACAGCCGGCGAATATTTCTGTCAGCATGAGCCAATAGTCTGAAGTTGGCAATTTTATCGGCATCCCGAACCAAAAAAGTTATTTTTTCGATCTCAAATTTGCGTTGCGGGTCTTCAACATTGGTAAATTCATAATCTTCATAAAGCTTCTCAATCATGCTGCTGTGGTGTTTAACCGGCAACAGAATGCGCAAATCGTTATATTCCGGATATTGGCGGAGAAAATCATAGCCATAACGGGCGTGATTATTGGGTTGTTGCGGCCGGCAATACATATTTTCGACTTCATAAAAACGGCCAATATCATGAAACAGGGCGGCCTGTCTGGCTAAACGCAAAAGTTTAAACGACCAGTTCTTAAAAGTATTTTCTTTTTTCAAGAGGTAATTAGCCGCATCTAAAACTTGATGCGAATGGATGATTTTCTCATTAACAAACAGACGGTGAAAGTCACTTTTCTGGACAATCTCCAGGCTGCGTTCATATTCATTTTGCAGAATTTTCTTTTCTTTTTCCAGCATATGGCCTCCTTTGTCGTATATAGTTATGCTGGAAAAATTTTAAGATACCCTTAAAAAACAAGAGAGTATCTTAAAATTTTATCACCGAAAGATAAAACCCAAGATACTCTCCTGAAAACGGATTAAAACATCAATGTAAATTGTTGTTTTAATCCGACAGTACAAATAATTAACAATTAAACAGTCCACACCATGTCTTCACAGATAAATATGGACTTTTACCTTAACTCTTCACAGAGCATGAACGGTAAAATGTTATGACTAAATCCAATTGCTATGCTTGTACTTGTTTGGCAGTCCGGTTCTAGAAAAATCTAAATAAACGGAATAAACCCGGAACACCACACAATTATATCTAACTAATTATTTATTGAGGCGTACTGTAATACAATCAGAAATAAAGTCAAGCTGAAATCTTAGGAAAACGGGGGGCTTATGAGGTGATGTCTGTGTTTAGAGTGCGGAACGCGTGGGGTTATAAAAAAAGCCCGCTAAAAGCAGGCTTTTTTTATTGGTAGGCGCGTGGGGGTTCGAACCCCAGACCCACTGATTAAGAGTCAGTTGCTCTACCAACTGAGCTACGCACCCATAAATCAGAAGATTTACGATAAAGCGGACTATAAACCCGATGATTTTTTTTTGCAAGCCTTTTTTTGTGCTTTTGTAAAAAAATCATTCCCCGTTTTTTAATCATACTTTAATGACTATATGCTAATCTGCAACAAAGATTGGATTTTTGCCAATCGCAAATCTTGTTTAAGAAAGGATGGTTTTATGCAAAAGAAACTCGGAAGTCTGGCAGCGGCTTTTCTGCTCGTTGCCGCAGCCAATGCTAAAGCTGCTGATTTATATGAAGAGTGCCTTGATAAAAATTATATGAGCGATACGGCGATGGCCGGTTGCAGCGAGGACGAGGCTCTGCGCGTGATGGCTCAGGTTAGAAAAAGAGTGAATTCTATTGCGGCAACCTCTTACTTTAATGACTGGAATTCCAGCCGCAAAGATTTGAAGCAGCTGATAGAAGACTGGGAAACTTTTCGCGATAAATATTGCAGTTTATATGGTTATACTTATACGCAAGGCAAAGGGACGATTTCTGCTTTGCAGACCGCTAAATGCAAAATTGATATGAATAAGCGCTTTTTAGATGATGTGGAAGCTATTGTTAATATCTATAAAGATAACCGCTAAGAAAGGTGTATATTATGAATAAAAAAATGTTATTGGCTATCTTTTCTGTCGGTTTGTTTTTTGCTCATACGGTTAACGCTTCGGATTACGGATTGTGTATCAACCGTTCCAGAGGTGATATGAAAAAGCAAATTGACTGCAATAATGATGAAGTCAGAAGCCAAATGCGGCAGATAAATCAGAAAATAGCACAAATTGGCAGAAATTCGGAATTTATGAAATTAAATAAAGGTCAGACGACCTTAGAAAATCAGTTTAAATACTGGCAAGCCTTTCGTAATAATTATTGTACATATGCCGGTGTAGCTAATGGTGCTTACGGAGATGGAGCATATTTTAAATCTGACTGTATGCGTCTTTTAACTCAGCAATATAGCAGCGATTTAGATAAGCTATTGCATGGAATTTATGCTGACCCTGAATAAGATTAGCAAGCAACTTTTGTACCCCTCTCTAATTTAGAGAGGGGTTTTGTTTTTGGGAATATTAAAACAGAAGCTGCTGCCCTGCCCTAATTTGCTATCGACTTCTATTTGGGTATTTAATAATGCGGCAATGCGGCTGACAATAGCCAAGCCCAATCCTGCGCCTTGTTTTTTACAATTAAAACACTGTTTGCTTTGATAGAAGTCTTTGAAAATATTTGCTTTGTCTTCAGGCGCTATGCCGCAGCCATTATCCATTACAACGATGCGGATGTCATTTTTTCGATTGCGAACACCTAACACAACTTTGTCTTTTGTATATTTGAAAGCATTATTTAGCAGATTGCGTATTACCCGTTCAATTAAAATCGGGTCGCTTTGGACGTATTGATGCAGTGGGATATAGCGGAAGTCAATCTGGCGGCTTTGTGCCAAAGCGCGGTATTCCCGTGCCAGTCCGCTAATAAGTAAACCGATATCAAAAACACTGGGGTGATATTCTATGCCGCCCGCTTCAATTTTGGAAATATCTAAAAGATTATCCAGCAAGGAATTAAGATTTTCGGCAGAATCTTCTATTTTTTGCACTAAATTTTGTTGGCCGGGTGTTAATTCCTCTTCCTGAAGCGTTGCGATAAATATCTTAAGCGATTGCATCGGCTGTCGTAAATCATGACTGGCCTGAGCCAGAAAATAGGATTTTGCCTGGCTTAGCTGTTCCGCCCGTTTTTGAGCTTTTTCCAAGAGTTTTTGCGTTTCGACCATCGAGGTGATATCTTGAAATGTTCCGGCGATTAAACGGCGGTGATTTTCATAAATAATGCCGGCTTTAAAGGCGCAATAGATTAGTTTGCCATCAAGCCGCCGGATGCGAAGTGTCCCTTCGACGGGTTGTTCGGTCGTTAGCAATTCCTTGAGTTTTCTTTTGTAAACAGGAATGTCTTCCGCCAGCATTCTTTCGCGTATTAAATTTCGATGAGGCGACAGCTTTTGCTGTTTGACACCAAAAATACGATACATTTCTGCCGACCAGTAGATTTTGCGGCTGGGGATATCAAGCTCCCAATAGCCCAATTGTGCGGTTCGTTCGGCAAACTCCAAACGTCTGGCTGCTTGTTGCTGTTTAATAGATAAGGTGTGTCGTTCGGTAATATCCTCCAAACACAAGCTTAAACGTCCGGATATGGCGGGATATAAAAATGCGGCATATAACCGGTCTTGGTTCGTGAGGATAAAGTGATATGGGTGGTGTTCGGTTATAACCCGGTTCAGAGCATTATCAAAAACACTAACAGATATCGGATCAAGGCTGTCAATTATCCGAGGTTTTCCATGTTCTTGGATGTTCCACCTGCGCACAGCTTTGCTGTTGGCATATAATATACGTCCTGAGGTATCCAGCTCAAGAAGCATATTTGTGGAGATATTTAATAAACGTTGCGGTTCTGCGATTTCTTCCATAGATAACATCAACTACAAATGATATTGATACAACAGGCGTCCCGTTGACTCCGGCAGTTTGAAAAACCAGCCGTCGTAGAGGAACGCGTTATATCTAATATAATCATTCGTTTCTGATGTTGGTAGGGTTGTGGTTGATAAAGTTAGTTTAGCCCAATAATCTTGGTTATCCGTACAAATACGGAGGTTATAAACCAACCCCGAAAATAATACGAAAGACAAATTGCGGCAATCAGGATAACGGGTGTCGTCAAAGTTTTGGGCGGACATTACCTGAATGTACGGCAAATATATTATGTGGCGTTCAATATTTTCCAGCCCGATAACTTTAGACGGTCGATCTTTTTGAGAAATGACAAACGGCTGAACCGGTTCGTTACGGAAGGCTTTCTTGTTGCCAACAGAGATTGATTGGATATCTCTCTTTTCGAGAGAGAGCAATGGTTGCTGCGTCCAGTCGGAGAGTTTGTTAGGAAATGCATACTTGCCGCTGATGGTAAATACGCCTTCAACAGCCGGTATTTTTGCCAGCCAGCCGTTACCTTCGCTATTAGGACGGATTAGGACGATGTGGTTAAGTTCCTTGCCGTTTTCTCCAATAATTTGAAGAGAGGTTGCTGAGCTGTCTTCTGTTAACGGAAAGTGTTGTTCATAAGCTGTGAAACGTGCTTCATTTATGTTCTGTCGCAGGTTGCGCATAATGTCAAAAGCCGCATAGTAATTGTCTGCTTCTTTTATTTGCCAGAATGAATTTTCCGGTGTCAGAGTGATAGTCTGGTGCGGTTGCTTGACAATAATCTCTTTAATCGGCATATCCGAAGAACCAGTCGCAGCAAAGACCAGGTTGCCCACCCAAAGAGATTGTTCTTTGTGATATATATAGAACAATGAAAAGGCAGCTGACAGCAGGCTGCCCAAAGCTAAAATCATAGCGGCTTTAATCAGCTGAGGCTTCATTGAGCATCTCCTTTGTCTGTTTGAAACGGCGGCGGCGAAGCCACAGGGCTGTCAGAATAAGCAAAGCGATAATCACAGCCGGAATAACGATGGTATTAAGGGTTACAATGTTATTCAACCGTTGTTCATTTTCACGTTTAACCAGATATTCTTTTTGTTTAAGTTGTTTTTTTAACTCATTGATTCTGTTTTTGTTTTCTTCCATCTTTCCGGCAAGCTCGGTTGATAGAGCCGTTGGGGAAGCGTTTATTGTTTTTTCTTGATTTTGTAAGGCTGACAAGCGTGTATTCAGTTCTTGCTGCAGTTTGTTATATTCATTTGCATGGCGATTAAAGACATTATTGTAAACGGCCTGCCCTACGGTTTGGAAATTGGAATTTTCTTTATTATTCAAGCCCAGCAACTCTGTTTTTCCGCTGAGAAAGTCTACAGCACGCAGAATGAAGCTGCCGTTATCAAATATCGGACTTAAGCCGTAAACAGGATTACCTGTTGTTTCTGTCGTATCAGCCCAATTCTCGGCAACCAGAAAATCACTGTCAGCAACAGCAATGATTTGAGCCGGTGCTATTGATGACGGCAGATAAGCATACATTTGGCCTTCAAACTGCGTGTTGGCGAGGATGTTTCTGGTAAATAAGGAATCAAAACTTCCTTCCGCCAGCAAGGCTAAAATATGTGTTTGGCTGTCAGGTTGAAATATATTTGCCAACTCTGTTTGATTGCGCAGCATAAATTCTTGCTGTGGCAGGCTTCCCGCTTCCGTATTAATTGTCAGCAAAGGCGTTATTTGAACTTTGCCCTCCGGCGACAGCGGAGATAATTTGCCCGGGGTTTTAAGTCGTATCCGGGACAATCCGGCAGTTAGCGGATGTTGTTGATTAATCTGCTCTTTGTTTAGCAGCATCCAAAACGGGAATTTTTTAACGCGGCTGCCATCAGGACTGTCCATCAGCATTAACTCGCCCTGCCCGTTGCTGCCTGAAACAGTTTGGTAGTCTTCTTCAAAGCCCCAGTTGCGGAATAGTTTATTTAAGTCTGCGCTTCCGGCAGATGCTGCGGTGTAGAGTTCAGCCTGTTTTTCGCTGAAAACGTCAGAAATAATCAATAATTTGCCACCACGCAGCACATATTGGTCGAGAGCATAGAGCAGTAAAGGCGACAGTTCCGCCGGATTGACAACTATCAGCACTTTAACGCCTGCCGGAATTTGCACGGTTTTATCGGAAAATTCTACAATATTATAGTCGTTTTGCAATTGCGCGACGATTGCCCAGTTAGGAATAGCTTTCCCGTATTGCCGGTTAATCAGCGGTAACATAGGGCTAATCAAACCAACGGTTGGGCGTTCTTGAGTGTTGAGCTTGGCAAGGATGCGGGTGATGTCGTTTTCCAAATAACCGCTGCGGGCAACAATAAAATTGGGAATGACATAATTTTGCTGTCCATCTCCCGAAAAAACAGCGCCGAAATACAAACTGGTTTGCCCGCTGGAATCTGCAAGCGGCTTCAGCCCTGCTGTTTTGGCTTCTTCCTCTTGCGGGCTATAGGGTTCGGGATTGATAATTTCAATTTTTATCTTATCCTTTGCTGCGGCTTGCTGGTATTTTTTCAAAAAACGCAAAACATACGGGGCATAACCTGCATATAATGCATTTTCTTTGGTTAAGGCATTAGACAGATATACCCTGATTAGTATGGGCGATTTTAATTCTGACAATATTTTTTCGGAGGCGGAGGACAAGGAATAACGCCTGTTGTCAGTCATATCTAGTTTGGCATTGCCGCCCCATAGCCCGGATGTTATCATCAGGCTGACAAAAGCGGTCAGCAATAAGGTGATAAAAAGGACAAGCGATAGAAATTTGCGGGATTTTACCATTTCGCCCCCTTAATGCTTTTTGTAGTCTATTGCAGCAATATTCAGCCACAACATTAACAGTGTAAAAAAGATAAAATAAGCCAGATTATCAATGCCGGGCTGTCCCATAGTCATATCTTGATAATGGCGGTAGAAATTTAACAACTGGCTGAGACGGCTGGAAATAGTGTCTGAAATGCCGGACACCGGAGCTAGAAGGAAATTAAAATCAAAAGAAGTCAAGAGCCAGCAAAAAAAGACAGAGAACAAATATGCCAGAACAGCATTGATATTAAATGCGGAAACGAGGCAGCCGGCTGATGTTATCAATGCAACAACCAATGCCGTAGCGATGTAGGCGGATATGATGTTTAAGATATCCGGTTGAACCAAATGTGCGGCATAAAAGGCAAACGGCAATGTCAGAAGCAGCATCATCCAGCCAAAGAAACAGGCTGCCAAAAACTTTCCGATAACAATGATTGTATAAGAAACCGGTTTAGCCAGCAGAAATTCTATTGTTCCCAGGCGGCGTTCATCAGCCCAAAGGCGCATGGTGGCCGCGGGCATAAGGACAATAAAGATTTCCGGCTGATATGCAAAGAAAGAAGATAAAGCTGAGTTATCATATGCAAAGAACTGTGAGGAATAAAACGCGGCGAACATGGACAAGACCAAATAAACACCGATAAGGATATAAGCAGTTGGGGTGCGGAAATATCCGGCAAATTCTTTGGAAACGATGGCAGACAATTGGCGAAACATCTTAATTCTCCCCGGTGATGGCACGAAATGCGGAGGTAATATCATAATCCGAGCCGCTGAGTTTCAGTTCTTGCGGGGATGTATCCCTCACCAGTTTTCCCTTGTTAAGCAAAATAACCCGGTTGGCAACAGCTTCAACCTCTTCAAGTATATGGGTTGAAACAATGATAATGTTGCGAGAGCCATAAGTTTGAATGAATTTGTGGATTTCATGTTTTTGGTTGGGATCAAGCCCTTCTGTCGGCTCATCAAGAATAAGTATCCTTGGCTGGAGAATAAGCGCGGCGGCAATGGCAACACGATGTTTGAAACCTTTAGACAGCGTGTCAATTTTTTGGTTTACAACGTTATGCAAACGCATCTGAGAAACAGTATTGTTAAAAGCTTGTTTAAATTCGCCGGCCGGCAGTCCGCCTAAATCGGCAGAATATTTGAGAAATTCGCTGACGGTCATCTCAGGATAAAGCGGGGCATTTTCGGGCACATAGCCGATTTTGCGCAAAGCCTCGACTCGTTTATGTTGGGGATTGCTGCCGTAGATTTCCACATCTCCGGATGTTGGGTCAAGATAACCGGTCAACAGGCGGAGCAAAGTTGTCTTCCCTGCCCCGTTTGGCCCGAGCAGAGCAACAATATCTCCTTTATTCAGGCAGAAATTAAGGTTATCTAAGGCCTTAATCCCTCCAAAATCTTTGGATAGATTTTTTACAACAATCATCATTTCATCCTAAAATAATCTGTCATGACGCGGCATATTGTAGCAGAGATTTTTTAAATTTTAACAACTATTTTTATTTTTCAAAATGTTTAATGACAAAACATTTATTTTCATTTATTTATATAAGAAACAAATTCAGAATATGGAGTAATATTGTGCAGGAAGTATATACAAAGGAAGAAACCCAGTCTTTTAAGGTCGGGGTATATGTCGCTTTGATTATTCTGGCCATTATCGCCTATAAAGCGCTGACAGCCAATACTGTGGAACACGCTGACAACGGTACATATTATGCCTTGAATGCCCGTTTCGGACGCACTGACGGACTGTTGGTCGGCAATAAGGTTCGGATGGCCGGCGTAACAATCGGCAAAGTCGTTGATGCAAAGCTTGATGACCATTTTAATGCTATTATGACAGTTGAAATTAAAGAAGGAATCAATATTCCCGATGACAGCAGCGCTTCAATTGTCAGTTCGGGTTTGATGGGCTCAAAATATATTGAAATTGAACCGGGCGGGTCTGAAGATTATCTGGCACCGGGCGATGAATTTTCTTATACACAGGATGCCATGGTTATTGAAGAATTGCTGGACAGAATTGTCAGCATGGGAAAAGCCAAGCGTTCGCCCAAAGAAGTTGAAGAAATGGAAAAAGAGCTTGATATGTAAGCTGAAAGAGTTGAGGAGATCATTATGAATAAGAAACCAGTTGAAACCATTATGGGAATCGTTGTTATTTTTGTGGCGGCTTTTTTCCTGTTTTTTGCTTATAAAGTATCGGATTTGCAGGTTGTTAAAGGATATGACATTAATGCCAAGTTCTTGAAAGTCGGCGGATTAAATGTCGGTTCTGATGTCAGAATTAACGGTATTAAAGTTGGTACGGTTATTGCTCAGACTTTGGATCCTGTTGATTATGTCGCTGATGTCAAGCTCAGTATCTCTTCTGATATCCACTTGCCGAAAGACAGTCTGGTTTCCGTTGCCGGCGATGGGCTGATGGGTAATAAGTTTGTTAAAATTGAGCCCGGCAAATCAAGCGAGTTTTTACAAAATGGCGATACAGCTACGAACACCAAAGATTTTAAAACTTTGGAAGATATGGTCGGTGAGATTATTTTCATGGTGACAGACAATGGCGATAAAAAATAAATTTTCAAAATGGACACTGTTTGCGGGCAGCTTGTTATGGACAACTGCCGCCGGGGCTTATGAGCTTCAAATGAATACCGCGAAGATGCAGGCTATGGACAAGATTACCGGCCGTGTCAGCGTGATAGAAGTTCCGGTAAACAGCGAAGTCCGTTTTGGAAGTTTTTCTATCGTTGTCAGAGCGTGCAAAGCAACACCGCCGGAAGAAACTCCCGAAAATTATGCTTTCGTCGATGTGGCTGATGCAGATAAAGACGGCAAGCTGCATAATATTTTTAAGGGCTGGATGACTTCGTCTTCTCCGGCTTTGAATGCGGTTGAGCACCCGATTTATGATGTCTGGCTGTTGCAATGCCTTAATAAACAAAGCAATAAAAAACAGATGAGCGCTGAAGAACTCAATGCGCGTGATTTGTTGCCTAAAAAAGATGATAAGGGTAATAACGGCAACCTTTCAAAAGAAGCGCTGATTGCCGCTGAGGCTGAAGCAGAGGCAAAGGCCGCAGCAATGGAGAAAGAAATTGCAGCAAAAGCTGAGGAAGTTCCGGCTGCCGTTTCAGAGGTTCTTGATGTGCAGGAAGTTAAGAAAATGACACTTCCCGCAGTTGCGGTTGAAAGCAGCGATGCTGAGCCGGCAGAAGAAGGCGCGCCGGTTTCACTTATTCCGGTGATGGAAGCTGCGCCAGCGGCGGTAACAGAATCGTCAAATTCTGCACCACTACCGGCAGAGAATGATGTTCCTTCCCAAAATACTGAGGCGGAGGCTTTGCCTGAAGAGCCTGTGGTGCTTGATAATGAAACAGTGACTGTAGACACGACAGTAGAAACGCCGTCCCCTGCTCCGCTATTGACAGAGGAAGATATTTTACCAACAGTTGATGTTTCTGATGAGGAAAACGCTGTTGAAGAGAATCAGTTTGTCGAACCGGAGGCTTCTGTGCCGCCGGAAGAAACATCCGAGAAAGAGTAACTGATGGAAAACGGGATAACAGCTATAGTTTCCCGTTTTTTATAATCTATTTTGGTATTTTTTTTACAAATAAATCTAAGGTTGTCCGGTGATAAAGCATTTTTTGTAAAATTTATCCCCACAAAATGCCGATAATTGTTTCTTTTTAATATTTTCATCTTATAATCGCCATGTAATTAATGATAGAAAATTTTTTATTATTAATCATCTAATATAATTTACAAGCTATATAACAGGATAAACGCTAATGACTAACGATGCGCTGCTTGTGGTAGATGTACAAAATGGTTTTATGAATGATAACACCCGTGATTTACCCCATAAAATTGAAGAACTTCAATATAAATACAAAACTGTTCTGGCCTTACAGTTTATAAACCTAGAAGGCTCTATGTTCCGCAAAGAACTAAACTGGACGAAACTCTCCTTAAATACAGATGAAATCGAACTGGCCTTTGTTCCCCGCGAAGATATTTTAATTTTCCCCAAATATGTTTACGGTGTTTCTCCCCAATTATTGGAATATTTGAAAGACAATAATGTTACCTCGATTGACGTATGCGGATTAAATACCGATGGTTGCGTCACCAAAATCTGCATGGATTTGTTTGATAACGGCATTCAGCCTAAAGTTCTGAGCGATTATTGTGCCAGCACCGTAGGCAAACTGATTCATGAACAAGCCCTTGTTTCCCTCAAACATATTATCGGAGCTAACAACGTCATTTAAGACGGAAGTTGTCGATAGTCTGACTTTTGCATTGAGTTTACTGTTGAGAAGCAGTAAACTTTTTGCAGTTTTAAAAACAATGAAAGTGAATATAATGACTGATTCCGCAATAGACGTCAGTTTTGTAATGACGGTTTACAATAAAGAATATTACCTGCCTTCTGTTCTTAAGGCGTTATTGAACCAGTCTGGTTTGAAAAATCCCGAATTTATTTTTGTAGATGACTTGTCGAGTGACCGCTCGGTTGACATTATTCGGGAGATGACTAAAGATGTTCCTAATGTTAAAATCATTGCCAATCAAGAAAATCGTGGCATTAGTGTGCGGATAAATCAGGGAATAGCCGAAGCTCGCGGCGAATATACCCGGATGCTGGATTCTGATGATATTTTTCCGATTGATTCAACTGCCAAAATGCTGGAATTAGCCCATAAACATAAGGCTGATATGGTTTACGGCTGTTTTACAAAGACGGGAAAAGAACCGCAGGACCTGGAAAACGAATATTTGATGCCGTTTAGATACCGCTATAATTCTAACGCATTGCAAGGCGTGTTGACCGGCAGATTTACCCGCATGGGGCAACTCATCCGTACTGCTGTCCTGCAAAAGGCTCAAGGCGCTGATGAACGCGTCTTTATTCAAGACGAATCAATTCCTTTACGCTGTGCCGTTCATGCTTTGGGGATTATCAAAATGGATGCTAATGTGGTTTTAGTTCCTAAAGAACTGGGAAATTTTTCAGGAAACAAAATCCAATTGGATAATGACCGCTTTCTGGCTTATTTCTATCTGATTGCTGATAATCCGCAGCTGCCGTTGTGGGCTGTTAAGCTTTTAAATCGGCGGGCAATTTCCGCTTATTGGAAGTATTATAAAAAAACAAGGCGTTTCCCTTGCTTATCTCAAACATTTTGGCTGTATTTGAAGAATAAAATCATACCGCAGCTTCCCAACCAAACTGTTTTGAAAAAAATGCGGGATGAATTTTTAAGTTTGAAAAATGTACGACGGATTAAATCCTGTTAAGGGTGTCAACAGATATAGTATTGCTACAGATAAAGCGCGTGGGTTTTGTTTGAAAACTTTATCATCGCTTTACCATATCCGCTGACAATACTGATATAGTCATTGATTTCGGTTTACGAAGATAATAAAAAGTTGAGGCGGAAGTTGTATCCGCCTCTCTTGTATTAAGAATTTTGCTTGCGCTTCTTATTCAGCTACGCAATCGTCGCCGTTAAATGTGTAATTGGTGATTTCGCCGTTGGTAATGGTAAAGCTGGTTTTGCAGTAATAGGTTTGATTTTCATCGGTAGGAAAACCATAGTCAGGTGTTGCAATCGCTTCGTATTGCACTTCATAGCCCTGATATGGCTGGGTGTTGCCGTTAATCGGGCCGTTTTCATCAATTTTGACGTAAGTAACGACTTTTTCGTTGGGGGAGACATAAAATTCATTGCTGGGCATTCCCCAGCTTTCATATAGGGTTTCCTGACTCATGCCTACCCAGTTTTGCAACTGAGTGTTATAGGCGTTTTGATCGGATACGCAGCCCATGAGCAATAAGACACACAAAATTAACATTTATTTTCTCCCTCGAATCAGTAGTTGGCTTATAAAACTTTTGGTCAGGGAGTACTTAATATGCCTTTTGCTTTTTTCAAGTTCTCATTGCGATAATTTTGTTTCTAATTTGGAAAGGTTAACGGCGTTAATCTTAATATCCAAGAGGATTGTTTCTCCCTGAGTGCGGCTGTCCAAGACTTTGGCGTTGGCATAGACCCAAGAGATGAGCTGTCCGTTTGCTGCAGGAAGTTTTATTTGTGTCTGGATGTGAGCTGCTGACAGTTTGTCATCAATCAATTGCAAAAAGGGAATTGTCCCCTCCCCGGTTACTGCCGAAGCCGGAATAACATTTAAGCGCCGCTCGCTCATCTGGAAAAGCTTTTCCCGTTCTTCGGGGGACAACAAATCAATTTTATTAAGTATTTCTACATATTTATCTTGTTGTTCAATCTCTTCCAGTCCCAAATTTGACAAGACGCCAAGCACGTCTTTTTTCTGTTCGCCGCTATTAGGGTTGGCAATATCCCGAACATGGACAACCAAATCAGCTTCCAGCACTTCTTCTAACGTCGCGCGAAAAGACATAATCAATTCATGAGGTAAATCCGAGATAAAGCCTACGGTATCGGACAGAATGACTTCTCGTCCGGAAGGCAGTTTAATCCGGCGCATTGTCGGATCAAGCGTGGCAAAAAGCAAATCTTTGGCAAAGACATCTGAATTTGCCAAGCGGTTGAACAAGCTTGATTTTCCGGCATTGGTATAACCAACCAAAGCAACAACCGGATAAGGGATTTTTTTGCGGGCATGACGCTGCAAGGCTCGGGTTTGTTTGACTTTTTCTAATTCTTTTTTAATTTTTACAATCTTATCGTCAATAATACGGCGGTCTAATTCAATCTGAGTTTCGCCCGGACCGCCCAGGAATCCCGCGCCGCCGCGCTGGCGTTCAAGGTGTGTCCAACTGCGAACCAAACGCGACCGTTGATAATTCAGATGTGCCAATTCCACTTGCAGTTTTCCTTCGCGGGTTTTGGCGCGTTCGCCAAAAATTTCCAATATCAGCGCTGTACGGTCAATCACTTTGACATTTAGCCTTTTTTCAAGATTGCGCTGTTGTATCGGCGTGAGGGAAATATCCAGAATCAGAAGCTCAATTTCTTTTTCCTTGATGACTTGTTCCAACTTTTCCAGATAGCCCTGCCCCAAAAAGACGGAGGGTTTAATCTGCCGTAGTTTGGCAATATCTGCAAAGACGACATCAAGGTTAATTGCCAAAGCCAAGCCGCAGGCTTCTTCCAATCTGGCTTCCGGCGACAACTGAATTGTTGAATTCGGCAGACTGGGAAAAACGACTGCGGCTTTGCTGCGATGATTTTTATTTGTATCGAATCCGGGCAATTTAAGCTTCACTGATTTCAATATCAACCGGAGAACCCGGCATAATGGTTGATACGGCGTGTTTGTAAATCAACTGGGTGTGCCCATCACGGCGTAACAACAGTGAAAAATTGTCAAACCAAGTGATAATGCCTTGTAATTTTACGCCATTAACCAGAAAAACCGTAACTGAAATTTTGTTTTTACGGATGTCGTTTAAAAAGTCGCTCTGTACATCCTGAATTTCCTGTGACATTTGTATATCCTTCTTATTTGTTTACTTATGGTTTTTATATAAACCTATTTTATAATATTAGTAAAGTCCCGTTTGTCTTAAGGGGATAAGTCAGGCAAAAAGCCGTTCAGCTTTTTTAATGCCTTTAGTCCCCACATAAAGAATGATGGTATCATCAACATTTAATACCGTATCCTCGGTTGGAAAAGACACAATATCGTTGCTGAAAATTGCGCAAACCAAGCTGGTAACCGGCAGTTCGACTTCAGATATTTGTTTGCCGGCATGGGGGCTGCCTTCTTCAATTTTAATTTCCCAGACTTCGCCAAAGCCGCGTCCCAGAGAATATGCATCATGAATGTGGGCTTTGCGCAGCTCCTGCAAAATACTTGAAATAGTCACCGAAGAGCGGTCAACCAGAATATTGTCGCCGATATTGTCAATCAAGTTATCATAAGAGCGCGAGTTCACCAGCGCCAAGGTATTGATAACGCCGCGTTTTTTTGCCAGAAGCGATACCAGCAGATTGTCCTTATCCTTTGCGGTTACGGCAATTGTCGCGTCAGTACTTTCAATTCCTGCTTCGGTCAGGATAACATCGCTCATCATTTCACCATTAATCACAATCGTATTATTGAGTTCTTCGGCTAATTGGCGGGTTGCCAAGTCGTTGTCATCAATTAATTTGCTGCTGACGATATTATCGTCCTGTTCCAGATGTTGAGCCAAATAATGAGCCACTTGGTTACTGCCGAATATAATTACCCGCTCTACAGCGCTGCGATCCATGCCGAAGTCATGAACGGCTTGCTCAAGATCTTCATTTTTCACCAGAAAATAGACGGTATCTCCCGGCTGCATCATGTCTTCATCATGTGGAATAAAGCTGCGGCCATTACGGACAAAACAGATGATTTTTATATTGAGGTCAGGAGCGATACGGCTTAAGTGGGATAATGGCGTTTGCAACAACGGGGTCTTGTTGTCGCAACGAAAAGCAAGCAGCCGGACAGAATGATTCAGCAGTGAAATGGCCTCGGAAGCGCCGGGAACTTTTAAAAGCGATAAAATAGCTTTAGCAATAGCAACTTCCGGTGAAATGACCAAGTCTACAGGGATATGACGGTCATTAAACAAAGTGCTCCACAGCGGGTTCAGATAAGACTGCGCATCTATTCGGGCAATTTTTTTAGGGATATTAAATAAAGCTGCCGCCGCTTCGCAGGCGACCATATTGACTTCATCCCTGTCTGTAACAGCAATGAGCATATCGGCCTTGTCAGCCCCGGCTTTATCCAGAATATTCGGATGCGCCGCCTCGCCTAATACCGGCTGGATATCAAATTCTTTAGAGATAATGTCCAATGCTTTGGCATCGTTATCAATAACGATAATATCATTATTGCCTTGCGTCAGGTAACCAACAATACTGCGCCCGACACTTCCGGCACCGCAAACGATAATTTTCATAATTTATTCCTCGTCCTGTTGTGTACAACTGTCAAAATAACGATGTATTTCGGCAAGCGCTTCTTCCATTGTTGTGAGCCGGTTATACGTTTCCCGAAAACGTTTGGCATCGCGCAATCCCCGGCTATACCAGCCGGCATATTTGCGGGATAATGGCAGAGCCAGGCGTTCGCCATGGTAGTCAACCAAAGTTTGAAGATGTTTCAAGAAAGTTTGTTTGACAGTGTTGGGCGTTACTTCTGCCGGTTCTATACCATTATGTATATAGTCATGGATTTGAGAAATTAACCATGGCGCACCCAAAGCTGCCCGGCCAATCATGACGCCGTCGGCCTTTGTGTGTTCCAACATGGCTTTTGCTTTATGGACGCTGGTAACATCCCCATTGCCGATAACAGGAATTTTAACAGCTTGTTTGACTGCGGCTATCGCATCCCAATCAGCTTCGCCGGAATAAAAATCACTGCGGGTGCGGCCGTGAACCGTCACATATGCCGCACCGCAATCCTCACACATCCGGGCAAAGTCAACTGCGTTTTCATGCTGGTGATCCCATCCTTTGCGGAATTTGACACTTGTCATCAATTTGGTATTTTTGACGACAGTCCGGATGATTTCCGCGGCGGATTGCATATCCTGCATTAAGGCCGAACCGGAATGGTTATTGACAATTTTTTTAACCGGACAGCCCATGTTTATATCTATAGAATAAGCCCCTAAGTCTTCAATCAGCTTAACGACATCAGCGAACATTGCGGCATCGCCGCCAACTAATTGCACAACGACCTGATAGGCTTCATCGCGAACATCGGCAATGTGATAGCTTTTAGGGTTCTTACGCTGAATGGCATTAATGGCGACCATTTCGGAAACCATAACCCCTGTTCCGAAAGATGAAACCAACTGCCGCATCGGCTTATCGGTTATTCCGGCCATCGGCGCTAAAAATACGTTACTTTTGAATCCGAGCTGTTTCATATCTTATAATCAAAATTGCGGTTATTATTATGCATAAGGTTAATCAACGGTTCTTTGGCTTGAGTTAAATCTGCAGCAGCGGTATAAGCTTCAGCAGCATAACGGGAAGGATTTTCTGATGCGGGATTTCCGCCAAACAGCAACGTAACCTCCGGCACATTTACCTGAACCGCCTGACGATAAACGGCCGTGACTTTGGCATAGTCTGTGGCGGAGAACGCCCGTTTCAATTCCGAATTGAAATCCAGTTCGGAAATTCCGTCCTGATGAGATGCCTTTAAGGTTTTGTTCTCATCCCTTTCGGTATCGGGCTTCAGGCGGCGTTCCCGCCCTTCCCTGTTTAACTCATCAGGAGCTTCAGATATAATCCTCTGCAGGGAATATAAGGCTCGCGGCTCCAGATAGCTGACGGCAAAATTACGCAGAGAAAAGTTCTGTGCCGGCACTTCTGAGGCTTGGTTTCCGACTGGCTGAAATGCTGGGTTTTGAAGAGAAGCGGCTTTGATATTGCGGACAGATTCAGAAATCTGCGCCGTCAAAGCATTCAAATCATAAGCTGGAGCATTTATACCGGAAAAAGACATCTATGCTGTTCCTAGTTCAGTTTATCCAGCGATTTGGCCAAGATATAGTAAAGTTTGCCGACATCGGCCCCGGAAATGACTGAGAGCAAAATACCCGAACGTTCATTCCGGCGCGCTTTGGAAATCAAAGCTTCAAAGTCAGATAAATAACGGGTTACAAGATTGCGGAACTCCAGATTTTCTTCAAATTCATTACGGATAGCAATAACTTGGTTCTTCGTCATCGCTTTAGCCAGATAACGGACAAAGGCTGACGTATCGCCATTGTAATACTTCTTCCAAATTTCTTCTTCGGCAGTTGGGTTGAAAATACGATTAATGTCAACGGCGACAGTTTCCATTTTTTCAATTATAGAAGCTGCATCTCTGAGGAAAGTATCGGTTTTCATTCCAAGATAACGTTTTTCCATTTCGTTGACTTCTTTTTCCGCTCTGCCGGCAGTTTCATTTAAAATCTTCATCTGTTTGCTGTAAAGTTCGCTGAAAGCCGCTGTATTTTGCAGAGCTTCACTGCCTTTACGGTTAAATTCGTCAGCGTTTTTATCCAAAACGGTCATGACTTCATTTACTTTATGCAGTGTATCATCTGTTGCGGCGACTAAGACGCCCGATTGTTTGAGGAAGACCTCACCAGAAGATCTGATTTCATTGGAAATGCGTTCGGCGTTGGCGGCAATTTCACTAATAGTTGCGCGCAGTTTATCTCCTGAATTTTCAAAATGCTGGGCGCTCATGCCGGTTGCTTCTTCCAATTGCAGGCTCAAGGCTTTCAGGTTTTCGCCCAGACCTTTAACTTTGTCATAGGCATTATTGGCACGTTTAGACAATTGCATGGAGGTGTCATTAAGCACAACGTTGAAAGCATCAACCAATTCTTTGGTGTCTTCTGAAATTTTTATCATCTTATCGCTTTGCTGATTAATCAGGCTGCTAATTTCAACCACGCCAGTGCTGGCCTCGGCGGTAATGGTGTTAAAGTCAGCGATATATTTCCGGTAATCGCCCATGACATTTTCTACCTTGGCATTGGAGGATGTGACGGCTGTTCCCAAGTCTTCGGCGGTTTGTTCAAGAGCCATATTGACCTGTTCAATATTTTTGATTGAAACTTTGGAAGCTTTGGCAATATCTTCACCGCTTTTAATCAGCCTGTCACCCAACACATCAACTTCGTAAGCAATTTTGCTGGATGTTTCAAAAACTTTATCAGTATTTTCTTTGAACTTGGCGTTGATTTCATTCATTTTCAGAGCCACATCATTAGCCGCATCCGATAAATACTTATATTGCTGCGCCAATGCGGCTTCGCCCAATCTTGTCTGTGTGGAAACGACATTGACAACATCCGTCAGGCTATCTTGCTGATGGACAAAGGTTTCACGGATGCTCTCAGCCTGCGCTCTGGTTTTGAGCAAAGAAGCCTCCATGTTTTTGATGTGATTATCCATCATAGCAGCAACAGTTTTACTTTCATCGGCCAAATCGCTGTTAGCGGCTTTCAGCTGACTGCAATTTTCAAGCAAAACGCCGGAGGTTTGGGTCGCTTCTTCGCGAACGTCTTTAACAATGCCGCCAAAACGGTCAACATTTCCACGAAAATCATTATAAATGACATTGAGTTTTTCTGCCATTTGCTGGATAATCTGCTCAACATCCTGATTTTGTCTGGTGATGGCATCATTGATTTCGCCCAAACGATCCATTGATTTTGTGGAGCTGGCGACTACGGTTTCAGCGCGTTTATTGACATCCTCCTCCAGCAGAGCCATACGGGAGAAGACGCGGTCAGCGCTTTGTTCAATAACGGCAACCTGTTTTTTCAGCGAGCTGCCAATATTGGCGGTGTTTTCGGCAATCCGGTCACAAATATCAAAGAATTCATTTTCCTGATGTTTAAACAGCAAGTTAATAGTTTCGGCTTTTTCATCCAGAGCCTGAACCACTTCAGAAACATAGTTGACCGTGTTTTCGGCAACGGAGTTGAGAACACCTGACTGGCTTTCGAATGAAGAAACAAGTTCGTTATGGGTTGTACGGGACTTGTCAACGGCCGCATCGACCCGAGCGGCATGGCTGTCAAGAAGCGTGCTGATTTCCCCTGCCCGGGCAGTCAAGGTCTGGGTCAAAGTATCAAATTTTTCATGCTGGTTATTGAGAATATCCTCAAATTCCATAGCTTTTGTCAGGGTGTTCGCCGTAGACTGTTCAAAGTTCTTCGTTTCGCCACGTAAGGTTTCATGCAGAGAATTGGTTCTGTTGACAACATCTTCAGAAGCTTTCAAGGTGGCTTCCATCTGCTCTTTCAGGCGTTTGACTGCCCCCGTTGCCTCAGAATCAATGATATTTGAAGCTTTAATCAATTCATCAATCTGGCGTTTCAGCTCGCCTTTGATATCCTCAATTTTGGTAACAGAACCGGAAATGTGACGCTGTTGCTGAGCCAAGGCTGTTTCGGAAATCTTGCTCTGCGTGACAACAATAGATGAAGCTTCTGCCAGATTATCCGACTGTTTTTTCATCATATTGCCGATTTCGCCAAACTGGTTAATTGCCAAATCAGTCTGATTGCGCACATTATCGGATTGTTCGGCAATCTCAGCACCTAAAGCGCGCAAGGAATTCTGCAAGTTATCAGAAATCTGCAATAAGGTGTTGTGTCTGGCATCAATTTCTCCGGCAACGGCAGAAGTTTGGGTGACTGTCGCAGAACCTAAAGTGCCCAGCAAGCCAATTTTTTCTTCAAGCAACTTGGTGACAGTTTGAATATTAGTAATGGTGTTTTCTGCCAGACTGTTTACTTCAGCGACTTCACGGCGGATGTTTTCTTCAACGGCACTCATATCCGCGGCAATGGTTTCGGAGATGCCGTTTAATTCACGCACCTGAATACCGATGGTTTCTTCAATGCCGCCAGCCCGGGCGATGACATTGTCAACTTCCATACCGACACTTTCGCTGAAAGCATTAAATTTGTCAGAAACCAAGCCGGCGGTTTCTTCCAGCTTGTTAAGGTGGTTTTGGACTTTTTTGCCCTGAATATCCAGAACTTCATCAATTCGGGAAGCGCCGTTTTCCAAATCTTTATAGATATTTTGGCAGCTTTCCAGTGCATGGGAAGAAATTTGTTCCAGTTTCTGCCCCTGATTAGCGACCATAGCGCCTACCAATTCAATATCCTTGCTCAGCTTATTGCTGCTGGTAACTACAATTTCATTGGTTCTGAGAATTTTGGCATTATTGTCGTCAAATATTGTTTGCAACAGATTTGAGGACTCTTTGACATCGTTAATCACCGGAAGAAGGTTGGTTAACAAGCTGCCGGCATTTCTCTGTATCTCATTACTGACATTTACAAACTCTCCGGTTTGCTTATGAAATTCGTCGGTTGCCGCCTGGGTCTTTTCATTGATATAATCAAAGCTGGTAATCAGCGTTTTAACGCCTTCAGTCAGTTCGCCCATCGTTTTGCCTGAATAGTTGTCCAAAATGCCAACCAGTTTGGCAAAGTCGTTAACATGAGCACCAAGTTCTTCTTTGATTTTAGCTGTTTGCAGGGTGGCTTCTTTGGTTGCCTGCTGCAACTCCATGGTTTGGGCGCGCAAAGCATCAGCCATGGCTTTGGCTGTCCCTGCGCCGCCGTCTTCCGGATAAACCAGCTGATTTAAGTAAGCTCGGAGAAATTTGGCTTCATTTTTAAGGTTTGTTCCGCGGTCAATATAAGCCATAACCACCCAGATAATTGCCAGAGGAAGCGTAACGCCTGCCAGAAAAGCACCAAATTCATCAGGCATCATCAAAAACAGGTTTGACCAGCCAAAGAACTGGCTGATGTAAATCAGAACAATCCCAAACCAAATAATGCTAATCCAGACCATCAGGCGATGGAGATTATTCGCCAGCCAGTTAGGCGTGTCGTTTTCTTCAATGTAATTGGTTTGGCTGTTTTCGGACATAAAGTTTGGCAAAGCATTGGGATTATGCTGGTTTTTATTTTGCTCTGACATTTCGGCTTTCCCCGGGTGAATCTAATAATGTTTATAAACTGCGGCAATTATAACAATTTTTTTTGATTTGAAAACCTTAAACCACCAGTTAAACACTTATCCACAGGGTGTTTGAAAATTAAGATTGTTCCAGCTTCCGCAACAGATAGCGCAGCTTGTTCAAAGCCTGAAATTTCATTTCGTCTTCCGACAGGGAAGCGGGAACGACTACCGCAGCCTCAACCTTAGTTTCCGGCTCAATAGCGGTTACTTTGACATAACTTCCCTGGCGAATGAATTCAAACAGGATTTCAGCCATGTCTATTTGAAAAATTTGTTAGTTTTTAAGAAGCCGAAAGGTACAAGTTTACCCACCTGCCCGCGATGTCCGAGCCAAGACAGCAATTCTGTTTCCGTTTTGGTGCAGCTGTTCTTCTCAAAGGTAAAGCCGTCGGCTTCATTGAAAATCTGCATATCAGACAGACCGCCGTCTTTATATTTTTGCAAAGTTACACCACGGCCGCGTGCCATTGTCGGAATCTCTTCTGTTTTGAAAATCAACAACTTGCGATTATCGCCGACAACTGCCACCATATTTCCGGTCACTTTGCGGCAGAACATGGCGGTTTCGCCTTCGGCCAAATTCATAATCTTACGGCCGTTGCGGGTTTGAGCCAACAGGTGGTTCTCGTCAACCACAAAGCCTTTGCCTGAATTAGAGGCAATCACATAAGAGGCCTTAGGCTCAAAAACAAACATTTCGCAAATATTGTCATTTATGCCCAAATCTATCATCAGGCGCAAAGGCTGGCCGAAGCCCCTGCCGCTCGGGATTTCATTTCCTGAGATATTAAAGAATTTTCCAGAAGTATCAAAAAGAATGATTTTATCTGTCGTTTGAGCATGAAGAGCGCATTGCAACGCATCATCATCCTTAAACTTGAAATCATCATTAAGGTTGGTATGCCCCTTGACGCAGCGTATCCATCCTTTCTGTGAAAGAATAACAGTAATTGGTTCTTTTTCCACCAAAATTTCAACAGGGACTTCAATTTCTTCAGAAACTTCGCTGAATTCGGTACGGCGTTTGCCTAAAGCGGTTTTCTTGCCAAACTTTTCACGAATCAGTTTGATTTCTTCAGCCAAAGCCGTCCAACGCTTACATTCATCGGCAAGCAAAGCTTCAAGTTCGCCTTTTTCGGCTTCCAATTCCTCATACTCGCGTCTGATTTCCACTTCTTCCAGCTTACGAAGGCTGCGCAGTTTCATGTTTAAGATAGCTTCAGCCTGATTTTCCGTCAGGTTAAATTCTTTCATCATGACTTTCTTAGCGTCATCTTCTTCCCTGATTATACGGATAATTTCATCCAAATTCAGATAAGCAATCAGGTAGCCGGCCAGAATTTCAAGACGGGCGTTAATCTTATCCAGACGGAATTTGGCGCGCCGTTGCAAAACAATATGACGGTGGTTTAAGAATTCGCGCAGGACTTCCTTAATCGTCATTACCCGGGGAACTCCGTCTGAATCCAAGACATTCATATTCATGCTGAAACGGGTTTCCAGTTCTGTCTGCTTAAATAAGTGCTCCATCAACAAGTTGGCATCAACCGTGCGGCTTTTGGGCTCTAAGACGATGCGGACATCGTGTGTGGATTCATCACGGACATCGCTTAACATTGGCAACTTTTTATCATTCAACAGCTGAGCGATTTTTTCAATTAATTTTGATTTTACAACCTGATAAGGGATTTCCTTAACAATAATCTGATATTGTCCCTTGCCTAAATCTTCGGTTTCCCATTTGGCGCGGATACGGAAGAAGCCCCGTCCCTGCGTATAGTTGGCAAGTATGGCGTTAAAGCTGTCAATAATCACGCCGCCTGTTGGGAAATCAGGCCCTTTGATACGGCGAACCAATGGTTCAATTTCGCAGTCAGGTTTTTCAATCAGATACAACAATGCATCACAGACTTCGCTTAGGTTATGCGGCGGGATATTGGTGGCCATACCGACGGCAATCCCGGCAGAACCGTTACAAAGCAAGTTAGGCACCATTGACGGCATAACAACCGGTTCAGATTCCTCACCATCATATGTTTCGCGAAAATCGACGGCGTTATCGTTTAAGCCTTCCATTAAAGCCATAGCAAATTCTGTCAGACGGGCTTCCGTATAACGCATGGCGGCAGCGCCGTCACCGTCAATATTGCCAAAGTTACCCTGCCCGTCAACCAGCGGATAACGTACGGAAAAGTCTTGTGCTAAACGCACCATTGCACCATAAACAGCGCTATCGCCATGGGGGTGATATTTACCGATAACATCGCCGACGACACGGGCGCATTTCTTAAAACCGGATTTAGGATCTAAGTGCAGCTGCCGCATAGCATATAGCAAACGGCGATGTACTGGTTTCAAACCATCACGGACATCAGGAAGCGAACGTGAAACAATGGTTGACATCGCATAAGACAAGTAGCGGCTGCTTAATTCTTCAGCCAGATGTACGTCTTTAATTTTCTCTTCGTCAGCGGTGTTATCCTGCATTATTCATTTTCCTAAAAGCTGGTCAGACCCAAATTTGTGAGCAAATTAGCACGGTTTTCGGGGAATTTCAAGCCGTGAGTTTGAAAAAAGTTTTTATAGAGGAAAAATTCGGTCAAGCGCAATAAATCCGTTATTTCGGCTTCTGTTGGGGTGTAATTCTGCCGAATAATAAAATCAGGATAAGCAAATAAACGGTTTTTATATGGTTCTCCGGCTTCAGCGCAGACGGCTTTTCCGGTTTTGGGCGAAACATAACGCAAATTTTCGGTCGTTCCGGTAGCCGAACATTCTGTTAAATCCAGCCCTACCCCCAAATATTCCAACAAATAAAATTCAAAGAAGCAATAATGTGTTAGCCAGTTATCTTCATTTATGAGATTAAAAAAACTGTCTATGTAATAATAAAACCGCTCCAGATTATCTCCTTCAGGAAGCGCTTCCTGGCAGAGAGAACATAGTGCTGCCAAAGCTGACATTTTACGGACATCGCTCATAAAATTGACAGTTCCCGGCGCCAGAAGCTCTACTTTTAAGCTCCACATATTTTCTTCCAGCCGGGCATAGGCATCAATGGCAACCTGATTGCCTAATTGATAGATTGCAAGATTTTTCTTGGTTAGGCAGTTTTTGGCATAACCGACTAATTTTCCGTGCTTTTTAGTCAGCATGGTGAGAATTAGAGATTTCTCGCCATGCCGCCTAAGATTAATTATATAGCCTTCATCTTGAAATTGCATAACGGATTAATAATCATTAATCCGCGATTTGGTGACTTTATCATAAGCCATCAAATCAGACAGGACTTTTTCCATAAGATGCAGCGGAATCATGTTCGGACCGTCGCTGGGGGATTTTGACGGATCTTCATGAGTTTCAATAAAAACCGCAGCAATGCCGACAGCCACGGCAGCCCTTGCCAGAACAGGAGCAAATTCACCCTGCCCGCCGGAACTTCCGCCCAAGCCTCCCGGCTGCTGAACCGAGTGTGTGGCATCAAAGATAACCGGGCAGCCGGTATCTCTTGCCATTTGCGGCAAGCCACGCATATCGGTTACCAGCGTGTTATAGCCGAAACTTGTGCCGCGTTCAGTAATGCAGACATTATTATTGCCGGAATCAACAGACTTTTTAACAATGTTTTTCATATCCCAAGGCGCTAAAAACTGCCCTTTTTTGATGTTGACAACTTTTCCGGTTTTGGCAGCAGCCACAACCAAGTCCGTCTGCCGACAAAGGAATGCCGGAATTTGCAGCATATCAATATGCGGCGCAACAATTTCACATTGTTCACGCTCATGAATATCGGTCACAATCGGGCAGCCATAAAGTTTCTTGATTTCATCAAAGGTCCGCAGCCCCTCGTCTATTCCTACGCCGCGAGCGCCGCTGATGGACGTCCGGTTTGCTTTGTCAAAAGAGGCCTTAAAGATGTAATTAATCCCTAACTTTCCGGTTAGTTCGACCAATTTTCCGGCCAGTTCGACGGCATGAGCACGGCTTTGAATTTGGCAAGGTCCGGCAATCAACGCCAAGGGGAGTTTGTTGCCGATTTCAAAATCGCCGATTTTAATGTTATGCTGTTCCATTATGTATTCCTCTATTATTTCTGATATATCCAGTCATAGCATATTTTCCGAATTAGGCAACAGGCTCAACAGCAAGTGTGCATTATTCAACGAAACCCCCGAAGACAATCTTCGGGGGCGTTTTTTAACGGTATATGCCAAATTCGCTCAGAAAAATCTGGCGGCAGAGATATCCCAGGCGGACTTTGTAATTCCACCAGTAAAGTTTCAAGTTCCAATTTTTGAAACGGCGGTGAACAAAAAGTTTGTCAAACTGCTGACGGCGATGCTCCGGCCAGTCTGTCATGAACTCTTTTAATTCCTGGCAGAAAAACTGGAGAGCAATAGGCCCTGCGATGTTCCAATATTCTTCAAACTCTTTTTCACAGATATCAAAGGCCAGACCTTTCGAAACCATCCTGTTGCAGAGATACGTTTTCAGCTGAGGAATAAAAGCGATTGACGGCTTATTGTCAATCATAATTAAAACCAGCTGTGGTTCTGCGGACGCGATGATTGTGATTTCCGGCTCTTTTATTGCCATACGGCGCAAAAGCTTGGAAAACTTTTTGAAGACAGCATCAGCATAATCAACAGATGTCCATCGACGAAGATCATCGACATAGATTATCTGGGGCTTATGCGCATACAGCTGTTTGTTGGCGTGCCATGCGTGGATTAAATCCTGCCAGCATTCAGAACCGGAAGCATAGACGACAAAATAGTCTGCCTGAATATACTTCTTGCGCTGATAAGGGGCAAAGGTTGTTGCATCCAGGCCGGCCGTATCTGCCCGTTCAGCGGCATCTGCCAAAGGATACGAACTGCAGCGGCGATAAGCGTCTACATCCAAGAACAACGAAGGCAGGTGCTTCAGCCCGTATTTTTTTACGGCTGTGCTGTGTAAGCGCATCATTGCGGCAGCTTCATTAGTTCCGCACAGCAGCAGCTTTTCGTTTTCTTCATTTTTAAGACACAGCTCTCCCAGCGAATGATAGACGTTCCATAACAGATAGTTATCGGGATAAGAAAAACGGTTAAACAACGGCTTGATAAGCACTATTTCCGTATCCGTATCGGGATATTGTTTCTTTACCATTTGCTTTAGCTGAACAGCAATTTCTTTTACCCAGACAGGTGCATCTACAGGGACGTAAATAACGCCAATGTTCTTCAATCCTTCCAGGACAAAGCAATCGGAAATTCTGGTTGAGTTTCCTTCGTAAATACCTTTTGCGGCATAGCGCAAATCTTCTTTCTGACTCATAATAATTTAAAAAATTTAGTGATTAATAATTATTTATCGGCTGATTTGTACCACAACCAGCCGATAAACTCAAGATTTTTTTGTCAAAAATATTTGTTTTACAACAAACGACTTTGCGCGATTGCCGCCTGTACAAAAGATACAAACAGCGGATGCGGATCAAAAGGCTTAGATTTCAATTCGGGATGGAACTGAACGCCGATGAACCAAGGATGATCTTTTCTTTCTACAATTTCAGGAAGCTTACCATCCGGGGATTTGGCAACAATCTGCATTCCCGCATCATTCAACTGCTTTTCATATGTAATATTTACTTCATAACGGTGGCGATGGCGTTCGGAGATTGTATCTGAGCCATAAATCCGGCGCACCAACGACTCGGGCGCTAAAAAGCTCTCATAAGCGCCAAGACGCATTGTACCGCCTAAATCACCGTCTTTGGTTCGAATTTGTTTAGCACCCTCCTTGTCCCATTCGGTCATCAGGCCAATAACGGGCGTGCAATTGCTGCCGGCAATCTCCGTGGTATTAGCGTCCCCTGCTCCGGCCAAATGCCGCATGGTTTCAATCACGGCCATCTGCATTCCGAAACAGATGCCGAAAAATGGCAATTTATGCTCACGGGCATATTGAATTGCCTTGATTTTGCCTTCTGTTCCCCGAGAGCCGAAACCGCCTGGGACTAAGACCGCGCTAACATCATTCAAATGCGCTTCAGCACCATCTTTCTCAATATCCTCAGAATCTATCCATTTGATTTTAACCTTGTAATGATTGGCTATTCCGCCGTGATTTAAGGCTTCTCCCAAAGATTTGTAAGCTTCGAGGAGTTGTACATATTTGCCGACAACCCCTATTCTGACCTCGCCCTCCGGATGAGCGACAACATCAACAATCTTCTCCCATTTGCTTAAATCTGCCGGTTTATCGCATTCTATGCCAAAATGCTTGCAAACCTGAGTATCCATTCCCTCTTTAGAATAAGCGATGGGCACTTGATAGATATTGGCGGCATCTTTGGCGGCAATAACATTCTCTTCGCGGATATTGCAGAACAACGCAATTTTGCGTTTTTCATTTTGCGGAATATCCATTTGGGTGCGGCAAAGCAGCATATCCGGCTGGATACCATATTCTTGCAGTTTTTTTACCGAATGTTGTGTGGGCTTAGTTTTTAATTCTCCCGCGGTCGGAATAAACGGCAATAAAGTAACATGGATAAACATCGCCCGGTCGCGCCCTAAATCATAAGCAACTTGACGAATCGTTTCCAGATACGGCTGACCTTCAATATCACCGACAGTGCCGCCGATTTCGCAAAGCACAAAATCCTCATTTGTCACATCTGAAAGAATAAAGTCTTTAATTTCGTTTGTAACATGAGGAATAACCTGAATTGTTGCCCCTAAATAATCGCCATGGCGTTCCTTATCTATTACCCGTTGATAAATTTTGCCGGTAGTAATGCTGTCGGTGCGTTTGGCCGGAACGCCGGAAAAACGTTCATAATGCCCTAAGTCAAGGTCTGCTTCCGTGCCGTCATCCGTGACAAAAACTTCACCATGCTGGTATGGGCTCATTGTTCCCGGGTCGACATTCAGGTAAGGGTCAAGCTTACGCAGGCGAACCTTAAAACCGCGGGATTGCAGCAATGATGCCAGAGAAGCCGAAGCTAACCCCTTCCCTAAAGAGGAAACGACACCTCCGGTAATGAAAATAAATTTAGGTTGAGAATTCATTGTATTAGTCATATCAATAGCCTTTATTTAAAAGTGACAAAGGCACCTTAGAGAAAGGTGCCTTTATTTTGAGCTGTATGTTCATTGCGCTTATTCTGCCGCTACCGGAGCTGCCGGGGCGTCTGGAACAGCCTGAGAAACAGGGGCTGTTTCCAAGATAGAAACGGCTTTCGGCTCTGCACTCTTATATAATAAAGAAAGAGAGAGGCTGGTAACGAAGAACAATGTCGCCAAGATAGCGGTCAGTTTGGTAAGGAAATTACCTGTTCCGCGCGCACTTAAGATGCTGTTAGCACCGCTGCCGCCGCCTAAACCATCCAGAGCACCGCCGCTGGAGCGCTGCATTAAAATGACACTGACCAGAAAAATGGCCACTAACAGATGGACGACCAACAAAATTGTTTCCATTATTTATTCCTTTCGCATCCCTTTATTAAACTCGTTCAAATTAGCAGCAACCTGCATTTTTGGCAATCCCCATGAAATCTGCCGTTTTCAAGCTGGCTCCGCCGATTAAAGCGCCGTCAACATCCGGCAAAGACAAGAATTCTTTGGCATTGCCCGGTTTAACAGAACCGCCATAAAGAATCCGCATTTTATTAGCCTGAGCTTTACCCAGTTTTTTAGCCAAAGCTTTACGGACAGCGGCGTGAACTTCTTCAACATCAGCCGGAGTCGGTGTTTTGCCTGTTCCGATAGCCCAAATCGGTTCATAAGCAATAACCGTATCAGCAGCAGTCGCATCAGCCGGAACAGAACCTGCAATTTGTTTTGTGCAGACATCCAAAGCCTTGCCGGCATCGCGTTCAGCTTCAGATTCACCAATACAGATAATCGTTTTCAAGCCGTTTTCATGAGCAGCGGCTGCCTTTTTAGCGACGATTTCATCAGTTTCGCCATGGTCAGCACGGCGTTCAGAGTGTCCGAGGATAACATAGGCACAACCGATTTCTTTAATCATAACCGGGCTGATGTCACCAGTGTGAGCGCCTTTGGCTTCCCAATGGCAATCCTGTGCGCCCAGAGCAACTTTAGCACCGCGCAGCGCTTTTTTGACTGAGGTCAGCAGAGTTGCCGGCGGGCATACTAAAAATTCACATTCCGGTTTGCCGATTTTCTTTACTTCAGCGGCAATTTCCTTTGCCAATTCAACGCCCTCGGTCAGGAGGCCATTCATTTTCCAGTTTCCGGCAATCAATTTTTTACGAGCCATGTCTTTAATCCTTAACTAAAAAGTTTAGATCATACGCGTTTGTGCGTGATGATACGGGTTATCTTTTCTGCCTTATTAGCACAGCAAAAAAATTTTTTCCAGTATAAAAAACTTTTCAACACGAATATTTATAAGATTGCATATATTATTAATTTAGCCGTATAATCGGCAAGTCTGAATTGATAACATTTACAGGATTTTTGGGCTATGATGAAAAAATTTAGAAGAATGCAGGAAACTTGGCTGTCCAAGTTTATCTTAATCTTAACTGCTGTCAGCTTTATGTCGCTGTTTGGCGTGTCCGGTTATATGGGCAGTGTCGGCAAAAACCGTCCGGTGATTAAAGTGGACAATTATGAGGTTCTGCAAAGCGATATTTCGCAACGTCTGGATCAGCAAATGCAGCTTGCGCGCGGGTTGTTTGGCGATAATCTTGAGATTAACGACAATATTCGCAATGCCATGCTGCAAGGAATTGTTCAGAAAGCCCTTTCCGATACGATTATCCGCCGGACTGCTGATGATTTAAATGTCAGCATCAGTGACAACCTGGTTCGGCAGATTGTTTATTCTCAGGCGGAATTTCTGAATGCCGACGGAAAATTTGACATTCAGAAACTCAGACGCGTTCTTACTGCGAACGGCTGGACTGAAAAACGCTATATTGACAGCTTGAAACTTGATGTCATTAAGCAGCACCTGGTTCAGAATCCGGCTAACCATATTAACGTTCCCAAAGTTTTGGCCGATTTTGCTGCCAAAGCAGAAAAACAAAAAAGAACTTTTAAATATGTTAAAATAGCCCCTGAAAAAATGGTTATTGACCGCAAAATGTCACAAGATGAGGTGGAGCAATATTATGACGATTTTAATGCCGAGTTTATTGCCCCTGAAGAACGTGATGTATCTTTCCTGATTTTGTCAACGGATGATATTGCTGCCCAAATTCAGCCGTCTGATGAGGATATTGAAGCTTATTATCAGGAAAATATTGCCCAATTTGAAACGCCGGAAACACGCAAAGTGATGCAGATGGTGTTTGACAGCCAAGAAGCTGCCGACAAAGCGGCAGCGGAAGTTAAAGCCGGAAAAGATTTTTATGCCGTGGCTAAAGATATGGCTCAGCAGGACAAAGCAGCGACAGACCTGGGTTATGTATCCCAAGATATGCTTATTGCCGATATGTCTGAAGCGGTATTTGATGCTAAAACCGGCGCAGTTATCGGGCCTGTTAGGTCAGAAATGGGATGGCATATTATGAAAGTTGCCGACATTAAAGCCGGTTCTAAAACAGATATGGCTCACGCCAAAGCCAAAATTGCAGCCACTTTAAAGAAAGATAAGGCTTATGATGCGGCTTATGAGATTTCGGCCAATATCGAAGATAAAATCGGTGCAGGCGCTTCTCTGAATGATATCGCCAAAGAAATGAACGTAACCGTTTATGATGTCAAAGGCTTAACAGAAGACGGCAAAGCCAAAACCACGCCCAAAGCTCATGCTTCACTGCTGAAAAGCAATGAATTTATCGACACTGCTTTTTCTTATAATGTTGATGAAGTCAGCCAAGTGGTGGAAAGCGATGACGGTTTTCTGGTGCTGAAAGTTAATAAAATTGCTGAGGCTCACCCGAAAGAAATTGCCGAAGTTAAAGGCGACATTGAAGCTTTGTGGGAAGTTAATGAGCGCAATGCTATCGCCCAAGAGATTGTAAACGATGTTATGCATGATTTGGAAACCGGCGACAGCATTGACAGCATTGCCGCTCGCAATAAACTGCAGTTACACAAGACCGGTGCTCTCACCCGCAGCCAGAATTTCGAAGGGATTTCTCCCTCAGTTATGCTGGAACTGTTTCAGGAAGCCTCTGGCACACCAAAGCTGATTAACAATGACGGTGTCCAGATTATTGCCGTTGCAACGGACAGCACCAAACAGGATGCGGTTACCGCCGAGGAAGCTGAAGCAGCCGCTAAACGGGTTAGAATGGATTTGACTGCCGATTATGCCAGCCAGCTCATTGAAGATTTTGGCTCTGATTATGACGTGCGGGTCAAATACCGTTTGCTAGGGTTGGCTGATTAGCCGTGCCCGCCAGTTGTTGATAAGGAAGCCATGCAGGCTTCCTTATTTTTTTACATAAAAGAAATGCTGCCTTAAACGCAGGGAATTTTTCGTTAAGCCAACTAAGCCGTAATTGACAAAACACCAATTAAAGATTATATTTCAGAGTAATGCGATATATTTATGTTTTATAATTAACTTCAAACCACATAGTTATGATAAAGTTATATTTTTTGATTATTGCGGCGATAGCTGCCATAATTGTTGTTTTGTTTTCTTTCTACAAAGACCGTATTATCGGTTTTGCTTGGGGAATATTTTTTAAGAATGTTTCAGACGAAAAGCTTGAAAAAATAGTCCGGGATCAATATGAGCTTTACAATCAAGACCGTAAAGCTTTTAATGATGACGGCCTTTGCTGGCTGATTGATATGGCTAGGCATATGTGCTTTATCTGGAAAGATAAAGTTGCAGCCTTTGATAAAGATTTAGTTAAAGCAAGAGAAAAGCAAATGCAAATTCTCTCCTATTGGCAGGAGGCTCTGCAGCAATTAACGTATGAAGAAAACCGGCGTAAATATTTTTTATCATGAAAACACTATTAATTATTATCTTTATTTGCATTTCGGCATATGTTTTTTTAATCTATGTTTATCCGAAATTGCATCAATGGTGTCTGCACATTTACCTGTCATTCCTGCCCGATGAAAAAGTTGAAGAATACTTTGTCCGGCAGTATTTGAAATACAGGGATAATCCTCAAAATTACAGTGACCAATATGTCGAAAATTATATCGATATTGTTTCCTGTTCCCGGGATTATTGGCAGCATATGTTAGAGGAAGCGCAAGAAGACAGATTTTATGTCAATCTGCCGGAAGAAATTGCCGAGCTGAATAAGGAAATTGAGCTTTACCGGCAAAAATTCCAATTTTGGTCACAGGCTTTTATGACTGTATCAAATGATAATGCCGTCAGGAAATACCATGCTTCTTTGAGGAATAGTTAAAAAGAAACCCGCTGTCCATCAGGCCGGCGGGTTTTTGTTTAGAAATTATAAAGGTCAGCGCCTAAATCAGCAGCTTTCTGACACAAGGGATGATAATAAAAATAAGTGCTCACCGCCAGCAAAGCCACAACAGGAACGACGACCTTTTCAAACGGGAAATGGGCGTGACCGCCGTTGCGGGCTTTCATCCACTGATAAAAATCAGATGACCAAATCATGACCAATGCGCCCAGAATAGTGCTGAACAGGAACGGATCAAGATAAAAGATGCCGATAACTTGAGCATTATAGGACATTTTGCTGATGTACATAAAACCAATCATGGCAACACTGAGGATAATCAGCATCCAGTCACGGCCTTTGAAATTCCAGCCTTTTTTATCAAACCATCTGATTGTCCAATAGCCTACAATCACCAACATTGCGCCAGCCCAAACGCCGACAACGCTGTCATCGACACCCAAACGGTGAGCGATTTCCAGAGATGCACCAACAGCAACCGTACAGACCGCGCAGGCCGGATTAGCCCAAGCCGGAGCTGTTAAGGCTAAGATAAACAGCAAACTCAGTGAAAATAACATTTTATATCCTTTCTTTGTCTTAATATGAGATATATTATTGTTCATCTGGAAAAAATCAAGATATATCTACTGGTTATCCTGTTTTTCATTTAAGCCTTTCAGATAACGGCGTGCCATTTTCAGCGCGTTTTCAAAAGTCGAAGCCGCAGAAATGGTGTGATAGTCAATGCCTTCTTCCAAGAAAGCCTGATGAAGCACACGGCGCGGTTGTTTCTTAACGTTTGAGAAAATGATTTTGGTATCGGTTTGGCGAATTTTTTTGATAAATTCAACAATGATATTCGCTCCGGTTGCATCAACCACCGGGACATAGCCCATACGCAAAATCAGTACTTTCGGCGCATCATGAATGTTTTTGAAGAACTGCGAAACCTGCGAAGCGCCGCCGAAGAACAGAGGTCCGGACAAACGGAGGGACATAACGCCTCTTCTATGCAGAATTTCGGTCAAATCGCGGCCGCCGCCAATTTCTTCCAACACTTCTTCATCTGTTTCGATTTCAATTTCGCGGCTCATGCGGTGCATAAAGATAACGCTGGCCATAATAAAGCCGACAGAAATTGAGGTATTTAAGTCAACCAATACGGTCAACAACAGCGTTACCAGCAATGTCCAACGGTCGCCTGTCGGCCCTAAGAGAAGCTTGTAAATCTTTTCAATATTCATCATATTCCAGCCGATAATCACCAGCACAACCGACAAGCAAGCCAGCGGGATGTATTTGGCTGTCGGCGACAAAAGCAGCATAAACAGCAGCAGAAAAATCGAATGCATAATGCCGGCCAAAGGAGAAGATGCGTGCGCTTTATAGTTGGTTGCTGTCCGGGCAATTGCGCCGGTTGCGGGAACGCCCATAAACAAAACGCAAGCCAGATTGGCAACGCCCTCGCCCACCAATTCGGCATTAGAGTTATGGTTATCGCCGCTCATACCGTCAACAACCGTTGCACTCAACAAGGATTCAACACCGGCCAGAAAAGCGATTGTCAGACCGCTCGGCATTACCTTGAACAGTAAATTCCAATCAAATTCCGGGAGTTTCGGCATTGGCAGGAAATGCGGGATGCCGCCAAACTTATTGCCAATAGTGGCAATATCCAGCCCAAACAGGGCAACAATCACCGTAGCGCCGACAACGCTGATAAGATAAGCCGGCAATTTCGGCTTTTTAATTTGGATATAGCAAATTACACCAAAGGCAAAAACGGAAATAAAAATTGAAGAAAAACTGAATTTATCAAGGTTATTCAGATAAGCGCTCCATTTGGGCAGAAATTCTGCCGGAACAGAATCAATCTGTAATCCCAGCAAGTCTTTAATCTGGGTAGAAATCAACAAGATGCCGATACCGGCGGTAAAGCCGATAACCACAGGATAAGGGATATACTTGATGTAAGTGCCGAGTTTCAAATAACCGGCAATAATCAAAACAACCCCGGCGATAATCATAGACATTGCCAAACCATCATAGCCGTATTGCTGCATGACGCTGAAAATTACCACCACAAAAGCGCCTGTCGGCCCGCCGATCTGATAACGGCTGCCGCCCAACAAGGCAATAAAAAAGCCGGCAACGATTGCCGTATACAAGCCTTGCGCGGGAGAAACGCCGGAAGCAATTGCCAAAGCCATGGCTAACGGTATGGAAATAACCGCCACGGTCAAGCCTGCAATACAGTCGCGTTTAAATTTATCCAGATTATAGCCTTTACGCAGCCTCTCGACCAATTTCGGCGTGAAATTGCGGGCATACCATTTACCGAATCCCTTTACCAATTCATACATCTTTCTGACTTTCAAACCTTTTCTGTTTTGTTCAAGTTTTTACGGGCATTAGAACTACAACTTTTTTAACTTACGTCAAGCGGTTATGCACAGATTTTTTATTGATTTTCATGAAAAATTATTTATAGTGGCGACGGAGAAAAAATATGATGGATTTAATCAAAAAAGCTGAAGAAACTCATGAGTTGAGCAGAGATGAACTTATCGCCCTGCTGAATGACGGGCAATATTGCGAAGAGTTATTTGCGGCGGCGGACAACGTTCGGCAAAAATACGTCGGCGATGAAATCCATCTTCGCGGCTTGATAGAATTTTCTAATATCTGCCGCAATAATTGCTGCTATTGCGGCTTGCGCCGGGATAATCATAACCTGACAAGGTATCGGATAGACATCCCCACGATATTAGAAATGGCACGGCACGCCCAAAATCTGGGGTTAAAAACCGTTGTGCTGCAATCCGGCGAGGATTGTTATTATACCAGGGAACGGCTGTGCAACCTTATCAGGGAAATTAAAAAAAACGGTTTGGCATTGACTTTAAGTATCGGCGAGCGGAATTTTGAAGATTATCAGGCCTTTCGTGATGCAGGGGCTGACCGCTTTTTGCTGCGGATTGAAACCACAGACAAAGAATTATATTTGCGCCATGACCCCGGTATGAGCTGGGATAAGCGGGCAAAATGCCTTTCAGACCTACGCCGTGCCGGATTAGAAGTCGGCAGCGGTTGTTTGGTTGGTCTGCCCGGGCAGAAAACAGAAACTTACGCCGATGATATTTTATTTTTTAAGAATATAGATGCTGATATGATTGGCATCGGCCCTTTTATTCCGCATCCGGACACCCCTCTGCACAATGCCCAAAGCGGCAGTTTGATTATGGCACTGAAAGTCATGGCGCTAACCCGCCTGCTTTTGCCTGACATTAACATTCCGGCGACAACGGCCATGGAAACGCTTGCTCCCGATGGACAAGCAAAAGCATTACAGTCCGGCGCTAATGTGATTATGCCGAATATCACCCTTGATTCTTATCGCAGGCATTATGAACTTTATCCAGGGAAAACAGCAGTCGGCGGTGCTCCCGAGGATAATATGCAACGCCTTAAAGACAAAATTTCCTCTCTGGGACGGCAAATCGCCACCGATGCAGGGAGCAGCAAACATTTTACCAACAGGCAAAACCGTTAATTCGACAATATTATTCCCGATACTTTAACAAATTAAACAAAGTTATTGATAATTCTTGCAGATTGTACTAAGTGTAATCCGGTTTAAGAGGTGAAAATGCAAGAATATCTAAAGCAACTAAAACTTTACATCAGGGATATCGGCAAACTGGCCCTGCCGATTACCACAGCTTTTGTGGCAATGGGGTTGATGGGCATTATCGATACAATGATTGTCGGCAATTATAATACGGATCAACTCGCTTATATCGGGCTGGCCAATTCGATTTTTGTGGTTTTATTTACCATCCCTATCGGCTTGTTGCAGGGTGTTTTGATTAAATCATCCCAGAAATTCGGCGCCAGAAAGTTTCAATCAACAGGAAAAATATATAACGAAGGCCGCAAATATGCTCTGGTTCTGGGAATTGTTTTTACACTGCTGGGTATTCAGGGAGAAACAATTTTGCGCCTGCTCGGGCAAGATGAAGAGATGGTTCGGCACGGCGGACGGGTTTTGCGGATTTTTGTATTATCCATCCCTTTTATTTTAATGTACGTCAATGCCAATTTCTTTTTGCAGTCTATCCGCCGTCCTTATGTCGGAATGTATGGCATTATTGCGGCAAATGTCTTGAACATAGCCATTAATCCGCTGCTGGTATATGGCAAATTCGGGCTTCCGGAGATGGGGGCTGCCGGTTCGGCAACGTCAACACTGATTGTGCGCATTTTTCTGGCGATATACATTTTAGCCTATATCCGCAGGATGAAGAAAAATCCCAAGCTGAATCAGCGTTTTGGATTGAGCCGCAGTTATCGCACATGGTGGAATGACAGCCAGCGCACCAGAAAAATAGGTTACGGCATTGCGATTATGACAATTGCCGCCAACGGCTCGTTCTCCATTGTCAGCACTTTTGCCGGCTGGATGGGGCAGCATACAATGGCAACTTTTGTGATTATGATTAATGTCAGCTCCCTGTTGTTTATGATTTGTTTCTCCATCTCGCAGGCTACATCAATTGTGGCAGCCAATGCTTTTGGCCGCAAAGACAGAAAAGGCATTTTAATGGCAACCAATGCCGGTTATGTTATTTCTCTCAGTACAATCATCACCTTGATTACACTGCTGTATAATTATCCAACGCAGGTTTTTGGAATATTTACCAATGATAAAAGCGTCATCAGCGTTATTCAAAGCCTGTTGCCTATTTTACTGGCGGATTTGTTTATTGATGCCCTGCCCCTTAATATTAATGGTGCGCTTAATGGCAGAGGTGATGTCAAAATTCCCACGATTAATCAAATTATTGCATTTTTAGGTATTCGTGTTTCTGCCAGTTATTTCTTTGCATTTACCTTAGGAATGGGGCTGAAAGGTCTGCCTATCGGTCTGGCGTGCGGCGGTTTATCTTCGCTTATCTTAAACACGCTCCGCTTTAGCTATCTTGCCCGCCGGGATAAAAAAGAAGGCGTCAGGTAATGAGCATTCCATTTGTTAAAGAAATCAAAAATATTGTCAAGCTTTCCTTTCCGATTGCAATATCGGCCATAGCAATCAGCATGATGGGGATTGTCGACACCATGATGGTCGGCAATTATAACACCGAACAGCTGGCTTATGTGGGGTTGGCAACCGCGGTTTTTGTTTTATATTCCCATGTCTTTGCTGCAAGGCGTGCAAATCCGCGCATCACAAGAGTTTGGCGCTAAGAGATTTGCCAATTGCGGAAAAATTTATCTGCAAGGCAAGCGTTATGCTTGGCTTTTGGGCTTTTTATTTATGCTCATAGGGCTTAACGGGCAACAGATTTTGCTCCTCTGCGGACAAAGCGAAGCCATGGCGGAAAACAGCGGGCGGCTGCTGATGATTTTGGCATTATCAATTCCGGGCATTATGCAGTTTGAAAATGCTAACTTCTTCCTGCAATCCATTCGCCGGCAGCACGTGGCCGTTTATGCTTCGGTTATTGCCAACCTGCTGAATATTATTCTCAACTATGCCTTGGTTTACGGGCACTGGGGATTTCCGGAATGGGGCGCTGCCGGTTCGGCGATGACACCCCTCACCGTTCGCACATTCTTAGGCGTGTTTATGCTGGGATATGTTCAAAGGATGAAAGTTTCTTCCAAGTTATGCCATCGTTTCGGCCTAAACCTCCCTGTTGAAAAATGGTGGCAAAACAGCCGGGATGTCCGGCAACTCGGCTGGTGGATTGCCGTAACCTGCCTGGCGCTTAATGGTCGCGGTGATGTTCAAATCCCCAGCGCTATTCAGGCTTTTTCTTTTCTTATTGTCCGTTTGAGCGCTGCTTATTGGTTTACTTTTTCTCTGAGGATGGGCATCAGAGGCTTATATTGGGGCATGATTTGTGGCGGTATTTCCTCCCTGTTGCTGCATTTCTGGCGGTTGATTGCAGTCTACCGGCAGCCGTTAAAATAAAAATTGGGAATAAGTTTTTTTTGTCTAGACAAACTTTTCAAATGATGATAGGTCTTCATCTATAGCTATCTTATTTTTTTATATTATGAAGACAAAGTTCTTGAAGACTGGACTGGTCATGGCCGCAGTCTGCTGTTTATCATCGTGTTATGACGGACAGGATAATAGCTTGCGTAGTATTCGGTTTGAAAACTATCGTACAATGAAAGAAGTGGTTGAAGGCAAATCCTTGGATCGCACTAAATTTGTTCTTCCGACAAGCGCTGATGCTTTCGGGAAACAACTTTACACTGTGAAAACAATTTGCTTTACGGACTACCACAAGGCAACTCTGGAAGCAAAGACTTGTACCGCTACTGTCTATGAAAGCGGTATCACCATAGAAGTAGACGGCAAAAAGAGCTATTTTGATGCCGAAGGGCTGGACAGGCTGCCGACAGACAAATCTGAAGGCGTCACAGCGATGCCCTCGTCTATTCCGGGCGCTCCATGGCAGCCGGCTTTGGTTATTCCGGACGAGAACACTTTCTGGGTTTATACATCGTTGTATAACAAAGGAGATTATGCTCATCGGGAACACCAAAAAATTGAGGGCTGGTATTGGCGATATGCCGCAAGAAAAGGATATAAATACGATGTCCTGATTCTTAATTAATTATTTTTGTTACATTTTTAATATTTACGATTATGAAAAAAGATATTTGTTTACTGTTGTTAACAGTAGTGTTTTTGTTGACTGGCTGTAACCAGGTTCAGACAACAGAGGGATACGTCAATTCAAAGCTGAATGAATATTCTAAATCAGCAGTGCGGTTTATCCGTTTGACGGAAAGCGAAAATGAACTCAATCTGAAATCCTGCCATCCGGTGGAGTATTTCAGAACGCTCACGCCGCCGGATTCTTATGGCGACTGTCGTGAATGTGTCGGAATAAGGTATCAGGAAGGTATTATCTATGCCGTTGAAGGAACAGGCGCGATTTACTTCTTTGATAATCATATGCTGACACGCAATCGGGGACTTATCTCCGCAATGCAAACGCCTGCCAACTATTGGCTGCCGGCAGTTTGTTCCAATGACGGACAAGCAGTTGGTTATGAGTGCATCGCGCAAGGTGTCAACCGGACTTATGCGATTACCAGCTACGACAGGTTGATGACTAAACTTGTTAATATGGGGATTTCGGAAGAAGTCAACATTTACAAATTACCAGCAATAACCTTTAAATAACTTCATTATGAAAACAAAAATCTTTTGGGCTGCTTTGGCTATCGCCGCAGCCGCAATCTGCACCTCCTGCAGCCATTCAGGGCAAAAGGCTAACTCTTCGGCTTCCTCTGACGTTGAAGAAACTACTTTGAACGAAACTGAAGAAACGGCCATTGGCAATGAGCAAATTCCCGATGTGGAGATTCTTGACAGAGTGTTGCACGCAATGTCAAACAAAGCTGTCATCTACAACCATTATGGCCATCTGGTTAATGCCTCCTCCAAACAAGGCGAACTTGAATTCATCAGAGGCGACCACATTGCCCATTATCGTCTGCTGCTGCCTAAAGAAGACGGCGGTTTCAAAGTGGGATACATGACTAAGACAACCAGAGGCGTTTCCATTTATGCAAACAAAGTATTTTATTTTTATAATGAGCTTTGTTTGTCTGAAAGGATACACAGCATTTGCAGTGTTGTCGGCATGGAACGAAGCGACGGAAAGTTAATTCCGATGAAAATCTTGGTCGATGGCAAGGAAAACCCGATTATGAAGGACTGCAAAGACAGTGATGTATTGAGGTTTGTTCCTTTGTATGGCAATTCTGACATTGAGTTGAAATACACTGTCAGAGAACTCAAGGAGTATTGTGAAAAGAACGGATTACCGGCCAGAGCCGTGCCGTTCCTGCATTTCACAGACTAAGTAAAGAAACACCCCGGAAAATATTTTCCGGGGTGTTTTTGGTTATTTGGCGATTAATTCTCTGACACGTTCTTTCAGTTTTTCAAGCACATCGGATTTCGGGGTATATTTCTCTTCAAACGGTTCTACCGTTGTCCAGCCCAAATCCTCATAGACTTCCTGAATCTTTTTAACGACACCGGCTTTCCAACCATATGAGCCAAAGCACATTGCCGTCTTGTTTTTCGGAGCCAAACCATGCATATAAGTCACAAAACCGGCAACTCTCGGGAAAAGCTGGTTATTCAGTGTCGGGTTGCCGATAACCACATATTTCGCATCCAGAAAATCAACCATGACTTCTGAAACATTCTTAACAGCCAAGCAGTGTTTTCTTACAGGGATACCCGCATCTTGGAACACACTCATGGCAGCCTCGGCCATCGCGGCAGTTGCGCCCCACATCGTGTCATAAACAATCACGGCTTTGCCCTCATTTTGACCGCTTGCCCATTTGCAATAAGCGTTCAGAATTGCATTAACCTCTTCTTTTCCTGACCAGATACAACCGTGAGACGGTGCAATCATTTCAATATCCAGCCCTAAACTGTCAGCCGTATTCAGAGCTTTTTCAGCCTGCATTCCGTAGGGGAAGAGAATATTGGCATAATAGCTTTTGGCCTCTTGCATAACACAATCAAAGGGGGCTTCCTTAACAAACAAAGCATCAGTAGCATAGTGTTGTCCGAAACCGTCATTAGAAAGAAGCAATTTATCTTCAGCCACATAAGTCATCATAGAATCCGGCCAGTGGAGCATCGGCGTGGTCATAAAAGATAATGTTCGTTTACCGATGTTCAGGCTGTCTCCGGTTTTGACAATCTGATAATTCCATCCCGTAGTATCAAAATGCGCTTCGAGCGCCATTTTGCCGGCAGCATTCGTAACAATAACAGCTTGCGGCGCTAATTTCATAATTTCAGGAATGTTGCCGGAGTGATCCATTTCCACATGGTTTACAATGATGTAATCAATTTTGCTGAAATCTGTCAGGCTTTGAATACGAGCAATGTTTTCGTGGGACATATAATGCTTAACACCGTCAACCAGCGTAATTTTTTCATCCATAATCAGATATGAGTTATAGGTTGATCCGTTTGGCGTGCTGTAGCCATGGAATTCTTTCAAATTCCAATCTTTAACGCCCACCCAGTAGATATCTTTTTTTATTTCGACAGCATTCATTTTTAGCTCCTTTAGATTAAACATTACTGATAATTTGTTTTATAAATAGTTCTTAAAACGCCTATTGACAATCATAAAATTTAAGCTATAAACAAAAATAATAATCATTATTAGTTTAAGAAACGACTATGAAATACTCCAGACAGCGTGAACATATATTAAATACTCTGAAAGAGAATGCCATTCATCCGACGGCAGATGAAGTATATGCCCTCGCCCGCCGCGATATGCCGATGCTCAGCCTTGCGACAGTTTACCGCAATCTTAATCTGCTGGCTGAAAATGGTGTAATCCGTCGGATTGATTGTTTGGACGGTTCAGTACGTTTCGACCATAACTTGTGTAATCATTATCATTTCATTTGCACAAAATGCAATAAAGTTTATGATGTCTGTCAGGACATCGCCCCTGATTTGGCTAACAAAGTTTTCAGCCAAACAGGTTTATTGGTGGAAAGTGCGGATATTTCCCTCAAAGGGATTTGCCCGGACTGTCATCAGAACAACTAACCTTCTCATTTAAGGAGACTATGACTATGGAACTCAAAGGTTCAAAAACAGAACAAAACCTGAAAGATGCATTTGCAGGCGAATCTCAAGCCCGCAATAAATATACCTATTATGCTTCTAAAGCAAAAAAAGAAGGCTATAACTACATTGCCGCTAAGTTTGAAGAAACCGCTAATAATGAAAAAGAACACGCTAAATTGTGGTTTAAATTGCTGCATGACGGACAAGTTCCTGATACAATTACCAATCTGAAAGATGCTGCTGCAGGTGAAAATTATGAATGGACCGATATGTATGACCGTATGGCCAAAGAAGCCAAAGAAGAAGGTTTTACCAAAATTGCTTTCTTATTTGAACAGGTTGGCAAAATTGAAAAAGGTCATGAAGAAAGATATAATGCTTTGCTCAACTCTCTGATTGAAGGCAAAATCTTTGAACGTCCGACCAAAGTTATTTGGGAATGCGCTAACTGCGGCCATCGTGTCGAAAGCCCCAAAGCTCCGGAAAAATGCCCGGTTTGTGATCATCCGCAAGCTTATTTCTTTGAACTCAAAGAACAATTCTAGTGGAAATATCACCCAAAGAAAACCGTTCAGATGTTGAGTCTGAACGGTTTCTTTATACTAAAAAAGCTCCGCAATTGCGGAGCTTTTCTGGTAAAATGGTCTGATTACTCGGAAACTTTTAATTCACCGGCAACAGTTTTGCCTCTTTCATTCATCAATTCGTAGCTGATTTTAGCGCCTTCGTTGAGGGTTCTCATTCCGGCTTTCTGAACTGCAGAGATATGCACGAAGATATCTTGTCCGCCTTCATCCGGAGTGATGAAACCATAACCTTTTTTGTTGTTAAACCATTTTACTGTTCCTGTTGCCATTATCTTAATCCTTTTTACAAACAGGTTAATACATTCATTACAACATATAATTGCTGTAACAGGTTTATCCTAGTCTAACCATTTTAATATGCAAGCTAATTCTGCATCCTGAACCAAATATTTACTAACCTTGTAATTTGACAATTCGTTATTATAATCTGCTTGTCTTGGATAGCTTATGCAAAGAAAGGAAAAAACATGAAAAAATTACTTTACACCGCGGCTTTCGCGCTGCCTCTGGCTATCGCCGCCGGCAACTCGGATGCCTTTTGGCACCGTGACGTGCAAAATGACGCAGCCGCTCCGTCAGCAGCAGAACAAGTTTCTGACAAAGCTGCGCAGAAAATGAGCAAAAAAGAATTAAAAAAAGAAATGAAGCATGAAAAGCATCAGGATAAACATCATGACAAGCATGATATGAAAGCAATGAAAAAAATGATGAAAAATAATCCTGAACGCTGGTTGGCTGAAGAAACAGCGGAAATCAATGAAGATTACAACAAGGCTGTTTACAAAATCGGCCAGACTAACCTGCCGGAAGATGCCAAAGACCTTCTGCTCTCTCAGGCCAAATCCAACAAAGAGCTGGCTTTGAAGCAAGCTAAAGAAAAAAGCGAACAGATGGCCGATAACATGGAAGCGAGGGAAAAATTTCGCGATCAGTTTCAACAAGAAAAACGGAATCGCAAAGCCATCCGCGAAGTTGAGGATATTTTATAGAAAGCCGTCACAAAACAGCAATTACCGTCTGCTGGCATAATAACGGCTTGTCCTGCCGAAAAAAGTCTGGTATCCTGTGCCAGACTTTTTTAGTGAGGATACAATGTTTGAACAGATGGAACTCGACAAAGCACAATTGCTTAAAATTTTACAGGAAAATGACGAGCCAGAATTTTATAAATGTACCTTTACCTCCCCTGCTCTGCGACAAATGGCTTTTGAAAATGCGGTATTTGACGATTGCAAAATGTCGAATATTGATTTTGCTTATTCTGATTTTAACAGTGCGATTTTCAAAAATTGTGATTTGAATAACTGCAGCTTTAACGGCTGCAAAATTTTTGATGCCAAATTTGAAAACTGCAAACTTTCAGGAAGCGATTTCTCAGACACCAGCAATCTTAACTGCGAATTTAAACAATGTCAGTTATGCTATTGTTTTATGCCGGATTTTAACTTCAAAAAACTCACATTAAACGAATTAAACTTTAACGGCGCAGAGCTTAACGGCTGTGACTTTCGCGATACAATCTGGGAAAATTGCAGTATGAGGGAAGCCACAATCAGGCAATGCCGTTTCAAAGGAGCTGATTTGCGAGGCTGCGACTTAGGCGGTTTGACATTCAGCGAAGCCGGAAACCTCAAAGGTTCTTATATCTCCAAATCGCAAGCAAGCGATATTCTCGGCGCTTTGGCTATCACTGTTCTTTAACATAAGTTTTTCATAATAAGTTCTTGGCAAATCATAAAAAAATGATTATAGTGGCAGGCGTGCTTTCCGCATTGGGGCGGCGAGCCTTTAATTATGTCATATTAAAAAAGGAATAAACTTATGGGACTAAAAAACACAAGAGCCGGAAATTATCCGGAGTGGTATCAAAACGTTGTCAGTGAAGCCGATATGGCCGAGAATTCGTCTTCTCCGGGCTGTATGGTCATCAAACCGTGGGGATACGGCATTTGGGAGCGTATCCGTGACGTTTTTGACGAGAAAATTAAAGAAACAGAACATGAGAATTGCTATTTCCCGATGTTTATTCCGTTATCTTTCTTCCAAAAAGAAGCTGAACACGTCGATGGTTTTGCTAAAGAAATGGCGGTCGTTACCCACTCGCGCCTGTCTATGAAAGACGGAAAGCTGACCCCGGATTCTAAACTTGAAGAACCGTTAATTGTCCGCCCGACCTCAGAAGCCATCATCGCCGACTCTTTCTCTAAATGGGTCAAGTCTTACCGCGATCTGCCGGTTTTAGTCAATCAATGGGCAAACGTTGTTCGTTGGGAAATGCGCCCCCGCTTGTTTTTAAGAACGCGCGAATTTCTCTGGCAGGAAGGACACACAGCCCATTCTAATGCTGCTGAGGCCGAAGAAGAAACCAAACGGATGCTGGATGCTTATCAAGACTTGTGCGAAAACACCCTGGCTATGCCGGTACTGGTCGGTCGCAAACCTGAGCATGAAAAATTCCCGGGCGCGGTTGACACCTATTGTGTGGAAGCCATGATGCAGGACGGCAAAGCTTTGCAAGCCGGCACATCGCATTTCCTTGGGCAGAATTTTGCAAAATCAGCCAATATCTCCTTTATTAATAATCAAGGCCAGTCTGAATATGCTTATACGACTTCCTGGGGCGTTTCTACCCGCTTAATCGGCGGCGTTATTATGACACACGCTGATGATGACGGCATGGTGGTTCCGCCGAAAATTGCTCCTTATCAAGTGGTTATCGTTCCGGTCATCAAAAAACAGGAAGACAGCGACGCAGTTATGGCATATATCAACAAGCTGGTTGCCGATTTGAAAAAACAAGCACCGTTTGCCGAGAAAATCCGCATCAAAATTGACCGCCGCGACAAGGCTTCGGTTGACAAATTCTGGGAGTGGACACGCAAAGGCGCACCGGTTATCTGCGAAATCGGGATGCGAGATGTTGATGGCAGCAAAGTTATGGTTAAAGAACGTGCCAAACTTGGCACAGCAGAAGGCAAACAAATCGTTTCCTTTGATGAGTTTGTTTCAACCATAACTTCCCGTTTGGAAAATATGCAAAAAGAAATCTTTAGCAAAGCTAAAAACCGTTTGGAGCAAAATATCCGCACAGATATTTTTTCTCCTGAAGATTTCAAAAAATACTTCTCAGAATCAAATATTTGGATTGAAGATGGTAAACCGGGGAAAGTCGCTTTTGTACGCGGCAAGTGGTGTGGCGATCCGGAATCCGAAGCGATTTTAAAAGAGATGAAAATTACCATCCGCTGTATTCCGTTTGACCAATCCGGTACGGAAGGCATTTGCCTGCTGACCGGCAAGCCGGCAACTATGGATGTTATCTACGCCCGTTCTTATTAGGAGAAAAAAATGAAAAAAGCTATATTAACTGCTGCCGCTATTTTAGCCGCCTGCCCCGCTTGGGCTCAGAATGCTGATCCGGCACTGCTTATTCGTGAACAATTTGCAAAAATTGATACGAATGGCGACGGCGAAATTTCGCAGGAAGAATTTTTGGCTTATAAGCAGGAAGAAACCAAAAAAGTGACTGCCAAAATCTTTGAAAAGTTAGATACTGACAAAAGCGGCGGTATTTCTGAAGAAGAATATGCCCAGACGGTCAATACTATCCTAAGCCAGTTAAAAAAACTGTCAGCAGGATTAGCTCAATAAAAGAGCATTAAAAGATAAAAACCGGGCTTAATGCCCGGTTTTTTCAATGATTACAGCTTCGTTTGGATTCAAAGTATAGGTTTGATAACAAATATCATCCCCTATGCGGAAAATTTGTCCTTGAGCATTATAGTCTTTGATATAAATCAAATTTCCGTTTTCCAATTCCAGAAACTGGGTTTCGAATTGAGTTATCACCGGAAGACCCAGAATCAAAAACGTTGTAAAGCGGCAACGCATGGTAAAGCACTCAACAATCCGCCCGTATTTATTTCCGCTCAAAATAAGCCCCCGGCTTTGGATTTCCTCTTCTATATCAGAAGCTCTTCCGCTACCGTCCATGGTGATTTGATAAATCTCATCAGGACAAGCTTTATAGGTTTGATATTCTTTGACGGAAAAGCCTTCTCCGACAGCTCCGTTAATGCGGATATTCTGCGCATATTTATGGACACCGCCACTAAATGTGAATACCGTACAACGAAAAGGAATAAAAGTGTCGGACACAAAAATCACGTTTTTATAAACCTTTTCGATTTTAGTTTTTCCGTGATTATCAAGCAAAAGCGTTTCTGCCCAATTATCTTCTTTTTCTTCCGAACAGGAAATGCAGAGCCATGACAGGCAAAGCATCAACAACTTAATAATAGTAAGATTTTTCATTACAGTTGAATTTAATAATAAATGATTGAGAGTAGAAATATCATTTTTTAGAAAGGTATTCAACAGTTTATTCGGTAATTCAGGGAAAATTAGCGATCAACAGTATAAAAACCGGAGGTAAACCTGTTTTTTATTCAGCAGCAAGCGACAATCTGTCATCAAGCAACCGGGCAGCATCGCGGCCGGAAGCCAGTGCTTCAACAATGGTTGAACCGCCGTGTTTGCAATCGCCGGCATAAATTATCCGGTTGTCATTAATTTTTGCATCTGCACGGCTGCCAATCGCGGTAATAACCAAATCAAAGCCCGTCAGCTCAATAACAGCTCCCGGCAGCGGACGCAATTCTCCGTTCAACATATGGTTACGTCTGATTGACAAGGAAAGTCCGTCTTCGTTCTTCTCTATCTTTTCAGGGCTGCTGAGCGCGGATATGTTAATCTCATTCTTTAACAGTTCAAGGTGTTCCTGTTGAGAAATACGCATATCCGACAGGCGGCGGCGAACAAACATTTCAACATGAGAAGCCCCATTTTCAACCGCTGTCAATGCACAGTCGGCAGCGACATTTCCTCCGCCAATTACAGCCACCTTCCCTGTTGCGGCATATTTCTTCGGTTGACGCAGGTAGTCCATATAAGACAAACTGCAGTCTTCGCCGGGAATATTCAACCCCACAACATTCGGCTCGCCGGTTGCAACAATTACGCCGTCAAATCCCTGATTAAATAAATTTGCAGGATTATCGATTTTAGTTGTCAGGTGCAAGGTTATAAATTCACGGTTAAAAATAAAAGACCAATCTTTCTCAATAACATTATAAGGCAGCCGCGCATCCGGAATCATATTTAATGCGCCGCCAATCTGATTTGATGCTTCATAGATGTCAATTTTATACCCCTGGCGTCCCAATTCGGCAGCGGCGGCCATTCCTGCAGGTCCTGCCCCGATAATGGCTATTTTACGGCCGTTGGAAGAAACTAAAAAGTTATCATTTTTCTGCTGACGATATTTTTCAAGGATTGTGGCTTGGACTTTGGGAATATTCACGGCAAAATCAATATGGCTGCGAGTACAGGCCTTCATGCAGAATTTATCCGGGCAGATTAATCCGCAAGTTTGTCCCATCGGATTATTACGGGAAATGGTTTCAACAGCCTGCTCAAAATAACCGCTCTTGGCCTGCGCAATAAATTCCTGCGGGCTGCAGTTAACCGGGCAAGCGCTCATACAAGGTTTGGATGGACAATTTAAACAACGCTCTAATTCTGCTTTAAGCTGAATTTTGCTTAAATATAAATTTTTGGCTTTAACCATATCTGATTCCCGAAAAAACGTTTTAAACAGTATAAGCGTTTTATTTGTTTCAGAGTCAAGTTATTTTTTATTCCGCTATGATAATCCGTATTAAACATTACACCTAAAACATATACACATATTTTATTATAACTTTAAGTTGAGATTGATTTTACAATAAATACGATTATACTAATTGATATACAACGAAGAGAGGTATTCATGAGATCTAAACCCAGAAAACCTTACAGCTATGGTATAAGAACAGAAACAAGACCATTGCTGCCTATCGTCAATAAAGATGCAGCTATTCCTTTTAAACGCAAATAACGACTTGTATTATATAGTATATAAACTAATCCCGTTTACATCTGCAGAGTAAGCCATAGAATACCTGTGTTATCAGTAATCACGAACAGGATAGTTAATATGCACAATAAAATTGGTATATGTAAGCGCCCTTTTTCAGACCTCAGAATTGAACAGAAACCTAATGTTCAGCACCCATTTTTTCCAACCGGTAAATCAATTAAAAATTAAAATAACAACAAAAAAAGGAGAGAAAGCAACAGCTTTCTCTTCTTGCATCTCTCGTTGAGATAAATCTTAACGTTTGGAGAACCGACTTATTTTCAATACGGACGACCTGTTGCATCTAATTTTGGTGATTTAGAATACTTCTTATCAAAATAACTTTTAACTTTTTTCTGTGTTATATCATCATGTTGATATTCCTTACTTTGCATAACTTCATCCAAATTTTTCTTACTCCATGTAGATACATCTCGTTGCATTGGGGGGGATATTTTCTATATTTGCTTCATTAGAGTATGTTGAAGCATTCTTCTTTTTCCTATTATGTTCCCTCATATACTCATCTTCATTAGGATAATTTGCTGTTTTAGCATTTAGAGGATTTTTGCTTGTCCAAGTTTCCAACTCATTTGTAAAATCAGACACTTTTTTCATTATATCTCGACCGATAAATTCTCCTGCTTTAATTGCTGTTTTACTTTTCAAAAATGACATATTTTTTCCTTCAAAAAAAAAGCCCTGAAATTATTCAGGGCATATATTAATAAAAAACTTAAATCCATAGGTAAATCATATAACAGAATAAATAAAACAGCAGAAAATAAATTACTCTTGTTAACCAATGTGCTCTTTTTATTTTTTCAGGAAGCTGATTAAATAAAAGATAAGCGATTAAGTAGATTTTAAAAGAAGCTTCAGTTATTTCATCAAATGGATTAGCCTTCAATTGCTCCAATTCATTTTCAGACAATTGATTTAAGTAATTTCCTAAAGGCTCGTATAAGATGACTGATGTTCCTAATGATAAAATTATACCACCAAAAATAAAAACACTTACTTTTTTCACTCTACTTAAAAATTCATTTTTCATATTTTATCTTTCTATTATTAGAATTTATTTGGATTCTAATCTAAATAAAAAAAACTGCAAATAGATATTTGCAGTTTTAGGGCGCACTTATAGTAAGTGGCAAGACTACTAATATCTCATTTTTAGACACAAGTAAAGGATTATATTCCTTTTACACACAAAAAAGAAGAGAAAGCGACAGCTTTCTCTTCTTGCATCTCTCGTTGAGATAAATCTTAACGTTTGGAGAACTGGTAAGAACGGCGGGCTTTTGCTTTACCGAATTTCTTACGTTCAACAACGCGGTCGTCACGGGTGAGGAAACCAGCCTTTTTCAGGACTGTTCTCAATTCCGGTTCATATTCGTTCAGAGCTTTAGCGATACCGTGTTTGATAGCGCCGGCCTGACCAGACAAACCGCCGCCTTTAACGGTGCAAACAACATCAAATTCGTTTTCACGGTTAGAAACTTCAAACGGCTGGTTGATAATCATTTTCAAAACCGGACGGGCAAAATATTGATCAATGCTTTTTTCATTGATGGTGATATTGCCTTTACCCGGCTTAATCCAAACGCGAGCAACAGCGTCTTTTCTTTTACCGGTAGCATAAGAACGGCCCTGTTTGTCACGTTTCGGTTTACGAACTTCAGCAGAAGCAGCAGCTGAGGTTTTAATATCTTTTAAAGAATCGATTTTTTCAGCCATTATAATGCGCTCCTTTTATTTTTCGGGTTCATTGCCGCAATGTCCAGAACTTCAGGGTTCTGAGCAGTATGCGGGTGTTCAGAACCAGCATAAACTTTTAATTTTGTCATCTGCTGACGACCCAGCGGATTGCGGGAAATCATACGTTCAACAGCTTTTTGAATAACTCTTTCCGGGAAACGGCCAGCCAAAATTTTAGCAGGAGTCGTTTCTTTAATACCGCCAATCCAGCCAGTATGTTTGAAATACTTTTTGTGAGTCAGCTTGCGGCCGGTCAATTTAACTTTGTCAGCGTTGATAACAACGACATAGTCGCCGCAGTCCAAGTTAGGAACGTAGCTGGGTTTGTGTTTGCCGCGCAAAATCTTGGAGATTTCAGCAGACAGACGGCCCAATACGACACCTTCGGCGTCAACGACATACCATTTTCTCTGAATATCAGATGGTTTTGTTGCATAAGTGTTCATATTTTCTCTCTTTATAAAAGATGGTTATTAAATTCGAGATGAATATACAGGAAAGAACATGAATGTCAACAACAAAATTTCATTAAAATTCAAGCAATTATTTTAAGGTATTATATTACCACTATCTATCACATTGTTTTTACTGAAATATAGTATTTTAACCTTACCTACTCTTTTCCAGAATCATAAAGAATTTCTAAAGTTTCGCTGCGGATGGAATTATCATCCGTGGAGAAGTTAATCTCACCGTCTCGGGAACGCTTATAAAAATGGATGAACGTTACCGGTTTTATTCCGGTTGCATTAAAAATCCGTTTGCGAATCTTTGCGGCAATATATTCCTTAACTGCCTGCGGACGATAATTGGCTTTGACGATTTCTGCAGGTATGGCATTTAACATATCCGCGCGAATTTCTTCAGCCAGCGCGGCAAACTCGCCCTCCTCCAAAATATCAATTGAGCTTATCTGCAAATCTTCCACAGACCAGTCTTCGCTCAGGACTGCAGTAATAAACAAGCTGCAATTATAGGCTATACGACGGCGGTTTTTAACCAGCTGCGAGCCAAGGCTTATAAGTTTTTTACGGTCAACCCCCAATTCATCCGTCGGGACTTCGCCAATAATTTCTGCATGAGAATCTTTAATATTGACGACATCGCCGTCCCTAATGACCAACACTTGCTTAACACCGCAATCAAGTTCTTCCGTATAGCGTTTTTGCTGGCGAATGGCACGTTTATCACCATGCACGGGAATGACAATCTTCGGTTTAACCATTTCAAACATACGACGAATATCTTCTTTGCAGCCATGCCCAGAGGTATGAACCAAATATTCTTCAGAAGAAATAACCTCAACGCCCGCGTCACGCAGCTTTTCCTGCATCCGTTCAATTTTTTCTTCATTGCCGGGAATTATCTGCGAAGAAAAAATAATCGCATCACCCTTACCCAGTTTAATATCTTTATTTTCGCCATTAACAATGCGCGTCAGGCCGCTGCGGTAATTTCCCTGAGAGCCGGCGCAAATATACAGCATTTTATCCAGCGGAATATCAACTGCCTGCTTGGCTTCGACATAAGGCGGCAGATCTTTTAATATGCCGCACTCTTTTGCGATATTCATATTCTGAATCAGGCTCATGCCGGCAATAACCGGTGTGCGTCCGGCGGCATGGGCGGCAATCAGCAGACTTTCCATGCGGGCAACATTAGAGGCAAAACAAGTTGCGACCAAAGTATTTTTATATTTGGGCAGCAATTCTATCAAGCTTTCGCGAATAGCCATTTCGGACGGCTGTTCGGACGGATGAGCCATATGGATGGAATCGCCGACATATAAATCTATTCCTTGTTCACCTACTTGCTTCAGACGCTCAAAGGAGGTTTTCATAAATTCAACCTGTCCGTCATCAAAACGCCAGTCCGTTGCATGAAAAATACTTCCATGCCGGGTTTTGATATGCAAAGCTGAATTCTCCGGCAAAGAATGGACAACCGGAATATATTCAACTTCAAAATTCTGCAATTTGACGACAGGATTATCATTTACTGAAATCAGTTCGACATCCCCATCCAGTTTATATTCCCTCAGGCGGGGAATAACATGGCCGATGGTAAAATCCGTCGCATAAACAGGGCAGCGCAATTTAGGCCAGATGTGAGCAATGGCGCCAAAATGGTCTTCATGTGAGTGGGTGATAAACATGGCCTCAATGCAGTCTTTATAATTTTCTAACCAAGCCGGATCAGCCAAACCTAATTCCATACCGGGAAAATCATCATTTAAGAAATCATACCCTGCATCAACAACTATAATTTTACCGTCGGAAATGTAGGCATACATATTCATTCCTACTTTTTCAGCACCGCCAAGCGCGATAAAATAGAAGCCGTCTTTCATCAAAAATGGCGGCAGCCGGCATGGTTCATCCTGAACCGGGAGCGAAGCTTCAAAATTCAAATCCAGTTGCTTCGTATATTCTGTGTCATTCATTTACTACTATATTCCTTTGCGGGTAAAATACATCGCCGGCATAGATTTTCTTTATTCTGCCAGCTGTTTCCATTAACAATGAGCCATGGTCATCCACGCCCTTAAAAATTCCTTCTTCGTCACTGTTGTCTGTCCGGACAACAATAGCCTGTCCCAGACCTTTGACATGGGCAAGCCATTCATCTCTGATTGGAGCAAATCCCTGTGATTTCCACATATTTACATAGTTATCAAAATTGCCAATAAAAGAGCGTAAAAAACTCTTCCTGTCAACATCAATCCCGGCGTCAAGCAGGCTGGTGCAAGGGTAAATAGTGCTGACTAATAACGGCGCGGCCTTGATGTTTACGCCAATACCGACAATCAGGTAGTGCCCCTCGCCTTTTTCTAACAACATACCACAGATTTTGCGGCCATTCACCAGCACATCGTTCGGCCATTTTAATTGAACATCTAAAAGCGGATTTAAATCCTGTATTGTTCGCCAGATGCCCAATGAACTGATGAAGACCATAGCTCCTAAATCTTTGAAATCACATTCAAAGCCCAAGGAGAAAAACAGGTTTCCTTCAAGGCTTATCCAGTCCCGTCCGCGGCGGCCGCGGCCATTTGTCTGATTCCGGGCGGAAATGATTACCTTTTCCCCGATAATATTTTGCGTCAATTTCAGGACTTCGTCATTGGTACTTGTGACTTCGTCCATATCATGCAGCATCCACTCGCCGATATATTCCATTAATCACCTTTATAAAACTGTGCTCAAAATTGCTTCAGCATCATGCATCAGATATTTGGGATTAAGAATGGAAATCAACACCAAAATCAGGTTAATCATCAAACAAATATAGACACCTTTATCTGCACGATCAAATACATTAGTCAGGCTGTCAAAATAAACAGCCTTAATAACGTTCAAAAATGCATAAGCCAAAAGCAGCAATGCTGTTAAAATTAACCCTATAAAAACATAACTGCCCTGAATAATCAAGTAATTAATGACAGAAAGTTTGCCTAAAAAGCCTAACATCGGCGGTGTTCCCAGCATAGAAACCATAAAAACCAGCAATGCGGCGGATATATACGGGCGGACTTCCGAAACACCGGCAAGCTCCGACAACTCTGAAAGGTATTCTCCTTTACTTTTGAACGCATAAAAAGTTGTATAGATACCAAACTGCGCCAATAAATATACCAGCATACAAATAAACGCGCATAATAATCCGTTATCGTTAAGCCAGGAAAGGCAAACCAGCACTATCCCCCAATTGCACAATCCGACATAAGCGAACATACGGCGCAAATCCGTTTTACTGTTAGCTCCGACAGCGCCAACCAGCACAGACAAAGCACCACAGCAAGCGATGAACCTGTGCAGCTCTGGATAAAGCGGATAAAAAACATTGCTTAATACTTCTATCAAAACGGCAATATAGGCAACTGGCGGAATGAATGTAATAAATGTCGCCACCGGAAGATGAACAGCACCGATAACATCTGCAAACCACAGGTGGAACGGCGCAATTCCCAGCATATACAACAGCGGTATCAGAATCAATACGGCGGCCAAGCTATATTGCCAAGCAGCAGTATCATGCGTTTCAAAGAATGCGTAAGCTCCGTGCCAATCATAAGGAATTCCCAATTTATAGAAAAGCAGCAAGCCGCTTATAAATATCAAAGCGGATAATGCGCCGCCAAACAAAAAGCGGCGAAGAACAGGCTTGGTAATATCTTCATCCAAATTCAGGCGGATAAAGTATACATTGAGGGCAAAACTTAATTCCAAACAAGCAAAAAGAACCAACATATTTTGCGCGGAAACAGCCAATGTCAGCAACAGCAAAGATAACATTGCCGCCAGATAATATCCCATGCTTGAGCGGTTTTTGTTTAAAAACCATTTACAGCCCAGATAGAATGCGGCCAAAGCGGCTAAATAAATCAAAACCTTAAACAAAGTCGTATAAGAGCTGTTCCTAAACCAGTGAGGTTCTACGCTTTGGTTATAGAATACGACTGTTGACAGCAAGCTCATCCCAACAAAAAACTTTGCGAGCGTAAAGTAGGTTTTCGGGGTATTGCTGCTGCGAAAATGCGCTACAAACAAGATAATTCCTGCACCAAACAGCAAGAAAAATTCCGGCAGCAAACTGATATAAAGCGCAAACATCCCTACCCCCCGATAAACCATAACGGATTAACAAATGCAACCAGCAGCAATCCTGCCAGCAAAGACATCCAACCGAATGTCCGCCCGGAAATATCCATAATGCAGGCCGTATCCGGATTTATGCGGCTGCTGTCTTTGAACATATACAGCTCTTGCATCAAGGCGATGAATACAAACAGCAGTGAGAGCATGATAAGCACGCCCAGGCGGATATTATAACTGAATAAGTAAGATAAAATAACAAAGTTATTCAAAAACAGCGAAGATAAAGGCATTCCGACAGCCGCCAGAATCATAAAGGAATACACAAAAGACAAGCGCGGCACACGACAGAGGATGCCATGCGGCGCAACTGCCTTGTCATCCTGCTCTCCGGTCAGGTATGTTGTCAGGACTTCTAAGGCCGCAAAAATAATGATAAACGCGAACAAGGAAAAACCGATATTTAACAATATCTTATCACTTGGCAATAAAGAGCCTAATAAAAATAAAATGTAGCTGGCGGTTACATAAGCAAATATTTTATACTGCATATCTTTATTAATCAGGCCGATAAGCGCGATAAAGAGCATACTGATGACAGCAATAATTTCCAAGCCTGTCAGATAGTATTCTACAGAAGCCGGAACGGCCCGCGGGCAAAACCGGATAAATCCGTAAACACCGGTCAAAGGCACAAGATTGACAATAATAAATACCAACGGGTTACGCGCCGCGGAATTAACCGAAGAAATCCAGTAATGAAACGGCCAAATCGGAATACGGGAAAGAAAAGAAATAAAGATAGCTCCCCACATATAAAGCTCAAACCGCGCAGGAAGACGCAAACGACTGACATCACCGAGAGCAACACTCTTACCCTCATGGTGATAAAGTACTGCGGTGGCCACGAACAAAAACAGAGCTCCGATGAAATTATAGATAAAAAAGCGCAAAATGCTCGGCTGTTTTTTGATTTCACCAAACATTCCGATAAGCATAAACAGCGGCAAGAGCAAAGCCTCGAAAAACAAATAGAAAGAATAAATGTCGGCAGCCACAAACAAACCGTTAAACATTCCGAGAAACAGCAGCGTCATCACAAACATTGATTTGCGATAATGCCCCTGCTGTTTAGCTCCCGCCAGACCAATAATGACGGCAATATGCACGGCGGCAATCACTAATACCGAAAACATATCTATGCCAAAGACCAAATCAATGTGCGGATTTTGCAGCCAATGAAATTTTTCTAAAAGCTGCAATTCCGGCTTGTCCACCTCTAAATTAACAGCTATCCGCCACAACAGAAAAAGGTTGGCTGCCAAAGCCAGAATTGTAACATTGAAAGCATTACGGCCGCGTGTCGTTTCATCATCCTTGGCGGTTAATGCAAAAAGGAAGCCGATGAAAGGTACGGCAATCAGCGAAGAGAGAAGTGTCAGCGAAGTTTCCATTTATTTACCTCCCCACTTCCAGCAAATTCCGGCCAATACGCCGCCGGCCAGAAAGAAAAAGACATAAGCCCACCGGCTGTCGGTATGCAGGCGCTGAAAAATATTTATGAGAATCATCAGCATTTTATGAAGAGAGTTAATAACTGTCCGTTCGATAATCAGAAAATCGACGGTCAGCCAAAGCACCCGCCCCAAAACCTTTATCGGGCCGACAATCAAAAGATGATAAGCCGTAGAAAATAAATCAGTTTTCTGGATAAATTTATAGCGGTAGGCCTTATTGGCAAAACGGAAAATGCCGGTTACAAATAAAATGACAAACAGGCCATACGTCCATAACAGATATGGAGAAAGCGCCCCTTTTTGCCAAATGATTGCTGCGGCCAGCGCGGCTATTGTTCCGCCGAAAACAATCCCCGGATTATGCAACAAAGCCTGTACGCGTTCGTCAGCATGGCTTTTTCCCAAATAAATCTGATAAAGCAAAGATGTTACCCCTATCAGCAAGGCTATTCCGCCGCCTAAGGCCGCAACTGGATATGCCGGATACAAATGCAGCAAGGCCTGCATATAAGCTGCGGTCACAATCAATGTGACACCCAACGTGAGCTTTAAGCCTGATATAAAACCGCCCATAGCGGAAACATTGTTTTCGTTTGAAGCGCCGATAAAAACCAACAGCCAGCAGCCATTCAACAAAAATCCCGAAACGATTAACCAAGCGAAAGCCGGTTCTTGAAGACTAAATCCCTGGCTCAACAGATAATAAATCAAGCCATATAATATCATATTAAAATATATCGCTTTGCGCCGCAATTCATCAATGAATAAGGCACCAAACAGTCCCCAAGCCATTGATGCGATGCCAAAAATATGCAAAAGCGGCAGAGAATAGCCAGACAAGGGCAGCAGCATGGCCGTTTTGCTTAAGATTATAATCCCGGCGATTGGTGTCGAGAGATAAGATAGCAGCATAATGCGGTTCATGCCCAGCATTCTCCATTCCTGCTGCGGAGTATGAAATCCAAACAGCCCGGATTTAACAAACAAACACAAAAGCAGCAAAATACAAACCAAATCTTTGTGTTCACCGCGAGCGGCATAAAGCGAAAATCTTTCCAGGCGAATGGTGTGGATATATCCCCAAAGCAAGGCAAAGAGCATAAACAGCCCCATATTTGCCAATAAATTATAGAAAATATATTTACGGCGGACACGACTGTCATTGATTGCATAAAACCCAAAAATATCAATGATGCAAGCGCTTACCAGCAATTGAATAGCATTTTCACTGCAAATAAGCAAAGTCAGCGCCGAAAGGTTAAAGCAAACCAGCCCGCTCAGGCGCAGGCGCTTTTCCTCAGCGGGAAGAAAGGTATTGAATAACAAAATCACTGCCGCCACGACAAAAAAGGGCAACATCAGCATATAATGGGCGGCGTTGGAAAACATATTTATTTTGACGGGATAGTAACGCGACTTAACCCAGTCATAAGTAAAGTTATCGGTATAACCGAGCTGCCAATTCTGGTATAATTTTAAGCATATCCCTGCAACAACAAAGGCCAGCAAGAGGGACAGAAATTTGGAAAATCTCTCGCCGCTGTATAGTGCCGAGGCTGCGCCTATACCGATAAGCAGGAGAAAAATATCGATAATCATTACGTAGTTTTCCTGTTAAAACGCCAATAACTTTTCGGTAATATAACTAAAGAATGCCGTTTTTTAAAGTTTTATTACGCACTAATCACCAACTTGCGCGCCTATCTGCCATACACGCGTTTTCTCTCTTCGGCCAGCTGCGGGTTTCGCTCAAAGATGCCTTCACTGCCCCCTTTAATGATTTCATCATAATAGGCTATTTTATAATTGATTTTTTCCATATGCTTTTGCAGCTGAGCCATTTGCTCTTCCAGCTTTTGTTTTTGGCGGACAAACATATCAAGGCGTTTATGAAGAGTGGCATCCCCTTCGATGAACCAGTCTATATATTGTTTGATGTCTTTCAGCGGCATTCCTGTCCCTTTTAAACACTCAATTAACGCCAGCCAATCCAAATCCGTTTCGGAGAAGACGCGCAGCCCCGAACCGCTTTTTTTAATAAAAGGCAGCAATCCCTCTTTTTCATAATAACGTAAGGTATGTGTGGTTAATCCCGTTTTTTTGGCGACCTGCCCGATTGAATATCCCATATCTAATCCTTTCTTAATTTCTTATAAAATAACAAAACGGCATTAAGCTGTCAATAAAACACTTGACTTAGAGCAAGCTCTAACAAGTATGATGAATACAGAATCGCAATTGACTACTTTGGGGGAGATTTTTTATTATGATCAGCTGTGCTGTTACGACTTCCGTTTTGGGATGCTTGGTTACAACTTACTTGTTTTTTCGCTACACTTGGTGTCTGGATTTTTCCTTGTTACAAAAATCGGCTGTTTATGCCCTGTTTCTTCTGGCCGGGTGTATTCCGCTGCTGGTTTCCTATCAAATGGAAAATTACTTAGGCAAATATTATATTTTTTACAGATATGGTTTGTATGCTATTTTTATCGGCTGCATAATCCTTTTTACGCTGACCCTGCTGACTGACACGGCATTGCTGGCAATTTCTTACAGCCCTCTGGCGCAGCATTTTAAGCATTTTTGCAGCTACATCAATCCGACATTAATTACAGCGGCAATTTTATGCAGTATTCTTGCGCTATATGCCGGAGTGAAAGTCCCTGACGTGAAGGAAGTTGTGATTTACTCCGATAAGATTACAGAAGAAAAAACTATTGTTTTGCTTAGCGATATTCACATTCACCGGGCTATTTCTCCCGCAAAGGTAAAAGCAATTACAGACAAAAGCAACGCTATTTCTCCGGATATTATTCTTTTAGATGGAGATATTATTGATGACGACGTGGATAAAGTTTCCGACATTACGGCTTTGCTTAAAGGATTAAAAGCCAAACAAGGCATTTGGTTCGTGACCGGAAACCATGAATTTTATGCCGGATACAAAGAAACGGCAGACGAGTTGCAAAAAATGGGATTTGGCTTTTTGGAAAATAACGGCGTTTCTTTGGGAGAAATTTATTTGGCAGGCATACCTGATCTCTTCTCCGGGAAAAATTATGGCAAGAATGCGGATTTATCTCAAGCTTTTGCTCAGGCAGAAGATAATCAATTCCGCTTATTGATGTCACATACACCGGTTGATTTTGGCAAGGATAACATTTTTGACCTTGAAGTTTCCGGTCATACCCATGGCGGGCAGATTTTTCCGTTTCATGTGTTGGCGAAGCTTCATAACCGTTATCTTGCCGGATTATATCAAATGGAAAACGGCGCACAAATTTATGTCACCCGAGGAGCAGGCCAATGGGGACCGCAAATGCGATTTTTAGCCCCTTCAGAAATAACGGTTATCAGACTGGCTTCCCTCAAATAACAATTGCAAAAAGGACGCTGTTTTATTACAGCGTCCTTAATGTTTGGAGATTTCGGTTAAAATCTCGGACAAGCGTCAGCTTGGCTTTTTTCTACATAAATAATATCATATGAACGTATTGTATCTGTCGCTTGAACCTGAATTGTACATTCTCCGCCGAAACAATTAAAGTATGTCGCATTTTGGATTGTACAAAATCTGTATTCTTTATCATTGATGTATATGTTACTGACGGACAACTGGATTTCCCCGTTTAGCAAAGCTTTGGACTGATTAAGCTCCATTACCCGACGTGAACCGCTGCAATAGCCATACATAAAGAACAAACGCGTATTATTGCCCGGTTCTTTATAATAAGCCGTCGTATACGGACCGCCACTACACGCCTCAGCATCGGGCATGACTTCGTTAATTGTTATTGTATTTTTGCATTGTCCATAGCAAGTCAGCCCTTTGTATGATACTGTCGTACACGTATGGCCATTTGTTTTATCTAAATAACCACCATCTGAACATTTAGCCGCAACTACACAGCTATTTCCGCTTTGCATATATCCAGATTTACAAGTCCAAGCGGAGCATTTGAGAGAGCAATCATTGTAATAAGCGGAACATACGGCATTTGCGGGAATAGTCACGGCTGTCCGGTTATGACAGTTATCGCCATAAGCTATTTCGCATTTGGAGGGACAATCGCTCCAGGTTTTGGCGCAGCCATAAACTGTTGATGTTGAGTTGCGGTTATGGCAGTTATCGGGATAAGCAATCTGGCATTTTGACGTGCAATCTCCCCAAACCTGTTTACAGCCATATGGCGCGGATACGGCACTGCGGTTGCGGCAGTTGTCCGGATAAGCCCGTTCGCATTTAGAACTGCAATCGCTCCAATATTTTTCGCAGCCATAAGGCGCTGGCACAGAAGAGCGATTTCGGCAGTTATCAGCGTAAGCAACCTGACATTTTGACGCGCAGTCCCCCCATGCGCTCTGGCAGCCATAAGGCGCGTTAACCGAACCCCGGTTATGGCAGTTATCGGGATAAGCAATCTGGCATTTTGACGCACAATCTCCCCAAGCCTGCTTACAGCCATAAGGTGTAGGTACGGCATTACGATTGCGGCAGTTGTCTGTATAAGCCCGTTCGCATTTAGAGCCGCAATCGCCCCAATATTTCTCACAGCCATAAGGCGTTTGAGCCGAGGCACGGTTACGGCAGTTATCCGCATAGGCTACTCTGCATACAGAGCCGCAAGGCGAAGGATAATATGTTTGGCATCCGTAAGGCGTTGGCACGCTGGTCGGACAGGTACAAGTCTGGTATCTTGTTCCGCTGTCATCCGTGCAGGCCGCTCCTTTAATCTGTGGCGCAACACAAGAAGCATAGGGATAAGTAGCCGGATCGCAATAACATTTATATTTGCCGCCACAAGTGTCAGAACTCAGTTTTTTAGGGGCGGCACATTGTGAGGGATTGTATTTGTAGGTTGCATCACAACATTTGTCGTAAATCTTGTCATTATATGGGCAAGATTTATTAAACAACCCCGAAGCACAAGACTTAACAGTGAAGCCATAACGGGCACAGGTTGTGTCTGTGGGATCGCCAAATTCATTTCCCATTCCAGCAGGACTGAAATTTTGTTCTTTATTATTGGTGATAAAATAGACGCCAGCGGTTTTATAGGCAGAAGCCGGCAGACGGGTAACCCCGCCTGCCAGTGATAAGGTTTCAAAAGTTTGGCTTTGATTTTGTTCTGCGAGGTGCGTGTATGATAAAGAGTTAACCTCAGGAGAAACCGTTAAAGCCTGAGCTTGAACGGCAGCAGCTGTTACTGCGATAGCAGATAAGCCCGAAAGAAGACCGACTTTCATCATACACCTCTCTTATAACTGAAACCATATCAATCATAAGATTACCACACCCGCTGTAATCTGTCAAGCATTAATAAGGGTCGGGTTTTTATTCGTCTAAAATTCTTAGATAATTCGCATAAAAAAGGCCTCCAAATTAAGGAGGCCCGTATAGAGAAGTTTGCAGGTTAAATTGAAGATTAGCAGCCAAGCCGCGCCAGGCATTCCGTATCCCAACAGCCTACCGTGCTGACATTATGCAGATTATGAACATAATTGGTAAATTCGCGTTTGAAAACGGTTATATCTCCGAAGCCCTGAGCAATAAAAGCTGCCGCTGCGATATCGGCATAAGTTTTGGCATCAGGATTTATGGAAGCCAGAACATTTAATTTCTTAATCATCAGCTGCTTGTATTTGAAATTATCTTTACCGAGAACTTTCATTGAGCTGATATCTTCCATTGTTTTGCGGACATTGTCACCGTTGCGGGCAATTTGAAATTTTGCCAAGCTGGCATCGTAATTAACCAGTGCATCAAAATTTTTGACTTTATTAACAATACTGACAGCTTCTGCCTGAGGATATTCATTCTGAAGTGTATCTAACAAGAGCGAGAAAATATGCCCTTTGTTGCTTTTGGCTTTTTCAATCTTTTTAATGAAAATTTCGCCTTTTGTTTCCTTAACCAGAGCTACCATGTTTACACTCCTTTGCCATAATTATATTCATTTATCTGTATGAGTTTAGTATAACACAAAATTGGCAGGCAAACAACATCTTTTTGTAACAAAACTGAAACAAATTTTATTATAGAAAATGCCGATACCAAAAATGTTTGGCTTTCTTCAGCAAAGGACCATAAAAAGGTGTTGCCTGGAGTTCTTCATTATCAAGAATGATAGGATTAGGGCAATTAAATATCTTCTCCCGTTTATGCCTTTCCCGGACAGCTATCCGACCGCGGCAGTCAGAGTCAATATCCAAGTGCTGAATTTGCGAAGCATCAATTGTCAGCGAGCCGCGAAAAGATTTGCCAATATAGACTTCTTTTTTACCCCAGTTTTCAGTCAGCTGCATGACGGCATAGCAGTAATACCCCGTTGTCAGGCGGTGAAAACAAGAATCATGCAATTCAAGGCTGCCGCTGTAAACATCGCCGACAGACAAGTCAAAACACTTGCCGCTGCGCACGCAGGCAATATCACAACGGCAATTATCGCCGAGTTTGATATTTAATAAATTTGAACGGGAAAAAGTAAGGCGGCCGTTAAAGCCCTCACCGATGATAAGCGTATCTGTCCAGAGGTTGTCGCTAAAATCCAGTTCAGCTTTAGAATTAGGGCTGATGATGATTTTATCGGTCAGGATACGGCTAAAATTTAAGCGGCAGGGTTTGAGCGTCTGCGGAATAACCAAGCGGCGTTTTTGAATATGGTTAAAACTGATGGAAAGCGTATCATAATTTTGAAAGAATGTATTCAAACGCTTTGTTGTCATTTCTGACGGCGAAAAATATTCTTCCTTGCCATCACGGATGACAACAGAAAGGGACAATGCTGCCGCAGCCTCCTGGGTCAGGCTGTATTGGTATTCTTTTACAAACTTCTGCAAGACTGAGAGATAATTTTTATCAGCCTCTGCCGCACGATACGGACGCACAGATGAGATTTTATCCTGATATATTTCCAAAACCACTAAAGGTTCGGCATATTTATCACGCAGAATCATCATAAATTCTTTCCCCAAGACCCGGGTCAGATAATAACCTTTTGCCAAATGAAACTGCACATCTCCGTCGTTTGTTTTCACCATTCCCTCCCCTAAAAAAACGCAGCTTTAATGATAAGCTGAATCTAAGAACAGGCTGTGCAAATTCAATATAACTGTTCGGTTTAGGCCTCAGCGCCGCGGCTTGTGGAGAGCACGGGATTTTTATTTGATTATTGGGAGAAACTGCTGTATCACTATGGGCAGGAGAAATTTATGCAGAGAATTTGTTATTCATCGGAAGTATATCATCTTGACCCGCAGGATTTGGCTGTGCTGGCCGACAGCCCGGACAGGATTGCTGCGGACAGTTCTGACAGCGTGGTTGTGTTAATCGGTGAAAAAGATATTTATGATGCCAATAAGCCAGTGGTTTACGATACCCTGCTTAAAGGCCGGGAAATTGTTGAAAAAGCAGTTGCTGAAGGCAAAGCATTTATTCCCGTGCGAATTGCTTTTATTTCGCGTATCGGCAAGTGGGATTTTGTTTCCCCCTTAATCCGTGTACTGCGCTATAAATATAAAGCATACTCCAGCCATATATACCATATCAACCCGTTTGAAATCCGCAGTCTGAAAATCGAACGCAGTTTTCGCACGCCGGAAAATGCTTATCAATTCTCCAACCCTAAATACCAAATGTCTGAAGAAGAACGAAAAAAAATGTATCAGCAGCTCAAAGACAGCATGAGCACCCACGGCTATGACGACCGGTTTCCGCTGGATATTATGTTATGCCGCAATTTTGGCATTCAGGACACGTTAAACCAAGGACATCATCGGATGGGCGTTGCCATAGACTGCAATATCCAACGGGTTTCGGTGATGTTTTCTGCGGCAGGACAAGCCCCGCGTTTTCTGCATCCGCTGTTTAGGGTTGCCGCCCGGTTTAACTTGTGGTTCAAACAGTTATTTCAAAAATGAGGCTGCCGATGAAAAAAATTATTCATGTTTCCAATTTCAATCTTCTGCGCCTCAAAGGCTGCTTTCAGGTTGGTTTTCCTTTTAAAATTTCAAACGGGTTAATCCGCGCCGGCTATTCCGTTTTGAATTATCCTGACCGCGATTTGTGCCGGATGTTTGGGTTCGGGCATATGAATTTTATCGGGCAAAACCGGTTAAACAAACATTTGATTAATTACTGCAAAATGACAGAACCTGATGCAATAGTCATCGGGCACGCCGACCTCATCCGCACAGATACACTGTTGGAAATAAAAAAGCTGTTTCCGCAGCTTAAAATCATGCAATGGAGTTGTGACTGGATTATGCCGGGATATGCCGAGCGCAACATCAAGGCCTTAACCTCGCGACTGGAAGCCGTCGATTTAACCATGGTCACCACCGGAGATAAGAAGCTGTTGCAACAATTCAGCCGCCAGGGAAAAGCTGCCGGTTATCTGCCAAACATTGCAGATGACAGCATTGAAACAGGGCGCGCATTTGAAACAGAAACCCTGCCCTATGACATCATGCTTTGCGCCAATACCGGGAAACGCCAATTCTGCGGCACGGATGAAGAAGTTGATAAGATTATTGACGAGGCATCCCGTCGCGTTCCGGGATTAAAATGGAAACTGGCAGGCATAAAAAACGCCCCCGCGCTGAACGGTTATGCTTATATACGCGCGCTGGGCGAAAGTGCCATGGGATTTAATTTAAGCCGGTTAAACGATATTTATCTGTATAGTTCTGATCGGATGGTTCATGGCATGGCTAACGGGCAGCTCGCATTATTGGACAAGCGCAACGGCTTTCAGGATTTGTTTACTGAAAACGAAGCTGTTTTTTATGACACTCCCGAAGAATTTTATGACAAACTGGCGTTCTATAAAAATAATCCGCAAGCCAGAATGAAAATCGCTGCCGCCGGACATCAGAAAATTCATCAGGAATACGGCATTACGCCTGTTTGCCGCTATATGGCAGACTTGCTGTTTGAAAACAAAACGGAAACTTCCCGCCCCTGGCAGATTTTAATCAAGGACTAATTATGAACTACAATCACCAAGCAGCACAAACACTTTGGCATCAGTTTCAGGAGCGTTATAAAAGCCAGCTGACGCCGGCAATCCTTAAAGCCGGCGAATTTGCCCTGGAAGCACACCGCGGGCAAACCCGCAAATTAGACGGCACGCCTTATGTTTCCCATGTGTATCATGTTGCGGGGATTATGCTGGATAATAATTTGGGAGAAAATACAGTTATTGCTGGCATTCTGCACGATATTATTGAAGATACCGAGCAAACGGCAGAAGACATTAAAGCTTTGTTTTCCGCCGAACAAGGCGAAGATGTGCTGCGCATTATCACAGCGGATAATGAGAGCAACAAAGCTGCCCCTTGGTGTGAGCGCAAGCAGGAAACCATTAATTACGCGCGCGAAACGACTGATACAGACGGCCTGCTTCTAATCTGCACCGATAAGATTTCTAACATGACCTCTATGGTTTGCGGATTGGAAGCTGACGGCGATTTGATGTGGCATTATTTTCACAGCCCTAAAGACAAACAGATATGGTATTATGAATCGCTGTATGACATTTTCAAAGATAAATTAACAGATTACGAAGTTCTACTCAATCGCTACTTTAATCTTTTAAATCTGCTAAAATAATCAATAGCGGATAATTTGATTCAATATCGTATCTTTATCTATTATTTGCAAAGCCCGGGCAAAACTATCCGGTTCGCTTAAGACGGTATAGTAATTAGCCTTGATTGTCGGCGCCATTTGCAAGGCTTTGATAAAGTCATCTTTGCTCAACGGGTCTTGTTTAATATAATTGAAAAATCCGGTAACAGATAAAATATCGCGCACATACGAAGTGCTCGGATTATTTTGCAGCAGCGCGCAGAGGTAAGTTGCTACGCCGACTTGCAGTCCATGCATACGCGGGCGGCGAGATACCGCATCCAAACCATGGGAAATCAAATGTTCCGAACCGCTGGCCGGACGTGAACTTCCGGCAATTTCCATGGCGATACCGCTGGTCAGCAGCGAATTGACCAAGCTGCGCTGAAATGATGTTTCGTTGATATTAGTACTATGCTTATTGAAAAGTAAGGTCAGCGAATTGTAAGACATCAGTGAAGCGAAGTCATTATAGCGGTCAAGACCGCGCTCTGCCGCCTGTTTCCAATCATAAAGGGCGGTAATTTTAGAAACCATGTCCCCCACGCCGGAGTACAGGCAAATCTGCGGGGATTCCTTGATAACATCCAAGTCTGCAACTACACCAAAAGGTATGCTGGCTTTGACGGTTTTGCGCTTGCCATCGACTATCAGCGATGAATTGGGACTGCAAAATCCGTCATTGGACGTAGACGTCGGCACAGAAATAAAAGGCAGCCGGAGCAAGTGAGCACAAAACTTAGCAAAATCCAAAGCTTTTCCGCCGCCGATACCGATAATAACATCGGTTGTTTTGGGCAGGTTAAAGGTGATTTTGGTGATTTCTTCAATGTTAATAAAGCGGACATCCTGTTCATAAACAATTTTGACCTTGTTTTCTTCCATACCGGGATAGAACCGCTCCGACAAAAGGTGTTGAATACCTTCGCTCCAGAAAACCGCAGCATTAAAAAGATTTTTATCGGCCAAATATTTGCCGATTTTTTTGACTTTGCCGCTGCCGATTTTTAACAGGTAGGGAATATTAATTTGTTTGTTGGGATAAGGCGCGTAAAACATCTTAATTCTCCTTCAAATAGCGGTAAATATCAGCAAACGAAGCAAAGTTTTCAGTCGGGATGTCTTCCTGACGGCAGAGCTCCAACAGTTTTTTCTTCGCAAAGACAACATCAGCCTCCCGCGCCGGCAGAATATCAGGCTTGCCATCTCCGGCAAAAACAACGCGAAAGCCCTGCTCTTTCAGCTGCCGAACCACGCCAGCTTTGGATATGCCGATTTCATCGTCATAACAAGGGTGGTTTTGCGGCAGACGAGCCATCACCAGCCCGGTTTTGGGGCTGTAGTCACAATGATTGGTAACCAAGCAAATATGATTTTCGCGGATAATGGAGCCGATAAGCAAATTAATATACCAATCACAGCCTGCGGAACAGATATATAACGGAATACGTTTGCGGCGGCAGAGTTCGGCTGTTTCGGGAAAACAGTTGTCGATGGCGATACTTTTGGTAAAACTTTCCAAATCAGGCAAGTTCTTCAATTGCTGAAACATCTCGTTCAAGGCATCAAAGTGTTTTTTCTCTCCGGCCTGATAAGCCCGCCAAGGCGCAAGCATTGCGTCATCAAAATAGCGCGCCGCAGCCAAAGTAAAGAAATCATCGGCTGTGATTGTTCCGTCAAAGTCTGATACGAAGGCTAATGGTCGGGACATGGCTGTTTCCTTTTGTTATGTTATAACATTATATCTTCTGCCCCGCTTTTTCAAGTTCTTATTATCCGCAGCGGGAGGATTTAAATTTCTCTGCCTGCGATTATATTAAGGCCAGCACATAAAAGAGAGAGTTATGCGCGATATGTTCCCGACATAGAAAAATCTTTGCCGAGATACAAAAAAGCCTGACAGATAAAACTGTCAGGCTTTTTCTTATGAGTAACCTAGATTTCAAAATCAAGATTATCAAATGAATCCAGCGGGATAACTTTGTCCTCACCTTTTCCATAAGATATTTCTGCTTGGTCACCGGGTTTGGTCCATTTAAGTTCCGGATAGAACTCCGTGCTGCCGGTAAACTCAACACCCTTCACCTCGTTAAAGAGAATGTAATATACATTGTTCTCTTGCACGATAGCGCGAACGGTCAACTTTTGAGTTTCCTTAACCACATCGCCGTCTTTTATTTTATCCTGAGATGTCTTTTTCAACATCCGCAGATAAGCGGCCTCAGCGTCTTGTTTAGCAGCACCGCAGCCAACAGCCTGACGGTTGTTAACAGCCAAGAAACAATAGCCAACCACATTGCCCGAACTGCCCTTCATGGTCATGAAGTATGTCGGAATGCCGCGCACATTGTACAAAACCGGGAAATTGGCTTCATACCTCGCTGCTTTGGCAAACGGCTGGTCATTAGCTATACGCATAGCCTCTGTTTCATTGATACCAACCACACGGTAGAACTTAGCGGCCTTTGTTCTGGTATCAATCAGCATAAAACCGTTCGTTCCGTTGTCTGCTCCGGCTGAACGGATACCTGTATACCAGAAGCTGCGCCCTTGGGAATAAACCAAAGTTGTTCCCGGGGTCGGTTCCTGTACGCCAATCTGTGCCCAGAAAGAATTCCACCATCCGTCTTTATATTCGCCCCAGCAGCGTATCTGGTCTTCAATAAAGTCCTGCGGCTGGATGCGGTCAATCCAAGCGGGGGCGTCTTCAATGCTGTAAGCTTTGAGTTCGCCGGTTTGGGCATCAACGGTTATCGGACCTTCAGACTCTTCTCCGCAGAAACCGATTTTCTGATCATAGGAAGAAAGAACCCAATAAGGCGTGCCATTGCCGTCAATCTCAAAACAGTGGTCGTTTAAGCCCTTGGAGGCATAACCATGTTCTTTGATGTGGCGTTCAATGTCATCTCCGAAGCAACCGCTTTCAAGATACTTGATACGCAGAGGCTGTCCGTTAACTTCCGTTACCAGCCAACGCTTGGTGGCATCGGTTGCGTCAACAATGATGTAACCCGGGGTATAACCGTTGCGCATCCACTTCCAGAAAGAGCGGTGTTCCAACGGGGCTACCCAAATCAAATCATCGTTAAACACCAGCTTTTTGCCATTGTTAATGGTAAATTCGCCGGTGATGTTTTGGATGGTCATGTTACCAACCTCAACACGCGACCCAAGACCTAAGTCTTCACCCAGTTTGTCTTCAGCAACTTTGCGGGCCAATTTTCCGTCAACCGAAATCATTTTAGAAACCGGTATCGGGTGAACATCGGCATTGAAGACGCTGTCAGTGACAGTTTCCACTTTCAGACGATTGTAATACTCATCAGCGTGGAACATCTCCCAGCTCTGAAACGCAGCAACAACCGCGGCCAAAAGCGTGATGCCTGTCGGAATGAAACGCACGAAGCTGCTTTTTTCCGTGCAGAAGCAATAGAAAGCGACTCCCAAAAGGGAAACGCAAAACGCCTCAATCCAAACGCCCTCAAATCCCCACCATTGGAGAACGGGCAAGTTGTTGTAGTTTATCAAACCGAAGAAAACGAAAACCAGCGTGCAAACAACAGCCCAAGCTGTTTTGTTCTCTTTGTGAAAACTCAGGACTGCAAACAAGGCAGTCATACCCAGTGTCAGCAAAAAATAGCTCATAATTTTATTTTTTATTTGGTTAATAATTAGAATTCATAATTTGTTTTAGAATTCTAATATACCATATTTATGAGCTACCGGCAATTATTTTTGTCAAAAAAAGAAGCGGCTATTCTTCAGATGTTTTTTGCTGACGATACCAGTCCGACCATAATTGTTTTTCAATAAACAATTCACGGATAAGCGGTTTATTGTCCCAAAGGGCAAATTCCAACTGCATTAACGGGCGTTTTTTGAAAATCAGGCGCTCCATTTCTGCGGCATCGCTTTCTGGAAGATAAAAGCGGTAAATCTTTTCAAAAAGCTCTTTGGGGCAATCGTCCCGCGGAAATTGACGGCAATCGGTATCTTCCCAATTAACACGCAGCTGCAAATAGTGCCCTGAAATCAAACTGCGGGGATCATAGCCTTCAACGGTTACCATAACCCGGTTGGCAGCATTGCTGCGATATTCTAACCCCAGTATCCAAACAGCCAGAATAACAATCGGAAAAGCCAAGGCTATACGGACAAGATTGTTTCTAAACATTGCTTTTCTCCCTTATTTTCGGAAACAAACGATTGCGTAACTTTTGCCAGAGTCCGGCTAATCCCAGAAAGACCAGTCCGGAAACAATAAGCCCTGCCCCTGTCGATAACAGTGAGCCAAAGACCTCAAGATATATACCAAACAGACGTAGCGCAATCAGCACCGTAGCGACATTAAACAAGCGGGTTTGATGCGTGCAATATGCATAACTGCTGACAATTGCCAGCAAAGCAATAATCATTGCGGCTGATGCCATACCTTCCGCCGCGGGAAAAGCTTTTCCCAACACAGAATATCCCCAAATGACAGCCAATGCATAAGTTGCCGGCCAATAAGTTTTTTTGCGGTCAGAAAACCATAATGCGGCCAGCAGCAACAAAGCTGCGCCCCAATACGGCCAACCGACACTGTGACTGATTGACAACGTATTGACATTAAACATATCAAAAAAGACAGTCGCACAGACAAAAGCGGTGACCGTCCACCAACGCCAAGCCTGTTGCCATGCAGGCCGGGGCAGCTGTTTGATTAAACGGTAAAAGGCACTCAGCAGCCACAGAGAAAGCCATATCGCGAAATGATAATTTCTTGAAAACAGTGCATCCATTATCCGCTCAAACCACGAATATTCATAAAGCTTGTCACTCAACGACCAAATAAAACCAGGCAGCCATACTCCCGGAAAAAATGGCTTTGTGCACAGGAGCAGCAGCGGGAAACTCAACACCGACCAGAATAACACTGCTGACAAGCCATCCGCCGGCAGATGGTATACCTGCCCGGCCAAACCAATGGATGCCATAATCAACAAAGCATAGAGAATTATCAGGCCTTCCAATAACAACACTTTGCCCTGCTCGCGCAAGGTCCAAATTCCCCAAGCAACCGAAATCAACAGGATAAAATCAGCACATAGCTTTACCGCGGCCGGTATCGTTTCCCAATTGGCGGCAATGACGGCAATAAAGCCTATCCCGATACAAAAAGCGCTTAAAAATAACAAAGAGTAGAAGAGGATTGGCCGTTTGACATTGTTTTCATAGTCTAATATTTGTTGCTGCTGCTCGGCGGTTATCAGCTGATGTTTTTGCCAATCAGACAATTTTGAAGCCAGATTCATATTCCTGTCCCTTAATCGTTATGATGATTAAAAAAGCTACTCAAATCTATTCATTTAAGCAACTGATTTTTACCGTTAAAAGCATAAATCTTAAAAAAACATTAAAAAACGTGGTATAACTTTGCTGGCTGATTGACGAGAAACGCTCCATTGGTTAACAATACCTTGTCGACATTTATTTTTTAACCATGGTAGCAGATTGATGACTTTTAAAATTTTCAATTTCAGGAGCATTGTTACATATCTGACAATTGTATCTTTTTATATTGCCTCAACGGTTTCAGCCGTTGCTGCTCCTATGCCGCCTATCAGCCTGGCACAAATGTACAGCTTAGCAGCGCAGGGCAATGTCCGCGCGCTGAGAGCCGCGGTTCAGCGCGGTTTGAACATTGACGCTACCGACCGCTATGGCAACACCGGCTTATGTCACTCAATCTACCAGCATAACTACACTGCTTATAACGCTTTTCACGCATCCGGCGCGAACACACGCCATCCCTGCATTCAGAATATTCCGACCGAGCAATATGATTATTTTATGAACTCAAGCAGGGTTCAACCTATTACGGCGACTCCGCGTGATGCTTATAAAGAATTTGCTGACGGCGAATTTATTTTCTCCACGACCACTTGGGTTGTCGGCGGTCTGCTGCTTGCCGGCGGAATCACAGCTTTAGTTTTGAGCAGCGGCGGCAAAAAGAAAAAGAAAGCTTATTACTTTCCGCCAAACAATGATAATACATTTAAGCCAACAGATGACAGTTTAGCTGCTTTTGCCGGAACTTTGACACCCTCTGATCCGGTCAGCAATCCTTATGTTCCGGTCAAAATTACCAATGGCTTAAACACGACTGACTTTATTTTAAATAATGACTCCCAAATTACGCTGGATGACGGCAGCAAAAAAAGTTTGGTTGATACCATTAACTTTAACGACTCAGTTTTGGAATACAGTAAATATCTGCAAGTGGGTATGAAAGCTATTGACGGCAATCAGGTGGTTAACGGGCAAATTCCGTTAACGGGAACAGAAGTCGGCACCACGATTACGCTCCTGAATAATACTGTCGGTATGGCTGCTTTGCATAATGCCAATGCTATCAATAACAATACATTAAAAATCATTGCCCGCAACGGCACTCTGGGGATGGTCGGCAGTGACCGCTCTTTGATACGCAACAACGGCAATATTGATATTGCCTTTCAGGGAACGTCCCCAACGGATCAGGTTAACGGAATGTACGTGGACACGTCGTCAACGGCTATTAATGACGGCAAGATTACCGGAAATGTTGCCGTAGACAGCGCCACGGGTACTCTTATCGGAATGCAGGGACGCTTGATTAATCAAGTGTCTAATCCGGCCGGTTCTATCCCTATTCAACTGACAAACAACGGAAAAATTGAATTAAGCGCCACAGCGGCCGCGGGGAAAACCATTTCCAACTCGCTTATCGGGATGGGCAGTTTTCTGGAAAAAGCTTTTCTGGAAGGTACTAAACTGCTGCGTCGCACAGGTTTTATCGATATTGCAAACTACGGCGATATTGATTTGAACGTTAATCTGGGCGATACCGGGACTTATGACTCGACACAGAGCAACCTTTATGACGGTACGGGCGGCATTATCGGTATTCGTGCCGATGCGCACACCACCGCTTCCAATAACGGTAATATTAATTTGACTATTGCTCCGGAAAGCGCCGCCGGAATCGAAAATTCTCATGCCGGTATGTTCTCTGTTCATGGCGGAACGATTTCCAATAACAAAAACATCACCATCAGCGGCGGCATTGGCGGCTATGGGATGCTCGGGGTACGCGGCGAAGGCACTAACTCTGAATTTAACACTTTAAACCCGACTATTGTCAATTCGGCTTCCGGGACAATTACCGTTAACAGTGTTGACGGTTTTGGTATGGCAACCAGACATGGCGGCACTGTCGTTAATAACGGCACGATTATTATGGGCGACAAAGGTACTGGCTTACAGATTAATGCCGGAAGCGGCTCTAATACCGGCACAATTACGCTTAATAACGGCGGTATCGGTATGGCGATTAAGAAAAACACGACTTCCAGCGATGGAACTATTTATAATGCCAGCACGGCCAAGCTGCAAAATGAAAACATAATTACAATCAACAACGCGAACGGCTCAAGCGGTATGTATATTGAAGACGGCCTGGCTAATAACTTAGGCGGCGTGATTAATGTCAACGGCATTAACACCACAACGGAATCGTCTTATGGTATCCGGGCGCTTAACGGAAAAGTTTTAAACAGCGGCGAAATCAATATGAATGTTCTGTTGTCCGGCGATTTGGATTCTTACGGCATTTACGGGGATAACGCAACGACTGTCAATAACAGCGGAACAATTACATCTGTCCGCAAAGGCACGGGTATTTATACTACAAGCGGTTCAAGCACCAACTCTGGCAAAATTACCATGAACGGCCGGGGCAGCACGGGCATGGCTTCAGAAAGCGGCGCAATTACCAATACGGATAAAGGCGAAATAACCGTTATCAGCGGCACTGGTATCAAATCAACATCCGGACAAGTGATAAATGAAGGTAAAGTGATTATCACCGATGGCTCGGCATCAACCGGTATCTCCAGCGGCAGCAGTGTTATTAACTCCGGTTCAATCTCAATTACCGGCGCGGATTCGACCGGTATTGCCGTTGAAGAAAACGGCACAGCCTCCAACAGCGGTATTATTACCCTGACCAGTAACCGTAACAGCACAGAAAACTTCGGTATGGTTTCGGCCGGAGGTGATCGGGCTCAGATTGAAAACAGCGGTATTATTACCCTAAACGGCTATAACTACGCCTCCAGCAAAGAAAAAGGCTACGGAATGTCTATCGGTGACGGCCAAGCTATTAACAACAATATGATTACCATTAATCAGATGTACGGTTACGGCATGGCTTCCACTACCGGTACTTTGACAAATAACGGTGACATTACGTTAACCAACGGCGGTTACGGCATTAAAGGCGAAAGCGGTGAATCCTTTAACTCGGAAGGCGGCACAATTATCATTACCGGCACGCCCGTTTTGGAAAGCTCTTACGGTATGGCTATGGAAGACGGGACTGCCAAAAACTTTGGTAAAATTGATGTTACCGGCAGCACGACAAATGATGCGACATATGGTATTTATGTCAATGGCGGTAACGGCATTAACCATAATCAGATTGATATGCGGTCAGACAATGCTTATGGTATTTTTGACGCGGCATCCGGCGATGGTGCAATTACTAACTTTGCCGGCGCAGTCATCAACTTACATGGCAACAACTCTACCGGTATGCAAAGTTCCGGCAACAAAGCTGAAAACTACGGAACGATTAATATCGGCGTTAATAACGGCGGAACAGTTACCGGCGGTGTTAACGGCATCGGCATGACCGCAAATGACGGGACTACGGCCCTTAATTCCGGCCAGATTAACATGAACGGCGCAAATGCCGTCGGTATGTTTGCTGACGGCGGTACGGTTATCAACTCAGCTGACGGCGTTATTACCATGAACGGCAATGGCGGCACAATCTTTAAAACCAGCAATGACGGTACGGCAATTAACCTGGGCGACATTGTCATTAATGCCCAAGATTATAATCTGTTTACCACAACAGATACCGATGAAGGCAACTTTGTCAATAACGGCAATGTTACGGTCGGCGCTTCTGGATCACAGGTTATCCGCGTCGGAGATAACTCCAGCGTTACCAATAACAAAAATATTGATTTAAATGGCAGCAATGGTTTCATAATCTACACCAGCGGCAGCGGCAATGCGACCAATAACGGCACTTTAAATATTGGTGCGGGAAGTGATAACTCGCATGGTATTTACATGAGCGAAACAGCTAACGGAACAGTTATTAATTCTTCGACAGGCATTATCAATGTTAACGGAAGCAATTCTAACGGCATGACGCTGGCTTCCAATGATACCTCTGCCAGCATTACCAACAAAGGTAAAATTAATGTCAGCGGTAATGGCTCAAAGGCGATTGCGGCCAGCAACGGCGGCACCATCAATAATGAGGGGACTATTACCATGAACGGCGGCAGCGCAGCCATTGAAGCGACTGGAGCTGTTGTCAATAATAAAGCCGGCGCTACAATTACAACTGCCGCAAACAGCGATGCAGACGGCATAAAGGTCATCATGGGAGCAACACCTGACGCAGAAGCGGCAACGGTTACCAATGACGGCACAATCATTATCAACGGTAATGGCGATGCTATTAATGCCAAAGGTTCGTCAACAGCCGCCGGTATGATGCATTCTATTACCAATAACAGTGTTATTACCATTAACGGTTCAGGCAGCGGCATTTTTGCAGATGCGGCAAATATCAATAACACCTCTTCGGCACGCATTAACATTAGCGGCAGCGGTTACGGCATCCGCCAGACCAGTGGTACAATCGACAACAGCGGGACAATTACAGTTACCGGAAATAACGGCACAGGTATTTCCAGCGGCGGAACGGCAACAAATAACGGAACGATTACTGCCGGTGGAACAAATGCCAAAGGAATGGAACTTACTACAGGCGGCACAGGAACTAACAATTCCACAATTATAGCCAGCGGAACGGATGCGGTCGGTATTTATGTTAATGGCGGCACTGCCGAGAATACAGGTAATATTTCAGCGTCAGGAACGGGCGCAACCGGCGTGTATGCAACAGGCGGAACAGCTTATAACCAGACCTCTATAAGCGTTAATGGCGATAATGCAATCGGCATGGCAGCAGGAAACGGCACAGTCACTAACGGCAAAACGATTGTCACGATTGAAACGGATGAAAGAGGCGATCCGGTTCTGGATGCTGATGGTAATGTTGTCACCAATACAGAACACAAACCCGGGGTTATTGATGTTACCGGAAATAATGCAGCCGGTATGAAATTAACCGGAACTGGAAAAGTCCTCAATAATACCGGCGCACTTATTTCTGTCAGCGGTGATGGCGCAACAGGTATTTGGGCTGCAGGCTCAGGCGTTGCCGAAAATGAAGGGACAATTACCGTATCTAACGCGACTAACGGCAGTTCGGGGATGAAAGCCACCAGCGGCACAGCCACAAATAAAGGCACAATATCTGTCAGCGCAGACGGCGCTTGGGGAATGGATGCGGCCGGAGGCACTGTCGTCAATGACACAACCGGCATCATTGACCTTACGACAGCAAACAGTGTGGGTATTTATGTTCACAGCGGCAACGGCGAAAACAGAGGCGTTATCAACTTTACCGGAGAAAATACTATCGGGCTGTTGGCTGCCGGCGGAACAGCCACTAATGCGGCGGATATAACAATCAACGGCACAGGTGTTGTCGGTTTATATGCTCATGGCGGAACGGTTGTTAATGCCAGCGGAAAAACTATTACCTTTAGTAACGGCGAAGCCGCTATCAAGGTTGACAGCGGCAGCGGTCGCAATGCAGGTACGATTAATGTCGACGGCGGAAACTTAAACGCTATTCTGGTTAGCGGTGGCAATGCCTCTAATGACGGCACGATAGAACTCACCTCCTCTGCCAGCGGCAGTATCGGCATGAAAGCAACTGCCGGAACAGCAACCAACAACGGGACGATTACTATCGCCAGCAATGCGGCAGGTATGGATGCTTCCGGTTCAGGACAAGTCGCCAACAACAAAACAATTACTGTTTCCGGAGCAAATGCGGTTGGCATGAGCGCTTCCGGCGGCACGGCGACCAATAACAGCAACGGCACGATTACAGTCACCGGAGCTAATGCGAAAGGTATGGCTGCCAGCAGCGGAACTGTCTTAAACAATGGCACAATCAATGCAACCGCAGCCAATACGATTGCGATGTATGCCAACGGCGGCACGGCCACTAACGGCAGCAGCGGCAAAATCAACACCTCGGCTTCCTCGGCATATGTTATGCTGGCTGAGGGAACAGGTACAGTCAACAACCAAGGGACAATATCTTATTCCGGTTCTGGGGCGGCCTTACAAGCGAATGGGGCAACGGCCAATAACAGCGGTATCATTACAGCCACTAACGGTACGGGCATGGCCGCGTACGGGACAGCATCTTCAGGAGGCAAAGCTGTCAACAGCGGCACTATCAATGCCAGTGGGACTAATGGCAAAGGCATGGCTGCTATTTCATCCACCGTTGAAACAAAAGTTACCAATGCGGCAAACGGCACAATTAACGTCAGCGGAAGCAATGGTATCGGTATGCTGGCAGATGGTTCGAAAGCTCAAGCTGTCAATCTGGGAACAATCAATGTCACCACAACCTCCGCTTCTGCTATCGGTATGAAGGCTGTTAACGGCGGTTCGGTCGAAAATGGCGGAACAATTAATATGGCCTCTGGTTCGACCGGAACGGGCATTTATGTCGGAAACGGTTCAAAACTCTATAATAACGCTTCGGGTAAAATTGTATTTGCCGGCGGCAATACACATACCGGAACAATCAGCGGAAACCCGTCTGCCGGAGCTGTCAATATTTGCGAAGACGGTACAAACACCTGCACCAACAAGCGCTTTATTTACATGGAAGCCGGTTCACAGTTAATTAACAGCGGCACAATGGCTACCGCAGCTTCTTTCCGCATGGATGATATGGGCGCAGGACGCTTGATGCTGGGGTCAACCGGACGTATGGAAGCCGGAGAAGAAATCAGCGGCACTCTCTATGCTATGGGAGATGAAGCAATGGTTGCCCAAGGCCAAAAAGATGTTTATGTTAACGAAAAAGCGTTAACCGCCTCTAATGTTGATGTGAACTTACAGTCAGCTTCACCAATGTGGAATGTTTCTCTGGCAAACAGCAGGTCCTCAGGCAATGAAAACGCATCTGCCGGAGATGCTGAAACCGTCGGTAAAGCAGATGAAAACGAACCTGCTGAAACAGAGAGCAAAGACGTCATTTATCGCAGGGTTTCTTTCTACAATCTGGTGGATAACGCCAGTCAGGCTGCTTATCTGGAACAGAACTATGCTCTGCGCAACAACATCTATAATCCATTGATGACAGCAACCAGCACGGAAGCTTTTGATCAGGCTGTTTACAGTGGTTTGGGGTTGGATTTAATTCCAAACTTTGCAAAGCAAAACATGGATGTTATGCGTAATACCAATCGCCAAATCAATAATGCGGTCTTTAACAATACCGATACGCAGGCTTTCCGTACCACTGCCGGATATGATTATTTTGACCGCGAACAGGATGGCGACAACGGTCTGAGCGGCTATAAAGATGAAGCCCACACAGCCTATGCTGTCTTTGACAAGCAAGTTTCCCCTGCTCTCCGTTATGGTATTGGTGCTTCCGTGACTAAATATGAAAGCGATTATGATAACGGTTCGGAACGTGAAGAAATTATGGCGCAGATTATGACTCCCGTCATGATTGGTTCAGAGAATACCAAGCTTCTGTCTATGCCGAAAATCGGTATGGGCTGGGGCGAATACAAACGCTTTGATCAAGGAATGGAATATAAAGCAAATACCAGAAATTACTACTATGGTATCAGCAACGAAGCTCGCCATGATATTGATATGGATGTTGTTACACTTGAGCCGGTCGCAGAATTTAATATTCTCGGTATGTATCAGAACCGTACAAAAGAAAATATTCGGGTTGAAGCTAACAACAACTTGTCAGTTGAGGGCGGTTTGGGTCTTTACGCCAAGAAACAATTTACACCATTTGGCGATGACGAGCTGAATATCCGTTTGGGCGGTACTTATTACCATGAATTTGCCAATCCTTATCAGGCAGCAGATGCCGGCGTGGTCGGATTACTCGGGCATTATCATATGAACGGTTATGAAACCCAACGCGACAGGGCTGTGTTGGCAACGCGCTTTGATTATAAACGCGGCAGATTTAACTTCTACCTTGAAGGCAGCCGCTTTATCGAAGATGACAGCACCTACTCCATTAATGCCGGCTTGACTTACGCTTTCTAACAGGCCGCGCCTGGGGCTTTAGTAGCACCTGAGGCACAGGCCGCACCTGGGGCTTTAATTGCTACTTGGGCTGCTGTGCCATGACAACGCGTTGCTTCCTCCACGTCAGGCCGATTATTGCTTATTAATACAGCCCTCTTCATATGGAGAAGGCTTAAGGAAGGGTGTTCGGTTGGAAGCTTTAACCTTCAATTACAAAATATTCGCAGTTATTGAATTTATATTCTTTGCCGAACATATCCTGATAGAGGTTGAACATCAGCGCGCCGTGGGTGGCAACCCCGATTTTATCATAACCATATTCTTTGCTTTCGGAAATAATACGTTCTAATGTTTTCTTGCCGCGTTCCAAAGACTGTCTGACGCTTTCGCCGCCCGGAACACAGACATCCATCCAATTCGGTGCGGAGGAATCATGGATAACATTAAAAATATCGGCATATTTTTGATGGGCTTCTTCCGAATACATTCCTTCAGCTTCGCCAAAATGAACTTCTTCCAAACCAGGGATGACAATAACCGGAATTTCATCACGGGACACAATCCGCGCAGTTTCCTGTGCGCGTTTCATATGGCTGGCGTAGATAACATCCAGCTTTTCCTGTTTCATTTTTTCAGCAAGTTCCTGAGCTTGGGCACGTCCGGTATCATTCAGGCTGATATCCACCCCTGCCCCTTGTACAATATTATTGACATTGCCGTTAGTCTGTCCGTGGCGGAAAATATATAATTTCATTTCATACTCCTTTGTTGGCAACAACCATAACAAAGGAGTATGAAAAAGTCCTTAATATCGCTAATCAGCCAAAACCAAATCCCGCGGTTCATTGCGCCGCAGCAATGTTAAGGCTATTACCACAGTTGCCAATTCTGCCAGAGGAATACTGATAAACACACCGTCCATCGCAAAAACTTTAGGCATTAAAGTTAAGAACAATATCGGGAAAATCAGGCTGCGCGATAAAGCCACAACGGCTGATTCCATCGGGCGCTCAATAGCCGTAAAGTAAGCGGAAAGGATAATACTGACCGAACTAAACAGGAATGCCCATTTCAGCAAATCAATAAATTCCAGAGCCAAACGTTTGGTTTCCCATTCCTGTTCGCCCAAGAAGAAGCTGACAATCACTTCCGGCACAAACATTAATCCGGCAAAAATCAATGTTCCCAGAGCAGCACCGCTTAATAATGACAATTTCAGAAAACCGGCAATACGGGAGGACTTTTTGGCGCCGTAATTTGTGCTGATTAAAGGAACTATCGAATCGCCGATGCCATAAGCCAACAGCGTTCCGAACAACAGCGCATAGTTAATAACCGTATAAGCGGCAACCCCGACTGTTCCCATCTGTTTTATCATAATCAGGTTAAAGATAAAAGTGGTGATACCGATGGAAAATTCATCCACGAGTTCGGATATGCCGTTATAACAAGCTTTCGCCAAATCTCCCCAATGCCCTAAGCCCCGGAATCGCAGCCGCAACCCTGAGTGCTTGGAAAAGAAATGGCTGAAAATAATCAGAAAAGTCAGCATTTGCGATAAGCCGGTTGCGACCGCAGCCCCCTTGACGCCCCAATGAAATTTAAAGATAAACAACCAGTCCAAGACGATATTTACAAAAGTTCCCAATAAAATAGCGCTGAAAGCCAGCAAGGGGCGTTGTTCAACCCGGGCAAAAACCGACAAGCAATATGAACCGAGGAAGAATGTGAAAAATGCTGCCACATATTGCAGATAAGCGGCCGACTGGGTACTCAGTTCGGCATTTGCCCCTAAAAAGCCTACAATCTGGTGTGGCATAGAGATACCGAGCGACGTTACCAGCAAACACAACATAATGTTGCAGAAAATAACTTTGCTGAAAATCGCCGATGCGTCAGTATAGTTTTTTTCACCAATAAATTTAGCGCAGATAACGCTGCCGCCGGTACAAAGCATAATTCCCAGCCCCATAAGCAAAGAGAATACCGGCAAGACAATATTAATTGCAGCCAGAGCAGCTGAACCGGCGTAGTTGCCGATAAAAAAGGCATCAATCAGCTGTGCTGAAGACAGCGCTAAAATTCCCAATACATTCGGGATACAATATCTTAAAAAGAGAGGTTTGGTTTTTCCGTTGACAATATCAAATTTACCATTCTGCATAATCCACCTGAAAGCTGTTAATCCAATAGGTTCAAGCTCCCGCCCCTCAATAAGGGCGGGCGGGCGACACTATAGATACACACTGCCTTCGGTTGGAAACGGATATATAAAAAATTGATATTCTGCATGATTGCACCATCTATTCTATATGTAATATAACATTATTAAGGTTTTCGGTCAAGGGTGCGGTGTAAAATTTTGTTTTTAAATAATTAATCGCGAGCGTGTTTTAGCAATAAATAATTAAACAATTTCCATTAGAATAATTAGGAATTTAAATTAAACCAGACTGGAGATGAGTAAATGGCATTAAAAAAACAAGACAAGAATCCTGTCGAAGTTGATGAGACTTTACAAGAACAGCAGTACATTGATGCGCTGGTCAACAAAGTCAGCGAAGCCCAGAAAATCTATGCAACCTATTCTCAGGAGCAGGTTGACCATATTTTTCGCAGGGTTGCGCTGAAATTAAGTTCCCTGCGTATTCCTTTGGCTAAAATGGCGGTTGAAGAAACCGGCATGGGCGTTGTTGAAGATAAGGTTATTAAAAACCACTTCGCTTCCGAATATATTTATAATAAATTTAAAAACTGCAAAACCTGCGGTATTTTGGAAGAAGACAAAGCCAACGGCATTATTAAAGTTGCTGAACCTCTTGGCGTTTTGGCCGGTGTAATTCCGACAACCAATCCGACCTCTACGGCTATTTTCAAATCCTTAATCGCTTTGAAAACCCGTAATGGCATCATCTTTTCCCCTCACCCGCGCGCTAAAAAATGCACGGTTGAAACTGCTCGTTTGATTTTGGAAGAAGCTGTTAAAGCCGGTGCTCCGGAAAATATTATCGGCTGGATTGACGAACCGACAATTTTGCGCACACAGGAATTGATGCAGCACCCGAAAATTGACTGCATTTTGGCAACCGGCGGCCCGGGCATGGTTAAATCTGCTTACTCTTCAGGCAAACCGGCTTTAGGCGTTGGCGCAGGCAACACTCCGGCTGTTATTGATGAAACAGCTGACATCAAAATGGCAGTCAGCTCAATTTTAATGAGTAAAACTTTTGACAATGGCATGATTTGCGCTTCCGAACAATCTATTGTTTGCGTTAAAGATATCTATGACGAAGTTAAAAAAGAGCTGGAATACCGCGGTGCATACCTCTTATCAGCCAAAGAAAAAGAAAAACTTTCCAAAGTTATCTTTATTGACGGCAGACTTAATGCAGGCATCGTCGGACAGCCGGCTTATAAGATTGCCGAGATGGCTGGCGTTAAAGTTCCGGTTGAAACCAAAGCTTTGGTTGGCGAAGCTTCTGAAATCGGCCATCATGAACCGTTTTCTGCTGAAAAGCTGTCACCGGTTTTGGGCTTGTATAAAGCAAAGAACTTTGAAGAAGCAACTGAAATTGCCAAGCAGCTCATTACCTTTGCCGGTGCCGGACATACCTCTGTCCTGTATACTCATCAGACCAATGATGACCGCATCAAACATTTTGGCGAACAGCTGCATACCGGTCGTATTTTGATTAACACCCCGTCATCTCAAGGCGGTATCGGCGACCTGTATAACTTTAGGCTTGAACCATCGCTGACTCTGGGCTGCGGCTCTTGGGGCGGCAACTCGGTTAGTGAAAACGTAGGAGTTAAACATCTGATGAATACCAAAACTGTCGCATTGCGCGAAGAAAATATGCTGTGGTTTAAAGTTCCCGAAAAAATCTATTTCAAGCCGGGTTCTCTGGAATTGGCTCTGACTGAACTAAAAGGACGCAAAAAGGCCTTTTTGGTTACAGATAAACCATTGTTTGATTTAGGATATACCAAGAAAATCACGGATGTTTTGGAAAGCCTTGGCATTCAATATCAGATTTTCTCAGATGTTAAGCCTGATCCGGATTTGAGCACAATTAATGTTGCCATTAATATGCTCAATACTTTCCAGCCGGATGCGATTATCGCTTTGGGCGGCGGTTCTCCGATGGATGCAGCTAAAATTTTATGGCTGATGTATGAACATCCTGAACTCAAGTTTGAAGATTTGGCAATGCGCTTTATGGATATTCGCAAACGTATTTTCGAATTCCCGCCGCTTGGTGACAAAGCAACTTTGGTCTGCATTCCGACCACCTCAGGCACTGGTTCGGAAGTTACGCCGTTCTCAATCATTACCGATGACAGCACCGGCGTGAAATATGCGATTGCAGATTATGCTTTGACTCCGAAGATGGCAATTGTCGACTCTAATTTAGTTCTGTCTATGCCGAAAGGACTGTGCGCCGCTTCAGGTATTGACGTTATGACCCACGCATTGGAATCAATGGTTTCGATTATGGCAACCGATTACACCCGCTCCCTTTCCAAAGAAGCAGGCAAACTGGTTTACCAATATCTGCCAGCCTCTTATGCCGAAGGCGCAGCTAATCCGAAAGCGCGTGAAAAAGTTCATAATGCGGCGACAATTGCCGGCATGGCTTTTGCGAATGCATTCCTCGGTGTCTGCCACTCTATGGCGCACAAGTTGGGCGCATATTTCCATGTTCCGCATGGTATTGCCAATGCATTGCTGATTTGTCAGGTTATCAAATATAACTCGACAGAAGCACCGACCAAACAAGGTATTTTCCCGCAATATCAGTACCCGAATGCCCGCGCGGCTTATGCTGAATTTGCAGATGCTTTGGGATTGGGCGGCAAAACTGACGAGGAGAAAGTTAATAACCTCATCAAAGCTTTGCAAGACTTGAAGAAGAAGCTCAATATTCCTTTGTCTATCAAAGACTGGGGTGTTTCGAAAGAAGATTTCGAAAAGGCTATGGAAACACTGCCAACTCTCGCCTTTGACGATCAGTGCACCAGCGCTAACCCGCGTTACCCGCTGATTAAGGAAATCGAGCAGATGTACCGTGATGCTTATGAAGGCAAAATCTAAGCGCCAGATACAGCACAAAAAAAGGAACTCAAATGAGTTCCTTTTTTTGTAGCATCATGTCAGCAATAACCTAAGGAGATTAATTCTTTCTTGCTTTCATCATAGAAATAAAGCGTTGTTCGGTAAAATGTGCTGGTAGCTAAGATTTCACCGTTTTTACAGACATCGACAGATAGAAAATCATCATTCAATTGCTTCAACCAATTGTCTTTATCGCGATATAAAATTTTTTTGAAACAACAGGTATCAACAACGATTACCCTTTCGCCGCAAGACATAAAAAATGAATCGGCACAGGCTTTCCAGCAAAGCGAATAAAGCGCTTTATTTGCGGCTTTCAGAAAGAAACTGATGTCATACGTTCCCTGAACGACAATCAATTTGCCGTCAGTTGAAAGTTTGACAGATACAGCGGCTTCAAAAACCTTCTGAACACAACCGTTTGCTTCCAAAGGAAAAGTTCGTAAAGAGCTGCCGCGGCGGAGATGTTTCTGCCGCTCTTTTCCGGTTATCGGTGAATACAGGCCATTTGCCTGAGGAACGAAAACGTACTTCTTTTTGCCAACAGCAAAGACGATGGCATCTTTTGATTTTACTTCCTGCTTACACATAATTATACTTTTTAAAAGTTACACAATAAGAAATTTTGTCTAAACATAAGCTATCTTTTGAAATTTGTCAACAATTAGGCATTTGAGGTTGCAAAAATCAATGCGGCTTATATGATTATGGCAATTAAGATTTTTCAGAGGATGTGAAAATGAATAAACTAGCAAAACTTTTGGCAACTTACTTTGGCTTGGGCTTATCCCCTAAAGCTCCCGGCACGGTTGGCTCTCTCGGCACTCTGCCTTTGGCGGCAGTTGCGGCCTATTTTTACGGCACTGCCGGAGTTTTAACCATATCATTATCAGCCTTTTTTATCGGTGTATGGGCTACCCATCAGCTGATAAAAAATCAAGAAGAAAAAGACCCGTCAATGGTGGTGATTGATGAGGTGGCTGGACAATCTTTAACCTTTACCCTGGTAGGAAATTATCTGCAAGGAAACTGGAACTTTTGGTATGCTTATCTGATTGGCTTTGCTCTGTTTCGTTTGTTTGATATAGTCAAAATGGGGCCGGTAAAGTGGGCAGACAGCAAGCTGAAAAACGCTTGGGGCGTGATGTTGGACGATATGTTTGCCGGGTGTTTTGCCGCAGTGGTTCTGCTGGTGGTTATAACCAAGATATAAGATTATGTGTATAATACGGTTAACTTCATTTACTCTGCCCTAAAGCGCCGCCAGCCAAAGGCTGAGTTGGAATGCAACACCTGGAATAAACATATTCCGGGTGTTTTTTTACAGAAATTCTATGGGCGGCGGGTGCAGACAGGAATCTTGCAGATTTTAATTCTGGTAATCCCCTTGCTGTTGGTATGTTTACGGTACAAAAAGCGGCGGCTTTTGAATAACAGCACTTGCAGTTTTTTACCGAAGCTGAAAGGTTCATATGAAGCTATTTGGGAATTCTGGGCATATACCAGCCAGCCCAATACTCGTTCCATTGCGTGAGCCAGCGTTCCGCCGGCATGATTAGGTGCAGGCACATCAAAATCATTTGCCATATAATTCAACTTGAGCAGCGGTTTCATCAATTTCGCACGGCAGATAAACATTGTTCCCGCAACAAACCTGCGTTCTTTGGGCGGCAACCCCAGTTGCTGCATTATCTCTTCAGCGCGGCGGGTAGCTTCCCTATCCTCTTTTCCTGATTTGACGATTAATTTCCAATGGCTCAACATTCCGATTTCAGAATGTTTTTCCAGCAAATTATATGCTTCAACAAATGTTTGTCTGTCTTTCAAAAAGCCCATCAGGCAATTGCGCCATTCTGAATTTTTGAAACATCCATATGGCAAATGTGCCGGTTTAGGTAAATCGCGTTTGGTATGCAACTTTATCACATAACCATAGTCATCCAAGCTCACGGATTGCAGCACCTTTAAAAACGGTGCCAAGTCATATCCTCGATTGTCAACCATCATAATCTGCGCATCATTTTTGAATGCTAAAATCTCTTTTTTTACCGCGTCACAATCTTTAACAAGCGTCACATACAAATCATATGCCCTGCCCTCCAAGCTGCGCAGGCTGTTCAACATTTCCGGAAGCATATCGGCATAATAAAGGTGGAGATGGACTAAGATTTTCATTTTTAATCCTTGGATAAAACTATTGCAATACCCGGGTGATTGTAATAGACTTCCGGTAATAGTCAACTCTAAACAGGAATTATCTCATGGGCGCTACGCTTTTTGCCAAGAACCTTATCCGACTGCTGAAATTCGACCTCAAAGCTCATCACAAAGCCATAAAGAAATATGCTGATTATGAATATATGCTTGATAATCTCAAATATGAAATTTGTGATGAAATCAAATCTTTAAAACTGCCGAAAGTTTTAGGGCAGAAAGCAAGTGTTGCCAAAATTATCAAGGACAAGTGCAGTGTGGTTCGCTACGGTGATGGCGAATTTAACCTGATGTTCGGCAGAGCTATCGGTTTTCAGGAATATACGCCCGAGATAGCCGCCCGTTTGACCGAAGTTCTTCAATCAAACGATCCAAATATTCTGGTCGGCATTCCCGACCGTTTCGGCTCTCTCGCGGATATTGACGCGCAATCACGCGCTTATTGGCGGACATTTATGGCGAAGAACCGCTCTCAGATATATAACTATTTGAATTTTGAACAAACTTATGCCGATGCTTGTTTTACGGCTCATGCTATTGAACCGGATAATGAAAATACCCCTAAAGATGAAGCGGAAATCGAAGCTTATTACAACGAAATCCGCAAAATTTGGGATGGTCGTGATATTACCATCATCCGCGGCGAAGGCACTGAAGTTTTTCAACATGATATTTATGACAATGCCAAATCGGTTAATTATATCTATGCCCCTAAAGCCCATGCGTTCCGCGAATATAACCGTATTTTAGCCGAAGCGACAGCTCAACCCAAAAACCGGTTGATGATTGTGGTTCTCGGCCCGACCGCCACCGTTTTGGCTTATGACCTCGCTAAAGCTGGTTATCAGGCTTTAGACATCGGGCATCTCGGCAAAGCCTATGACTGGCTCAAACGCAAAGAAAACATCATCATTGGTAAATTTTTCGCCTCCTAAACCGAGGCGGTTAGCCAGGCGCGGCCTAGAGCGTTTGGTGCGACAACGCAGAGTGACAAAGCTCCCGCGTTGCTCTAAAATACAGATGGTTAAGTTAGCGCCATGATTAATAAAATTGGCGATTAGCCGAAGTTTAGCTGCTTTAAGAACTATGCTCTGAAGATGCTCGTTGGCGGCCTCATGCATAACTTCATTATGTGCCCTTGTTTATTTTTTACTTTGCCAAAGTGACAAGCGGAGTTTAAGTGCTGTCAGCCACGGAGGAGAACTTTTGATTTTGCGATTTTCGTAATTGTCTTTTGTTTTCGTTTGGCGGTAGAAATCAGCGGCATTCTCCAATGTCAGCGGAAAGTATTTCTGGTAGTCAGCTTCGTCATGGGCTGCCCAGACAACATTTTCCTTAACTACTTTAGCAGGCATTCCCGCGGCGATGCAATGCGGCGGAATGTCCCGGCTGACAACACTGCCAAACCCAAGAATACAGCCATTGCCCAGAGTAACGCCTTTCAAAATAACCGTCCGGCGTCCGACCCATACATTGTCTTCGATGACAACATCTCGGTCATGGTTAATTATGTTTCCTGAAAAATCATAAATCGGGTGATAATCCGTATTATAAATGGTCGTATCGGCCAAGCCGCAGTCTCCCATGGTGATTTTGCCGCCTTTGGCAGCGACCAGCGGCGGCCAAGTGCACCACAGCTTCTTAGCGGTCACGGTTGCGGCTTCTTTCAATTCCCATTCGCCGGTAACAGCCGAATTGCCGCCTATTTCCAAATATGAACCATCAAAAGCCGATACCTTGACATTCATTAGTTCGCAGCAACGGCCAAACTTCACATGGGCATTGCGGATAATAAACTGACAGCCTTGCAGATAACAGCCTTCTTCCAGTTCTAGGGATGAATCGCCATAGAGCTTAATTTTACTATCTTTAATAAACACCTTTTTACCGAGTTTTACACTGTTGTTTTTCCCCGAAAAATGAATGGCGGCGTTTTTATAAAATTGCGGCAGCCCTTCAATGGTATTATTCTTTTTACGGTTTTGCATCATCTTATTTTCCTGATATTTCCGGCACTTCAAAACCAAATTCGTTTTTTATTCTTTCAATAATTTCCCGGTTGTCATACTTGGCTTTGCCATCGCCTTGGTCAACCCAGACGGAATGCCCGGAATGCCCCTGCCATGCGTGATCGTAGTAATCTGTCACTTTTTGCCCGGAAGCAATAAACGGATCGGCAAATTTATAGCCCAGATTTACCAACATCCCAAACCAATAAGCCCCGGTATCGGAATGCTTATACATATTGCCAAAAAAGCTGCGGCTTTTCTCAGTTATCTCTCGGGCATTTTTTACATTAACCATAGACACCCACTCGTTAATCCGGCATTCCCGGCTAAAGGCCTGCTTGGGATTAAATTTATGAATATCTTTTGTTTTGGGAGATGGTGTCAGCGGCCAATGCGGTGACGGGCGGCTGCCGTCCATAATTTTTTGCGGATTGCATATTTCCGCAAAACGACAGCGCCAACATTGTCCCAATTCCCCGACGACAGCCATTTTTTCATCGCTTTGCAGCGTTTGGAGATACAGCGAGGCAACATCTTGCAGATACATCACATCATCATGCATCATCATCAGATAATCTTTATCCGTATGGTCTAAGGCATACTGATAACGAATGTCCTCGCGGTTATGCGAATATTTTTTGGAATAAAAACGCTTCCAGTTGCTAAGCATAAATTTTATTGTCCGCATATATTCCGGGCGAAAACCGCGAACATATACTTCTTTAATTCCGACATTGCGGGTATTGACCCGGACATCCAGTTTCCAAGGCTTAAAATATTCTGCCACTGCCGGGTGAGTATAAAGCTCGTAAGCACCATTATTGGAGCAGTCATCATTGATATAAACCGTATCAATCAAATCGCCTGAATGTTTTTTTAAGGTCATTAACGTATAAAGCAGGGATTCCGGCTTTTTATAAGAGTTAATCGCTACATCAATTTTAGTCATACAAATAATCTCGCTAAAGTAAAATGTCCGTTAAAGAACAGGCGGCAAGCCATAGATTTACGCCAGCCGAGAAGTTCCGGTTTCAAAGCTCCCTGCTCATACAAAGGCAAAACCAGTTCTCGCGCTTTCTCCAAAGACTGGCGGCGGGTTGCCTTATCTTTCATGCGGCGCAGCGGTTGCGAAATAACCGATTTGAAAATAAATCTGCTGATATAACGTTCCAGCAATTTATAATCATCCTTATTCTGCACGCGTTTAGATTTAAGGAAATAGTCATACAGCTCCTGTCCGGCCGCAGCGTGTACCCGAACATACTTATCGGTTTTGCCCTGATTCATGACTGATGTCGAGCTATCCCGGTAGTATAAAAGGCGCGTATCCGTATGGACGATATTCAAAACATGAAACATAGCTTTCAGCGTGAAAATCGTATCTTCCGCCGGTTGGATATCTTTAGGAAATTCAATGCCGTCAATAGCGTCTTTTTTATACAGGCGATTCCAAACCAGCACCGAACCGCCACGCGGATTACGAAACCAAAAATGAAACGCATCATGCGAAAATTCGGCGGGTATTTTCTCAACGTCATAATGCGGCGGATTAACCATCACAAAATCATCAGGAACGGTTTCATTGGTAAATTCGGCAATATCCGCATTATATTTGGTAATCAAATAATAAAGAGCTTCCATCGCCTGGGGATGCAGCACATCATCCTGATCCAGCAAGGCAACATAGGGCGACACAGCGCTTTTTAATCCATGATTTCGCGCCATAGAACAGCCGGCATTTTCCTGTTCAATTAACCGAAAACGGGCATCTGCGGCAACATATTCGTTCACAATATCCGCCGTAGCGTCAGTAGAACCGTCGTTGACGCAAATAATTTCCATATCGTCAAATGTTTGGTTTTTTACAGAATCTAAGCAAGGGCGAAGATACTTCTCAGCGTTATACAATGGGATAATAAGCGAGATTGAGGGCATAGAAAAATTCCTTGATTTGCTAAATGATTTTTACTATACCCTCACAAATTTTTTAATGCAACAGCTTTTGCGCTATTCTCCCTCATAGCCCGGCAGAGAACATTTGCTGCTTTTATAAAGTTCCATCGCATTTATTAAAGTTTGCTTTGCCTCATTTGGGCCGAGGAAGGTTTCGATAACCACTTCTTTATTTTCCAAGACTTTGTAATCTTCAAAAAAACGCTGCAATGTTTTTAACGTATGCGGCGGCAATTCGTCTATTGAATTGTAGTGGCTGTATTCAGGGTCATCAAGGTGAACCGCAATAATTTTGTCATCCATCTCGCCTTGATCAACCATCTTCATTACCCCAATCGGTTTGGCCCGCATAATTGACAAAGGCAAAACAGGTTCTTGCCCTAAAACCAAAATATCCAAGGGGTCGTTATCATCGCAATAGGTTTGGGGGATGAAACCGTAATTGGCAGGGTAATGCACGGCGCTGTATAAAATCCGGTCAACTTTCAGCAGGCCGCTTTTTTTATCCAGCTCATATTTGATATTCGAACCGCGGGGCACTTCAATCATTGCCGTTACAATATCAGGAAAGCTTTCCCCATAACTGACGCCGTGCCAAGGATGTAACATAGTTTTATCTCCCATTATTAGTCAAACAATGGGAGATAAAATAGCTGTTTTATTCTAAAAGTCAAAAGTTTTTAAGCCCGGCGGCGACGTTTCCAATGATGGAAAACATAGATGACCAGCAAGACTGAGTAAAGGATACCCAACCCCCATAAAATATAGGTCTTGACAGTTTCATCACTCCATTCGCGCGTGATTTCATTAACATTCAGCGCGCTGCCGGTAATTGCAAAGTCTGCATCCGGGTTTTCATGCAGCAAAGAAGCGGCAATTTGGTAGTCGGGATTAAGAAAGTCAAACTTGATTACCAAGTCGTCATTGACTTTTTCAAGTTTGGCGCTGATGGCATCCGTCGTAGCGGTTTTATCAAGGGTATAATGCACCAGTTTTGCCCCTTCAGGAACGGTGATACGTATCGGATCATGCCCGATTTGGGATACATCATTGCCTGACAATGCCGCCGCCCCTTTATTATGCAAATAAATTCTGGTCAGATATAAATCCTTATAATCTTTGTCATGAACTTTGACGGCATAGTCATTATCATTTTGCGAGGAAATAAATGTAACTTTTTCGGTTTCATATTTGAGAATCGGGCGGCTGATGTAAAATATGTAATAACCGACGACAATACCCGTTACGGCCAAAATAAATGCCCCTGTCTGACTGGTCCAAAAATTCCATATTGCTCCGGCAACAGCCCGCCAATCCTTACGCGCTTTTTTACTTATCATAACCCCTCACATGTCTTTTGTTTTCTTTTTAATATAGTCGTTTGCTGCAAAATTAAAAGAGTTCGTCTTCATGAGAAAAAATACGAAAGCTTATAAAAAAGTACTTGCATTTGCGAACAGAAAGCCTTATAGAATAGTGGTTAGCGATAACAATCGGGATGTAGCGCAGCCTGGTAGCGCATTTGCATGGGGTGCAAGTGGTCGCTGGTTCGAATCCAGTCATCCCGACCAACCGCACGGCGGTAGCGATTAAGTGATTGTGTGCCGCAATAAAATAATGTGCTTTAAGAGTCAGCTTGTCTGGCTCTTTTTTATTGGATTGGGTGGCCGATGAGAACCAGCGAGGAAGCTGGTTTGACAAGGAGAAGCCGGCGAGACGGAAGTATCGCCGCTCTTGCGACGACGAAGCGGCGAAGTGAAACGAGCCAATCCAGTCAGCCGTACAACGGCACGGCGGTAGCGATTAAGCGATTGTGTGCCGCAATAAAATAATGTGCTTTAAGAGTCAGCTTGTCTGGCTCTTTTTTATTGGATTAGGCGGCCGATGAGAACCAGCAAGGAAGCTGGTTTGACAAGGAGAAGCCGGCGAGACGGAAGTATCGCCGCTCTTGCGACGACGAAGCGGCGAAGTGAAACGAGCCAATCCAGTCAGCCCGACCAACCGCACGGCGGTAGCGAAACCAACCGCACGGCGGTAGCATTAAGTGATATAAAAAATCAAAAAAATATATCTTGAATAAAAAAAATAATTGACAATCTATATTTGTGTTTATAGACTTTTTAAGTTAAATCTCAAAGGAATGTTATGGTAACAACAAGTCAAAATTTATTTATTTTTGAAAGCGCTAAGAACGGCGCTGCTTTGGTTTGCTTGTTGTCTATTTTCATTATTTCTATCTTGTTTCTGATTATCTGCCTCTGAGCATTTTCTTTTGAATTAAAGTATGGGTGCTCAGGGGGAAACGCTGACATACTTTAGTTTGCAAAAAGTTCAGATAATCAGGATAAAACAGGATGACACACCAAACAGAAAATACAATAGAAGAAACCCAACAAACTTTCGCTGACTATTTTAATTTAGCAGGACAAAAGGATTTTAGAAAATTCTATTATGATTGGCATATCGACAGTATGCTCGCGCCTTTTGCCGGCATGGCCGTACATTTTCAAAAAACATATGGGAAAGATGCCGAACTGCAATTTGCCAAACTTGCCGATGAAATTACGCAGAATGTTCAAGACTACAATAATGACAAGCCCCAATTGAGTTTGCTCAAAACATCCAAGTTCAGCCATGGAAATACAAAGAGGCTTTCATCTTTATTGGAGGGAATAGAAAGTTTTGGGTTTGATTTTCGGCAGTTTTTATACAGTTTTGCTCCGCAAGAAGACCACAACCGGGAATTTGGGAATTGGTTTGTCAAACCTAATATGCCCTACTCTAATCATCATGGGCTGATGGTCAGTTGCGATATTCTGCAATTTTTGAAAAAAATTTTTAACCAGATTGCCCAAGGCAACGACACTTATCAACGGGCTTTATATGCGGCAGATGTTTATTTGCGGCAGCATATTGTCAAAGGTTACCGCTATGATGAAAATTATACTTTTTTCAGCCGCAGGAAATCAATGCGCCAATTACGCAGCCTGCGCAGTAAATTAAGCAAAAATTTTCGCCAGCAGCCGCTCAATGAAAATTTGCAGGATATATTCCAAACAGAAAAGCCCGGACTGCCACCGCAAAGCCGTTCCTACAGACCTAATGGTTTTGAGCTTGAATTTTATGTGCCTGAAGAATTTGGCAATTATGATAAGCTGATTAATTATCTGAAAGAGAAAAACGGTTGGCAAAAATTGTATTCATCAAATAAAGATGCCGATGTTTATTTGGATGAAAATTCTGCCGGCGTTATCATGCGTGATGAAAGCTTAGTCAGGTATAATAATCTGGCGGCTGTCGAATATGCCAGTTCTGTCATGCGGCGCAAGGAAGATGAACAAAACTGCCTTAAAATTCTTGATGCCTTTGACGAGGGGCACGTCAATGTCCATTGCTCCCTGCACCAGCATATATCAGCAGAAGGATTTGATTTGGCAACCTATAAGCGGCTTGTCAAACGGATGATGCAGCATGAGGCGGAAATCGTCAGGGCTTTTGCCGCCCCGGAAAGGCGCGATAATAAATTGCTTTATGCAACTTATATCAGCCGCAATTTAAGCAATAACGGCGAGAGAGATTATCCGTTTTTATGCGTTATGACCGATTTATGCGATAACAAACAGGAATTGCTTGATATGTCGGCTTTCGGACACAAATATAAAACCTTAAACATACTGCCAAGCAAAACTGTCGAAATGCGTTTTATGAATGCAAATTTCAACAAGCGTTTTGTGGAGGCTTTCCTGCAATTCAACCGGGATTTTGTTAATGCCGCGGTAGAAAATTCTCCGCAGCATCTTAACCGGGCGGCTCTTAATAAATATAACTGGCATAACAATGTCGAAACAGACACGAAAACAGTCCAACACGGCCTGCCCTATTACTATCAGATTTCTTACGACACCTATAATCCAATGCGGCGCGATGCATCAAAAGAAGCTGTCGAAGGCGAGCAAACTTATGCACGTCTGGTTATGCACGCCTTGAATGAAACCGGAAAATTAAAGTATATTAATCCCGGTTACCATAAAAAGATGAAGGAGGTTATCGCTTATGGAAGATAAGCCTTTTGAATTTATTCCGGCAGCAAAAAGCAGCCCTTTTATCCTTACCTGCGAACACGCAGCCGCAGATATCCCTGACAAATATCATCATTTGGGATTGTCTGATGCAGACTTAAACAAACATATCGCCAGAGATAAAGGGGCTGGCGATATCTGCCGCTTGCTAGCAGAGAAGCTGGGCTGCGCTGCTTTTTTAGGAAAATATTCTCGGTTGTTAATTGACTTAAACCGCCGGACGGATGAAAGCGAACTCATCGTTAAGGAAAGCGATAAAATACAGATTCCCGGGAATGCCGATTTGTCTGATGCTGAACGGCAGAAGCGCATTGACCGTTTCTATGCCCCTTATTATAAAGCCATCAATGCCTACATTGATAATATGAAACAACAAGGCATAACTCCGGTTATATTTTCAATTCACAGTTACACCCCGCAGCTTAAGGGAGGTAATTACCGTCCCTGGCAAGCAGGCGTTCTATATCACAAACCTGCGGCTTTTGCAGATTATCTTTATAAAAATTTAGCGAAAAGCTCTAAAGTCATTGGTGAAAATGTGCCTTATGATTTGCGGCAATATAACACCGGCGCGGTTATTATTTGCGGTGAAGAAAAAGGGTTGGATTATGGCCTGATTGAAATCCGCGATGACGAATTTGACAATCTGGCAGCCGGTGCTGCAGAATGGGCACAAATCCTCTCCGATATAATGTTAAAATACCGGAGCTGAATCACTATTTGATTGTATTTTCCGCCTGCCAGCCTTTGGCAGCGCGGTTAATGCGATCATGGTATTGAGAGGCTGCACCGGGAATGGCAACCTGCCCGCAAACTAACGTTTTCCCCGATTGTAACAATTCCGGAAGCTCCCAAACTTTATTATCTAATTTATATCTGGCCAAATCTGCAAATAATCTGGCTTCCATATAATCGCCAAACCCGGAAACAGTGATTGACGTTTTTCCGCCCAGGCGGCGTACCAAAGCGGCAAATTGCTGCCGGTGTTCCGGCAAGACTATCCCTTTTCCGGCAAGCAAATCTTCAAAACTTTTTTTAACGACCGGATTTTTCCAACCGCCGCCAAACAATATTATTCTATGGGGAATGGCAATATTTTCAGGAACTAAAGTCAGCGCCTGAACAGCGATATAAGCCGCAAAATATTCAAAGGTATGAACCGCATCCTCAAAACTAATCCCCAGCTGCTGAACATAGTTAAAAATTTCATTTTTATGATAATAAGCAGGATCTCCTGATTTAGGCAGAGGCAATTCATAATACCCTCGCCCAAAATTAAATAACTCCTGCAATATGGTTTCATTCAGCCTGCCTTTTTTTCCGAACATTGCATCACGGTCAAAAGCTTCGTTGGTATGGCGGCGGATATAAGCATCCGTATATTCATTGAAAGGTCCGGCATCAGCGCCAATCCGTGCTACGCCATCAGCAACCAAAGCAAAATTGGAGGTATTGCCGCCATTATAATAACAGCCGTCCCCTTCGCTGGCGGAAATACGGGCATTATGAGGCGGCACTAAGGGCGCACCATCAAACCCGGCCATCAACAGGTCTGAACGGAAATCATAGATAACCGGAATACCGGTTAAGTCAGCCAGCATTTGCCCCGAGCCTATTTGCAATGTATAGGGCTGCGTCTTTTCTTTACGGGCTTTGGATGGCGGATTATGATCCAGCGTTTTGCCGTGAAAGCCTATTGCATCAACCGAGGTTTTATCAATTTTATTCAGCGCACACATTTCATTTATGCACTCGGCTATTTGGCTAATATATTCGTCATGAATGTTTTGAAACTCCGGCAGAGCTTCAATTTCCGCCTTGGTCTTATTAAAAGCCCTGGCGCGCAGATATTCGATTTTATCTTGCATTTCTTTGGCATAGGGTTTGGTGTAGGTGCAGATGTCCTGCATAACATTGCCGTCAAACCTTGTCAGGACTAAATCAATGGCATCCATCGAATTGCCTGTCATATTCCCTATTATCGTATATACCGGCATCTCCCCTCCTGCTATAAATGCTCTTTAATCAGTAGTACAAAAATAAAATTAAGAATTAATAAAATTTTTATAGCCAAAAAAATATTTTCCGGCTATAATGATTTTATAATGAACCAAAAATTTCAATGGAGATCAGAAATGTCTGGGGATATTAAAAAAAGCATCAAAGGCCGTATTAACAAAATCAAAGATACGCTTTCCCGTAAAAAAGAATTAATTGCCGCCGGTTTTATGTTAGCAACAGGATCTACCGGAGTTTCCAGTAACCCCATACCTGAACATTTTAATTCCGGCGAAGAAAAAGTTGTTCGTTTGCCTGAAAATCCATCCAGCAAAATTGTTCAGGATGCCGCCAGCGAAATGAAAAGCTTGTCAACAGAAGATGCCGTTCGTACTTTGGAAGAACATGGCGCGTTTTTTGTGGATTATGAAAACTTTGTTAAAACCGGCGATGTATCCTCCTCTATTGTATATTTTACACAAGAACAAATGGCAGAAAAAGGCCTCAAATCCATCGGAACTTCCCCTTATGATGTCAGTTTGGCACGGGAAAACCACGCCGTTTTGACAGGAGATAAAGAAAAAGATGCTGAAACTAAAATGAAAGCATTCAGCAATATTAAAGGCACGTTTAACGGTGGTTACCAATTTAATAAAAGCAATATGGAAAATATTGTTCTCTGGGGATTGATTCAGGAAGATAACCAAGAAATCAAAGATTTTTGCAAAAAATTTGTCCGTCCGGGCGTGGATATTGAAAAAGACCAGCGATTTGCCAAATACAGCAATCAGTGGCAAAAAGAGATGTCTAAAGTTAAGCAAGGTAAATATTCCGAAACGTATGCATTGAACCTTTTATGCCGGACAGATAACAGCAACCGCGCCTCTGCGCTTAGCTGTCTTGAGGTTAATAAACCTAATTTTAATAAAATATCTAAAGAAAATCCTAAAGCCAGCGAAATTGCCCAGCAGGGATTTTGCGATAATGTCTATTTAAGGATGTCGAAGTATTATAAGGATTTCCGTAATGCCAGCTTTACGGCTGCTCCGGCGGCATTCAGCGCATATATTCATATGCCCAATGCCTCTGCAACGCCGGGAATTTTAAAGAATGCGGCTTTATCCGAACAACAAAAAGCACAGCAAATCATCAACAGGGAAAGCAGCCAAGGCTCTCATGGCAGAAAGCTTATGGAGCAGGCTCAGGCAAGTATTTATAATAAAGGCTTTCCGGAATTAGAATGCTTTAAGGAATGGGCTGAGATAACAGGACGGGAAGATGTTGTCAAAGGGATTAATAAAGGCGTAGAACTGCTTGCTTCCAGCCAGATAGAAAAAATCCCTGTCGATAAAAATATGTATGCTTCAATTACCACAAATGCTGAGGGAACAGCTCAGGCAATTTTCCAAAAGCAAAGCCAGCATACGCTTTAAAACGTGATTTATCAAGCTGCCGTCGCCAGATAAAACCATTCGGACTGCACGGCAGCTTCATGATTCGGGATTAAGATATAGCCGTTGTCAGGCGCGGCAAATTCCTCTCCGTCATCATACCGACCAATGACTTCTCCTGCAGAAATTTCATCCAAGTGCTTATAGTTTTTCAGAAGTTTTCCGGGTTTTTCCTTAATGACAACTTTTTCCAGTTTTAAGTAGGTTTTAGGCTGTTCGGTAAATTCTCCGGCTGTCATTCCCAGTTTTATTAATAAATTAACAATGCTTGCAAAAGCAACCTCTTCCGCCGCGTGATCATAGTGATAGCCGCATTCCAGCGTGATGCAGGATTTTCCCGATTTATGCGCAAAATATTCGGTACAGTAATCGGCTATCGGTGCATCCTTGTAAATGCCCGGCCAATTACAAATAACATAAGAGGCTGCTGCCGCAGAAACAAGTTTCCGATTCTCATCTGAGGGATAATCTAAAAAAACAAACGGAGGCTCTCCGGCATTATGGGTAGAATGCATATCCAGCACATAGTCATTATTCAATATTTCAGTTGCGACTTCATGGGCAAATTCTTCTTCCGGGCAAGACGGGGCAACATAGAGGTTGATGAGGCGGTTCAAGTTTTTTTCCATGAAACGCACGCCGTGCTCATAAGCCAGCGGATTGCAGACAGGCAACAAAACCAAACTTCCGGATTTCAGGTTGATTTCATTGTTGTCCAGCGCAGACATCAATTTCCGGATGGCTTTGGTTCCGGCTGTTTCATTGCCATGAATTGCCCCCAGCAAAAGCAGTTTCGGACCGGGGATGCGGCTGTCGTAAATATATTTATCTAGCATAGTTTCTCCTTGTTAAAAGCATCAGATTAGCAGGCTGATAATAGTCGCTGTTAACCAGCCGCAGGGCTTCTGTTTCCGAATTGTAACCAGTTGCAATATGGCGGGCCGCAAATAATTTATTGAGGCTTTTATAATCATTCACCGGAATTTCGAAATGTTCATTTGACTGATATAAAGGCGTTTTATCCAATCGGCGATGCATTAAGGCGATATCTCCGCCATCAGAAGGATCAACATCTGCCCCCATCATAACAAACTCATTGGCAAAATACGGACGCATATTCCAAATATTTTTACGGTCAATAATCGAAACACAATCTGTCGCTCCAAGCAATTCCGCCTGTTTCATCCGGTATCTAATCATGTTTTCATTAATCCTGTTGCCGCGATAAGACGGGTGGACGCTGTCTGCCCCAAAACAGGCAACCTGAAATTCTTTCCCTAAAAAGGCATTGTTTCTGCTTGGAAACTCTTCAAATAATTCTTTCCGGCTACGGACGATACGCACATAAGACATCGCAATAAGCTGGCCGCCATCAAAAGCTCCGACAAAATGCATTTTGGGGTTATCCATCATCTGTTCATAATATGTGCGGTCATGCTGGTGAATAAAGCACTCCTGTCCTTTTTCCAGAGAATGATAAATGCAGGATGACAATTCGACCATCGCAGGAATATCCCGTACGCTGAGTTTGCGCAGGTGATAGAACTTTTCTGTTTCAACCGGCCGATGATTAATTTTATTCATGGAGGCATAAGCCAAAACTCTGTTTCCTCGGTTATAAATCTGCATTTTCTTTTCCACACAAAAAAAGCCGAAACTTTAAAGTTTCGACCCGTCTAAATTTTCATACTTTCAGTAACTACATGACATATACAAAAACAGGTCGAAAACTGCGTTTCGACTTCTGCTTGTTTTCAATTACAGTAAAATGGTTATTCATTCATACCTCTTGTTACTTACTTTGGCTAAGATAACCTCTGTTATTTATATTGTCAAGCAATAAGACAAAATTTGCAAAAAAACACCCTTTACCTAAAAGGCAAAGGGTGTTCGTTGTAAGTGACGGGATTATTTAGCGGCTGAGGATGTTAATCCTAATTTGCCGAGGAGCTTTTTACCTTCTTCCGTTGAGGCAAAGGTTTCAAGCATACCGGCAAGATTAAATCCACCTTTGGGAGAAAGCGCACCGGCAGCACTGCTGATACCTCCGGCAACATCTCCTGCACCGGCAATAATCTTAATCTCTGCTCCCCTGATGTTTTCAGCTTGAGCCAGACCTACTTTTTCGTTGGCTTCCACCTGACGGATTTGGATCAGGTAACTCTGATAGCCGTCGTTAGAACCGATTTCGCTGGCCAGTTTCAACTGGGCTTCAACAGAAGCAAGCTGCATTTGCTTTTCGGCGGCAGCTTTAGCATCACCTTCAAGGCGGATACCTTCGGCTGATTTGGTTGAGGTAATCAACTGGCCGTCAGCCTGTTTGCTTACCCTAATCAGTTCAGCTTCGGCATCACGTTCGGCTTTTGCCTTGGCGGCATCAGCGTTGATTTCCGTTTCCCGTTTTTTGGCTTCGGCATTGATAACTGTTTGTTCGCGGTCGATTTCAGCCTGTTTGATGATTTCCACCTTTCTGACTTCCATCTCGCGTTCTTTCGTCATCTTAGCTTGCTCTTTGACGGCTTGCTCAGACTTTTCTTGAGCAATGCCGACTTCTTTTTCCACCTCAGCTTTTCTCAAGCCGACTTTCTGGGCTGCGTCCTGTTCTTTCAAATCAATCTGCCGCTTAGCTTCAATTTCAGCTTCACGGGCTTCCTGATCGTTTTTAGCAACGGCAACACGGGACTCCTTGGCGATTTCAGATTTCTTCTTTTTCATAATGTTCGAAATCACTTCTTCGCCTTTGGCATCCCTGACGTCCATCAGCTCAATATTCTTGACGGTTTCAACACCCCAAGATTTGAGTTCCTCTTTCACCTCATCAGTAAACTGCTGGCCGTATTTGGATCGTTCTCCCATGATTTCATTGAGGAAGTCCTTGGCCAAGATGGAGCGAACAGCACCTTGAACGATGCTGAGAAGCTGTCTTTTCAGTTCGTCTATCCGGCTGATGCGGGATGCCGCTATCTCATAATCAGAGATACGGAAGAAAGACTGAATGTCAACAACAAACGGCACGCGCTCTTTGTCAAAAGCCTCATAATCGTTGATGTCGATACCAAAGATTGACAACGGCATTTTCGTCACGGTTACACCGATAATCGGAAAAGACGCAGGAAACTCATAGTAGCAGTTGCCACAAAATTGTTTTTCCTGCTCAACATTGCCTCGTTCGGGCGTTCCGTAAACCATGGTGTTTTTTCCACGGCGGACGATGTGAACTTCATTGGTTGGCACCACACGGCGGAGAGAGAAAATGTACTTGATCACGAAGATCAGAACCAGAACTGCTACAAGGCAGATTCCCATCACAACATAAGTCATTGTGTTCATGATTGAAATAATTTTAAAAATTAATAAATATAGTTAATAAAAAAAGTTCATGATAAATGACCTGCTCATTGATAATGCATAGTCATAATAATTAGTTTATTGCCGCAACATAACATACATCGCACAGCTGCGCAAGTATTTTTTGTCTATTCTTTTGCAATGCTATTTATGGGATAAACAATGCAAGAAAATTTTAACTTACGGCTGATACTCTTTGAGCTGGTTAATTTTGTAAATGAGGCTGAAAATGGAAAAGCTTACTGAAGTTCTTAAACACTATGGCGTCAATGGAAAAATCGCGGATATTTCCGAAGGGCCGCTCGTTACATTAATCGAATTTAAGCCAGAACCGGGAACTAAGTTAAAAACTGTTACAGCCTCGCTTGACGATATTGCCCGCGAACTTGGCATTCCTTCACTGCGAGTAGAAGCCATTGAGAAAAACGGAACTATTGGTTTTGAAGTCCCTGCCGCTCAAAGGAAAAATATTGACTTCAAGCCCCTGCTCTCTTCTTCGGAGTTTCTGACTTTTCAAGGCGATTTGCCAATCATATTAGGAACGGATATCGCCGGACATCCGGTTATTGCCGATTTGGCAAAAATGCCGCATTTGCTGGTAGCCGGCACAACAGGTTCGGGGAAATCAGTGGGGCTGAATACATTTATTTTATCCCTCATTGCAAAAAAGAAACCAGCTGATTTGAAACTCATTCTGATTGATCCGAAACGTATTGAATTCAGTATCTATAACCGTCAAAAATATATGCTCGCGCCGGTCGTTACAGAAATGAGCGATGCTGACAATTGTTTGACTTATTTGGTTAATGAAATGGAGTCCCGGTACAGCTTATTTGAAAAAGCAATGGTTCGAAATATCAATGAATATAATTCAGATGCCGGACATTTGCCTTATATCGTTTGTGTCATAGATGAGTTTGCAGATCTTATGGCTGCCAACAAAAAAACGGAAGCGGCGGTTCAACGGCTGGCACAAAAATCCAGAGCAGCCGGCATACATATTATTTTAGCGACTCAGCGTCCTTCTGTGGATGTGGTAACAGGTGTTCTCAAGGCCAATTTTCCCTGCCGTCTGGCTTATAAAACCGCAAGCGCTGCAGATTCCCGTACGATTATCGACGGTTCAGGCGCAGAAAAACTTTTGGGACGCGGCGACGCCTTATATCTTGCCGCGGACGGACGGCAGCAAAGAGTGCATGGCGCTTATTTGCCCGGCTCGGAAATTGCCGCCATGCTTGAGCCTTATCGCGGTGAAGTGCAGCCCCTGCCGCAGATTTCTGCGCAATCTTCAAAAACAGAAACAGCGCCCCGCAAGTCTTTGGGCTTTTTCAAAAGTATGTGGAATTTTTGGGCTTCCCTGCGGCAAAAAGATAAAAAACTTATCATGAACGGGCTAAGCTTTTTATTCGGCCTGGTGACCGGAAATAAACGGAAGAAATGACAAATTATTTATAATAAAAGCCTCTAAAATCAGAGGCTTTTTTATTATTTGTCATTTTTAACCATTTACTTTGGCCAATGCCGCACCTAACTCGTCAGCCATGGATTTTAACTCATTACGCAGGTTAAGGATTAATTCCCGTCCCTGCTCATTCAATTCGACAGACTCGGCAGCTTCGTCAAAAAAATCTTTTTGAATTTCTTCGCCAAGGATAGCTTTAATGCCCTTTTCCTTGAACAGCTTTTGCACACCTTCAATGGTATAACGTTTTTCGTAGAGAAAATCACGAATCCGCTTAACCAGCTCCACATCATCCGGGCGGTAATAACGGCGGCCGCCGCTACGCTTCATCGGCTTAATTTGAGGAAATTTGGTTTCCCAGAAACGCAGAACATGGGTTGCCACCCCCAGTTCCTCGGCAACTTCGGCAATGGTGCGAAACGCAGCTTTTGATTTATTGACGACCATGCCTGCCTCTCAATGCTTATGCGTTAATGATTTTTCTCATGGTTTGAGAAGGTTTGAAAGAAATGACGCGGCGCGGTGAAATAACAGCATCAACACCGGTCTTGGGATTACGGCCGGCACGGGCTTTTTTGTTGCGCAAAGCAAAAGTGCCAAAAGAAGACAATTTTACATCGTTGCCCTTAACCAGTTCCTGAGTCATTTCATCAAGAATCATATCCAGAATATCCCCGGAATCTTTGCGGGACAAACCGATTTCTTCATAAATAGTCTCAGCAACATCTGCACGAGTAATTGTTTTCATTTCTTCCTATCCTTAGTTTTTGTTGGTTATCACACAATATAATTTGAAAATGGATTATATCATAATCCCAAGAAAGACAAGCCTCTCTGTTGAGTATTAAACAGATAATTTCAATTAGAGGCGAACCAGAGCCCCACCCCAGGTAAATCCGGCACCCATAGCAGTCAGAACAACCAAATCGCCTTTCTTCAGGCGGCCATTGGCAACTTCTTCTGACAAGGCAACAGGAATAGTTGCAGCCGAAGTATTGGCAGTGTGGTCAATCGTTACAATCACTTTTTCGTCAGGCAAATTCAGTTTTTTGCCAACGTTTTCAATAATGCGCGCATTAGCCTGATGCGGCAGAAGCCAATCAATTTCCTCAGAAGACACACCAGCCATTTCCATCACAGTTTCAGCAGCTTGCGTCAGCGAGTTAACAGCATACTTGAAGACTTCTTTACCATCCATTGAAATAAAACCGGCTTTCTGGGTGGTGCTGACACCGCCGGTGGTTTTCAAATGTTCATAGTGAGAACCGTCAGCATAAAGCTTTGTTGCCAAAACACCGCGGTCAGCGGCTGTACCCTCGCCTTCGCCAGCGCGCAGGATAACTGCGCCTGCACCATCGCCAAACAAGACACAGGTATTTCTATCTGTCCAGTCAGTGATTTTAGACAAGGTTTCTGCACCGATAACCATCGCGGTTTTAATCTGCCCCAAACGAATCATATTATCAGCCATTGTCATCGCATAGACGAATCCGGAGCAAGCCGCAGAAATATCTGTAGCAATCGTTCCGGGTTTTGTTCCGAGTTTGCCGGAAATCTTGGCTGCAGTTGACGGCGTGGTTTCGTCCGTGGTAACGGTTGCGACAATAATCATATCCAAATCTTCAGCTTGAATTCCAGCTAATTTCAAAGCGTTACGCGCCGCAACTAAAGAAATATCTGAAGTAAATTCATTCTCTGCAGCCACATGACGGGATTTAATACCGGTACGCGTACTAATCCATTCGTCATTGGTATCAACCATTTGGGCCATATCATCGTTTGTCAGGACTTTGGCCGGAAGATAGTGGCCAAATCCGATAAGTTCAGATCTAATAAGAGTCATAAAGAATTTCCTGAGATAATAAGTCTAAATCAACGTTTTCGAGTTCATCCCGAATAGTGGCAACAAAATTCTGGCGAACCAGCTTCAGCGCATTGTCTACCGCTACAGAATAGCCAAGTGCGTCAGTTCCGCCATGGCTTTTGACAGACAAGCCGTTTAAGCCGACAAACATAGCTCCGTTATACAAACGGGGATCCATGGTCTTTTTGAGGTTTAAAGCGACTCCGAGCATAAAGGGAATACCCAATTTGGCAAGAATTGATTTCTTGACCGAATTTTTTATCAGGCGCAAAATAAGCCGGGCTGTCCCCTCAATAGATTTAAGGGCAATATTGCCGGTAAATCCGTCAGAAACAATGACATCGGCTTTGCCGTTGGGAATTTCATGCGGCTCAATATAGCCGATAAAATCAATATTAAGCTGAGAATTGCGGATAATGTTGGCAGCTTGGTGAATTTCTTCTTTGCCTTTCATTTCCTCTGTGCCGATATTGAGCAGCGCAACGCGCGGTTTTTCAAGCCCCAGAGCGTGCTTGGCCAGAATATTGCCCATCAAAGCAAATTCTGCCAGATTAACAGCATCACATTCGGTATTAGCCCCCAAATCCAGCATTACATACTTGCCATTTTGGTGCGGCATAATGCTGACGATAGCCGGGCGGTGAATACGCTGGATGGTTTTAAGCGTCAGCTTGGAAATCGCCATTAATGCACCGGTATTGCCTGCTGAAACGATGGCCTTTGCCTCCCCTTTGCGTACAGCGTCAATCGCCATATACATACTGGTATTGCGGTTACGGATGACCTGCGAGGGTTTATCCTCATTACGGACAACCTCAGAAGCATGGCGCAATTCGCAAACTTTTTTCAGATTAGGGAAAGAGTTGAGGATGGGAAGTACCTTGCCTTCATCTCCGAAAAGCAGAAAACGCACATCGGGATTTTTTTTAGCGGCAATAGCAAGCCCTTCAATGACGACTCTGGGGGAATTATCTCCCCCCATAGCGTCTATTGATATGACCAGATTATCAGACAAAACCTGCTCCATATAATATATAATGACTTACTCAGAAATTCCGGTAAGCCGGGTGGATTATTCCTTGGAAGCTGTTTCCTGAGCAACAACTTCACGCTTGTTGTATTGTCCGCAAGACGGGCATACATTGTGAGGTCTTTTCAACTCACCGCAGTTCGGGCATTCCTGATAAGAATTTGCACTCAAAGCATCATGAGAACGACGCATATTGCGGCGGGATGTTGAAGTTTTATGTTTTGGTGTAGCCATTTTTCTATACTCTAAAATTTATTTTTAATTAAAAACCAATTTTCCAGACGCCATTATTACCTTAATTCATTTTTAAAATCAACAGTTAAAATGGCCTTTGGAAAGCTTTAGCGCCTTTTTAGCTAAAAATTTGCCATTTGGCAAGCATAATTTTTATTTTTTAAGTTTTTCCAAAATTTTAAACGGGTTTTGAGCCTTATCATCCTCTTCATCAAATTCGCTCTCCCAATGGAAAACCTCTCCCTCCTTACGAGGATAATCTTCCATAACCAGCGCCAACTGTTCTATGGCTATCTGTCCAAGGTCAATCTGCCCGCCGATTATAACGTCAGGCAAATCATCCCCCAGTTCAGCCTCTTCTTCACGCTGGCTTTTTAAAGTCGCCTTGGTATCATAAACCAGCTCAAATTCGGGAGAATAGCATTTAAAAAAGTTTTCAAGGCTGATAACGCTCTGCAGTTCCAATTCGGCAGAAACACTCCCCCAGACATTCAGCATATGCGCCTTTTTGTTCAGCTTGGTATAGATTTCCGCAGAAAATGATTTGACAGAAGGCACTTTCAGAATCTCTGCCAGCTCAACGAGTTCGTCCGGCGTTGCCGTTAAATTGTATTTTTTTTCCGCTGCCGTTATCTCATCAACTATCAACGGATATGAAAAATTTTTTTGCATTAATCTTTTCCTTATGCTATATGTTTTAGCAATGTAATTTAGATATGATTTAACGGTAAGGATTAAAAGATGTCAATAAGCAAAGTATTTTTGTTAAACGCCTTCCTGATTATGTTTTCAACCGCTTGCAGCAACGATATGTTCATTACTCATAACGGCAATATGCCCTCCAATGAAAGAATCGGGCAAATCCAAACCGGTCAAAGCAAAGCGACAGTCCAAAGCATTCTCGGCGCGCCGTCTAATGTTGTTTCGCTGGATCGCAACACCTGGATTTATATGTCTTCTGATATTAAAAAAGTGGCTTTTTTTGCCCCCAAGGAAGTTGAACGGGACGTTCTGACTATCCGCTTCAACAATCAGAATAAAGTTGAATCCATTGAACGCCTGTCCAAGAAAAATGGTAAAGAAGTTACAATTTGTGAAGACAAAACAGAAACTGTCGGACACAATCCCGGTTTCTTCCGCAAATATTTCGGCGGTGTCGGACAGTATATGCCGTTCCCGACAAACAACAATCCGAATCAATAAGAAAAAGCCCCGCAAACACGGGGCTTTCTTTTACTGCTTTTTCTTCTTTCCGGCCATGTCCGGCGTAACCAAACCGCCAGAAATCACAAATTTAATTCCCTCTTCTACCGTCATATCAATATCTATTGTATCTTCTTTAGGCACAAAAATTAAAAAGCCGGATGTCGGGTTCGGGGTTGTCGGAATAAACACATTCAACATTTCCCGTCCGAGCCTGTCTTTCACTTCGCCTTTGGTTTCAGAGCTGACGAACCCAAGAATCCAAATATCTTTACGGGGATATTCCAGCAGAACCACTTGGCTGAACGCATTATTTTTATTTGACAGGAAAGTTTGAAAAACCTGTTTCAGCAAAGAATAGACGCTTGAAACAAAAGGCATTTTATAAACCAGCCATTCGCCAAGGCTCAGGAAAAACTTTCCCAGAAAACCGGCGGCAAACATACCTATTAAAATCATTGCCAGCACCAGCAAAACCACACCTAAGCCGGGGATACTGTACGGCAGATAGCTGTCCGGACGAAACTCCAGCGGAATGAGCTTATTGACACTGACATCAATCCATGAAATCAGCTTATAAGCCAAATAAAAAGTCATGGAAACCGGTGCCGTCACCAAAATACCGGTAAAAAAATAGGCCTTGATTTTAGAGCCTAAGCGCATAAAAATTGCCCTTTCCCGCTCCAGGCGTATACGTTTGATATTTTTCGCCCGCTTGGCAATATTTTTATTGTTCTTCATTCTACCCTCATCACGTCTTCAATAATAAATTGTACGGAATTTCGCCCCTGCCAATTATCATGGCGCAAAACGCCGACCAGATTAAAGCAGTCGCCATTGCTGTTTAACAGCGCCGGGCCGATTGCCGTATCAGCCACCCGGAAAGCCATAGCTTTTAATCCACCGCCCCCCGCAGCACTCAGCCAGCAGCTGACATGGCCGCTGCCGACCATACGCGCTCTGCTGACCCGCACCCGAGGCAGAACCAGTTTCGGCTCGCTGTTGCCTGCTCCGTATGGCTCAAGCAAATCAAGTTTCCCGGCCATTTCAACTGTCGCGGCAGCCAAATCAAGCACGCCGTCAACCTCTATTACCGGAGTTATTGCTTCATGACCGATTTCTTTTTGCACATATTCCCCGACAAAACGGCGAAAATCATCAATCCGGTCTTTTTCCAGTGAAAATCCGGCGGCCATCGTGTGTCCGCCTCCTTTGGTAATAACGCCTTTTTCCTTGGCGGCAATAATCAAAGCGCCTAAATCTACCCCGGGAATGGAACGAGCCGACCCTTTAACCTCATCATCTTCAATAGACATGACAAAGGCCGGAAGGTTATAACGTTCCTTGAGTTTTCCGGCAACAATGCCAATAACACCTTGATGCCAGTCATCTCCGGCAACAAAAGCTATCGGATATTCTTGCGGCGTTCCTTCCAGCATTTCAATGGCTCTTTCCAGAACGTAACCTTCAATTTCTTTCCGACGGTCATTAAATTCATTCAGCTTATCCGCCAAAAGCGATGCCTGAAACTCATCTTTAATACATAACAGGCGGTTGCCGAGCGCCGCTTCTCCGACTCGACCGCAAGCATTAATCCGCGGCCCTAATACAAACCCCAGATGGAAAGCGCCGGGCGCTTCGCTTATGGCAGCCTTGTCAATCAAGGCGCGTAAACCAATATTACGCCGCTGAGCCATTACTTTCAGCCCCTGGCGGACAAATGCCCGGTTTAAGCCTAAAAGCGGCACAACGTCACAGACTGTTCCTAGCGCCACCAAATCCAGCCATTCCAATAAGTTTGGCTCAGGACGGGATTGGTAGAAGCCTCGCTCCCGCAGTTCGCGATTGACAGCAACCATGGTGACAAAAACCACGCCGACTGCCGCCATATATTTCAAATACGGATAATCGTTGTTTTCATCCAAACGCTTGGGATTAACCACGGCATAAACATCAGGCAGTTTGGCTTCAGCTTCATGGTGGTCTAAAACGATAATTTCAAATCCCTTTTCGCGGGCATAGTCAAAAACGCTGAAAGCCGTCGTGCCGCAATCGACAGTTATGACAAAGTCTACGCCTTGTGCGGCAAATTTATCAAAAGCCATAATGCTGGGACCATAGCCTTCATCTCGTTCAGGAATATGGATTATCGGCTCAACACCGACACTTTCCAAAAATAAGCGCAAGACCGATGACGACGTTGCGCCATCGACATCATAGTCGCCGATAACGGCGATTTTGCGTCCGGACATGACGGCTTCGGCAATCTTGCGGCTGGCTTCAGCCATCCCTTTCATGACCGACGGATCGGGCAACAGATTTTGCAATTTGGGATTAATAAAACTGCCGACCTCATCAGGCGCAATACCCCGGGAGGCAATAATGCGCGCAATCAGCGGCGGCAGTTCATAACGCTGGGAAATGAGTTCGGCTTTGCGGTCATCTGCAACAGCGGTTTTCCACAAATTTCCGCCGAGAGATTTGACATTTTCAAAACTAAAACTCACCTTTTTTCCTTAGATTAATAACTGATATAGACTTCGGCGCGGCGGTTTAAGCGCTCGCCTTCGGGCATAACTTCCAAATAAGCCGGACGATTGTCAGACATCGCCTCGACCAAGATTTTAGACGCGGGCATTCCGGCACGGCGCAATGCCGCAGCGACAGCTTCAGCTCTTTCCTGAGATACTTTAAAGTTTGCCATTTTATGACTGGCCATATCCGTATTGCGGGTGCGGCTGGAGGCAAAGCCCATCACCCGGACAAAAGCGTTATTGCGTTTGGCTTCGCGGACAATCTGGCGGATTTTGGCATTAGAACCGGCTGCCAAAGCAGAACCGCCATTATCAAAGTAAAAAGTTTCGGCCAAATAAGTTACGCTGGGAATAACCGGTGCGGCTTTTGAGGGGGATGCAGGTTTGGACACAGAAGATTTAGCTGCTGTTTTCTGTTGTTTTTTGCTTGTTTTTTTAACAGGGGCATCAGCTTCCTGGTCAAAAGGGACACCGAAGAAATCAACATCTTCACCGTCAAAGACCGACTCTTCCTTGTTCAAATCTCCCGCGTCAGCTACAATTATCGGCGTTGTTTTGGCGGGAACAACCGTTTCGACAATGTTCTCGTCATCATAAGCGATATTTTTTCCATCGCTCAGCAGCCCGTTACCCTCTTTAAGGACGCGTTCGCCCTGCTCAGAAACCATTTCGGAAGACTCATCTTCGATTTCGGGAAAAGAAGCGCTGGTACAGGACACAGACAAAAACAAAGCACTGCCCAACACTGCCGTAACTCTCACATTTTTCAACAAAGACATTTGATAAACCCTAATTAAAATCATCTAGAATCATAACCGCTTGTTGTCTTCAAAGCGGCGCTTGGATATATTGATAACGTAATAACAAGATTAAAACAAGAACAAAAATAAATACAAACAGAAAAATATACGCGCTTAACTTATTAAAAATATTTGTGTTTATCATATAACTGGTGTATAATTCAGACCTAAATGTTATGAAAGGACGCAAGATGGCAGTTCCGGCAACGGATACGGCAATTGATGTTGCTTATTGGTTTTTTAACCGGGCAGAAAAAGACGGTCTTTACCTTGAGACGGAGAATATGCAGTATTTGCTGTTTTTGGCTCAGGTTCATTATGCCATGGCTTATAATATGGAAATGCTGACTCCCAGCTTGTTTGTCTGCAATCACAGCGGTTTTTTTGAGCCTAACCTTAAACGCATTTTTGCCATGGGCAGACCATTTATGCCTCCGGTTAAATTTCCTCAGAAAATAAATGCTTTTCTTGAGGGAATCTGGCAAAAATATGGTTCTTTGCCTCTTGCCCGACTAGAAAAACTTATTAAAACTTCCTCCGCATTTAAAAATAATTGTTTGGAAGGAACGCTTAATACCATCGATTTCAAATCCGTGGTCGACAGTTTCATCAAAGCCGGCAAAAAAAATCAACAGAATAATGCCTTTTCAGATAATCGCAAAAAAGTTATGCTTTCGCAAAACGGCCCGGTCGTTGTTTCTAAATGGCAACCGCGGAAAATTGACACCTAATCCAAAGGAGATGACTATGAGCAAATTTTTAAATTTATTTCTGGCTTTAATGATTATTGCCGGCTGTTCCCCGAAAAAAGAAGACGGCAATCTGGTTATCTCTACAGAAAACGGAGATGTCATTTATAATGTTGAGGAAGCCCAAAAGCCCGAAGAACTGGAAAAAGGCCTTATGAACCGTGAACAGTTGGCTGAAAATGGCGGAATGATTTTTGATTTATCCAAAGTCGACAATCAGGTTGCCATGTGGATGAAAGATACGCAACTCTCTTTGGATATGCTGTTTGTCAATGCTAACGGGAAAATTTTCTTTATCAAAGAAAAAGCGACACCGATGTCCGAAGAGTTGATTATCGCCCCCGAACCGGCGATGGCTGTGGTTGAGCTTAATGCCGGAGATGTTGAAAAACACGGGATTAAAATCGGCGATACAGTCAAACATCACTTTTTCAGCGATTACAATAAAGAAATTTATGAAGCTGACGGCAAGCTTCCACCGCGTGAAGAAACAGCCATGCCCGAGGAAGCAGAAGAAATTGTTGACGAAGTTTCAGAAGTTCCTACCGCAGAATAGTTGTCTGCTTCTTATAAAATTCAGCGCCCTTTTCCTGGGCGCTTTTTTATTAAACTTTTCATTATTCTGTATAGTTTTCCGTAATGATTAACGTTGCATCTCCGGTATAGCTACCTCATCGTTATAAACCAATTCTACTTTAATTGTTCCTTTATTTGGGATATAGCTGTTTTTCTATTTTGTCCATTTTCGAAAATAATAGTTTACAGACCATATATTTTGTGATATAAAAAAATGTATTTCAAATTATTATAGATGCTGTATGTATGTTTTCATTTGTTTGTGGTTTTTACCATTACTTTGAAATATCTTGCTTTGTAATGATTTGATTAATTTATATCAGAACCTAAACCTAACTAAAACATAAAAAAAATGAAAACAAAAAAAATGAAATGGGCAGTTGTTGCCGTTACAGTTATTACGTTTTTATCGTATCTAATTTTCTTTCGCATAGATGTTCCTGAGGGATTGATAAAGGGACGGATGTTTATATCCGAAGAAAAAACCTCAAAGCTGACAGTTACAGACCAGCAAAAAGATGTGATTTGGCTTGAGGATGGAACGATTTGGGGACATCCTAGCTTTTCGGAACTAGATCTTAAGGGAAAAAAAATCCTTTTGTATGGGGCCAATGAATTCAGATACGATGGTGAATTTTTTGAAGAACAACTGTACTATAAAGGAGAACCTGTAAATCATGTGGTTTCTGACAGGTCACGGGTGAGGCTTCTCACATCTACTACTGATGACAGCTTTCTCTTTGGCTCATTTCTCATTGTGATGAGAAATGAAACAGAAAGTGATATATATCACCTACTGGGATGTTATCAATTTGTACAAAAATAAAAAAAGCGCCCTAGAAACAGGGCGTTTTTTTATTAAACTTTTCGTTATTCTGTATAATTTTCCGTAATGATTAATGTTACATCTCCTGAGCAAGTAGCAATAGTTTCATCATTATCATACTCCCAAGCAATCTTAACAGAACCCTTATTATAAGCGTATTCATGAAGATATTCGCCGCTATCTTCGGTTAAAAACTCCACGCCCAGAGGGAGATTTGAACAAGTCTTCGAGAAAGAAGATATATAAGCTCCGTCCCCGATATAACCAATACGCTCCGCTCCCGGATCTAAAATAATTTCTGCCCAGTTACTCCAAGCATTAGCGCTGACATTCCCTGAAAGAGCAACCTCTGTTACCGTCCCCCTCTTCCCTGTGCTGCTCTCTACAACAATGCTGCTATCAGCTTGTTTTACAGAACATACATTTCCATTCTTTTGTCCTACAAAATTTAAATACAAATACCATTTTTCATTCGTACATACATCACCACTTTCTTTCGGCTCGCCATAATAAACCACCGGGCGAACGTAATCATCACTATTTTTGTAATTTGTATTTTTAGTGTTATCGCTCTTGTCAAATTCCCATGCCGTCTCTTTATCATACTCACAAGAAGACCAATACCATTTTGCTTCAAATGGCACAGTTCCATAATCTTTTAACATTGCTATTGTTGTGTCTAACAGCTTCCCAACAGAATACATTTGTGAAAATTCTTTAATGCTGGGCAGAAACCATTTTGTTTTCTTACAGAAATCCTGAGTACATCCCGCAGGCTGATAGCTATTGGCTGCCGTCGCCGCCGGCGTTCCGCCACAGCTGCTTCCACAGGCTAATATTTTATCCGTATTAGAACGACCATCCACACTACAACTATCTACCGACGCGGGATTGTCATTATATTGGCAATTCGTTAAGTTCGGCATATCATAGCTATTGTTTGACCAATACATCGTTTCACTTCCTGCTGTGCCATCTTTCTTCACGTCAGTCAATGAAACTGCTAATTTGTTGGTTTCATCAAAAACAATACCTATTGGCGTTTTGCCGGAAATAACATTTTTGCTGACCGTACCGTCGCCATACAAAATCGGCAAAGAATTTTCAGAGGATTTTTTGGGGCAAAAAACTTTAGACATATCTGTCGGACACTTAACGGCAACTTGCCCCTCACAATCCGCCGCGCTCATCGTATAGCCTAAGTCAGCGCAGTCCGGCGCAAGGGTACAAACAGCATAAAGGGGAGAAGAATAAAGGATTGTTCCGGATAATAAAACGGACGCAAACAGGGGAGTTTTCATAACACACCTCGTAGATATTACTAAATCAAAACCTGTATTCAGAATATCATACTGTTAGGCATTTGTAAAGGTATTATGAACATGGGGTTTATTTTTGGCTAAAGGAAATAGGTAAAACAGCTATGCCGGTATTACGCCAAGGCTATAGCGTGAAGATGAAGCCTCTACCGAGAGCATCATGGGGCAATAGCTATCCCAGATTTTATTAAAACTCTATATCCGGTTCTATGCCGTATTCGCGGAGGGTTTGAATAATTTCTGCCAGATACAGGCGTTCCGTATAACTGATGATACCGTCAGACGCGCTGATTTTCAGAGCTTCGCGAATCAGGTCTTCCACGTCTTCCGGGGTTTGGGTATTCAATTTTTTTACAGCAGCCAAGAAATCTTGTTCATTTGGCGTCAAAGCTTTCAGATAGCTACTGATGTATTGGTCACTCAAGATTTGTGTCTGCGGAAGGCGGTGCATAATGTAATCGCGCAGAGCCTGATTTTTTATCTGGTTAAACTTATCCGTACATTTGGCCATAAATGTCAGGATTATCAAATTGTCTTTTATTGGGGCAAGAAGTTTAAAGTCAGAATCCTGTTTTCCGGAATCTCCGCTGCAAGCCTCCATTCCCTGACGGGACAGGTAATCACAATAATCGGCAATAAAAAGTTCCGCCGAAGCGTAAAATTTTTCATTGCTCAAATCCAGAAAATCTTTGATGTAGACGCTGTCAATAACCTGCGAGCGTTTTGTGCGATAGAAATACAAATCCAGAAAAACCAGATTGTCTTTCTGCCAGATGTTTTTTACCGCGACATTTTCTTCCCGCGTTTTTCCATTGGCGATTAAATGCACCAGCATATTATAAAAATGCAACGGACAGGACAGATGGCCGGTTTCCCCCATCAAATTACTCCCAACAGGCTGATAAGCTTACGCAGATAAGTTTTAATCGTATCGACGCGCACAGCATAATCCTCAAGATTTTTTTCAATAAACAGTTTCTGATCCGGGCGGATTTTAACAGCGCCAAACTGCTTGGTTACAAATTCTATCAGCTTATCCGGCGCGGCAAAAGTATTGTTATGAAAACTCATCAAAATGCCTTTGCCGCCGGCATCGATTTTTTCGACATTAGCCATCACCGCCAATTGTTTGATTTCGACGGTTTTCAGCAGGTTGTCCACTTCCGGCGGAAGCTTGCCGAAACGATCCACCAATTCTTCGCGCATATCCAGCAATGCGGATTGTTCCTTAATTTCGCCGATACGTTTATACAGCCCCAGACGGACACCCAAATCTTTAACATAGGTTTCGGGAATCATAATCGGAATACCGGTGGTAATCTGCGGCGCCCATTCCGCGGCAGCTTGTTTGTCCTGTTCAAATTCTCCGGCTTTCAGACGGGCGATTTCTTCTTCCAGCATATGTTGGTATAACGCCACGCCGACTTCTTTGATATGCCCGGACTGTTCTTCGCCCAAGATATTTCCCGAGCCGCGGATATCCATGTCATGGCTGGCCAAAGAGAACCCTGCGCCCAAAGTATCCAGTGCCTGCAAAATACTCAAGCGGCGCTCGGCAATAGGTTTCAAATTTTTCTGTTTGGGAACAGTAAAGTAACAATAGCCGCGCAGCTTGCCGCGCCCTACCCGGCCGCGCAGCTGGTATAATTGCGCCAGACCAAACATATCCGCCCGGTGGACAATCATGGTATTAACCGAGGGCATATCAATACCGGATTCAATAATGGTCGTTGACAGCAGCAAATCGGCCTTGCCATCGGCAAAATCATTCATGACTTGTTCCAGTTGTTTCACCGGCATTTGCCCATGTGCCACCGAAATTTTAATATCGGGAACTAACTCCCGCAATTCTTTTTCCACACCGAAAATATCTGATACGCGGGGGCAGACAAAGAACGTCTGGCCGTTACGGAATTTCTCGCGGTAAATAGCTTCTTTTATCATCACCTTGTCAAAAGGCATGACAAAAGTTCTGGCAGCCAAACGGTCTACCGGCGGCGTACCGATAATGCTTAATTGTTTTACCCCCGTCAAAGACATTTGCAACGTCCGGGGAATTGGGGTTGCGGTCAGGGTCAGCACATGAACGTCAGACTTCAGGGATTTGAGTTTCTCTTTATGCGCTACGCCAAAGTGCTGCTCCTCATCAATAATCAATAAACCGAGATTGCAGAATTTTATATCCTTTGACAACAGGGCGTGCGTGCCGATGACGATTTCAACCGAACCGTCAGCCAAACCGCGGCGGGTTTCTTCTGCCTCGCGCGGCGTAATCAAACGCGACAGCATTTTCACTCTGACAGGAAAACCTTCCATACGTTTTTTGAAGTTATAATAGTGTTGGCGCGCCAATAGTGTGGTGGGCACAATCAAAGCCACCTGAGCGCCGGATACTGCCACGGCAAAAGCCGCACGCAATGCAACTTCGGTCTTGCCGAAACCGACATCGCCGCAAACCAGCCGATCCATCGGAGATCCCTGCCCTAAATCTTTTAATACATCGGTAATGGCATTTAACTGGTCATCGGTTTCGCTGTATGGAAACTTCGCACAAAATTCGTCATAAGTTCCTGATGGCGGGATGAAGACATCCGCATCCTTCAAATGGCGTTCGGCGGCAATTTTAATCAGCTTTTCGGCAATATCGCGGATTTTAGCCTTAACTTTGGCTTTTTTGGCCTGCCATGCCACGCCGCCCAAGGTATCCAGCTGGATGTTGTCGTCTTCCAGGCCATAACGGGACACCATATCGATATTTTCGACAGGAACAAACAGTTTGGCATCATTGGCATAGAGGATTTTTAAGCAATCGTGGGGCGCTCCGCCGGCGGTAATATTTTCCAGTCCTAAAAATTTGCCGATACCGTGTTCGACGTGGACAACTAATTCACCGACAGATAATGAAGAAACATCGGCAATAAAATCTTTGGCGGTTACTTTTTTAGTTGTCCGGCGGTTTTGCCTCTCGCCGAGAATATCCTGTTCGGAAATCAAACACCAGCCATCCCCCTTAAAGCCATGCGGCAAATTCATAACGGTCAAGGCGGTTTTCTTATGGCCGGTTTTACTTAAAGCTTCTGCCCAATTATCGGCCAATGCCATATTATCTATGCCATACTCGCTCATAAGTGACGTTAAACGCTCGCGCGAGCCTTCGCTGTAGCAGCAGATAATGCGTTTTAATTTGCCGTTTTCAGACAGATAATCTTTCAAATCAGCATAAACCTGCGCGGCACTGACATTTTTGGCATTTGAGAAATCTCTCCCGGGGATGACGCCCGCAGAAACATTGTCATCCGAAGCAGGCAGCGACATATTAGTAAAAGTTATTGCCCTGCGGCTGCGAAGAATATCTTTAAACTGTTTGTCATTCAGGTAAAACAACTCAGGGGCTATCGGGCGATAAACATCCGCCTCATTAACAGACTTAATGCTTAAGGCCTCTAACCGCGCCTGATAATAATCGGCAATGCTTTCTTCCTTAGACTTTACGGCCTCGCGGACATTGCGCCCGACAATCACATAAGCTTGCGGTAGATAATCAAACAGCGTCGGCAGTGTTTCATCATAAAAAAACGGCAGCCAGTTTTCCATGCCCATATATTTCTGCCCGGATGAAATCGTTTCATACAATTCATCGGTTGTGCCGCCCGCGCCGAAAGCTTCGCGGTATTTGGCACGAAAGGTTTTAACGGTGTTGTTATCAAGCGCCACTTCGCCCATAACCTGAAAAGTATAACTTTTCAACTCGCCGGCAGTCCGTTGGGTCAAAGGGTCAAAAGTGCGGATTTTTTCTACCTCATCGCCAAAGAGGTCAACGCGCAGCGGCAATTCGCTGCCAACCGGAAAAATATCAAGGATATCACCGCGGACAGCATATTCTCCCGGTTCCATCACCTGCTCTACCCGATTATAACCGTTCACAACGGCATAGTGCACAAAATCGTTGAAATTTAATTCGCCGCCGACGCGGATGTTTTTCATGGAATTCAAAAAAATCTTTTTTAGCGGCAGCCGCTGGATGGCTGCTCCGGCACTGGCGATGATAATCCGCGGCTTTTTAGGATTAGGCTGCTGCGCCAGAGCGCTCAGAACGTTTACTCTGGCTGCGGTAATATTAACATTCGGCGACACGCGGTCATAAGGAACTGTATCCCAAGCCGGAAATTTCAAAACTTCCGCTTCCGGCCGGACAACCGACAGGATATGCGCCGTATTTTCCAGCGCAACGCCATCGCTGACAATGTATAAAATATCATGTTTTGATTTTTCCCACAGCGAAGCCAGCAGAAAAGCATCATAGCCATCCGGCACTGAGGAAACCGTGCAATTTTCAAGAGCGGAAATATCTTCTAACATTTTTCTAATCTTACCATTTACTTTATATTGAAAATATATACAATAACCAATAAGTGCAACTGTTTTCTTGATTTAAGGATAAAAATGCGGCCGCAGATTTTATTTCCGTTATTTGCCTCAATAAACTCGCTGAAAGGTATCGGCACTAAAACTGCCGGATTTTTATCCCGTTTGTGCGGTGAACGGGTGATTGACTTAATATGGCATTTGCCAGCCGGGCTGATTGACCGCACTTATTGCCCCAAACTGGCCAATGCCCGTCCGAATGTGATTTGCACGATTAAAGTTAAGGTTATTGAACATATCGCGCCCAAAACCCGCAAACAGCCATACAGAGTGCTTTGCAGCGACGGGACTGACGATATCATGCTGATTTTTTTCAAAGCTTATCCCGATTCAATTCAGAAAAATTTACCCGTCGGGACTGAGCGGGGTATCAGCGGCAAGCTTGAAAATTTTAACGGCCAATGGCAAATGAGCCACCCCGACTACATTGTCCGGCCGGAAGAAATAGCCAGCGTGCTTGGCGTAGAACCGGTTTATCCGCTCACTGCCGGCATTAGCAATAAAATGCTCAATAAAATAATGAAACAGGCCTTGGCAGCCGTGCCAACCTTGCCGGAATGGCAGGATGAACATTATTTGAAAACAACCGACTGGCCAAGTTTTAACCAAGCGCTCAAACTGGCGCACCATCCGGTCAAGCCAATAGATTTAGAACCCTCTGACCCGGCTCGCTCCCGATTGGCTTATGACGAACTTCTGGCTAATCAGCTGGCTTTGGCAATCGTCAGGGAAAGAGTTAAAAAGCAACAAGGGCGCGAAATTAAAGGCAACGGACTGCTGCGCAAAAAAGTTTTAGACACGCTGCCATTCAAGCTTACAGCCGCGCAGGAAAAGGTTTTGCAAGAGATTTTTGCAGATCAGGCTGCGCCTTACAGAATGCTGCGCCTGTTACAAGGGGATGTGGGCAGCGGCAAGACTATTGTCGCGCTGCTTACCATGCTTAATGCAGTGGAATGCGGCACGCAAGCTGCAATTATGGCGCCGACAGAAATCCTTGCCAAACAGCATTTGGAAACCATACAGCCGTTGTGTGAAGAAACGGGCATTCGCGCCGAATTGCTGACAGGACGGGTTAAAGGCAAAGCCCGCGCAAAAATTCTGGAAGATTTGGCAGACGGCCGCATTGATATTCTTATCGGTACTCATGCCCTGTTTGTGGAAGATGTCACATTTAAAGATTTGGCCTGTGTCATTGTTGACGAGCAGCACCGCTTTGGCGTTCACCAACGACTGGCGCTTTCCAACAAGGGCAATAAGGCTGATATTTTGGTGATGACCGCCACCCCTATTCCCCGGTCGCTGGTTCTGACCGCATACGGCGATATGGAATATTCAAAAATTGATCAAGTTCCCGAAGGGCGCAAACCGGTAGATACAAGAGTTATGCCCGTTGCCAAGATGGAAGTCGTGGTAGCTGCCCTGCAACGCAAACTGGCCGAGGGATGCCGCGCTTATTGGGTTTGCCCGCTGGTGGAGGAATCTGAAAAAAGCGACTTGGCTGCAGCGGAAGAACGCTTTGCCACGCTGCAAAAGCTGTTTGGCGATAAGGTCGGTTTAGTTCATGGCAAAATGAAAGAAAAAGACAAAGACGAAGTCATGGAACGGTTTAAATCCGGCGAACTCTCCCTGTTGGTGGCAACAACAGTGATTGAAGTGGGAGTAAATGTGCCCGAAGCCACGGTGATGATTATTGAACACGCCGAACGCTTTGGCTTGGCGCAATTACACCAGTTACGCGGACGTATAAAACGCGGCTTTCAAGCCTCTACCTGCATTCTGCTGTATTCATACCCGCTCAGTGAAACCTCTCGTCAACGGCTGAATACCATGCGTGAAACTGAAGATGGTTTTGAAATTGCCGAAAAAGATTTGGAATTGCGCGGCGGCGGTGAAATTCTTGGCACAAGACAATCAGGGTTTAATGAGTTTTGTTTGGCTGATATGACGGTTCATAAAAATCTTCTGCTGACAGCAAATAAAGATGCCCGCATGATGTTAGAACTTGATCCTAACCTCAAAACCCCGCGCGGGGAAGCTTTGCGTATTCTGCTCTATTTATTTGAACGTGATGATGCCGTCAAAACCTATCTTGCAGGCTGATTTGCAATACGCAAACTTCTGATAAATCTTAATATCTATTCCTTTTAGACCAATAAAAAATTGCCTCTCATTAATGATTGACAGATCGCAGATTGTGTGATAGCCTTATAACTGATATGGTTTCAGTTATAAGAGAGGTGTATGATGAAAGTCGGTCTTCTTCTGGGCTTATCTGCTTTGGCAGGTATCGCTGCCACCATTATAGCAGGGACTGGTGACCCTTTATCATACCCACACCTCACACAACTAAATCAAAGCCAAACTTGTGAAACCTTATCTTTGGCAGACGGGATAACCCGTCTGCCTGCTTCAGCCTATAAAACTGCTAAGGTTCATTTTGTGGTCAATTCATCTGATAAGATGGGTTTTGATTACAAGGAGCAGGAGTTTAATCACGACAATATTAACCGTTGCAAAGCACTGGGTTTTAGTAAGACAGGTGCTTGCGCTGCCGGGCAGTATGCC
>CAJTMA010000003.1 GCA_910577205.1 uncultured Alphaproteobacteria bacterium
GTCCATATGATGCCTCTTACAAAAAATGCATTCCGACGTGCAAAAGCCGTTTGGCTGATGCCGGTTACAAGGAAGTTAGCAGCAACTTATTTTATAAAGGGGCAGTTGGTGCAGTTTTAGGCGATTTGACTATTAGCGGTGATAATATGTTATACAATCCGCTTGGGGTAAGATATACCAAGTTGCGCGGCGAAGCGTCTTTTAGCAAATATGACGGTTATTCCGAATGCAGTTCTGCCAAAAAAACAAAATTAACTTTTAAGCCTGTATTAGAAGTGTTGGCTACGAGTTTGGATAATCTTATTTTAGTTATTGACCATGATAATAATTCCAATGAAGCACGTACTTATGTGCGAGGCAATCATGAATGGCGTGAGGTTTATGTTACTGATATTAATTCCGGCACAGCTCATGACGGGGCAAAACTCAATCGTACGGAGTGGCTTAATTGGATAAGTTTTGGTTCTTTGCATATCTATATTGAAGGAACTGTGACCTTAAAAGGCGATAATACTTTTACGGCCAGCAACTATTATAACAGTGTTAACGATAGTTCTCAGAAGATGGCGCTGCATTTTTTTGAGTTGACCGGCAAAGGTAAATTAATTATGGACGGCGGCTCAAATAATTTTACGTATGTGCCGATTTTATTACGGGATAATCAAGCCGGAGCGGCTGTTGTTTTAAAAAATAAAGCGGTTCTGTCCATGCCGTATAACGGTATTTCGATTAAAGGTGGTTCTGGCAAATTCATTATGGATAATTCATCAGCAGATTTATATGCTTTGCGTGTCAATGGGCCGGATAAACATTTTAAGAATTTGAGAATTCGCAATAATTCAACTTTGCGTTTGCAGACATGGTTGCGCTTGGAGGGTTCTCGGCTGAGTGTTTACGGCAAGTCATCCGTTTGGACCAAGCCCGATGAAATTGAAGTTTGCAGCAAAAATACAATTTGTATTTTCAAAAATTCGAAACTGTCTACAACAACCTATTCAAAAATAGGTTCTCTCGCTTATTATCCTTCTGTTTCTCATGATTGTGAAAAGAAAGACTTACGTAGTAAATATTATAAAACGAGCGATGCTGATATTAAGGAAATATGCGGAGCGGGAACATTGAACGAAAATGATTTGGAGGATTCTGATGTCTATTAACAAAAAAAGCCCCTCATGTTGAGGGGCTTAAATGTTTTAGAAAGTAATTATTTTACTTCGCCGACATACATACCTGTAGCGACAGCAGCTTTAACATAATCGCTGTTGACGTTCAGCAGGGTTGTGCCTTCGCGCAAGACTTCTTCAATTGTTGCAGAAGAAACTTTACCGTCTTTCCAGATAACCATGCGGTTGGTTTCGCCTTTGTCAAGCAGTTCAACTGCTTTAGCACCAAAGACAGCAGCCAAAGTGCGGTCAAAAGCAGTCGGAGCGCCAGCGCGTTGAACGTGCCCCAAACGTGTAACGCGGGTTTGGAATTCAGTATAGCGTTTATTGATTTCTGCGCTCAGGTAATCGCCAATACCACCGTAAACTTTTTCGCCAATCAGGTTTTTAGCGCCGACCAGATGTTCGCCGTTTTCATTTTTAATGCCTTCAGAAACGACAATTACAGCGTGGTTACGGCCGGAAGCTTTAACTTCTTTCAGTTTTTCGATAATCGAATCGATTTTGTATGGAATTTCTGGAACTAAGCAGACATCAGCCTGTCCTGCCAAAGCAGAATGCATAGCCAGGTGTCCGGCATCGCGGCCCATAACTTCAAGGATTAAAGCGCGGTGGTGTGAACGTGCTGTCAGATTTAAGCTGTCAACAGCTTCCATGCAGACTTGTACGGCAGAATTGAAGCCGACAGAGAATTCGGTAACCGGGGTATCATTATCGATGGTCTTAGGAATACCGACCATTTTAATGCCAGCGCCTTTGCAGTAGTTGCCGCAGATGTTCATGCTGCCGTCGCCGCCAATAACGACAATGGCGTCAAGGCCAAGTTCTTTAACGCCGCGGCCAAATTTGGCAGACATTTCTTCCAGCGATTCCATTTTGACACCTTTGTTCAAAGATCCCAGGTAAGAACCGCTCATCCGCGGCCAAGGAGAATCAGAGAAGCTGTGCTCGGTTAAGATTTCATATTGAATCGGGGTTTCGGTCAGGCCGTCAGTGCCGTTGAAAATGCCATAGACTTCCCAGCCTTTTTTTGTTGCCGCATTAACAACAGCGCGAATGATGGCGTTTAAGCCGGAACAGTCGCCACCGCTGGTTAAGACGCCGATTTTTTTAGTATTGCTCATTGAAAACTCCTAAATGTTAAATAACAGTTGATTTCATCTTAATTTTGCTGTATAATCTAATACAAATTTTAAGGAATAGTTTCCAGCAAAAAATTTTTTTATCATAGTTTTTTTTAGTCTTTCTTCATTTAAAAGGGTCTAACTTATGTTAAATAAAGACAATTTGAATAAACTTCAGCATCAACTTTGCGAGTTAAAACTCGAGGAACGCCGCGTTTGTTCAGATATCCGCCATTTAGTCACCCGCAATAAAACTATTGATTTTTTTCAGGCCAAGCAGCTCAATTCTTTGCGCACAGGCGTTAAAAAGAAAATTGAGAAGGTTGAGGCCAGAATTATGCCTAACATCATCGCATAAAATTAACGAATAATGGCTTCTGCTTGTTAATTTTTATTGGCAGCGAGTGGCAAAAAAAGTAATTGCGTATTAGGTTCATTTCCTAATTTTATTTATGATGCTCTTTGGTAAGAAATTTCTTGCCAAATTTGAGCTCTTATGTTAAAAAGCAGATTGCATTAGTGCAATAACCTTTAGATAAAATTGAAAAGGGGTGATTTAAGTGGTTCAAGTTACTGTTATCGGTAATGATGTAGCTCAGTCTTTGAAAGTTCTGAAAAAGAAAATGCAGCGTGAAGGCGTTTTTCGTGAGATGAAGTTAAGACGCTGTCATGAAAAGAATTCTGAGAAGAAAGCCCGCCGTCAGGCAGAAGCTGTCAGACGTGCTCGCAAGCAGCTGCGGAAACGCTTAGATACTGAAGGATTCTAGTTGAATCTTTAAGAATGAAAAAAGGGACGGTATACCGTCCCTTTTTTGTTAATTGTTTGCGGCTTCGCAAGCATAATAACCCATACAGTTATCACTGCTGGGTTTCATATTGGCGGCGATGCAGTCTTCAGCTCTGTATTTATAGCTTGCCAGGCAACATCCGGCGTAATAGCCGCTGTCGTAGGGGCATTCGCCAATCGGGCGGTATCCTGACGGGCAGCCGTGTTTGGTAAATCCTGCGCTAGGGCAAAGCTTGTCGGCGTTGATTTCGAATGTCGGCTCATCATAGCTGTAGCTTCCGCCGGAGCTGCCGTCACCATATGAGGCAACGTCAGAATTACTGCGGTCGCTGACGATGGAGCGGACACCGGCTGATGCGTTGTTGCTTGAGATGAGAAGACAACAAATTGCAAAAATAGTGGAGAGATGTTTTATCATTTTTTATTCCTTAGTTCTGTTTCTGTTATATTTTAATATAGAGAAGTTAGTATTTTGTAAATTGTCTAAAAAGTAACGACTTCTCTATGAGAAGTCGTTACGGAGAAAGAAACTGGTATTAATGCGTTTCTTGTAATGTGCGGCGTAATAATTCATCTTTTTTACGGAGTTTCTCCCGCTTTAATTCTTCTATTCTAATCAGATTTTTCCAGATGTGGCATTCTTCTTCGCGAATCAGAGAATCTAGATGGGCATGCTCAACGCGAAGGTCTTCAATGGTGGTGTTTGATATCTCCATGGGAATCCTCCTTGTGATGAAACAATGTCAGTATAGTATAGGTTTAATTATTATTCCAGCGATTTAAAGGGGATGGCTTTAAATATTTGTTAAGGATTGTGAATTGGGGATGATTTTAAGATGATGTGGAGAAGGCAGGCTTAGGCTAGGCTGTCGCTTTCCTGGCTCGCAACAATGTCTATTCACCATAATAAAAAAAGACCCGTCGGGGTCTGTTTTTATTATGGTGCCCTGGAGAAGACTCGAACTTCCACTGCCTGAGGCAACATGCACCTGAAGCATGCGCGTCTACCAATTTCGCCACCAGGGCTGCGATAACGGATATTCTTTTAACTCACTTCAAAATAAAATGCAAGCATTTATTTTATAATATTGTCAAGATATCCATAAGAATCCAGCAATAAATAGCTGCCGAGAAACAGTCTGTAGATGACAAACGGCAGAAAGGTTGATTTTTTTAACCACCACATAATGATATAAATGGCGACTATTGAAGCGATGAATGAGTAGGTGATGCCATCTATGGCATAGATTATTTCTGCAATATTGCCTTGCTGATACAACTCCCAGCCGACCAAGAAACCTGCGCCGGCAATGGTCGGGATGGAAAGGAGCATGGCAAATTTAGCGGCATCGCGGCGTTCCAGTCCCAAAAAGCGTCCCATGGTGATGGTTATGCCGGAGCGGCTTGTGCCCGGAATAAGCGCTAAGCATTGAGCCAATCCGATTAACAGTGCGTCTAAGATTGTCAGGTGGCTGATTTTACGGATGGTCATTCCGACAGTGTCGGCAATGTAAAGCAAAATGCCGAAGCTAAGCATTGTCCAGCCGATGAGTTTGGCGCTGCGTAATTCTTCTGTGCCGTTTTTGACTAAATAGAGGCCGGCGAGCACGGCGGGAATAGTTCCGATAACAATTAACCAAGCCAGTTTGCTTCCGGGATTTTTGAAATTGGGGATGAACCAGGTTTTGATGACGCCTTTAATCATTTCCCAAATGGTTTCGGAAAAATAAATCATAACGGCAAGAATCGAACCAACGTGTACGGCGACATCTAAGGCTAGCCCTTGATCCGGAAAAGTCGTAAATTTGGAAAACAGAATCAAATGCCCGGAGGAGCTTACCGGTAAAAACTCGGTCAAACCCTGCAAAGCCGATAATAACATCAGGTGTAAATCAGTCACTTTATATTCTCTCTATTAATCTTTAGTGGTCTTTAATGCCGAAGACGTTGCAAATCCGTTTTTTCAGGGCAATCGGCGAGATTGGTTTAACCAAATATTCGCGAATGCCCAAGCTTTTGGCATCTAATACGGTTTTTTCTTTGGTGTCTACAGTAATCATAATGATGGGAATCCGGTCAATGCCGCTGTTGGGCGAACGTTTCAAATCCTGAACCAGTTCAATGCCGTTTTTGTCAGGCATTTGCTGGTCTAAAAAAATGATGTCAATTTTGTAGTTGGCCAGCTGTTCAACGGCTTCTTTGGCTGTCGCGGCTTCTTTAATGGTTTTTATGCCGATTTGGTAAAGGGCGGTTTTTATAAATGTCCGCGAAAATTTGTCGTCATCGACAATCAGGCAGGACATATTTTCCAAATCTTGCAGTTTATTTGCTGTAACCATCTGTAGCTATCCCAAATTTAATACTGTATGCAGATTATAACAAAAATGTTAATGCTTTATAAATCCTTGCAAAATTTATTATCATGCAATGTTAACAGCGAATCCGGACGAAAGCGTACTCCGTTAAGCGAAGCTCCCCAATGGAGATGCGGTCCGGTAACGCGTCCGGTTTTTCCCGAATAGGCGATAACCTGGCCTTGTTTGACTTTTTCTCCGAGTTTGACATTTACTTTGTTAAGATGGGCATAGACCGTTGTTAGGTTGTGCCCATGCTCCAAAACGACCATGTTTCCGGAATAAAAATAAGGGCCGCCGCTTAAGGTGACAATGCCGTCTGCCGCGGCTTTAACCGGTGTGCCGATGGGGCAGGCTATATCCGTGCCTTGGTGAGGATTCATTTTTTTGCCGTTCATAATCCGTTGTCCGCCAAAGTGGCCGCTGGTGCGTCCGTTTAAGGGGCGGATAAATTTCTTCTGCCAAAAGAGGTTGTCGGTTTTTTCGGCCAGAGCTTTGCGGACATTGGTTCGTTCTTTATTAATGGCTTTTTCGTCTTCCGGTTTAGGGGTTACCTTGCGAGGCTGCACGCCTTTCAGGTTTTGAATATCCCATTTGGTTGCCGCAACGGTCAGCGGATAAGTTTTTGTTTGTCCGTCGCTATAGGTGATTGTCAGTTTTTGCTGCGGCTTTTCATCCCGGCTGAACGCGAAAATAAATTTGCCGTCATCGGTTACCGGATATTCTTTGCCGTTTAGTTCGGCTTTGATTGCTCCGGGGGCATAAGCACTTAAAATTTCACCCTGAGCCGGTTTGCCGCAGAGAGTGAGCGCCTGGGCCGTGTGCGATGAGAAAAGGAGTGTGCTAAAAATTATCGAACAAATCGCCTTGTAAGTCATTTTTCTTTCCTGTGGGTTTGGTTTTTATTTTGCCGTCAATAAAGTTGATTTCTAATGTCGGGCTTTGTTTGGCCTGTTCCAAATTATAAACAGTGCGCCCTTTGGCATTTTTAATCCAAGCAAAGCCTCTAGCCAATACCGAATCAATAGATACGGATTCCATACGAAGAGTTAAGTTTTTCAGGCTTTCGCTTTGTTTGTCTATGATGTTTTTGATATAATAAGGACGCAGGCTGATGCGCTCAATCTGATTGTGTTTGTTTGACAACAGATTTTTGAATGATAATTGCAGGCGTTCTACGCGGTCGTCCAGCTTTTGGCGGCTTTCCTGCAAAATTTGTGAGAGGTTGGGGATGCCGCGTCCCAATCCGGTGAGGATGTTTTTGCGTTCATTTAGGTAATGTGTTATGCTGGAGAGCATCCGGCTTTGAATGGTAAGAATCCGCGCTTGTAATTCGGCTTTGACCGGGACGGCAAATTCGGCAGCACCGGTTGGGGTCGGGGCGCGCATATCCGAAACATAGTCAATCAGCATGGTGTCGGTTTCATGGCCGACAGCGGAAATTAAAGGGATTTTTGAATTGTAAACAGCGCGAATCACTATTTCTTCATTAAAAGGCCACAGGTCTTCCAAGCTGCCGCCGCCGCGGGCAACAATTAAAACATCCGGGCGTTTGACAGAACCTTCAAGCGGGAGGTTGTTCATGCCCTCAATGGCCGCGGCAATTTTTTCGGCTGCGCCATCGCCCTGAACCGGCGCAGGCCAAAGCAGAATATGGCTGGGAAAACGGTCAGTAACGCGGTGAATAATGTCACGGATGACCGCGCCGCTGGCTGAGGTGATGACACCGATAGTTTCCGGCAGAAAAGGGATTTTTTGTTTGTGAGCCTGGTCAAACAGCCCTTCAGCGGCAAATTTCTTTTTACGTTCCTCAAGGAGTTTTAACAGAGCGCCTGCTCCGGCGATTTCCAAACTGTCAATAACCAGCTGGTAAGAGGATTTTCCGGCAAAGGTGGTGATTTTTCCGGTGGCGATGACTTCCAGACCGTCTTCGGGTTTAAATGTCAGGCGGGAGGCGACACCTTTCCAGATGACAGCTGACAGCATGGCATTTTCGTCTTTGAGCGATAAATACCAGTGGCCGGAATCGGCGCGTTTGCCGCCAAAAATTTCGCCTTTTATACGGACGCGATTAAAGGTCGTTTCTACGAACCTTTTGATTTCAAATGAAATCTCGCTGACCGTGAATTCTTTCATTTCCGGTTTGGCGGTTGTTGTTTCTTGCAGCGGTGTGATGTCGAATAGATTGTCCATTGCTTTTGCCTGTTTAGTTTATGGGGATTATAGCAGGCTTATTATGTTTGTTAAGCGGAATATCGGTTTTCCCAAATTGATTCTGCCTGAATCGTTTCTTTGAGCAGCCGGTACTTTGGAAAATAGAAAAAAATGATTCTGACGGCCGTTTTGTTTATATCGGAACAACGGACGGAAAGGGATATTCTCCGATTTTCCGCGGTATGATGACGGATATCGGCGATGATGATTTATGCTATTGGTGGCCGATTCTTGATGTTTAGAAAAAAGGTGTCTGTTTTGCAGACACCTTTTTTTAGTTTAAATTTAAAAGATTGCGGGCAAAGTCGCGGGCGTTGAATTCATCTAAATCATCAATTCCTTCGCCAACGCCAATATAGTGAATTGGTATTCCGGTTTCTTCTGCGACAGCAATAATTATGCCGCCTTTGGCCGTGCCGTCCAGCTTGGTGACAACCAGTCCGCTGACATCGACCATTTCCTTAAAGGTTTTAACCTGATTGAGCGCATTTTGTCCGGTGGTGGCATCTATCGTCAGCAAAGTGGCGTGAGGAGCATCAGGGATGACTTTTTTGATGACCTTTACAATTTTTTTCAGTTCGTCCATTAAGCCCGTTTTGTTTTGCAGACGGCCGGCGGTATCAATAAAGACGATGTCATCTCCTTGTTTGATGGCTTCAGTCAGGCCATCAAAACACAGGGCTGCTGCGTCACAACCGTTTGCGCCTTTATGAACTCGGATATTGTTGCGCTGTCCCCAGATCTCTAATTGTTCGACAGCGGCTGCTCTGAAGGTATCCCCTGCGATGAGGCTGATTTGGTCAGTGTTTCGGAATTTTGCAGCCAATTTTCCGATGGTGGTGGTTTTGCCTGCGCCATTAACGCCCACCATGAGGATAACTCGTAATCTTTTTTTTACGGATGTCTTCAGCGTTTCTTCGGTGCTCAAATCCTCATGTACTGTTTTGTACACTCCGGTTTTGCGCTCCGTGGAAACATCTGCATTCATCTCGTAAAAAGAAGATTCCGATGTTATCTCTAAGTAGTTTGTGAAGGATTTTTGGCAAGGTTTGAGAATTGTTTCAATATCTGCGGCGAGTTCGGTTTTGATTTCCTCATCGGTTATGTCTTTATTCAGCCGGCGTTTGGCGAAATTGCCGATGATTTTCGAACTGGCCTTGACACCCATATCTGAGGTTATCAATAAATCTTCTAAGTCTTCCAGCGTTTGGGAATCGACTTTTTTCTTGGTAAAAATACCCGAAATGCCGTCTGTCAGATTAGCGGATGATTTTTTCAGTCCTAAGCCTAATTTGGCAAACCAATTACTCATTACAATCTCCTTGTTCGCGCAGGATTTTGGCGCGTTCTTTTCTTATTTCGACCGGAATTTGCTTCATGGCCGCAGCAGGTGTGCCGGGGCGTTCCGAATAAGGGAAAACGTGTAGTTTGCTTATTCCGGCTTCATGAACTAATTTAACCGTATTCTGAAAATTTTCATCGCTTTCTGTGGGGAAACCGCAAATAAAGTCAGAGCCGAAAACGGCATCCGGGCGGGCTTCTCTGATTTTTGCGCAGAGCGTGATGACTATTTCCCGCGTATGGCGGCGGCGCATTTGCTTAAGAACGTCGTTGTCGCCGGATTGGATAGAAAAGTGAAAATAGGGATGTATGTTTTTATGTTTTGGGAGCAATTGAATAAAATTGTCGTCAATTGCGGCAGGGTCAAGCGAGCCGAACTGTAAGGAGGGCAGTTCGGGAATTTCTTCCAAAATTGTTTGAACTAAGGTGCTGAACGATGGTTTATAGGAACAGATGTCAACACCGGTCAGGCAGATTTCTTTAAATCCCTGATTGAGCAGTTCGCGAATCTGGGTAAGGATATTTTCTGTCGGAACGGAACGGTTTTTGCCGCGGGCGTAGGGAATGATACAATAAGAGCAGCGGTGGTTGCAGCCTTGCTGGATTTGGACGAATGCGCGGTGGCGGCCTTCAAATCCGGTAATCATATACGGGTCGCAGCTGTCATAAGACATAATGTCGCCGACAATGGTTTTTTCATTCAGGTTTTGTGAGAGGTATTTTTCAATTTCGGTTTTTTCTTTGTTGCCGAGAATCAAATCAACTTCCGGCATGGCCGCAAATGTCTCCGGCGCAATCTGTGCGGCGCAGCCGGTGACAATAATCCTGGCTTCGGGATTTTCTTTACGCAGTTTGCGAATCGTTTGACGGCACTGGCGTTCTGCTTCGCCGGTGACTGCGCAGGTATTAACGATAATCAGATTATCGATATTTTTAAATTTTTCCTTAAAAACCTCAGACTCATAAGTGTTTATGCGGCAGCCGAGGGTAATTACATTAACCATGATCAATATCCTGTCTAGTGGGTTACTAAAGCAATTTTACAGAGAACTAAAAAATTCACGTAGGTCTATCTACGCTAAAATTTTTTAGTCTCCTAGAAATCACTTTATTAACCTCACTATCCAGAATATTTATTCGGTGCGGGTTACTAAAGCAATTTGACGAATTGCAAAAAATCCCTTTCTTTCTGCTCAATATAAGTAAAAAGAAAGGGATTTGCAAATACTTTGACTAAGGTATGGATTATTTAACCGAAATCATTTCCAATGCTTTGTCTGAGTATTCTTTCATGACTTTGGCGCTGTCGGCCAGTTTTTGACGTTCGTCATCATTCAAGACAGGGTAAACGACATTGTGGACGCCGCGTTTGCCCAAAACAGTCGGCAGTGACAGGCAGACGTTGTTAACGCCTTCAATATCGTTGTGATGTGTTGAAACGTTGAGAATCGCATATTCGTTATTGGTGATGGCGCTGCAGATGCGGCATAATGCGCCGGCAATGCCGTAGAAAGTTGCGCCTTTGCCGTCAATGATTTTGTATGCGGCATTGCGGACACAGTCATCAATTTGCGCTTTGACTTCTGCGGTGAAAGGTTTTCCAAATTCTTCGGCCAGTTTTTCCAGAGAAACTGTTCCGGCATCACCGGCAGACCATACCAGCACTTCGCTGTCGCCGTGTTCGCCGATGACGTTAGCGTGAATAGATTGCGGGGAAACACCCAGATGGTAGCCGAGCAGCGTGCGGAAACGGGCGGTATCCAAAACTGTTCCCGAGCCAATGACGCGTTCCTTAGGGAAGCCGGAAAGCTTTAAGGCGACTTCAGTCATAATGTCTGCCGGGTTGGAGGTGATAATCAAAGTGGTGTCCGGAGCGGCTTTGGCAATCTGCGGAATGATGCTTTCAAAAATTTTAACATTGCGGCCGAGCAGGTCGATACGTGTTTCGCCCGGTTTTTGGTTAGCACCGGCGGTAACAATAACGATTTCACAGCCTTTCAAATCTTCATAAGTGCCTGCTTTGACTTTGTTGGCATAAGCAAAAGGCGTCGCATGGGCGATGTCCATAGCTTCTGCCTGGGCTTTTTTCTCATTGGCATCAATCAATACGACTTTGCGGGCAACGCCTTTCATGATTAATGCAAAAGCGGTGGTGCTGCCGACAGCGCCGGCTCCGATAATTCCTACTTTCATTTCTTTCTCCTTTGGCCGGTAGTTGGCCGGCAATATATGGTTTTCTTCTTATTTATTTTTTCCGCATACATATATAATTTTTTTTCAGAATAAAACAACAAAAAAGCTGCCCTTCAGGACAGCTTTTTAATAACATTTTTTTTCCCAATGTTACGTTTATAGTTTAGCGGCAGGTTCTGCTTCGTCATTGATGATGGTTTCATCGTCGCCGGCCGTTTCATCGGGGTTAATTTCTTCAACTTCTTCCACTGTTTGCTCGATTGTGACGGTTTGTCCGTCAGCCTGGCGGCAGTTGCAGGTTGATTTTAATGCGTTTTCATCGCAGCCGTCTTCACCCGGGGTGCAAGCCGGTTCAGAATCGCAGATGCAGTTGGCGTCAGGCAAAGTTGCGGTTACGGGTTCGGATATTTCTTCCCGGCCGGCAACAGGGGCAGGTACTGCCGAGCTGCGTTCTTTAATAAAACGGCTGATAACCATTAAGGCAACAATAACCAAAACAATATAAAACAGTTTTTTCATGAAAGACCTCTACGTTTCTAAATATACTTCGTTATTAAATAAATATTGCTCTTAGTTGTATTTGTCAACTTAATTAGGCAAAACTGGTGAATTTTACAATCTTTGCAGTTTTCAAAAGGAAAATTATCCACTTGAGGAATTGGCGTTTGGGCAGGAAAACAAAGACTTTGCGGGATTACAACTATTTGCCAAGCGCGAATTTTAAAATAATGCTTGTCAAATAACATAAAATTGTGCTAACAAATCAGACACGGGCCGGAGTGTTCGAAAGCCCGAAAATTTGTATTAATATTTTTTGAGGTTAATCATATGACTGATACAGCTAACCGCGTTAAGAAAATTGTTGCAGAACATCTTGGCGTTGAAGAATCTAAAGTAACCGATACCGCCAGCTTCATTGATGATCTGGGCGCAGACAGCTTGGATACAGTAGAATTGGTTATGGCTTTCGAAGAAGAATTCGGCTGCGAAATTCCTGACGAAGCTGCAGAAAAAATTCTGACTGTAAAAGATGCAATCGACTATCTTTCTAAGAATGCATAAGTCTTTTGTACTTTTATGAAGATTGAATGAACTCGCTTGACTAAGCGAGTTTTTTCATATAAAAACGGTTAAGTTGCTTTTGGAAAAAAGCATTTGTGAAACAATATAAGAGGTAAATTTATGAGAAGAGTTGTTGTAACCGGTCTCGGTATGGTATCACCGCTCGGTCGCGGCGTCGACTATAACTGGAAATGTATATTGGAAGGCAAATCCGGAATCCGCAAAATCGAAGGTGTTGATTTGAAAGACATTCCGGTTTTGATTGCCGGACAGGTTCCTTTCGGAGAAGGTGAACACGACTTTAATCCTGATACCGTTATGGCTCCCAAAGATCAGAAAAAAGTTGATAAATTTATTTTATACGGATTGGCTGCCGGCAGTGATGCCATTGAAGATTCCGGTTGGAAGCCTGAAACAGATGAAGATCAATACCGTTCAGGCGTTATGATGGGTTCGGGTATTGGCGGTTTGCAGAATATTTATGAAAATTCTGTGGCTTTTAACGAAAACGGTATTAAGAAAATTTCACCGTTCTTTATCCCTTCCTGCCTGATTAATATGGTTTCCGGCAACTTGTCAATCAAATATGGCTATAAAGGTCCGAACCATGCTTGTGTTACCGCTTGTTCAACCGGTACTCATGCTATCGGCGATGCCGCTAATATTATTGCCCGCGGCGATGCAGACGTGATGGTTGCCGGCGGTGCAGAATCTGCTGTAAACTCTATCGCCCTGGCCGGTTTTGCTCGGATGAAAGCAGTTACTTCCGACTTTAACGATGCGCCGGAAAAAGCATCCCGTCCTTGGGATAAAGAGCGCAGCGGTTTTGTTATGGGTGAAGGTTCCGGGGCTTTGGTTCTGGAAGAATATGAACACGCAAAAGCCCGCGGCGCTAAAATCTATGCCGAAGTTGTCGGTTATGGTATGAGCGGTGACGCTTATCATATTACTGCTCCGTCCGGTGATGGTGCTTACCGCGCAATGAAAATGGCTATTGAGCACGCCAAAGAACATGGTGTTGAGTTGAAAGATATCAACTACATTAATGCTCACGGCACATCTACTCCGGCAGGCGATGTCGGCGAAGCTGAAGCTGTTCGCAAGGCTTTTGGCGAATATGCAACTAAAGTTTCCATGTCTTCTACCAAATCTGCCATTGGGCACTTGTTGGGTGCAGCCGGTGCTGTTGAGGCTGTGTTGAGCATTAAGGCGATTAACGACCAAATTTGTCCGCCGACATTAAACTTGGAAAATGTTGAAGATGTTATCAGCGATATGGATTTAGTGCCGCTGAAGGCTAAAAAACGTGAAATCAAAGCTGCGATGTCTAACTCATTCGGCTTTGGCGGAACAAACTCTTCGGTTGTTTTCAAAAAATATGAAGCTTAACGGCAACTGAATTTGATAAAGGCAGAACTGTTTTCTTTTTAGTCGGAACGGTCTGCCTTTATCTATTAAAGGGTATTTTTGTGCAGTAAGGGCTATGATGCGTTATCTTAAATATTTGATTGCGGTATTATGTGTTGCGCTTATTTTTGTCTGGCAGCAGCTTAAGGGGATGATTGTGGCTGAAGGGCCGCTTCAGGAAGTGGTTAACGTGGTGATTCCCAAGGGAGCAAACACCACGGTTGTGGCTAAAGAATTAAAGGCTGCGGGCGTTATCAGCCACGAGCTTTTATTTCGTCTGGCGACGCGACTGAATAGCGCAGATAAGGCCTTGAAAGCCGGCGAATATCAGTTTATGCCAAAGGTATCGGTTTTGCAGGCGATGGAGAAGATTGCCCGCGGCGAAGTTTTTTATCGAAAAATTACTATTCCCGAAGGTCTGACAACCGGGCAAATTATGTATATGATTGCCAATTATCCCGGGTTAAGCGGCGAGGTTGATATTGTTGTCAGGGAAGGGGAATTGCTGCCTGAAACCTATAGCTTTGAGCTTGGTGCGCCGCGCAGCAGCATTATTCTTCAAGCCAAATCAGCTATGGAAAAAGTCAAGCAGGTTATCTGGGAAAACCGGGCTGAGGGGCTGCCGTATAAGAATATTAACGAAATGATGACTATGGCCTCGATTATTGAGAAAGAAACGGCAGTGGCTGAAGAAAGAGCTTTGGTGGCATCAGTCTTTATTAATCGTTTGGCAAAAAAAATGCGGTTGCAGACAGACCCTACAGTTATTTATGCTCTGACTGAAGGTGAATTTGAGCTTAAAAGAGCGTTGAAAAAGTCTGATTTGAACGTCGACAGCCCTTATAATACATATCGTCGCTATGGTTTGCCGCCGGCTCCTATATGCAATCCCGGTGTGGCGGCAATGGAAGCAGCGGTGCACCCGGCTAAGACGGACTATCTTTACTTTGTAGCCAGCGGAAATGGCGGGCATAATTTTGCTAAGAGCTTAAATGAGCATAACCGCAATGTCAGAAAATGGCAGCAAAGGCGATAATTTTATTTACAGCAATCTTTGTTTAGGTTAATTTAATTCACAATAGTGAATTATCATGTTTATTTTTGTTAAATCTCTTAAAAAATTTCAGCTATGAAAAAGTTTTTTGCGTGGTTGAAAGCTATGCGCCGTTGGTGGGCATGGCTTCTATCTTGTTTGCCGTTTCGGGTATCTCTTTATGAGTTTCATGTGAAGCAGACTCCTAAATTTAAACACCGTGAATATTCCGGCAATATGCGCCAATCAAATGGGAATACGCCTCCCAAGGTTCTGCAACGAACGAGGAACACTCCTCCCAAAGTTCTGCAACGAACGGGCACAAGGCATAAATAAGCTTTCCCGTAAAATGAAAAATCGTACCATGATGGTACGATTTTTTTTGTAGTGTTATTTCGAGCGGAAATATTTAAAAAGTTATTTCAACTTGGCCAGCAAAGCAATTGAATTGTCAATTAACTTTGCTTTGGCTGCGTCATCAAGATGTTTGCTGAGCGTTTCTTTGACAGCCTTAATTGTCAGTTCGCTGGTGAGGGTCGTAATTTCCTGAGAGGCTTTTTCTTTGGCGTTTATCAGGCGGTCTTCAGCATCTTTTTCTTTTTGACGCATATCCTGTTCTAGTTTGCTTAAGCTTTCATTTTTGTAGTAATCAACTTCTTTCTGAGCTTTTTTCAGAATGTTTTCAGCTTCTTTTTTAGCGCCGAGAAATTTTTTTTCATATTCTGCGAGCAGTTTTTGGGCGTCTTCCTGCAAGGTTGAAGCTTCTTCCAGACGGGAAATAATGCAGGCAATGCGTTTTTTGAGCAAAGCAACCACTGTTTTGCCGATTGGGCGTGCCAAAGCGACAACAACCAGAACAAATGCCATGGCAACCCAGAATTCTGCGCCTTGGTAAAAGGCTTCGTGGTGTCCGTCAAGTTCTACAGTTGTGGTTTCAATGATATTTGAAACATTTTCAACCGCTTCCATGACGGCATTTTGTGTTGCGTCAATAATCTCTTTGCCTGATGTTTCTGTCGTCATTGCTCTTTCCTGCTGTTATAAATCTTTAAGTGCGGTTTTAATATCCGCGGCTTTAATGCCGGTAATGCCGATTTTTTTGATGACATCCAAAGCCAGTTCTTCCGAAACTGCGCGAACTTGTTTTAAGGCTTCATCTTTGCCTTTGTTGATTTCCGCTTCGCCTTCTTTAATCTTTTGGCGCAAACGGGTTTCCAGTTCGTTTTGTCTGCTGCTGATAAGCTGTTCCATTTCGGTTTTGGTATCAGCTAAGGATTTATCCGCTTTGGCGGTTGCTTTAGCGAGCGCGTCCTGATATTTCAGCAGAGCCGCTTCGGCTTGTTGTTTGAAGTCGGCAGCCTTATTCAGATAGCTGTCAATTTTACGCTGGCGCTGTTCCATAATCTCAGAAATTTTCGGGATAATGAATTTTGACATGATAAACATCATGCTGAAAAAGCAGATAATCAGCCAAAACAGCTGAGAGGTAAAACTTGATGTATCTAATTGAGGCATTGCCCTAACTCCTTAAAAACAAGCAAACCTCAGGCAACGGTGTCCCGCTGCCTGAGAGGTTTAATTATTTGCCGGTCAGCATAACCAGAGCGATAACCAGAGCATACAGAGCGATAGCTTCAACAGCGGCAAAACCTGCCCAGCCGTAAATATCGACATCTTTTTTGACCTGCGGATTGCGTCCGACAGTCGAGATAATAGTAGTCCACACCTGAGACACACCCCAAGCAGCGACCATCATTGACAAAGCGCACATACCGGCGCCGATATAAGCCATAGGTTCCATTTCTTTCTCCTTTTACGAGGTCATATAATGGTCATTTAGTACAGAATTTGCGGGCTCGTTAAATGCTCACGTACTTCTGTGTACGCTGCGCTTTAACGCCCCTGAATTCTTACTAACTGCCTCATTCTCTGACCTCTTAGTATTTTTATATTTTAGCAGTTATACATAATTATATTTTAGTGGCTGTGCAGAGCATCGCCTAAGTAGATACAGCTCAAGACTGTATAGATGAATGCTTGCAACAAGGCGATGAAGATTTCAAACACGATGATGCAGGCATCAAAGGCGAGGGGTACAATTCCCAAAGCGCCCAGAGCCACAACAAAACCGGCGATGATTTTCAGCATAATATGGCCAACTGTCATATTTGCCACCAAACGGACGGTTAAGCTGAAAGGTTTTGATAAAAAAGAAATCATTTCAATCGGCACAATCAGCGGGGCTAACGCAAAAGGGATGCCTTTGGGCAGGAATGTCCGCAGCCAGCCGAGTTTTTTCTTCTTTATGCCGATGCCGATGTTAAACAGCAAAGCGATGACTGACAAGCCGCCGACGGCCGCCAAATGTGATGTAAAGGTGAAAGCATAGGGAAACAGTCCGAGCACGTTACCAAATGCGACAAACAAGAAAATTGTAAAAATCAGGTAAAAGTATTTTAAGCCTTCCGGCCCGATGTTTTCTTTTATCAGGCTGGCAATAAAGCTGTATATGCTTTCGGGAATGGATTGCGAAACGCTGGGGATAATACTGCGCCGGCGCAGGCAGAAAGCAAAAATCAGGGTTGATAAGACAACGGCCAAGACCATAAACAGAGAAGAGTTTGTGAACGAGATGTCGATGCCGCCGGCTTTAATAGGGATAATCGGTTTGACGACAAACTGTTCCATAGGGTTAGACATATTTTACTCCTGCTCTTTTTCCGTGCTTTTGACAAAGCGGTAAACGTTTAAGAAACCGGCGATACTGCCCAGAAACAGAAAAATAATCAACAGCAGGGGACGTGTGCCAAACCAGTTGTCAAGCAAGTAACCGATGCCGGCGCCGATAATTACCCCTGAAATTAATTCTGCCCCGATACGGAAGCCAACTTTGGCAGCATAGGCAAACCGGGATTCAGGTTTATCTTGCTGCGCCTGTTTTTCCTTGGCTTTAAGCTGACGGATACGTTCATCCATCTGCCTGATATCGTCAGGAATCTTTTTCATTGGTTACTCACTATAAACGTAATTTGTTACCGACTTATTAATTTTGCGCAGTCTGCGGCAATTTTTTATCCAGCAGGTTTTTCAGCGGCGCATATCCCGGAACGCCGTGAATAACTTCGCGGCTATTCGGGCTGACAAGCAGGAATGACGGCGTGCCTTGAATCTTTAATTTGTCAATGGCTTGTTGGCGCACTTCAATAATATCCGTGGCTGTCGTGTCATTTTTCAGGCATTTAAGAGCTGTTTCCTTGCTGATGCCGTTATGGGCGGCATAGTCGGCGAGAATCTGGTCGCTGCGGTTAGAGAATCCCCATTCGCGCTGGTTTTTGAAAATGGTTTTGACATAATCATAGTAGTTTTCAGCCGGAATACAGCGAGAAATCATCGCGCCTTGCATTGATTTTTTATCAAGCGGGAAGTGCACAAAGATAACTTTAAGTTTGCCGGAGTTAATGTAGTCTTCTTCCAGCCGGGGCAAGGTGCTCAAGTGAAAATCTGAACAGTGTGTGCAGCCAAAGGATGAAAATTCGTATAATGTCAGCGGGGCAGAAGATTTGCCGAGAACCGGTCCTTTGGGGAGGGACAATGCAATTTGAGAATCCAGAGGAGAAGAAATTTCTTCATCGGCATCGCCGTCAAACAAAGCCGCGTTGGCTTGGCGTACCAGGACAATTCGTCCGTCAGGCTGCATAACGAACCCTTTCCAGCTCAAATACATCCCTGCGGCGATAAAAAAGACAATGAATGCCGCAATGAAAGAACTTACTTTTTTGATGATATCTTCAAACTTCATGGTTATTTCTTCTCTTTCAAATTATTATCAGTGAACACACTTTGCCCTAATTTTATTAAAATTTCTTTTAATTCCGGACGATTAATTTCTTCTGCCAGGTCTTTTATATAATTTTCTTCATCTGTGGTTACAAGTTTTTTCGGGCGGCGGCTGGTTTCTTTGGGAAGCATATCCTTTAAAGACAGTCCGGCATTTTGGGCAATGCGCAGGTTTGAAACGGCATTATATCCGAAATAAGTGTTGATTTTTTGCAGGATAAATTTTTCGCGATGCTGAACTTCAAGCGCAAAAGCTCCCGAGGGAACGGCCAAGTGAAGCGTGCCTCCGGTTTTTTCCCCGCGTTTAAAATCTATCTTCTGCGGAAAAGTGTAGGCGGCAAGCTCCTCGCCGATGATGGCATTCCAATTGGTGAGGATATCTGTTTCGACAAAGCCTTTTTTGCCCAGCACATTGCGTGCCAGCGGCAGAATGCTTTTGGCCAGAGATTGGAATTCGCCTGAAGAGCGGCGGCGGGAATTGTCGTTGCTTTCGTTGTTCATGGATGCAAGCTAGCATATTGCCAATTAAAATACAATATGCTAGTTTCAGAGCAATGATTACCGGTTAAGGAAAACGCAATGGATTGGATTATGATATTAAAGGCCGTGCTGTCTTTAGCTTTTGTTTTGGGGCTGTTGTTGGTGGTGCTTTGGCTGTTGAAATATTGCGAATTGCGTGGTGCTAAGAACCGTTTTTTCAAAAAGCTTCAAACAACCCAGCGTTTGTCTGTCGAAGAAATCCGGCGGATTGATGCCAGAAATTCATTGGTTCTGGTTAAAAAAGACAATACAGAGATGCTTCTGCTGCTGGGGGCTAATCAAAATCTGCTGTTAGAAACGGCAACAATGGATAAGGCTAAAAAATAAATGTCTAAAAAACTGATGCGGATTGCCCTGTGGGTGTTGTTTATTAATGTTGTGCTTATCGGTGTGGCTGCGGCTCAGACTATCAGCCTGAATGTTCAGGATGAACCGACCGGGTCGGCAACGGCGCGAATCTTTAATATCATTCTGCTGATAACGGTGCTGTCTATTGCGCCGAGTATTTTGGTGATGATGACCTCGTTTACCCGGATTATCGTGGTTTTTTCGATTACGCGCAGCGCTTTGGCAACCAACTCGACTCCGCCGAATATGGTTTTGTTGTCGTTGGCTCTCTTCCTGACCATGTTTGTGATGGCTCCGACTTTTGAAAAAGCTTGGGATGAAGGCATTAAGCCGATGTATGAAGAAAAGCTGGAAATAGCGGAAGGGCTGGAGAAAGCCGCTGCCCCGATTAAAGAATTTATGGTACGCAATACCCGTGAGAAAGATTTGTTGCTCTTTACGGATTTGGCGCATGAAACACCGGCGGAAACTGTTGCCGAAACACCGTTGAAAGTAGCCATCCCAGCCTTTATGATAAGCGAGTTGCGGCGTGCCTTTGAAATCGGGTTTTTAATCTTTATTCCTTTTTTGATTATCGATATGGTTATTGCTTCGGTTCTGATGTCTATGGGTATGATGATGCTGCCGCCAACGGTTCTGGCTCTTCCGTTTAAGGTCATCTTCTTTGTATTGGTTGACGGATGGTATATGTTGGCGGGGTCGCTGGTTCAATCCTTTAAGTGATGAGCTTATCCGGAGGTGTGTTTTTCTTTTTTTATTTTAATCACAAAAAAGACCTCTTTTCGAGGTCTTTTTTATTTTCCTGAGGGAATGGTTTAGAAGACGTAGCGCATACCGCCGTAGACTTCGTGATTGTGAATAGCACCGTCTGCCAGTTCGCCCATATCATAGTAACGGTAACCGACATCAATGTTGAAACGGGTTGTTACCTGGGCGGATAAGCCGCCGCCGACAGACCAGGTGAAGTTATCTTCTTCATATTTTACAGTCGGCAAGCCGGTATTCTTAAAGGTATATTCCAAGCTGGTCATACCTAAGCCGGCAGAAAGATACGGTGTGAACATTGTGTATGGCGAAATATCCCAATAAACGTTAGCCATATATGATTCAGAAGAGAATTCGGCAGAACGCTGGGTGACATATGCTTTACGGATGCCTTGTGTAACTTTGATGCTGGAGTCTTCAGCATCTTTACGCCAAACATATTCAGCTTCAACGCGGAAGTATCCCCAGCGGTAACCGATAGCGCCGCTGAGCATTGTAGAATTGTCATCTACGTCTAATTTTTTGTCGGTTGCGACGTTCTCGTCTTTATCGCCGAGGCTGTGGTTGGCAACACCGCCACGCACTGCCAGATAAGGGCCGTCACAAGAGGCTGCGGCATTATTTGCAAGAGTGAATGAAATTGCAAATATTGAAGCGGCCAATAAAAGTTTGTTGCTCATGTTTTAACTCCAAAATGTAGATAAAAAGCTCAAATTTTGTCTAAATATACACTAATTTTTTCTAAATAGCAAGCCTTAATTTGCAAAAATATTTATTTTTTATACATCCAAAGGTATTAATGTCTGATTAAAATTTGAAAAAAGCCTCATTTTTAGGTTTATCGGTGAAACAGATGCCGTTATTTTTCGCTTGCAATCAGGTGTTGCTTTCGTTAAATTGGAATCAGCTTTCAGATGAGGCAAGTCTGGCAAAGTCCAGAACCCGAAGCTGATTAACTGTGAGAGCAGGCGGGATGTAGCACTCCTAGCACTAGTAACAAACCCTCGTTTGGGGGAGCCTCTGATATAAGGCGGCTTCCGCACGAATAAGAGGACTGTACTAGTGCAGTTGCTAACTCCCTCACACCTTTTAGGTTTGAGGGTTTTGTTTTATTCGGTATTGTAAAACAAGTAAAAAGCAAGTGCCAAATGCGAAAGCGAATTGGTCTTGGCAAGTTGGTTTTCGCATGGTATAAACGAATAAAAGTCGAAATTCAAGGATCGAAAACCCTTTGTTTTGATGTTATATTCCAACACAAACATCTGACCATATAGTGAGAGTATGGGAGGAGTGTGCCTAATACCCGGAAAGTGCCGGCTGCTCGTCAGCCGGTGCAATCTGGGAGTAAATAAGCACATCTGTTCTGTGTTGGAAACAGGTTTTCGGCTCCTCCCGCCTTTATGATAAGGATATGGTTATATGTATTTAGAATCCGGTCATTATTGTATTGACAGTTCGGCAGCAGCTACCAGATTACATTGGTTGCGGTCCGCCGCTGATGACAATATAGAAATCTGCGCGCAAAAACTTGGCGTTTCCGTTGACATTATTGATAAATTAGAACGCGGCAAATTTGACGATGAGCAAATCAGCTGGTCTTTGCTGGTGGCTTATGCCGGTTTGTATGGGCAAAAGCCGGTTTTGGAGGTGAGGTGTGTGAATGGGCGCTGTTAGATATGTATATAAGCGGCACAAAACTTGTGTTTTTGCAATGTTTGCTTTGGCGAATACACTGCATAATTATCGGCAGGAAAAGGATATTACGCTGCATGATGCCAGCGAGATGAGTGGTTTGACGATGTTGGAAATAGATATGCTGGAAACGATGCAGGGTGATATTGATTTTCGCAAGGTCGCAGCTTTGCTGGATGTTTACGGAATTGTTTTGGAGATTAATGTCAGAGATTTTCCCTATTTACCACAGAAATATTATGAAAAATATTTCAGAGCTTCGCCCTTTGAAGGGTAAAATGCCGATATTCCCGGGGTGCTAAAACAGATACAAGCCTAATAGTTTATTTGCGCTTGCCGGGGTGGGGCGGTGTTGGAATAACACCGTGGCGTTCTGCCTCGGGTAAATTGTGGTTCTCTGCAAAGAATGTCATAAAGAAAGCGGCGGGGCATATGCTCCCGCCGCTTTTAAGATTTCAGAGAGTGCAGTGTCCTACCAACGGCACTCTCCTTTTGTTCATTGTGATAAAATATTTTATTGCCGGCCGGTGAGGGCGGGCAGGGTTCAACTTTATTTACTTACGATTGTCGTCAGCAGAACACCTTCTTTTGAATAAATTCTAAGAACTTGTCCTGATACATTGCCGTGGCCGCCGCGTTCCGGAGTTACTTCAGCAGTGTTGTCACCGGTGAAGTTCTTGATTCCGGCAAGCAGAGCGCGTTGCAATGACATATCGACAATCTTCTCGTTGCCGTTTACCTTTTCGCCGGCATACTTCCATCCTGTACCATCGCGATCGCAAGTAGAGGGGAAGAAGCCGCCGTCGTCAAATTTCACGGCACTGCGGATACGGGCATCATTGTAGCAAACATCCCATCCGAAGAAGGGTGTTTTATCGCCCCAATTGTTATCGATGACCATCCATTTACCATTTTCGAAGTCAATAATCCAGCAGTCACGGAATGATCCGTTATCGCCGACATTGGGATCGAAAACGAGCGTATGTCCGGTCACTCCCTTAACGCGTCCCCATGCTTCGGGAACATTCGGAGTTGATAACTTTTCAACCAGCACATTAGTTTTGCAGGGAGCAGTGAAATCCTTAGAATCAACAGTGTATCCCAAAACGCCGGTGTGAGAATAAACATCATAAGTGATGCCGCCCACAACCTTAGTCTGGTTGGTGTTGGTTAAGTCATCGCTGCTGTGCGCAACATTGCCGAGTTCTACTTTGTCAAAATCAAATTTGATATCAACGCCGTCTTCAACTTCATAGTAGCTGGCCTTTTCGGCAACAGCGGTATAAGTGTCGTTAAAGATGGTGTAGTCCTCGGTATAAACGGTGCTGGTCGAAGTGATGGTGATAAACTCGCCATCCTTGCGGGTGGTTGAGTTTGCCATGCCCGGTGTGAGGCTCTTGAAAGGTGCAGATGCGTCAGCCGCAATCTGATCCTTAATTGCCTGAGCATTGACAACATATGTCAAATCAACGCTTTTACGAACATCTTTACGGCTGTTATCGGAATAAATTTTGGTATATTCCTGCCAAGCTGTCCAAGTGTTGCCTGACTTATAGTCAATGCCGTGGTTGCCGTATTCAACGTCCTTCAGTGTCGCAACGTCGGGTACTGCTGTCTTACGCAGTTCAGCTTCACCTGTCAGAGTAACTTTTACGCCGTTGTAGCTTGCTTCAATGGTTGAATTAGAGCTGTAACGGTTGAAGCCATCCTGGTCGGAAAGTTGTTCTGTTTTGATGTTCTTGTTCACGAAAGTCCAGTCGCTGTGAAGCATGGTTTCTTCGTGTCCGAGTTCATCAGTATAAACAGCTTCTTCGCTGTCAAAACCAAAAGCATAAGCAACTTTGTTCGAACGGGTGGTATAGCTGTTGCTATAGCCCTTAATCGTAAAGCCATTATTCTGTCTGGTTTTGCCATTAGCGGTCTTCGTTCCGGTTGTCGGGGTGCCCTCAGTAACGTTGAAGTCGTTTACATCCTTAACCTGTTTTGCAGGTGCAGATGCCTTGCGGCCGAGATTGACACCAATTACCTTAGCTGTGCCCTTGCTTCCGTCTGCATAAACGGGAGTTTGGGTTATGTAAGTGTAAGTGCTGTCGCCGACTTCCTTCATGCCTTTATCGGTGTAAAGGTAGTAAGAAATATCGGTTGTGCCGCCGCCACCGTTGTTTGACTTCTTGAAGATGACTTTGCCGACGTAGTTTGCTGCGTCAACAAAACGTCCGCTGATCGTGGAAGTGAACAGCTTACGCTGATAGTCGCCTTCATCTGTCAATTCGGTGAATTCGCCGCTGATTTCGCTGAATTCCCAGTCAAGTGCCGTGAAGTCAACTTCCTGACCGAATTCGTCGGTGTAGATGACTTCCTGTGAATGGCCTACGAATATCTGGTTTGACTTCGAAGTTTTGGTGACAGCCTCCTGAGTGTAGTTCGTAATGGTGTACGAGCCGTCAGTGGTTGTTTCGCCTTTAACTTTTTTACCGAAAGTCGGAGCCAGTTTGTTGATGTCAAAGCTGTTGACAATAACTTCTTGATCTTCGGGGCTTACCACATAGAATGTGATGTTGTGTCCTACCTGACCAATCTGTTTCTTGCTGCCATTGTCATAAATCGCAAACTTGTTGCGGAAAACGAAAATGGTTTGAGCATCAACTTTGTTATATTCTTTTGGACCGTATTCATAGCGGATAGCGCTGGGGTCAGAGGGTTCGTTCGCGTTGAGCGTCGCGCGGAGCAGCTGCTTTGGCTTAATCGGGGTCATAACATCGGCCAGATTGAACTGATAGTGAATGGTATCAGTGAAAATCTGGTTTTTGTCATCGCCTTCATTTTTGTCGCTCTTGGTGAATTTTACCCAGTTCAGCGTCCAAGCGGGAACTTTTACTTCGTCAGACAAACCGTCTTCGTCGGTGTAAGTCACGTTTTCAGGAACATATGCCTGAAGGGCGTTGTTAAAGCCGACGTACTCGTATGTATTGGAGTATTGGGTAGCCTGCCAAGTAAATGTACCAACTTTGGTGGCTTCGCGTTCAACAAAGCGTTTGATTGCTTCGTTGCTCTGGCGCGCGTAGTCGCGGTTTTTAACCGCGATGGGCTCTTCAACGGTTACGCGATAGTTCGGGTCAAAGGTCAGATTAAAGATGGTGTCTTTGGTGCCGTCATTATATCTGTTTTCCTTATCGAACTCGATAACTATTTTGTCGCCGTCGATTTTCGGACGCTCGTTGATAACATCAATACCGGATTTTTTCTGTCCGTCTTTCAGCTTAATCAATTCAGCTTCGCCGATATAATCGTCGCTGCGCTGGTTGAAAACAGCATTAATAGTTGATGTTAACAATTTGCGTTCTTTGCCATCCTTCTCATCCAAATCAGAGAGTTCTGTGCCATAATCTGCAAAGTCCCAAGTGCGGAATTCAAACGGATGTTCAATGCCGAGAGAGTCAACGCAGGTTGCTTCTTCGGTTTTGCCGTCAAAAATGAATTGAGCCTTGTTGGTCTTTGTCGTGAATTTCTGGCTGTACTTCTGAACGAAGATGTTCTCGCGGCGTTCTTCTCTATCTCCGTAAGCAATTTTGCTGTAGTTTTCAGCGTCAAGGTTCTTGATGTTAAAATCAGAAACAGTGACAGTCTGGATAGCCGGCGTATCTATGCGGCAATACAGCATTACTTCGGGACGGTAAGACGCTTTCTTCTCGCCGGTAGAGAGGAGTTTTTCAAACTGAATCCAAGCCTTGGATATGGTAATCTTCTGGTTGGTTTCGGTTGAAATTGAATCTTTAACGAATTCAAAACCTTTCTGTTTAGCGGTGTAGGCGATGATTTCTTCGGGATCATCAGGAATAGGAGGCGTTGTGCCTTCTTTGGCAATCCATACCTTTTCGCTGTGCATGGTAAATTCAACCTTGCGGTTGTCTTTGCCATTGCTGTCTGTTCCGTATGCGAGGGCATCGTTGAAGATGAAGTCGATACGGTGCAGGCGGTAATCGGCGGAATCGGTATTGAGATAAACCACTTCTACTTTCACCAGTTTGCGGTTTGTCCAGTGGTTTTTACAAAGCTCTTCAAATGTAGCGCCTTTGATGGTGACAGATTTGTCGGAACAAGTCTGTTCATCAATGGTTGACAGTTTGAAAACTTCGCCGCCTTGTTCACCGTTAAAGGTGTAGGCGCGAACCACACGGCCGTCTTCGAGAGTGGCAGATTCCTCTTTCCATTTTTCGAAGACTTTAACCGAACGCGCATAGCGGGTTTTCTTCAGCCCATAGCCTTTAACCGTATTGGTTACGGTGTAGGCAGCTGAGTCTTGATCCACTTTAGCATCGTCTTTGTAGAAGACATCGACGACAAACTGGTGGGTGGACTTGGCTGAGATTAGGGCCTCGTAATTTCCCTGAGGAACGACCACGGCGCGGGTTTTAATTTCCGCGTTGTCGGTGGTGTAGTTGTTCACAACGTTGCTGGTGCAAGAGTTGCGTTCAACACTTTCTACGGTTGGGACAGTCGGTTTTTTGCCGCCGTCACTTTCAATTTCACTACCTGAGCATGCGCTCAAAATCACTGTGCAGAGAACCATTATCATGGCTGCAACTGCGAATTTAATTAAATTTTTCATTTTTTTGAAGTTTTTTATTGTTTTTTTTATTTATTTAAAATGAAAAGAATCTTAGCTTTGCTGGCTAAGAGTAGGGTATCTGAATTTGCGGTTCAGATTTATATCGTGATCGGACCAGTAAATAAAATATAAGTTTTCACCCATATATTTTACCTGCCTAATTATATTCAATGTAATAAGGTGACATAATATGTATTTTGTCAATTTTTAGTATACGCCAAAATTGTTAAAAATACAATAAAAACTTGTGGCATCTAATGCAGGTAGCTCTGAGGCTCGGTGTTCTTGGAATATTTAAATTTGTGGGTAGAATCGGGGGCTTGGCATTTTTTGCTTGAAGAATCAGACAATCTGTTATAGATTCGCGGCAGTTTGAGTGGAGGAGGATTTTAAAGCTTTTTCCGTCTGCTAGGCCGATTTTGCGGTGCTGTATTCTTAGCGTTTTGCTTGTTTTCAGCGCTCCTTAAAAGGTTTTGCGATGCGAATCTCTCCTGAATCCGAATCCGTGTTTTAACCTTAATAGCTATAGGAGCTTATCAGTACCATGAGTAAATGGGTATATACATTTGGCGACGGCAAAGCTGAAGGCGATGCCAGCATGCGCAATCTCCTTGGCGGAAAAGGCGCAAACCTGGCAGAAATGAATGTTGTCGGCTTGCCTGTTCCTCCGGGATTTACCGTTACGACGGAAGTTTGCACATATTATTACAATAACAATCACACCTATCCGGCAGACCTGAAAGATCAGGTTAGAGCTGCTGTTGCAGATGTTGAAAAAATCATGGGCAAAAAATTTGCCGATGCCAACAACCCATTGCTGTTCTCGGTTCGTTCAGGTGCTCGCGTTTCTATGCCGGGTATGATGGATACCGTTTTGAACCTCGGTTTGAATGATGAAACTGTTAATGCTCTGGCTAAAGCTTCCGGCAGCGAACGTTTTGCTTACGACTCTTATCGTCGTTTCCTGCAGATGTTCTCTGACGTGGTTTTGGGTGCTGACCTCGACCTCTATGAAGAAGCTCTGGAAAATATGAAAAAATCTAAAGGCTACACTTCTGATACAGATATGACTGCCGAAGATTTGAAAGAACTGGTTAAAGAATACAAAGAAATCGGTAAAAAATTGGGTAAAGAAGTTCCGCAAGATCCTTGGGAGCAATTGTGGGCCGGTATCGGCGCCGTATTCGGTTCCTGGATGGTTGACCGTGCGATTACCTACCGTAAATTGAACAATATTCCGGGTGACTGGGGTACTGCTGTTAACGTACAGACCATGGTATTCGGTAATGCCGGCGATGACTGCGCTACCGGCGTTTGCTTCTCTCGCGACCCGGCTACCGGTGAAAACGTTTACTACGGCGAATATCTGGTAAATGCCCAAGGTGAAGACGTTGTGGCCGGTATCCGTACACCGCAACCCATGGCTTCCAAAGGCGACGGCACTTCTCTTGAAGAAAAATGGCCGCACCTGTACAAAGAACTGGTTGATGTCCGCAACAATCTGGAAGCTCACTACAAAGATATGCAGGATATGGAATTTACCATTGAACATGGCAAATTGTGGATGTTGCAATGCCGTAACGGTAAACGTACCGCTGCTGCTGCCGTTCGTATGGCTGTTGAAATGGTTGAAGAAGGCCTGCTGAATAAAGAAGAAGCTATTATGCGCGTTGGTGCTGAACAATTAGACCAATTGTTGCACCCGATGCTTGACCCGAAAGCTAAGAAAAACGTTATCGCTACCGGTTTGCCGGCATCTCCGGGTGCTGCTGTCGGCCGTGCTGTTTTCAATGCTGACGATGCTGAAGCTTGGGCTGCTAAAGGCGAAAAAGTTATCTTGATCCGTAACGAAACTTCTCCGGAAGATATCGGCGGTATGCACGCTTCCCAAGGTTTGATTACTGCCCGCGGCGGTATGACTTCTCACGCAGCCGTTGTTGCTCGCGGTATGGGTACTCCTTGCGTTTCCGGTTCTCATGATATTACCATCAGCTACAAAGACAAAACCATGACCACTAAGTCCGGTGTTGTTGTTAAAGAAGGTGACTGGGTATCTATCGATGGCGGTAAAGGTCAGATTATTGAAGGCCAAGTTCCGACTGTAAACGTTGAAATGACCGGTAACTTCGGCAAGTTGATGACTTGGGTTGATGAAATCAAAACGATGGAAGTTCGCGCTAATGCCGAAACTCCGAAAGATGCACAGCAGGCTCGTGATTTTGGTGCAGAAGGCATTGGTTTGGCTCGTACCGAACATATGTTCTTCGATCCGAAACGTATTGCTGATATGCGCGCTATGATTTTGTCTGATAATGAAGAAGGCCGCCGCGCTGCTTTGGCTCGCTTGCTGCCGTATCAGAAGCAGGACTTCAAAGACCTGTTCAAAATCATGGAAGGTATGCCGGTTGTTATTCGTCTGTTGGATCCTCCTCTCCACGAATTCCTGCCGCATACTGAAGTTGAAATGAAAGAATTGGCTGACAAGATGGGTATGACCCTGCAGCAGGTTCAGAATCGTGCAAATGCTTTGCATGAATCTAACCCGATGCTCGGCCACCGTGGTTGCCGTCTGCCGATTACTTATCCGGAAATCTGCGAAATGCAGACCCGCGCTATCTTGGAAGCTGCTATCGAATGCGCTGACAATGGCGTTAAAGTTGTTCCGGAAATCGAAGTTCCGCTGACAGGTTCTAAGAAAGAACTGGATATCGTTAAAGCTATTATCGATACCACAGCTGAAAAAGTTTTTGCTGAAAAAGGCAAAAAAGTTAAATATGAAGTCGGTTCTATGATTGAATTGCCGCGTGCAGCTTTGAAAGCTGACGAATTGGCTCAATCTGCCGAATTCTTTGGCTTCGGTACAAACGACCTGACCCAAACCACTTTGGGTATGAGCCGTGACGATACCGGCGCAATTCTGGATGAATACCGCGCTCGCGGCGTTTATGTTGCAGATCCGTTTGCTTCTATTGACGTTGAAGGCGTTGGCTGCCTGGTTAAGATGGCCTGTGAAAAAGCCCGTTGCTCTAACCCGAAAATTTGGTTGGGTGTCTGCGGTGAACACGGTGGCGATCCGGCATCTATCGATTTCTTCCAGACTTGTGGCATGAACTATGTTTCTTGCTCTCCGTTCCGCGTTCCTGTAGCTCGTTTGGCTGCTGCTCAAGCTGCCGTTCGTCACAAGAATGACAAGAAAGAGAGCGGTGGTTCTTGCTGCTGCAAGAAATCTGCCTAAGCACAAGGATTAGTCAGAAGCCTGTTGTCATTAGGTTTCTGCTGAGCCTGTAAGGTAATTAATAAAAAGCGTCTGAGATATCAGGCGCTTTTTTGGTGCGCCTATGGGGGGCGATTGGGGAGTGTACCCATGAGGGACAGGGAGTTGGCAACTTTGAGGGTGCGTCTATAGGGCGGGGAGAATGGGGAGTGGTTTGTGTAGGGTAGGGAGTTGGTAACTTTTGGGGTGCGCCTATAGGGCGGGGCGATTAGGGAAGTGTGGCTATTTTTTAAGTGCGTCATGTGGGGAGGGAGTGCGGTAAGTTTTGGGATGCGTCAATGAGGGCAGGAAGTGATGCTTATATGAGGCATGGGGCGATAAGTTTGAGGAGGGCTATATGGCTGGGGGATTTCTGAATGTCTTATGCTTCAGGTGTGAGATGTTCTTTTGTCAAATTTGACAAAGTCTTCATTGACAAAAAAGCTTGGTTAGGCTATAAAGAGCTAAATTTATATTATCATCACTATTATTAATTTAAAAAAAGTATTGAAATGGATGAATTAAAACAAGAAGCCATCAGTTTTAGTTATGAAAGAATGTTAGGCAACCGTTATAGACCGGATAATGACATTAAAGTTGTTCCGGAAGAAGAAGTGCAAAAACTTTTGAACAATCTCAGAGGTTTTTATACTGAAAATCCAACATATCATACCGGATTGGTGCAAATTGCAGTTCCTGCTTTAAAGGTTGATCGAGGGGCATATTTTATCGCACATAAAGATATGGTGGAAAATATCCTTGTCACAAGCCGGCCGGAGCGCGGTAAAATGTTATATGTCGCGGATATTAAGCAGGCAAGGTTTGGAATTGGCCAGACGGGACGGTATAAACGGCTTTCTTCATCGCAGAGCTATTATATCTGGGAGGAAGAAGACGGTTATCATTACCATTTGCTATTAGATAATGGCGATTGGCTGAACAGCCATAAAGTTGATGAAGCTTTTGACTGGCTGTTAAGCAGAAATGGTGGAAAAGCGGTGAACTCTTTCGGTTGGTGTGACTTTAACTTTCTTGGTTTTAAGGAAATTGGCCGAATTTTGGAGTATCAGCCTCATGACGGCGGCGCTTTGCGTAAGCTTGTCTGTATGATTAACAGCGGTACACTGCTGGATGTTGACGGTGACGAATTAACTGTCGGCAAAGAGTATCGTTACGGAAAACTTGGCGATTTTGGCCCTAGTATGTTGAAATTCAGATTTGTCAGCAGCTCCCAGATAGTACGCTGCGACTAAGTAATAACCATTAAAATATATTAACATGAAAGCAAATTGTTTTGTTGGCGACAGACGTTCGCCCGTAAGTTCAGCTTTGGCTGTGTTTGAGTGTTCCAATGTTTGGAGTAAGTTACAGCCTACGAAAATCATTCCCGAAGGCTTTTATTTCATTGCCGGCTTGTTGCCGCATAACTTGAGAAGAAAAGCCGATGTCGTGCCGAATATTTTTGTGCAAGGCTATCGCCCGCATTCGGAAAACGGCCCGTTTGCCAGTGAACAACGTTCCTATGGCGCGCTTTGGGTCGGGGAAATGGAAGAAGAAAAGCTGGGAAAAGATGATATCTGCCTGATGGAAGCTAATGTTTATCAAGTTGTTGGAAACGGCTGCTTCCGGTTGGTGCTGATGAATCTGGAATGGCGAGAACTCACAAATGCTTCGGTTTTTATGGCCGGCCTGCGTGAGGAACATAAGCTGCTGGCAACCAGCGACATAAAAATGCTTCGCTATCATTGTGACAAATCCCGCGGTTATTTTCTGGCCGGAAGGGATTATGACGTCTGGGCTCAATTGGTCGGACAGGTAGAAAATACCCAGGAGCTGACTAAGAAAGTTCTGATTGTCGATTATAATTGCGGTCTTCCCTGTGTGGTTGACTTCAATGAAGACAATTTTGAGCTGTTGGAATAGGCGCATTGCAAAGACCCTCTTTTCTGAGGGTCTTTTTTTATGCCGTTTGATTTTTACAGACTCGCAGAATAAAGTTTACAGATATCAGAGCTTATAGCGTATAGGAGGTGTTGGCGGTTTTTAATCGCTTAAAGAATGCTGATTTTATGAGGGATGTGAGTTTTTTTTATAATGTTTTTCTTTTTGTTATTGAAAATTAATTTTTTGTTGTTAAGTTAATGCTGTATTAGTTGTTTAGCAATTAAATAAGTAACCCATATGGAGAAAAATAAAATGAAAAAACTTTTAAGTTTGTTCGCTGCTATCGTTGTTTTGTCAGGCTGTTCTTCTATGAGCACCTTGTTCGGCGGTGCAGAATGCGATTCTAAGATGGCTCGTGACTTCATGGCTAATGCCGAAGACAGAATCTTCTTTGCTTTCGACAGCTCTGCTATTACCGACAATTCTGCTGAAATTCTGCAGACTCAGGTTAAATGGCTGAAGAAACACGAAAATGTTAATGTTATCGTTCAAGGCTACTGCGATGAAAGAGGTACCAGAGAGTACAACTTAGCTTTGGGTGAACGTCGTGCTAACGCTGTAAAACAGTACCTGGTTTCTCAGGGTATCGCTGCTGACAGAATCTCTACCATTTCTTATGGTAAAGAACGTCCGGCAGTACTGGGCAACAACGAAGCTGCCTGGGCTCAGAACCGTCGTGCTGTAACCGTTGTTAAAGCTGGTAACTAATACCTCCTTTAAGAACGTTCAGGTTCAGAAGAACGCATCCTGTTAAGGGTGCGTTCTTTTTTTGTCCCGGGCGTGGATACATCGGGTTTAATGCTTGAGCTTGCGGTATTTTGGTATTAAATTACTCATTAAATGTGTAATCAAAATAAGGATGCGTGTCATGAATAAAATAAAATTCTGCAGCGTGGTGTTTGGATGCAGCCTGTTTGCTGCTCCGGTGCAGGCTATCGGCAATTATGCTTCCCAGCGGGAAGTTGATAATCTGCGCGAAGATATTGAAGTGTTGCAGCGGCAGTTGTATCGCGACCAGAGTAATGTGCCTGCCGGAAAATCTTCTGATATTTTGGTGCGGATGAGCGATTTTGAAGAGCAGATACGCAATATGAACGGTAAAGTTGAGGAATTGGGCTATAAAATAAAAATGCTCAATGATCGCTTGGATATGATTAATAAAGATGTTGATGTCCGTATCAAGATGATTGAGGGAAAACCAATCAGCGGCGGTGTGGGAACGGCTTCCAAAGGTCCGAAATTTGCTGCGCCGAAAGCAGATAATGCCCCGAAATCCCTGACAGGCGACAGTATTAAAGGCGATGAGTTAGCCCCAGTCGAAGGACAAGACGTCAACAAAATATATCAAACAGGTTTGGAAGCTTTTAATAGCGGAGATTATGCTAAAGCCGAGCAGAATTTTACGACAATCCTTGACCGTTTTTCAACCGATAAGCTGGCATCCAATGCGCAATACTGGCTGGGCGAAGCTTATTATGCCCAAAAGGATTATGCTAAAGCCGCAGTGGCTTTCGGCAAAGGTTATGAAAAGTATAAAAGCGGAGCTAAAGGGGCTGAAAGTCTTTATAAACTGGGGATGGCAATGAACCAGCTGGGCAAAAAGTCCGAAGCTTGTGCCGCTTTAACAAATGTTGCGAAGGAATTCCCCAAGGCCGAAGCTTCTTTATTGAAAAAGGTTAAGGGGGAAGCCGCAAAACTCAAATGTAAATAAAATTGATAAAGGCCTGTCATGCTTGTGATTTTTTCACTCGTGTAGTTAATTCTACACGTCGCTCAAAAATTACGTCGCAGCCCAAGCCTTTTTTGATTATCATGGCAAATTTAAAAGACATCATTAACTTATCAAAAATAACCGGAGCAAAGGTGGCTGTCGGGGTGTCCGGCGGTGCGGATTCTTTGGCTTTGGTTTTGTTGTTGGATGAATTGTTGCGGCCGCAAGGGCGGCAGGTTATTGCCTTGACGGTTGATCATGGTTTACGGGAGGAATCGGCTGCAGAAGCCGCATATGTGGCCAAGTTGATGGCTGAGCATGAGATTGAACATCATATTTTGGTGTGGCAAGGCGAAAAGCCGTCTACCGGGATTGAAGAAGCCGCACGGGATGCGCGATATGCTTTGCTGAAGGGGTGGTGTCAAGCCAATGGGGTTGAAATCTTGTGCGTTGCCCATCATCAACAGGACCAGGCCGAAACATTTCTTATGCGTTTACAGCGCGGCAGCGGCGTGACCGGTTTGTGCGGCATGGCGGAAGTTAATGAGTTGGATGGTGTGAGCATTGTTCGTCCGTTGTTGAATATTTCTTCCGAATGCCTGAAAAATTATTTGCAACAGAGAAATATCAGCTGGGTTGAAGATCCAAGCAATCAGAGCGAAGATTTTCTGCGATGCCGGGTGAGAAAGCTTTTGCCGGTTATGGAAGATATGGTTGGTATTAGTTCTAAGCGAATTGCAGATACAATGCGGGTGTTGTCCCGAACGAAAGATTATATTGCTCAACAAAGAGATAATTTTATTCAGGCGAATGTCACATGGTGGGAGGACGTTGCCGTTTGTCTGCCGGTCAAAGCCCTGCAAAACGAACATGAAGAGATTGTTTATCAGGTCATTCGCGCCTTAATCAGGAAAGTCGGCGGTAATCAATATACGGCGCGCTCAGATGATGTTGAGCGGTTAATCGGTCGGTTGTTTGGCGATTTCCGCGGGGCAACGCTTGGGCATTGCGAAATTTTTATCAGTCGCGGAAAAATATGGGTTATTCCCGAGCTTAAGCTTAAAGCGCGGTTACCTAAAAAAGTTTGGAAATTTTTTACGGATTGTTTTCCGGCATACCAGCATGTTGATTTGCCGTATAAACTCCGAGCGGTACTGGTAAAAACCAAAATGTCTATTGAGTTTTAGCAGGCTTCACCCTATATATTAGTAAGTAACATTTTTATTTAAGGAATCCGCGAATGAATTCAGGAAGAAATCTTATTGTCTGGATTGTGGCGATTTTGCTGCTCTCCTCACTGATGAATCATTTTACAGAATCTGCCAAAAGAGCTAATTATTCGGAGTTGGCTTTTTCAGAATTCATGAATGAAGCTGAGAATAAAAAAATCAGCGAGGTGACGATAGCCGGCGCTAATATTGAAGGCAAGCTGACCGATGGACGCAGTTTCTTTACTTATGCGCCTTATGATCCGACAATGGTGGAAACTTTGCGCAAGAATGGTGTTAAGGTCGAGGCGCAGCCTGAAGATACGTCATCGAATACATTCTGGGGAATTGTGATTTCGTGGTTTCCGATGATTTTGCTTATCGGCGTTTGGGTTTATTTTATGCGTCAGGCAAGTTCGGGGAATAACAAGGCGATGAGCTTCGGCAAATCTCGGGCGCGGTTAATTGAAAATAATAAAAAAGTAACGTTTGCCGATGTGGCCGGTTGTGATGAATCCAAGCAAGAGCTTGAAGAAATTATTGACTTTTTGAAAGATCCTTCCAAGTTTCAGCGTTTGGGCGGTCGTATTCCGAAAGGTGTGTTGATGGTCGGTCCTCCGGGTACGGGTAAGACTTTGCTGGCTAAAGCTGTGGCTGGGGAAGCCAATGTGCCGTTTTTCTCCATTTCCGGTTCGGATTTTGTGGAAATGTTTGTCGGCGTGGGCGCTTCACGGGTGCGCGATATGTTTGCGCAGGCTAAAAAGAATGCTCCATGCTTATTATTTATTGATGAGATTGATGCCGTCGGGCGTCATCGCGGTGCCGGGCTGGGCGGCGGAAATGATGAACGCGAACAGACGCTTAACCAGTTGTTGGTGGAGATGGACGGGTTTGACGATAATCAAAACGTGATTTTGATTGCGGCAACCAACCGTCCGGATGTTTTGGACCCGGCTTTGCTGCGTCCCGGACGTTTTGACCGTCAGGTGACTGTTTCCAATCCGGATATTAAAGGCCGTGAAGAGATTTTAAAAGTCCATGTTAAAAAAGTTCCGCTGGCAAAGGATGTTAATCTGACAACGGTTGCGCGCGGTACGCCGGGATTTTCCGGTGCGGATTTGGCAAATCTGGTTAATGAAGCAGCTTTGTTGGCGGCTCGTAAAAACAAACGCAAGGTTACGCTGAAAGACTTTGACGAAGCTAAAGACAAAGTTTTGATGGGCACGGAGCGCAAGTCTATGGCTATGGACGACCGCGAAAAGATGAATACTGCTTATCATGAAGCCGGGCACGCGATTTGCAGTTTGTTTACCGAAGGGTCTGACCCTATTCATAAGGCAACGATTATTCCGCGGGGAAGAGCCTTAGGTATGGTTCAGCAACTGCCGGAAAAAGATCGCTATTCCATTACTCGTCAGCAGATGATGTCGCGGCTGATTGTGGCGATGGGCGGACGTGTTGCCGAAGAAATGAAGTTCGGTTATGATGCCGTGACTTCAGGCGCATCCGGCGATATTCAAATGGCGACCAATCTGGCGCGTTCGATGGTGACCGAATGGGGGATGAGCGACGCGTTAGGGCCTGTGCTCTATGCTGAGAACTCCGGCGAGGTTTTCCTCGGTAAATCTGTTACTCAGAGTAAGAATATGAGTGAGGAAACAGCCCGCTTGGTGGATGCAGAAATTAAGCGTTTGGTTAATGAAGGTTATGAAGGCGCTAAGAATTTATTGCGTGAAAAAGAAAAAGAATGGACGCTGCTGGCTGAAGCTTTGATTGAATATGAAACTTTGACCGGAGATGAAATTAAACAGGTGATAGCCGGTGAAAAAATCAATCAATCAGGCGATTGTCCTGTTGAGGAAAGCAAGAGGATGCAAGTCTCTATTCCTGAAGTATAGGCGAAATGTCAAACTCCCCCGAAAGTGTTTTTCGGGGGAGTTTTTTTTATTGCTACTATGGAGCTACGAGTTTACCCGTGAATATCTAATGTTTTCTTTGGGGCAGAGGGCCAACGTTATTTAATAGTTTTCTTTTTTGTAAGGAAAGGCCAAAGTGTTTAAGAGCCTGTCCAAAATGCTGGTAATTTGAGAGTTGTTGATTTTATTGAAAGCATTCAGCCGTTTCAAATCTGTTTCCGAGTAATAAAGAGTGCTTGGCTGCGAGAGAGTTTGGCATTCATTGTCCGCGCAATCATTCAGAATATCTTGAGGCATATTTTCAAAAAAATATGAAATATTGACCTGCAAGGCATGGCTGATTTGCCACAGGCGGCTGACACTGATGCGGTTTAAGCCTTTTTCGTATTTCTGAATTTGTTGGAAAGTTAATCCAACCGACTGCCCTAATTTGTCTTGTGACATTTTAAGGTAATTGCGGCGCAGTTTGATTTGTCGGCCGATATATTTGTCAATCGGCGTAACCGAAAGGGATTGATAGTGGCAAGGGGAAAATTTGTTGGTGGCAGCCATGTTGCACCTCGATGCAAATACATATGTGGTTAAAGCCGAAGGCGGTGGTCAAGATTTAGTGAGAGAGTTATAACAGCGATAACCGCCCTTAATCTGATAGACAAGGGCATATCCCGACCACCATGAAGTGCGGCAGGTACCAGAACGGCGTTAGTATCTAGATAGGCGGTACTAACACCGCCGCTGTTAACGGAACCTCTCACAGTTCCGGAACCACTGGTTCATAGCTGTTTATGTGGCATAAACAGGCTGGCAATGTTTTATAACTAGCCAGCTAGGCTTATAGTAAAGGATGTTTGGAAAAATATCAACCTAAAAAGCAAGGGGCTGTCAGGCCTGGCCGACGGTTTCCATCATCATGGGGTACATGGCCTGCCGCGGCGGCATTCCTTTGGTGAGGACAACGTTAAAAATCGGGTACATCCGTTCGCATTCTTTGATGGCGATGTCTATGATTTGGGCAATTTTGCTTTCAATATTGTCTTCCGTGTCGTTTATGATAACCGCGTGTTTGAAAACCGGCATATTTTGTTCGGTCCAGTAGGAAAAATGGCCGACCCAGAGTTCTTCATTGGCCAGTGCCAGCATCTCAAAAATCTTGGTGCGGTCTTCAATGGTGCTTTTTATATCCATCAGGCAGGAAAGGTGAAGACAGTGCATATTTTCTTCCCAGGCAAAAAAGAGCAGCATATTGTTCCATTTGCCTTGCACTTCAACGACAACTTCATTTTCAGCCCGGCGGTCAAGTTCATAAGACTTCGTGCTGAATAAGTGTTCGACAGTGTCAATCGGGTTATATGTCAGGGCATAATTCTTTGCCAAATTCATTAGTTTCTCTACCTTTTTTAAAAACGACCACGGGCTTGTGAAAATAAGATTGCATTACCGAGTCGCGTTAGGCAATCCCCTTACTGCAGTTTTCCACCTAATTCACAGGCAAAATTTTTTAAGTTTATTTTTTATCTATTTAAAACAATATGTTATGAAAAAGCGCTGTGCGGAATTTTTTTTAGGTGTGGATATATTTTTTTATATTAATATAATGTTTACATATTAGATAATTCAGAGGATGAAAAGATGAACGGTTTAGATTTTCCTGAGATTTCCCCGATTATGTTTACAATCGGCCCGTTGGCAGTCCGTTGGTATTCCATGGCCTATCTGTTTGGTATTTTAATCGGCTGGTTTTTGCTGAAACGCAATGTCGCGAAAAATAATCTGGGACTGAGCAAGGAAAATATTGAAGATTTGGTTTTCTATATTACGTTGGGGGTTATTCTCGGCGGCAGATTTGGTTATGTCTTGTTTTACGGACAGGATACCTATCTGCATAATCCGCTGCAAATTTTTGCCATTTGGCACGGCGGGATGTCTTTTCATGGCGGCATTGCCGGGGTAATTCTGGCGATGTGGTATTTTTCCCATAAAATCAAATATCCGTTTTTGCGTCTTGCCGATTTGGTGGTGTTGTATGCGCCGATTGGAATTTTTCTCGGACGGTTGGCTAATTTTGTAAATGATGAATTATGGGGACGTCCGTCAGATGTGGCTTGGGCCGTGAAGTTTCCTAACGGCGGCTATATTCCTCGGCATCCGTCGCAGCTTTATGAAGCTTTGACCGAAGGTTTGTTAATGTTTGTTATTCTAAATTTGTTGTGGCGCTCTAAGACCGTCAGGGAAAGAAAGGGAACTGTGGCTGCTTTGTTTGCGGTGTTATATGCGGTTTTCCGTATGAGCATGGAGCAGTTTCGCCAGCCGGATGCGCAGCTCGGGTTTATTTTCGGAAATGTGACGATGGGACAGATTTTGTCTGTGCCGTTGCTGGTTGCCGGGCTGGCTGTTTTATCGGTGAAATATCTTAAGCCTTTGTGGTCACGTTCTGCGTAAACTGATAGGTTTTCTGCAAAGCTTTGCGGGCACGAAGCAAGACTTCCAACGAGTTGTCGTCGCTGCGTTTCTTTTCGGAAACGCAGCAGGAAACGGTTAATTTTAAGCCTTTTTTACGGTTGCCAAGCATAAATTCGGCAGATGCAATGGCGCGGCGGATTTTCTCAAGCCGTTCAAAGCCTTCTTTTTTATCTTCATTTTTAAAGATTATGACAAACTCATCTTCAGAGCAGCGGTAAACAGGATTTTCATTGTCTGTTTCCAGCAGGCGCATACTTATCATCCGGGCAAGGGCATTGCTGCCGCGGCGGCCGAAAACCTGTTGCAGGTGTTCAAAGTTGTCAATGCAGATGATGCCGAGGCTGTATTTAAGCGGAAAAGATTTTGATTGTTTCAGGTAGGCATTACGTCCGGGCAAACCGGTAACAATATCGGTGTAGGTGGTGTAGTATATATGTTTTGACACGGCATAGCAAATCGTGGCGGCGGCGGCACAGAAAAAGATAGTTAAGGCTGCAGGGCTGGATGAATAGTAAAAACCCGCAAAAATATTTAATCCGGCATAAGCCAGAGCGCTGTCCATGATTGAACCGGTAGCGATTGCCCGCCAAAAACAGGCGAGTGTCAAAAGGCAAAAAAGCACCGTGCTTAATGAATTGAGGTTAATGCTGTCGGCGGAGAAATATACGGCAGCGGTGAGGGAGAGCGAGGTTAGTTTTTCGGCCAGCGCATATTCCGCCAAAATAAACAGAAGCCAATGGACTGTATTGCGGGTTAAGAGGCGGCGGTTGGGGCAGAAATAAAACAGTCCCAAATTCAGCGGAATAAAAAAACACAGATTTTGATATGCCGGGGAGCTTAAATAGTCGAGGCTGTAAAGTCGTTTGAAGGCGTTTATTAAAATGTAAGCCAGAACCGTTGCCAGTAAATAAAAGACAGGTTTGCGCCGGTTGAAATAAATCAGAATTGCGAAGCTTGCCACAGCCCAAAAGAAAAAAAGCCCGTGAAAGACCAGCATAGAGTCTGTGCTGATATCGCCATAGAGATAAAATCCCAGCAGAGCCAGTCCGAAGATTAAAGCCGGCAGCTGCGCGTTATGCACTTGCGGCAGAATTTGCTGGAGATTATGTATGAATTTGCGCACGGGGTTATCCTTTCCAATCAGCGGAGATTGTAAAGGATAAGGGTTTAAATTTTATTTACGCATTTCAAAAAGCAGCTGTCGCCATATGAATAAAAATGGTAGCCGTTAGACATGGCGTGTTGATAGGCCGTTTTCATGCGGTCTGTGCCGGCAATGGCGCAAATCAGCATAAACAATGTGGATTTCGGCAAGTGAAAGTTAGTGACAATATAATCAATAATTTTGAATTTATAGCCCGGCGTAATAAATATGCTGGTTTCTCCGGTAAACGGGCGGAGAATGCCGTTTTCATCTCCGGCGGTTTCAAGCAGGCGGAGCGAAGTCGTGCCGACGGCGATAATTCTTTTGCCCGCGGCTTTGGCCTGATTGATGGTGTCGCAGGCTTCTTGGCTGATAATGCCGTATTCGGAATGCATTTTGTGGTCGTCCGTATCTTCAACTTTGACCGGAAGAAAAGTTCCGGCGCCGACGTGCAGCGTTAGAAATACTTTTTTGACCCCTTTTTTCTCCAAAGCGTCAAAAACTCTGTCGGTAAAATGCAGGCCGGCTGTCGGCGCGGCCACAGCCCCTTCATATTTGGCATAAATGGTTTGATAATTTTCTTTATCGCTGTATCTATTCCACAGACTGTCTTTGTCCGCAGCGTCCGGTTTGCTGCGTTTGATGTATGGCGGCAAAGGCATAGACCCGTAAGTTTCCAACATATGCGCCAGTTTCTGGGGAGGGCAGGTGAAAGCGATTTCGACGCCGTCTTCGCCTTTCTTGCCGATAATTTCCGCGCTGAATTGTGATTGTTCGGGGGCGATTTCAGCTGTGTAGAAAGTAATGGTATCGCCTTCATGCAGGCGTTTGGCGTTTTTAATGAACGCCATCCAGCGAATGCCGTCAACCGGATGATAAAGCGTGACTTCAACTTCGGCTTGGCCGCGAACGGCATAGAGCCGAGCCGGGATGACTTTGGTATCATTGAAGACCAAGACATCGCCTTCTTCAAGCAAGTCCGGAAGTTCAGTAAAAATACGGTCGTTAATCAGATTATCTTCCGTGACATCCAGCAATTTGCAGCTGTCACGCGGATCAGCGGGCTGGGTGGCAATCAAGCTGCGGTCTAAATCAAAATCGAAGATATCTACTTTCATGTTCGGGCTTTCAAATTCAGGCTTTATTTTTTTGATGTTATAGTTTATAAAGCGTTTAATTGCAAATGGTTTTTGAGGGTGAACATGAAGATGAAAATTGCATATCAAGGCGTGGCCGGGGCTTATTCGCATATTGCGGCAATGCAAGTGTTCCCGGCGCAGACGTATCTGCCTTGCGAAACATTTGAAGAGGCGATGGGCAAAGTTTCTGCCGGCGAAGCTGATGCGGCAATGATTCCGGTAGAAAATTCCAATGCCGGCCGGGTGTCCGATGTGCATTTTCTGCTGCCTCAAACCGGGTTGCATATTGTCGGCGAGCATTTTTTGCGGATAGAGCACCAATTGCTCGGCCTGCCGGGCGCAAAGCTTGAGGATATTGTTGCGGCTTCCTCCCATCCGCAGGCTTTGGCACAATGTGCGGATTTTCTTAAAGCTCACGGTATCAAACCGATGGCGCGGATTGACACCGCCAAGTCTTGTGAAGATGTTTTGGCTTGGCAGGATATGTCTAAGGCGGCGATAGCCTCTAAATTGGCGGCGGAGATATATGGTTTGCAGATTTTGGCGGCTAATATTGAAAATGCGTCCAATAATACGACCCGCTTTTTGATTATGTCGCGTGAGGAGGCTGTGCCTGAGGATGACGGCTGCAAGTTTATTACTTCGTTTATTTTCAAATTGAAAAATATTCCGGCGGCATTGTACAAAGCCTTAGGCGGTTTTGCGACAAACGGCATTAATATGACTAAACTGGAGAGCTATTTGCTGGACGGTAAATTCGTTTCGGCGCAGTTTTATGCGGAAATCGAGGCGCACCCGCAGACACAGGCTTATAAAAATGCGTTTGAGGAATTGTCGTTTTTTTCTAATTATGTCCATGTGTTGGGGACGTATTCTTCTGCACGCGACCGGATGTAGTGCCATTGTAACAATCCGTCACATCTATTGAGTTGATATTTGACGATTAAGCTTGTGCATTTTGGTTCAGCAGATATGATAACAGCCATATTGAACAGATAATATCAGGAGTTTGCAATGGGAAATCAATTATTCGGAACTGACGGTGTGCGCGGTGTGGCTAATGTTTATCCGATGACTGCGGAATTTGCCTTGAAATTAGGTATGGCTGCCGGGCAGCTGGTCTGCCGGAATAAACGCAAGGCCGCAATAGCCAGAGATACCCGCGTTTCCGGAGAAATGCTGGAAGCAGCTTTAACCGCAGGTTTTAATGCTGCGGGGGTAGATGTTTTGAAACTCGGGGTTATTCCTACTCCGGCGGCAACGATGCTGACTCCGACCTTAGATGTGGATATGACCGTAATGATTACCGCCTCGCATAATCCGTATCAGGATAATGGTTTGAAGCTGATTAATGCTGAGGGGGATAAGTTTTCGGATGAAGCGACAGCACAGATTGAAGAGGCGATAGCCGCAGGGAAGTTTGATTTGAACCCTGAAGAAATCGGGATTTCGGAAGTTGTCCCCGATGCCGTGGCAGGGTATGTCGACTGTGTATTGAAGGCTGCGGAAGGGACTGCGCCTTTATCCGGGCTGCGTGTGGTCTTGGATTGTGCCAATGGCGTATTTTCAAAAATTTTACCGGAAGTATTTAAAAGCCTTGGTGCAGGGATTATTGTTATCGGTAATGAACCTAACGGCAAAAACATTAATTTAGACTGCGGGTCACAACATACTGCAAAAATGATTGAAACCGTCAAAAATGCCCATGCTCAATTAGGGATTGCGGTGGATGGCGATGGTGACCGCATTATTGTCTGTGATGAATTGGGTAACCGTTTGGACGGCGATCAGATTATTGCCTTTATGGGAAAATGCTTAAAAGAGCAAGGGCGGCTTAAGGGCAATGCCGTTGCGGCGACGATTGTTTCCAATCCGGGGCTGGACCGTTTTCTTGAAAGTTGCGGTATCCGTTGCGCGCGGTCGGCAGTTGGCGAACGTTATGTCATTGAAGAAATGCGGCGTCAAGGATGCAATGCCGGCGGTGAAGAATCGGGGCATATCGTGTTGTCTGATTTTGGCAAGACCGGCGATGCCATGGCGGCGGCTTTGGTTTTGGCGCAGGGATTTTTGAAAAGCGGCAAGAAAATGAGCGAGCTGTTTCCGTTGTTTACGCCGATGTTCCGCAAACGGGTAGACAGCAAGTTCGTTTCCAAGGAAGATATGTTGGCGGCCTTTGAACTGTCAGATTTTCAAGCTGCAATCAAGCAAGCGGAAACAGCGATTGAGGGCAAGGGTAAGGTATTGGTACGCAAGTCCGGCACAGAACCGAAAATTCAGGTTTGGGTGTGGAGCGATGATACGGCTTTTGCCGATGCGTTAAATGCCTCTATGGTTGCCGTGTTGGAAAAAGCCAAAGGCTTTGAGGGAAAAAAGATTGTATAACAGAGGGATATGTGTGTTGTTAAACTTTTGTTTACTTTAGTTATGTAAGTTTAACAGTATTGATATATCCACAGAGGAGGTTTGTATGCGTAAGGAAATTCAGGAAAATCTGGACTGGTATAAAAATAAGACCGTCAGTTCTGCAGCTGTGCGCAAAGGAAACCTCGCTTTGCTGGCTACGGCGCATTTTCGCAACGGCGAGATTGTGCAGACAACCCGCGGGCGCTGCATTTGGCCTAATCCATATAAGGCGGATTCAAATGTTTTGAGCCGCCGGGTTTGGGGTAAGGAATCCTAGTATATGCTGCGCGGGCTTAAAGCTCTGTTTATGTCGGGTCTGTTTTGGGATCCGATGGTTCTGCTGGGAATTTTTACCGGTTCGCTTTTGTATTTTAATTTTGAGTACGAGCAGATTGAATCTGTTTATTTTGACGCGCGGTTTTATGCTTTGGCGGCAATTATCGGCGTGTTGTATAATTTTTCGTTTCGTCCGGTTTATAAACGCGGCGGACGGGTGATTGATTATCAATATACAACGGTTAATGCCATTTTAGCTTTTCTGAAACTGGTTATCAGTTCCGTGCTGGTGATGTCTTTTATCAGTTTGGTAACAATTTTCTGATTTTGAGAACTAAAGTTGTGGATTTGTTGATTTTACCCTTTACTTTTGTGTTTTGCTTGGGTATTTTGTTGATTGCCACTTGCTATAAGTGTGCCTAAAAGCCGCGAAACTTTATTGCGGCTTTTAAGTTTTAAGGAAATAATGAAATGTTGATTTGTAATAAAAAACTGAGATACAGGCTTGTTCAGGTATTATATTTTTTTTGCGGTGTATTGGGGGTTCATATTTTGGCAGATTGCTTAGTTGATAGTTCTTGGGCTGATGTGTTAAAATCTATGACGCAAAAAGATATTGATGAATTAGTGAATAATCTTGACCGATATTTTTTTTCAACATTGCTGCATTTATATATTATCTCGTTTATATTGTTTTCTGTTTTACCAGAAAAAATTCGCTGTAGCCGATGGTGGCTGAGAGGAATATATTTTGTTCTTTTTTATTTTCTTAATATTTTGATTTATATGTGGATTTAATTGAACAGGGCTTTCTTTGAAAGCTCTTTTTTTTAGGAGAAAACAATGTATTCAAATATTTTAAGAGGCGGAAGTAAATATTTACAAAGGTTAGCTAAAAAGTCAGGGATTAAAGCTTCAGCTAGAGCTGCTAGTGAAGATGTGGATGATTTTGCTGAAGATTGGCTTGATATTGGCAGATTAAATAAATGAGAAGATGAAAGGCTTAAAGAGAGAAATGAGCAAGTGTCTTCAATTAAAAAGAATGTAGAAGATTGGGATGATATTGATTTAAGTAGGGCAATGAATAGTAGAGAATATCAATATGATAGAGGTGTCCAGGAGAAGGTTCAAAAATATTTCGAGAGAAAGTATCCGGGTAAACAAAGGTTGGATGCGACAGGTCGTCCTATTTGATATAAATTTCAGTCTGAAAGCTTTTAAATAAAAGCTTTCAGACTGAAATATCAATATTATGCCCGTGGGTGGCGGAAGGGGTGACGGTGCGATTTTCATTGCCGTCCAGCAGGATTTCAATGACTTGTTTCTGCATATCCATTTGCGTTTTGATGACAGACATCTGCATTTGCTGTACGGATAAGGCATATTGGCTGATAGCGCCCAGTTCTGCCATGGTTTTTCTCCTTAACATTCCTATATTTGCCTATTATATCATAAAAACACTAACGCTTCATTAAAAAAATAGTTATATAATCGGCGTATGGAGGAGTAGGACAAGTGGTTGCCGATATTAAACAAGGGTTGGAAATTTTAAAGAAGCACATTAAGGTTGCGCCGGAGAAGCCCGGCGTTTACCGGATGATTGGCGCGGACGAAAAGGTTTTGTATGTCGGTAAAGCCAAGAACATCAAAAAACGGATTGTGGCCTATTCTCATATCGACAAGCTGCCGTACCGTTTGCAGCGAATGGTTTCGGAAATTCGGCGTATGGAGTTTATTATCGTTGAAAACGAAGCTAAAGCTCTGTTGATGGAAAATGAGCTGATTAAAAGGCTGGAACCGCGTTATAATATTTTGCTCAAAGACGATAAGACGTTTCCGCATTTGGTGATAGATGTCGAATCGGAATTTCCGTCACTGCGCAAATATCGCGGTAAACGCAATGACAAGAGCAAATATTTCGGGCCGTTTGCCAGCGTTTTGGCGGTGAATAATGTGTTGGATACAGTGCAAAAAGCTTTTTTGCTGCGTTCCTGTCGTGACAATGTATTTAAGAATCGTGAACGCCCGTGCCTGATGTATCAGATTAAGCGCTGTTCTGCTCCGTGTGTGGGACGGATATCCAAAGAGGATTATCATAAACTGGTGCGCGAAGCTGTTGATTTCCTGGATGGCAAAAATACTAAAATCCAAGCGGAGCTTTCAGAAAAAATGCAGGAAGCCAGCGACAGGATGGATTATGAGCAGGCGCTGATTTTCCGTGACCGTATTCGGGCTTTAACTAATGTTCAGACCGGAACGATGGTGGAATATGCCAGTATTAATTCCTGCGATATTGTGGCGATTGCCCGTAAAAACGATGTGGTTTGTATTCAGGTGTTTTTTATCCGCTCGGGGCAGAATTGCGGCAATGTCCCTTATTTTCCCAAACAAACGCAAGGGGCGGAAAATGCCGAGATTTTAGAAGCGTTTTTAGGCAGCTTTTATACTGAACATATTCCGCCTAAAGAGATTATTATTTCAGAACCTTTGGAAAATAAGGAATTTCTGGAAGAAGCTCTGGGCACGCATATTAATACTTATCAAAAAGGGGCAAAGGCCAAGCTGCAAAACAATGTGTTGGATAATGCCTATGCCTCCATTGACCGGAAAATGGCAATGGAAGCTTCCGTAAAGGCTAATCTTGAGGAAATGCAGCGGGTGTTTGAGCTGCCGCGCCTGCCGCAACGGATTGAAATATACGATAACTCGCATATTCAGGGGAGCTATGCCATCGGGGCAATGGTCGTGGCGACCCCGGAAGGCTTTGATAAGAAAAGCTACCGCACATTTAATATTAAAAATTCTGAAATTACCAATGATGACTTTGCGATGATGAAAGAGGTTTTAACCAGGCGTTTTAACCGCATGGCTCCTGAAAACCGCCCGGATGTCATCTTGCTGGACGGCGGTTTGGGGCAGTTGCACGCCGTGGATGATGCCTTGAAGGATTTTGACCTTTCGGGTATCGCAATTATCGCCATATCCAAAGGGCCTGACCGTAATGCCGGAAAAGAGTTTTATCATCAGGTCGGGAAAGAAAGTTTTGCTTTGCCTTATCAGTCGCCGATAGCATTTTATCTGCAAAATCTGCGGGATGAATCGCACCGTTTTGCAATCGGGACGCATCGTAAGAAACGCGGAAAATCAATCACCAAGTCCCGCTTGGATGACGTGGATGGAATCGGAGCCCGCCGCAAAAAGGATTTGCTGAATTATTTCGGTTCAGTGGAAGAAATTGCGCAGGCGGGGATTAAAGATATTGAAAAAGTTAGCGGAATCAGTAAAAAAACAGCGGAAAAGATATATAATTACTTCCATAAATAAAAATTCTGACTTAGGATATATCAAAAGTTTAATGTTATTATGAAAGGTCTTAACGTGTACAGCCTGCCTAATCTGCTGACCATCTCCAGAATCTTGGTCATTCCGGTTATTTTCCTGTCAATCTATATTCATACGGCAATGTGGTCTATGTTGGCTGCCGTCCTGTTCATTATCGCTTCGATTACCGATTATTTCGATGGTTATCTGGCTCGTTCACGCAATGAAACATCTGCTTTTGGACGTTTGCTTGACCCAATTGCCGATAAGCTGCTGGTGGCTTCCGCGTTGATTGTGATTTTGGCCGATAATATGGTCCATCCGGTTAACTATATTCCGGTTATCATTATTTTGTGCCGTGAGCTTCTGGTGTCCGGCCTGCGCGAATTTTTGGCGGAAATGCACGTTGGTATGCCGGTTACACGTTTGGCAAAGTGGAAAACCGGATTCCAGATGACTGCTTTGTCGATGATTTTGGTGGGCTATATGTTCCATAATCTCGGCGTTGTGTTGCTGTGGATTGCGGCTGTGCTGACCTTTGTCACCGGTTATCAATATTTCCAGAAAAGTTTGGATTATGTCAAATCAGTCGAAGCCGATAAAAATCCGAAATTGGCTGAAGTTAAAGAAGCTGTTGAGGAAATTAAGGCGGTGGTAGAAAAGGCAAAAAAAGTTGTTGCCAAAACCGGCCTGAAAACCATTAAAGCCAAGCGTATTTCTGCTAAAAAGCCGTTGAAGGTCAAGAAAGCTGTGCCTTCTAAGTCCGCGGTTAAAAAAGCGCCGGCTAAAAAAACTGCAAAATAAATCTGGGCAGTGGACGCAATGGGAGAAGATAAGGCACATATTCTGGTGGTGGATGATGACACCCGTCTGCGTTCGCTGTTACAGCGTTTTCTGCGCGAAAATAATTTTTATGTATCAACAGCCAAAGATGCTGACGAAGCCAGAGAACGCTTGACTGAATATAAGTTTGACCTTCTGATTGTCGATATTATGATGCCGAATGAAAGCGGGCTTGATTTCTTGGGCACGCTGCGGCAGGAAAGCTCTGTCCCGGTTATTTTGTTGACGGCTATGGGGGAAACAGCAGACCGTATTGCCGGATTGGAAACCGGAGCGGATGATTATCTCGCCAAGCCTTTTGAACCCAAAGAACTGGTGTTGCGCATTAAGAATATTCTCCGCCGCGCTCCGAAGGAAACCATCAGTGAAAAACAAGTTTTGGATTTAGGTCTGTGCCTGTATGATATGGAGAAGAAAGAGCTTTCTACCAAGCAAAACCAGATTGTCCATATTACGCCGGTTGAGCAGCTTTTACTTTCCGTGCTGGGGCAAAAAGCCGGGCAAGTCTTTTCGCGCGAGAAGCTGGCAGAAATTTTAGGGGCAGGACAAAGCCCGCGCTCCATAGATGTTCAAATCACCCGTCTGCGCAAAAAAATCGAAAAAGATTCCAAGAACCCCCGTTATTTGCAGACAGTGAGGGGGAAGGGGTATATGTTGCTTCCCGAATAACAGGGGAAAAAACTTGTCTAGTGGTCGATTAATACAGATTTGTCGGGTTGGCAAAATGCTCATGTACTATTGTGTACACTCCGCTTTTGCCACCCTAAAATCTTATTACTCGACTCGCTATCCAAGTTTTTTAGTAGCGGGTTTACTCATTCTCCGAACTTTTTCGTTATTGCGGAATTTTACTTTTGCTACTCTGAAATCTTATTACTCGACTTGCTATCCAAGTTTTTAGGGAGTGGGGTTTACTCGTTCTTCGAACTTTTGTCGTATTATGCCACTACTCAACTTTTTGGGTGTTATTCTGTCAATTCTATCTTGATTAATTTGCCGTAGAAAGCGACCAGTTTGCACAATGTCCACGGTTCGCGGCATTCTCCTCTCTCTAACCGGTCAAGTTTGGCAGTGGGGATTAAAATTTTATTGCTTAATTTTATCAGGCTTAATTTGTGTTCGGTTCTAAGTTTGAATAGTTCCAGCCCGCAGTCTTTATAGAAGCGGTTTAAAACGTCTTTTCTTTGTTTATTCATGATTTGTCCTTGTGTTTTTTTGATTTGAAATAAGGTGTGGGAGCTCAAAACAGTCACAAAGAAACTGCCGGAATATTCAATATATTATCCGACTCCCACATTGTGGGCTTTGTGAGAGTTTTGAGCTCTTGACATGACAATAAAATAAGAGGGCGCGCTTGTCAATCTTTTGTAGTAATTTGTAATTTTTCGTTTTGGGGCGGATGATTATTTTGCTGGCATTTGGCGGAGAATGATTCTAAGATAGGCGCAGTTATTGATTTGAGGAGTAAATATATGCGATTGAAATTTCCTGAAAAAGTCGATAACACCCTACGGTATTTGAAGTATAAGCTTTTGCCGAAGACTTTATTTTTCCGTACGATGTTGTTGATTTTTATTCCGTTAATCGTGGTGCAAGTCGTTTCGATTGTCGCTTTTTTTGACGGAACCTGGGGGCGGGTCGGCAAACGCCTGTCCAATAATCTGACTTCCGATATGTCTTTTGTCATGCAGTTGATTGAGCAATCGCCTGACAAGCTGCAGGAAATTAAAAAAGTTACGGATGAAAAGCTGGATATGAGCGTCAGTGTGTATCTGAATAAAGATAAGCACCGGATTATTAACAAAGTCAGCCGCAATAATGAGTTGGTGACAGGTTTCTTGGAAAGCGATTTGCGTCGCAAGTTTCCTGATTATCTGACAAGTATTTACATCGGGAAAGATGGTGACAGGAATATGACGGTTTTTGTGGATACGCCGCAAAGATTATTTAAATTCGAAACTTCTTCCAAAAATATTTTCTCAACGTCAATTTTTGGTTTTGTCGCGTGGATGGTCGGAACATCAATGCTGCTGTTTTTGGTGGCAGTGTTGTTCTTGCGTATTCAGGTTCGTTCTATTGCCGAATTGGCGCAAGTAGCGGAAGATTTCGGTAAAGGGATTGATAATAAAGATTTCAAACCTTACGGTTCGTCAGAAGTTCGTAAAGCCGCTATTGCTTTTATTAAAATGAAAGAACGCATTCAACGCCAAATTAGCGAACGTACGCAGATGTTGGCCGGGGTTTCGCACGATTTGCGGACACCGTTGACCCGTATGAAGTTACAGGCGACCATGCTTCCTGATCCGCAAGAGCAGAAAGACCTGCTTGGCGATATTGACGAGATGGAAAAAATGCTTGACGGCTATTTGTCTTTTGTCAGCGGCGAGGGCGGAGAAAAGGCTGCTTTTGTTGATATGAACGAGTTAATTTTAAGCGTGCTGAACAAATTCCGTAATCAAAATGCGATGATACGTTATAAGACCAATGACCAAGTCAGCGCTATTCAAGGGCGCGAGCAGGCTTTGAAACGGGCGATGACTAATATTATCGGCAATGCTTTCAAATATGGCAAAACCGTATCGGTTGATTTGGAAAGCAATGACCGTAAGATGGAAATTGCCGTTGACGATGACGGGCCGGGTATTCCGGCAGACAAGCGGGAGGAGGTTTTCAAAGCTTTCTATCGTTTGGAAGAATCGCGCAATAAAGAAACCGGCGGTGTCGGTTTGGGGTTGTCGATTGCTAAAGACGTGATAACTTCCCATGGAGGTAAGATTGAACTCCAGGATAGTCCTATAGGAGGCTTGAGGGTACTCATTTCTATTCCCTTATAGCACGCGAATTCGTAAATTCATGGCCTGGCTGGGCTAAACCTGAGTGGTGAGAATTTGCGGGCTGCCCAAACAGAAAGCACCGGATTTTGTTTCGGTGCTTTTTTGTTGTTAAAGCGATATTAAGAGAATCTGATTATAATCTTCGATAAGTTTAAGTTTTAAAGGAAACAGTCATGGTTGAAGAAACGGGAAATTCAATGAATATGCAGCCTGCCGAAGAGGAATATGAGTATGAATATATCGAATTGGCCGAAGGGGAAGAACTTCCGGAGGGGGCAGAATATGAATACGAATATGTTGAAGTTCCCGCAGAGGAAATTTTAGCAGCTGCTGGGCAAAGCGAGAATTTGGCGGAAGAATATGTTACGGCGTCGGAACAAGTTCAAGAAGATATTCCGCAATTTTTCAGAGAAGATGCTGCCGAGTTGCCTGCGGATTTAGCTGAAACCGCCAGCAATGAGCCTGTGTTTGAAATTGAGCAGCCGGGCAGCCAGCCGGAAGCGGAGAATGAATTTGATTTTGAAACTGTTGAGCAAGTTGTTGATGAACCAGCTGATTTCGGTGCTGACTTTTTAGCTCAGGCAAATGGCGAGCTGAATCTTGATGATATTTTAGATGATGATTCTCCTTTGCCGGATATAAATGTTCAAACCGATGATGACTTTGAAAAATCCCTGTTTGGCACGCCGGAGCCGGATTTGCAGTTAGAGCATTTCGAATCGGAAAAAGGGACACCGTCCGTTGCAGAAGAATTGCCGGAAGAGGTGGCTGCGATAGCAGAGAATTTGGAAGAAATGCCGGTTGGGGCAGAGAGTGTTGAAACTGTAGAGAATTTTTATGAAGAGTCGCTGGCAACGGATGCTGAGGGAATGGCAAGTATTGAGAGAACGGCAGATATTGTTGAGGCAGAAAAAGAGATAATTGTTACCGAGGTTGAGCCAGAGCCAGAGCCAGAGCCAGAGCCAGAGCCAGAGCCAGAGCCAGAGCCAGAGCCAAACATCCTTGCCGAGGAAAATATTAATTCGGTCGTCGTTCCTGTCACTGAAGTTACGGAAACAGAGGTCGTAGAAGATGTCTTTGCAATGGGTGATGTTGTTTCTGATGGTGTTGTTCAGGGCGATGAAGAACAGATGGTGGCGATTGAAGACGCTTCAGCAGGAGCAGTTATAGAACAACCGGAAAGTCAGATGGCGGATATAGAGCAGCTCGAAGAGCAGAATGCGGTTATCCCGGCTGCAGAAGAGAATATAGCTGCAAAAGATTTATCTGAAGTATCAATTGTGGAAGATGCGATTGTTGTGGCAGATGTGCCGAGCGAAGATTATCAGATGCCGGCGCGGGGAGATGCGGCTGCCGTTATGGAGAATGCTTCAACCGAAGAAATCAGTGTCGGCGGAATAGAGGAAGAGGCTGTCCCGGTGTTGGCGCCGCGGCCGGCGCTTACAGAAAAACAGGATAAGTCTGCGGAAGGGTTTCAGCAGACGGAAGAAGTTCCGGCGGAAGTAATTGTTTCTGACGTTAACGAGGATGATTATGACAGTTTGCGGCAGGCGGCTTTTTCATTCAGCAAAAATGGCGGTTTTCAAAGTTTTCAAGCAGATGAAAAGCAATATAACCTGATTTTGGAAGATATTGATTTTGCAGTTCATGAATTGTCAAATTGGAGCTTGATTATTTTTGATGATTATCGCTTGCGTTTAAATTCGGCAGAAAAAGAACTTGTTGTGCCGAAAGCTGACAATATTGTACGTTTTGCCAAAATATTAAAAGGCGGAAAGACCAAGCTCGAACTCTTTAATGAAGAGCGTTATAATTTTATGACGCCGGGGGAAGAGTTTGTTAAAGTTCGCGGCCATTGTATTTATGGTAATATTGCCAATAATTCCAAATTAATCGTCAAAGATTTTATTAATCTTTCGCTTGATGATAAGGCAGGGAAAGTGATTTCTTTCAACAAGCCTGTTTCCGGATTGTTAACAGGGCCGAAAGCTGCCAAGCTGTATTTTTGCGATATTCGTGCGGTGGTTATTCCGTCTTCGGTGCGCGTTCTTCAAGATGCAGATAAAGAATTGTCCCGTGCAGCTCGTTGGTACAGCGGTTCTTCGACGGATGATTGTTTTGAATTTGATGCTAAAACGCCCTCTACGGAATTTACCGGAACTGATATCTGTAAGATTATTCATGTTAATGTCGGTATTTCCCATTATGGGTGGAATATTACTTTTGCCAACGGCTTGTTTATGAGTTTCCGCGATTTGCAGGAATATCAAACCCGTTACGGGCAGCTTCCCGATCACTCCGGGGTCATTTCTCACGGACAACAAACGCTTAAGTTTGATAAGATTGAAAAGATTGTTATTTATGAAGCGCCGCAATATTTTACTTATGGGTAAAGAGCGGATGTAATAATGGAAATAAAAAAGAGTTCTGAAAATCAGGACTCTTTTTTTTGTAATGCGTCAAAAAACTGTGTCACAAAAGTTTCATAAAAAAGTTAATGCATTTTTAGTAAATGTATAATATGATTGAACCAGGATGTTTTTTTAGTCCGTTTAATCTTAATCTTTTTACTAGGGAGATGTGTGATGCGATTTTTTAAGAGAAACTTTTTAACCCTAAGTTGTTTGACTTTGTTGGTTGCCATGGGAATGTGCGGTGAGGCTTGGGCGGATGGCGCCAGCTTGATGAACACGGCTCAGACTAAAACCAGAAATGTTTTTACAAGCGTTAAAACCATTACTTTTATTCTTGGTGGTTTTGGTTTAGTTGGTGTTGCTTATTCGGCCATTATCGGGAAAGTTAACTGGAAATGGTTTTCCGGTCTGGCTGTCGGTTTGGCTATTTTGGCTGCCGCCGGTTCAATTGTTGAATATGCTACCGGTTCTTCTGATTCTGGCTTGGAAACCACTTTCGGTAATATTTAATAAGTTTCCATATTATTATGTTCTCCTGAAAATTTAGCAAAACTTCTTGGAGAAAAAAGCCCGTGTCCTAAACCACGGGCTTTTATTTGTTTAGTTTTTTTGTAGTGGGAAAATCTGGACGTTGGTGTTCATTTCGATTTTTTCGTCACTGACGGCCGGCGCTGGCGCTGTGCCGTTCAGCAGGGAGCTGACACTGCGTCCGGCACTGTTGGGCTGCTGCAATTCAGGAGCGAGCGGATAAGCGTCTTTAGGCAATCTCATCAGCATATAGCCCGAACCGCCGCCATAAGCCGGTCCGGAGAAGCCGATAGAGTAATAGCCGCCGATGAAGCCATAATCCAAATCAATGTAGTCGATGGCAAACAGCGTTTTAATAGTTGTTTGGCCGAGAGTTGTCATTTTGCAATTGTATCCGGCGTCTTCTAAAATGATGTTGTTGACATTTTTGACATACATCAAACTTTTAGCGGGAACGCAGCTTGGTGTTTGACCGTTATAGGTTACATTATAATTTAATACCAAGCCTAATTTGGTTGTGCCGCTGCCGACAGAAACATCGGTGATTTTAACGGCGTCAATATAAGCATAAGCCGGCGTGATGCCTACGGTAATCGGCATTGTCACATAGTTTTCGGTGCAGGTATGGCTGCCGGGATTGGCTGCGCAGATTAAAGCCGTTTTATGGTTGTTATTATCAAAGAGGTGCAGCAGGCTGTTATAAATATATTCGCGCGACATGGACAATTTGGCTGCGGCGCATTGTTTGCTGCGGCAGACAACGACTGAATTCGGCATTTGCAGGCGTCCGCTGTAACCCGGGCCGCTTTTTTCACTTTGAAAAGGACGGTCTAAAAAGTTTAGGGCGTTTTGAAAATTGCATCCGCCAATTGCGAGAGCTGCCAATGCTATGAGCGATTTCTTGTTTGTTATCTTTAACACGAGACTAAAACCTCTTGCGAATATCTGAAAAATTATGATTATCATAAGGCAAAGTTTGTTAAACGACAAAGTTTTTTTTGAGGTTATCAAGCGGATTTTGTATGCAAAGACTCGGCTGGGTACTTGTGTTCATCTTAAAAATGCTTATAGTGGGCATAAGGAGAGAAGTTTTGAAACTGATATGGCGCTTGTTTTTATTGGTGATGATTGTATTCCCGGCGGAGGCTAAAATCAAAGCCGTCGACGGTGACAGCTTGGTATGGGGTGATCGGAGAATTAGGCTGTTGGGGCTGGATGCGCCCGAATATCGTCAGACCTGCGGCGATAAAGACGGGAATGATTATCCTTGTGGTTTGGAAGCGCTTAACTATTTAAAAGGTTTGGTGAGCAGCGGCAGAGTTAAATGCCGCCGGATTAAGAAGGATATCTACGGACGCGATTTGAGCATTTGTCATGTTAACGGGAAAGATATTAACCGTGAAATGATTGCTTCGGGCTGGGCTGTGGCGTACCGTACCAAAAAGGAAAAATATTTGGCGGCAGAGCGTGAAGCCAAGAGGAAACACCGCGGTATGTGGCAGGGAAAATTTATGAAACCCGAATTGTACCGGATTTTGACGAAATGATTTGAAAAGTGCAATTTTCAACAGATTCTTGTTGACAGCGCTAAAAAGTTATGTATATTGCAAGCAACGTTTTATGTTTAAAATAACGAAATTTAGGTGAATAAAAATGTACGCAGTAATTAAAACAGGCGGAAAACAATACAAAGTCGCCTCCGGTGATGTTGTTAAATTGGAAAAAATCGCCGGTGAAGAAGGAAAAGAAGTAGTTTTTAACGAAGTTCTGGCTTTGGACGGAACCATCGGTATGCCGTTGGTTGCCGGTGCCAGCGTTAAGGCTCAGGTGTTGAAACAGACCAGAGATGACAAAATCATTGTCTTCAAAAAGAAAAGAAGACAGAATTACCGTCGTAAAAACGGCCACAGACAGAGCATCACTTTGGTTAAAATTACCGACATTATCGGTAAATAATTTGGTTTTAGGAGATTAAATTATGGCACATAAGAAGTCAGGCGGTAGTTCAAATAACGGACGCGATTCCGAAGGACGCCGTTTAGGTTTGAAAAAGAGCGGCGGTCAGGCCGTTATCCCTGGAAATATCATTATCCGTCAGCGCGGTACAAAATATCATCCGGGTCAGAATGTCGGTCTGGGTAAAGATCATACGATTTTTGCTACAGCTGAAGGTAAAGTTGAGTTCAGCAAAAAAGCTGGTGACAAGACAGTTGTTTCTGTTGTTACCGAATAAGCGAAAGCTCATTCAAAAGGTGGAGGGGGTGCGTGCATCCCCTTTATTTTTCATAAGCAAGAGATTATTTTAACAGTAGTTTCTTATCACATAAAAAGTAAAGTAATATGAAGTTTTTAGACCAAGCAAAAATATTTATTCAATCCGGTGACGGCGGTGCAGGCTGCGTTTCTTTTCGGCGTGAAAAATATATTGAATTCGGCGGTCCTAACGGCGGTGACGGTGGTAAAGGCGGCAGCGTTTATTTTGAAGCGGTCGAAAATCTTAATACTTTAATTGATTTCCGTTACCGTCAGCATTTTAAAGCTCATAAGGGGCAAAACGGCATGGGGTCGCAAATGACCGGAGCCAAAGGCGAAGATATTGTGATTAAAGTGCCGGTTGGGACGGAAATTTTGGCAGAAGACCAAAAGACAGTTATTGTTGATATGGTTGAGCCAGGACAGATTTTTATGATTGCCAAAGGTGGTGATGGCGGCCGGGGCAATATGCAATTTAAATCTTCGGTTAATCAAGCGCCCCGTTATGCCGAACCGGGTTGGCCGGGACAGGAAATGTGGGTCTGGCTGCGTCTGAAAGTGATTGCTGATGTTGGGCTGATTGGACAGCCGAATGCCGGAAAATCGACATTTTTATCGGTTGTTACTAAGGCTCGTCCAAAAATTGCCGATTATCCGTTTACGACTCTGCACCCGAATCTGGGCGTGGCGTGGGTTGATAATTTTGAAATGGTTATTGCCGATATTCCCGGTTTGATTGAAGGTGCTCATGAGGGCACTGGTTTGGGCGACCGCTTTTTGAAGCACGTTGAGCGTTGTGCGGCTTTTTTGCATATTGTGGACGCGACGGTAGAAGATGTTGTTAATGAGTATCATGTTATCCGGCGCGAGTTGGAACTTTATGACGGCAAATTAATGAAAAAACCGGAAGTGATTGCTCTTAATAAATGCGATTCTTTGCTGTCGGAAGAGGTTGAGAAAAAAGTTAAGGCGATGGAAAAAGCTGTCGGGCATAAGGTTTATGCAATGTCGGCCATTGCCAAGCAGGGGATTTTTGACTGCCTCTTGGATTTGAACCAATATATTACCCGTGACCGTTTGCAAAAGAATAAGCAAGAAGTTGAAGAGCAGGAAGACGGGGCGCTTAAAACCTGGTCGCCGGTTTAATTTTGAGCCAAACTATTTTAAGGAGTTATGACGTGGCAAAAACAGCTGATGAACAAAATGAAAATAAAGTTTTGGAAATCATAGAGAAGACTCTAGATGATAACAAAGCTGAGGATGTGATTGTTATGGATTTGCGCGGCAAGACATCTATTGCCAACCATATGGTGGTTGCCAGCGGTACATCGCAGCGCCATGTTGCTTCTTTGGCAGAAAAGGTGCAGGAAAATTTGAAAGCCGCCGGTTTTTCTTCTACGATTGAAGGGGCAGAAAAAGCTGATTGGGTTCTGATAGATGCGTTTGACGTCATTGTTCATATTTTCAAACCCGAAGTGAGAGCGTTTTATAGTTTGGAGAAGATGTGGTCTTCTGTTAAAACACGTTCTATGGGCGATTAATACAGATTTAGCAGCTTGGCAAAATGCTCACGTACTTCTTTGTACGCTCTGCTTTTTCTTTCTAAGTGATTAATACAGATAGCAAAAAAGAGTTCTGATTTCTCAGAACTCTTTTTGTTTAGATTTTAATGGCGATAATCGGTCTGACACAGAAATCGTAATTGTGCATAATGTAGAAGAATCTGTGACCTTCACTCATATCGAATTTCCACGGTACACTGTAAATATGCACGGTAGAGGACCAGTAGGGTCCGCATAATTCTACGGCATTCAGTTTTTCCAAGGAGATGTTTACAGCGGCTTTATTGTTATAAAACTTCTCCCATTCTACCACTGAAGGTAAGTAGGCTTCGCCTCGCTGAACGCCGTTTTGGGCATAATCGTAACACCATTGGGCGGCTTCCGCCTTTCGCCGTATTTTCTGAGCATCCTTCAATATCTTAAGGGTAGATTTCTTACCATCCGTAGTATTTTTCATGGCTTTTATTTTAATGTGTCTACTTGACCATGGCAAATGGGTTTGATGAAGACAAACTGCGTAAGCGATATTGTTTTCAACATATCCCACAACGGCTTTAATTTGGCGGTCTAAGATAAGTTTTTTAGAAATTAAACCATCCGCATATACGAACATACCAGGTTTAATTTTTGATGCTCTTTTTATCCCAGTTTCAGAGAGACCAAGTTTTGTTAGCCAAACTCTGAATAAATTTTTTGTTTTCATATAAAAATTTTTTTAATTAATAATATTTATTTCTAGTCATCATAGCATATTTGGACAAAATATTCAATAAGAGAAAGCGCTGTCACAAAAGTTTCATAAAAAAGTTAATGCATTTTTAGTGAATATATAATATGATTGAACCAGGATGTTTTTTTAGTCCGTTTGGTCTTTATCTTTTTACTAGGGAGATGTGTGATGCGATTTATGAAACAAAATTTTTTAACCCTGTGCTGCCTGGCTTTGCTGATTGTTATGGGAATGTCCGGCGATGCTTGGGCTTTAGGATCAGGAAGTGATGGAGGTTCAGTAATGGATTCCGCTAAAACAAAAGCATATAATGTTTTTAAAGAGGTTAAAACCATTACTTTTATCCTGGGTGGTTTTGGATTGGTCGGTATTGCTTTTCAGGCAATCATGGGCAAGGTAAAGTGGGTATGGTTTGCCGGATTGGCGGTTGGTTTGGGGATTTTGGCGGCTGCCGGCTCGATTGTCCAATATGCAACTGGTGATTCAAGTGTCGATATTGGTTCTACTTTCGGTAATATTTAATGAGTTTCCATATTATTATGTTCTCCTGAAAATTTAGCAAAACTTCTTGGAGAAAAAAAAGCCCGTGTTCCTAAACCACGGGCTTTTTGTTAATAAAAACGGCGGTCGATCATGTAGGCTTCAGAACTTCCGCACCTTATGAAGAAATAACCATCCTGCTGTTGCCAGATCCATCCCCGGGTTTTTTGTGTGGCTCCCGGAAGTTTGAAGTTGGTTAACGTCATTTCGTCTGCTTGAGGAGGGTAGTCCATGAATTTTTTGCAGAAAGCGAGGGCTTGATTGAGCGTATAGACGGCATTGTTGTTTGTGGCAACAATAATTGCCTTGGTTTCTGCTTTTTTACCTGTTTCTGCTGTTTCGAACTGTTCATCGTTTTTTTTCAGGTATTCCTGAATGCGTTTTTTAGCTTCTTGTTTCATAATAGTAAATGTTTATAGATGTTTTTGATTTTCAAGATAGATATTGGCGGCAAAATCCCATATCTGTGAAAAAACGTCATGGGTGATGCCGTTATAGGTATCAGTGCGAAAATAATTCAGGTTTTGGTTCTCGTACCAAAAAGTTTCGTCATCTAACACCAGATGATATCGCGGCCGGTACTTGGCGAGAATATTTTGCACATATATGTGACGGTCTTTTCTAACCGGGACAATTGGAATGTCCGGATGCAGGTCAAGATTATCCACGCCATACACCTCAAGAAACATTCGTTTCAGTTCTGCTGGGGTGTAATCCCCCGGAGATGAGGTAATGGGAATGAAATAAGCAGGTAATCTGGCTTGCCAGGCGATGCATGATAAAACGCGTATCATTGAATGGCTGAAAGGCATTTTTTGACGGTTAAACCGTCCGGGCAGATTTTCTGCAAACGTTTTGACAACGCCGTCGTAATCGACAAACATATACAAATGTGATGTGTCCATAATGATAAATTTTAATATTAATAATAAAATTATATCTTTCTTGTAGTCTATTTTGTCAAAAAAGTCAATGTAATTACTTTAGGCTTGTTTCGGTGATGGCGAGGTGCTAAGCTGGAAAAGAAAGGATAAATAATGAAAGTGCAGATTATTGCCATTGGCAAATGTAAGAAAAATTCTCCCGAAGCCCAATTAATCGCAGAATATGTAAAGCGTTCGAACTGGGATTTGATGGTTAAAGAGAAAGATAATGCCACTCAAGCCGAGGAGGCAAAATTTTTACAAGACAGTATTCCCGCCGGAGCAAAAGTAATCGTTTTAGATGAACGCGGAGAGAATCTAAAAAGTCTGGAGCTTGCCGCAAGAATCGAAAAATGGATGTTAGATGGCTGTTCCGAGATCTGTTTCTTAATAGGTGGAGCAGACGGGCATCTCCAATCTACACGCGAAAAGGCCGATATGATTTTATCTTTTGGCAAGTTGACTTTGCCGCATATGTTGATGAGGGCCGTGTTGTCCGAGCAGATTTATCGGGTGCAGACTATTATTGGCCATCATCCTTATCATCGGGAGTAAAAAGCTCGCTTTATGGGAACTTAGTACAGATTTAGTGAGTATCTGTCATCCTTATGTCGTTTTATGTATATTCCGGTGTCAGGTTAGTCTCATAAAAAAAGCGGCCCGGAGGCCGCTGAGTTCATGGTAGGTGATTTTAGGTAACGAAGGTTACTCGTAACAGGCAATAGTTTTGCCGTTTATGACTTTTTTTAGCGTGGATATCCAGTTGTGTCGGGATTTGCTTACGCTATAGATGCGCCGGTCGAGGACATACAGCCCGAAGTTGGCGACAGCGAGAAGAAGCTGGCTGTCTAGTTCCATGACGTAGATTTGGCCGGGGAGTTCTTCGGGACCATATGTTTTTTTCAGGCAGCGGATGGACATTTGTTCGTATTCCAGATTGTCGAGCAGTATTTGATGGGCTGTTTGGATGTTTTCAACCGGTGTAAAGCAGATGACAATGGGGAGGTTTGAAAATGTTTCATCACCATTTTGCAGAGCGAGAGTGGTTTTTTCCATAACTTCGCGAATACTGCGGATAAAGTTGTTCTGTTCCATGATTTTAAGAATTAAATAATACATAAAAAATTTGAAATCAGCCTCATTATGTCAAACTTTTGTCAAAAGTCAAGCGTGAAATGTGTCTCTCCGCGGTTTTAAGTTTTTTTGTATGGTGATAGTCAGATAAAGCTGTGATGATTGTTCACAAAGGCAAGCAGAGAAAATTATAAGTTTTTCATAGCCAGAAGTTCCAATTCTTTGATTTTGTCACGATAAATCATCGCTTCTTCAAATTCTAAGTTTTGGGCGGCTTCTTTCATCTTCTTATTATATTCTTTTAGCTTTTTATCGATGTTTTTCAGGTCTTCGACGTTTTTGCTGTCGTCTTTGACAAAGTCAGTTTCTGTCATTTCTTTTAAGGTTGAAGAAATGCTTTTAACAATGGTTTTGGGAGTAATGCCGTGTTCTGCATTATATTTTATTTGTTTTTCGCGGCGGCGGTTAGTTTCATCCAAGGCTTGGCGAATCGAACCGGTCATTTTGTCAGCATAGAGAATGACGCGTCCTTCAGCGTTACGGGCAGCACGGCCGATGGTTTGAATAAGTGACCGGGTTGAACGCAGGAAGCCTTCTTTGTCGGCATCCAAAATGGCAACAAGCGAGCATTCCGGGATGTCTAGTCCTTCACGCAGCAAGTTGATGCCGACCAAAACGTCAAAAACGCCGAGGCGTAAATCGCGGATAATTTCAATGCGCTCTAGAGTGTCAATATCCGAGTGCAGATAGCGAACTTTAATGCCGTTTTCATTCAGGTATTCGGTTAAATCTTCCGCCATTTTCTTGGTAAGAGTTGTGACCAATACCCGTTCTTTTTTGGCAATGGTTTTGCGGCATTCTTCCATTAAGTCGTCTACTTGGTTGTCAACCGGGCGGACAATGCATACCGGGTCAGTCAAGCCTGTGGGGCGGATGACTTGTTCGGCAAAGACACCTTGGCTTTGTTCCAATTCCCAATCACCGGGGGTGGCAGAAACAAAAATTGTCTGGCCGCGCATTTGATTCCATTCTTCAAAGCGCAGCGGGCGGTTGTCTACACAAGACGGCAGGCGAAAACCATAGTCTGACAATGTTTTTTTACGGTTATAGTCGCCGCGAAACATTCCGCCGATTTGCGGGACGGAAATGTGGCTTTCATCAATAAAAATTAAGGCATTGGGCGGCAGGTACTCAAATAAAGTCGGAGGCGGTTCGCCGGGTTTGCGGCCGGTGAGGTAGCGCGAGTAGTTTTCTATGCCTTTGCAGTGGCCGGTTGTTTCCAGCATTTCAAGGTCAAAGCGGGTACGCTGTTCAATGCGTTGCGCTTCCAGAAGTTTGTTGTTTTGTTTGAAGTCTTCTATGGTTTCAGCCAATTCCTTGCGAATGCCGGTGATGGCCTGTGAAATGGCCGGACGCGGGGTTACATAGTGATTGGCCGGGTAGACAACCACTTTTTGCAGGGAGGCGGTTTTTTTGCCTGTCAGACTGTCAAACTCATATATCTCGTCAATTTCATCACCAAAAAAGGAAATTCGCCAAGCCCGGTCTTCATAGTGCGCCGGAAAAATGTCTAAGGTGTCGCCCTGGACGCGGAATGTGCTGCGTACAAAGCTCATTTGGTTGCGTTCGTATTGCAGTTCGGCCAGACGTTTGTAGACTTCTTTGGGGTCTATATTGTCACCAACTGCCAGAGGGAGAGTCATGGCAGAGTAGGATTCTACATCGCCCAAGCCGTAAATGCAGGAAACAGAGGCGATGATGATAACATCATTGCTTTCTAAAATATTACGGGTGGCGGCGTTGCGCATCCGGTCAATTTGTTCGTTAAGTGCGGAATCTTTTTCTATATAGGTATCTGTTTTGGGAACGTAAGCTTCCGGTTGATAATAATCATAATAGGAAACGAAGTATTCAACATGATTATTCGGGAAAAATTCTTTCATTTCGCTATAGAGCTGCGCGGCCAAAATTTTATTAGGCGCCATAATCAGTGCTGGGCGTTGGCATTGCTCAATGATTTTTGCCATGGTAAATGTTTTGCCGCTGCCGGTAACGCCGAGCAGAACTTGGTTTTTGTCGCCACGGTTAATTCCTTCGCATAGCTCGCGAATGGCTTCCGGCTGATCTCCGGAAGGTTCAAACGGACTGACAATATTTATTTTGTTATTGGGCATTGTTCTGTTGTGCCGGTGTTTCGGTTAAATTGGAAGTCATCAGCGATTGGTTATAGATTTTGGCAAAATTGCTAAAGGTTTCAACGTCATTAATTGCCTTGTCTATGACTCTAATATTAATTTGAGAATTTTCAAGAGTGTCTGTCAGAATGCTAAAGACACTATAATATTTGGTGTCTTTGAACCAAGGCATAAATTTGTTGCGCAAACGGACGATAACCGTTTCATGCCCGGCCTTTTTCAAAGCTGTTGCCCAATCAAGAATATAATTGATTTGTTCTTCGCTGAGCGGTTTGCCGGGTTGGGGTTTTTCAATCAGATATTTCAAGGCGTCGGCAGCATCGCTCCACATATTACCGTTCCAAAAGATTTCACTTTTCAGAAGCAGGGCATTTTTGCTGTAGTCATCTTTTAAGAGGTCAAGAGCAAGCCGTTCCTTGCCTGTGCCGGAGAGGGCTTTGGCGCGGATGATACGGCGTTGCAATGCCAGTGTTTCGGGAAGATTGTCTGCTTCTGTTTTATCAAGCAAAGCCAAAGCATCATGGTTGTTGCCGTTGAACAGCTGGATCAAGGCCATGCGCGAACCATAGGCTGCTTTTTCCTGTTCGGTCACCGGCTCAGTTTTCATTTGTGTATCCAGCAGTTCAAATGCCCGGTCGAGCAAGTCAACAGCAACCAGACGATCGGCCAGTTTTTGGACAATGGCGTTGTAGTTGCGGCTTTTAGGAGCAAGCCAACTGTAGTCCTGATATAAGGCTAATGATTTGACGGCGCTGAGATTGTCTGCCTGATTGTTGAGGTAAATATCTTCAAAGATTTTAACCATGCGGCGTTCAATTTTGGGCTGGTCGGCTTTATCTGAAATATGTTCCAATTCCTGTAACGTACGGAGTGCGCGGTAATAGTCCTGTCCTCGTACATAAATATTGCTTAAGTCACTCAGCAGCTGTTTCTTAAAGTTAATTTCTCCCCAGGCGAAACGCAGGCCTTCCAGTTCTTTGGCGGCTTTATCCGGCGTGAGAACGTTTAATTTGATTTCTAAATCAACAACCTTTTTTCTGGCCAGCGCGGAATATTTCATATCAGCGCTTTTGGCGGCTTTGCGGTATTCTTGGACAGCATTGCGCGGGTAACCCTGCATCAACATTTTTTCAGCCGTCAGATAATTTATCTGGGGTGTTAAGCGGTTGTTGTTATCCATTGTTTTCAAGATGTCAATAAAGCTTTGGGCGGTGATGTCATCTCCGGCTGTTATGGCCGTGCGTGCGCCGACTTCGGCGATTGCTTTGCGAATCTGCGGCGGATAGCTGCGCACTTTATTAAGGTAACTGATTAGAATGGCATTGTTTTCCGGTTTGGGGGATATTGCCGATGAAGCCAACGTGCGCCAGAAAATGGCTTCGTTAATTTCAGGCAAACGTCCGAACGAGAAGCTTTCGACCGCGTCATTATATCTATGGCTCAAGAAATGGGAAACACCCATCATGCCGTGAAAGCGTTCGGTTTCAGTTTCGGGGGCTTTTTCGGCTGCCAGTTTGTTCAATATGCCCAAAGCGTTTGTGCCCAAGCCTTGGGAAATGTAGTATTTGGCCAGTTCCATGCGCGCATTGTTTTTTTGTTCCGGAGTGGCGGCAATAATATCTTGCTTTAATTGTTCTTCGGCTTCGGCGAAAGGTTTGTTTAGCAATTCCTGATCAAAGTCAGCAGATAAGTCGGCGACGCGGTTGTCAATTTGGTTCAGTTGTTCCTGATGTTTCAGGCGCTCCAAGTCGGGGGAAATATTCAGTCCGCGGCGCACAGCCTGAATTGTGTATCCGGTGTTTCCTCTGCTGAGAGCGACATCCATAGCATCCGCATTAAATGCAATACCCTGCATTGTTTGCAACAGGGTGAAATCCGGATAGGCATATTCGCTTTTGGTGCCAAGACCAATATCCATGCTTGTTCCGGTGACAATCAGGTCGCCGATTTCAGGGTCGATGACCGAAACGACTTCTCCGGCGGCGGTGGAGGGAATGAACAAGTAGGGTTCATTGTTGATGTTGTATTGGGTATAAACCGGCAAATCTTTAATTTCTTCAGGGATTTCGCGGGTGAATAAGTCGACAATCCACAGCAAACCTTCGCGGCGGACAAAAGCATTTAATTTTGTTTTGGGCAAAATGCGCAGAACTGTTGCGGTCGGGTGGGGAAGCTGGATAACCTCATCGGCAACTTGGGCTGCGGTTTTTTGCAGGTTTTCGATATCTGTATTTTGAGCATGGTCGAAAATAATCCAGATGTATTTGCCGCGCTGGAAAACTGACAGACCAACGGGCATATTCCACGAAAAGCTTAAGCTGGCGATGCGTCCCGGCTGGTCTGCCGAAACTTGTGCCGAAGCCATGGAATTTTGTATCTGAACCATATTGCGGGTGCGGATGTCAACCGGCGGCGTTTCGGATGGCGGCAGTTGCACGGTTTCTTCCTGTTTGGCCGGAAGAGCTTGGTTTTCCATATCAAATACAATTTTGTTACGATGCTCAAAGGTGTTGATTAACTTGGCCGGGAAGATAATGTCCAAACCGCCCTGAGGCGTTATTTGCTGCAAAATATAAGCTGCTTCAGGGTAATTGGTTAAATTTTCTGCCTGAATGTTAAATCTTTTGCGAAAAGATACAGTGGTTGTTTGCGGGCCGGTCTTTACGGTGTATTCGGGTTTGCTTCCCGGCGCATAGCCAAATGTAAAGCGCGCAAATTCAGAGTGTTGTCCGTAATTGATTTGCAGGTTGTCTGTGCGATTATCCAAGCTTTGGCTGGCTAAAGTTTTATCCTGTTCATTCAGCTTGACGGTTAATTTTCCCTGGCTGCGCAGATTTTGTACGGCAACCGGCGCTTTGACGGAGAGCAATATGCTTTTATTATCTTCCGCGATTTTGACGGCGGCAACGATATCCGGCAATTTTTGCGCAATGTCGGCTAATCCGTCAGCTAAAGGTTCGCTGAAGGATATGTATAGCTCGCGACCTTTGTTTTCCAAGCTGTAATCAACGGTGTCCGCCAGAGGCAGGATGATTTCTGCGCCATCGGGACGGATGCTGTATTCCGCGGTTTGAGCCCAGGCGGTTTTTAACGGCAGCAAAAATGCTGCGCCGATGCACAGTTGCTGTAAAAAACTGATTTTATGTTGCCGTTTGATAACCAATTTGTTTGTCCGGGTTAGAAATTGTTGCCAATAATTTTATCGGTTATTTCCTTGGCTTTTTCGGCGTTCATTTGTGCCAGAATTGCTGAAGAAGTCGAGGGTTTCATATCTTTAAGCAGGGCAACTGTCACGTCGATATCCAGCGTATTAAAAATACGGGCGGCATCTTTGGGTTTCATGCTGGAATAGACTTTTATCAGGGCGTTAATTTTGGCGCGTTCTTTTTCGTTGTATTCCTGAATCAGCTTGCGCAGCTTTTGTTCATGCTCCTGCAATTGTTTAAGGCGTTTGTCGATTTCTTGTTCGGCAACTTTCAGCTGGACGGCCTTTTTATCAATTTCGCGGCTGCGAATATCCAGTGCTTCGCGGCGCTCGGCCAGCTCCTGTAAAATCATAATTTCTGACTGGGTAAAGCCGGTATTTTGCGGTTTTGCCGCAGCGGGCGAATCGGAGTTAGCGGAATCGCCTGTTTCCAGAATCCGTGTCAGTTCGGATGTTTCCTGATTATTTTTTTCTTCTGCCGCAGCTAAAGATTGGGAAATGCTAATTCGTTTGGCGTAGGGATCTTTGAGCTGGTCAAAGATGTTATTCAGTTTTACCGAAAGCATGAGAACGGCCATAAATATGACCATGGGGAGAATGCGGAATTGTTGTTTTAGTTTCTTAAGCATGGGCAGGCCTTATTTGATAGAGCGCAAAGCTTTTAATAATTCCATTTCGGCCAAGGACCGGGAATCTTCATTTTTGTCTTCTTTGTCTTCGGCAAACGGTGCTGACGGCTGGCGTCCGGCAGGAGCTGCCGGTTTTATTTCTCTTCCGGCGGAGATGACATTTTCCAAACGGTCGGCCAGATTGTCTGCCCGTTCATTGATGAAGGTTAAGTCGTCTTTGAGGTTTTTGGCGCTGTCAATGACTTCTTTCAAACCCTCGGAGGAATGTTCGGTGACTGATTTAAGTTTAGGGATAGAGTTTTCAGCCTTATAAGTGGCTTCGTTTAGAGAAGAAATAAGCTTAGACAAGCTGCTCTGGTTCTGGCGGAGCAGGCTGAGATTTTTATTCAGCTTATATGCGTAAATAATGGTGGGTATCAACAGGGCAATAATTGCCAGATTGATAATCAGCTCAAGACTATCCATTTTTATCAGCCTTCTTCTGGATTTTAATGACAACGTTTTCTTCCTTGCGCCCCATTGACCCCGTGAACAGGGGGACGTCTCCGCAAATGACGCTGACATCGTCATGCGGATACATATCCAAAGGCAGGAAAGAACCTTTTTCCCATTTGGCAATGTCGCCAAGGGTAATCATTTTTTCTTTTAATATTGCCTGCAATTGAATGTCTGTTTCCCAGAGCTGTTCAATCAGGTGGTTTTCCCAAATAGCATCGCGCCCGTAGCGTTCGCCCATAAACATTTGCAGCAGCAGGTCGCGGATGGGTTCTAATGTGGCATAGGGAATCATCAGGTCAATTTTGCCGCCGCGGTCTTCCATGTCGATGCGCAGTCTGGCGACAATTACGGCGTTGGATAACCGGGAAATGGTGGCGAAGCGCGGATTAGTTTCCAGCCGGTCATATGAGAAAGTGACGGAAGTAATCGGGTCAAATGCCGTGGATAAATCAGAGAGAATCAGGTCAATCATATCTTTAACCAGATTAAGCTCTATCGTGGTATAGGGGCGGCCTTCAATCCGCATAGCCGCTGTGCCGCGACGGCCGCCGAGCAAAACATCGACCATGGAGTAAACCAAGGAAGAATCAACAGACATCAGCCCGTAGTTGTCCCATTCTTCGGCTTTGAAAACGCCAAGCAGGGTGGGGAGCGTCAGCGAATCGATGTATTCGCCGAAGCGCATAGACTCGATGTTATCCAGCGAAACCTCAACATTGTCCTGAGTAAAATTACGCAGGGAGGTTGCCATCATGCGGATTAAGCGGTCAAAGACAATGTCGAGCATGGGCAGGCGTTCATAGGAAACCATTGAGGCATTCAAAATAGCCTGAACGCCTGTTTTCATGGCATAGCCTTCTTCTTCCTCGTCAGGGGTATAGCCGAAGAGGGTGTCAATTTCTTCCTGATTGAGAATTTTAGAATCGCTGCTGCCGGCTGCGGGGGCAGCGGCACTGCTGTTGCGGACTTCAATCATGTCCGTCCAGTCTTGTTTTTGTTCTTCCGGTGTATTTTCCGGAGCGGGTGTATTTTCTTCAGCCACGATCAGGTCCTCTTTCTTAGCTGTTACTGAATGTCAAAACTCTTAAAGTTAAGGTTGGAAACCTTAACCGGGTCAGTCAGCAGATTGATGCGGAACAGCAGTTCTTCTTTGAGATTGTATAAGCCGTCAGAACCGCTGATTTCTTCCGGTGTCAACTCGGTAATATGGGCGAGAAGGGTGTCGTTAATCCGCGGCAGCAGCGCCTCAACGGTCTTGATATCTTCTACGGCGGACAATTCAATGCTGAGCTTTAATTTGGCGGTGAGCGCTTTTCCCGTGGAGGAACGCAGATGCGCCGCCAATTCGGGCAAAGAATAAAAGACAGTCACTTTGCCGCCTTCCGCGCCGTCGGAGGTAATAATGTTATATTCAGCATTGCTGTCAGAATTTTTGCTGCGTGTAAAAACCGTAATAAAACTGACGGCCAGCCCGATAACGATGATTATCGGCAAGACGAAAATCAGCACTTTCTTTTTATTAAAAGGTTTGACAGGCAGTTCTTCATCTTCAGCTTTGCCGAGACTGTCATCTGTTTTAGCCATAGTTCTCCCCATACTTAAACTAATAACGGTGTTATTTTACAGTAATAATTTTATTATTAAACCTTAAAAAGCGACTTATTAAACGGATTTCCGCCATTTTTTTAGTTTTGAGCGGTTATCAGGCTTAGTAAAGGCGGGTGGTGAGGCCGCGTGATTAAATTTTTGCGTTAGAGGCGCTGTTTTTTTAACCAATAATTATGGAATGAAGATATAAAATAGCGACAATCAGAAATTCCGCCTAAGCCGGATGGCCGTTTGTGTTACGGATATGTTAAATTTGTTTTGGTTAGGCAGTCAGCCTATGGAAAAACGGCGGTTTTTATGATAAAATGACATTCAGAGAAATGGCAGCAAAAGGGTAAAAGATGTATGTTTGGGTTTTGTTAGCGACTTTTATGGCTATGCTGTATGCCTATAACTTGTCGACCAGAGAAGATATGCGGACGCTGTACACCGTTCCGCAGGCAGAATCCGTGGTGTCAAAAATTGTTGTTCAGCACCGGGCAGCCCAAAAGTATATCAAAGACCACCAACCGCCGGAAAACGGCAATACGGTGGTGTCTTATTATCCTGGGCAAATTAGTATTGATAGTTTGCAGTATTATCTGCCTTATGGCTTTAAGCGAAACAGCGAATATACGTCGCTGATTTATTGTTTGGACAAGAACAGTGCCAATTTGGGGGCGGCAGTCGCCGGTTGTTCCGGCAGCGGAGTCAGCTGTTGCAGCAAGCCGGAGGCGATTACTTATCTGGTGACTTTTGGCTGTATTCCGTCCCGCTGGCGAAATCTGTTTACCGGCAAACCGGATGTTGACTTGTTAAAAGCGATTGAAACAGTGGTGGGTATCGGAACAGACTTCGGCTATGCTGATAAGTCGGATGCAAGCCGTTGGTCAGCAACGGAAACGATAAAGTCGACTATGGCTATTCGTGGACGAGAGGTAACTTATACCTCAATTCCGCAGTATATTATTTCAAATGAACTCAGCGGCGCGGGCAGCAAATCGTTCAAAAATGTGTGTGTGAACAATAAAAATTGCCCTTACTGTTTGATTTATATGACCCCTTATGATTAGGATTTGAGGAGAAAGACAATGCGTAAACAATCTAAGTCCGGATTAAGCGAACTCGGCAGTTTGATGATTGAGGCGATGGCAATGTTAGCTCTCATTTCCATGGTGACGCCGATTTTGTATAAAAAAGCAGCAGAACGGACAACCGAACTGCAGGATATTAACGCGGCGAGCCAGATGCGTTCGCTGATTAAGTCATTAGATGATTATGTCAGTGATCACTATGACGATATTATCCAAGGGAAAAAGGTATCGCAAAATTGTCCGACGGCATCAGTTGATTTTAACGATATGAAAGCCACGACAGGGGCATCTACTCAGAAAAAGACCATTAATATTGATCACTTCTGCGAATATTTGCCGTATGGTTTTTTGGATAAAGATAAAAAAGCGCAGGAAACCAAGACATTCAGCAAAAACTATAAAGTTGTCCTGAAAAAAGTGGACGGTGGTTCCGGGCGAAAAAGGGTCATTACGGCCTTTTTGGCAACAGATCCTAAGGAAGGCGACACTTTTCCGAAGCTGCGGGCGGCGCGTATTGCCTCGATGATCGGCAGTAACGGCGGTTTTATTAATGTTAACGGCGATAAGGCTTCCGCGATGGGTACGCAGGGTATTTGGGGCGTTGATAACCTGAATACGGATTTGGGTATTGCCACCAATACGGTGAAAGATGGTGCGGTTATTGCGTCCTCCGTGCAGGGGATTGCGGCGCAGGGCGGCGTTGATAATGAAAATGTGTTGTATCGCAAATACAGAAGCAATCGTGAGCTGAATACAATGGAAACTGATTTGCTGATGGGGGCAAATGCGGCACAAGGGCAGAATATTATCAATGTTAACCAGATGATTATTGAAGCCGGAAATGCCGGAAATTTCAAAGAAGGCACAAACGCCGCGAATAATGCTTTGTATATTAAAAATGGGGGGATGACGGTCAAAGGCGGTATTACGGCAGCGGATACCAAGTTTAGTGTTGATACCGGTGGTAAAGCTACGGCTGTGGAGTATGTTGCCGGAAACTTTAATGCCAAAGACGGGGCTTTAAATTTGGGCGGTGCTTTTCAGGCAAGCAACAGCGGGCTGACGATGACTTACTCCGGAGGTTCTTGGAGTGCGACATCGGGTGTGAGCGGTGCGCCGGTGAATATCAATGCCAATACGAAGATTACAGGCAATTTGCATGTGACTGGCAATGAGTATCTTGGCGGCGATTTGCGTGTCGGCGGAACTATTGATGCCAATAAACTGCATGCGAGGACTCAGTTGTCTGCGGGAGGGGAGGCAAATGCTCCGACTAATGCAGTTATTACAGGAACAAGTTCTGTGTTTAAACAACCGACTTTTAGAATAGGCGGTACTGGTGAAAATGATGCGCGTTTGTCTACGAATGCAACTAAGACGGTTTTGCGCGGTGGGGCTGGCGGTTTATTGCTTGATTCATCGCAAAATGTGACGATGCAGAGTAGTCAGGCGGGTAAAGTTACTATCTCGGCCGGTACTGGTACATTGGATTTGGATTCCGGAAGTAATGTGACGATTGATTCGGCAGCGAGCGGGTATATTTCCCTTAATGGTTCACTGATGAAATTATATCCGTCAACGGCAAAAGTTACGTCAATCGTGAATTCTTTTGTTACGGGTAATACAAGTGCCGAGACTAATTTAGGGGCGGCGGATGCAGCTTATTCTATCACCGATGTTCAGAATCGGCGGTTTAAGACAAAGAAAATGAATTTTGAGGTTGCTGATGGCAGTAACAGTAATGTCTTTACTATTGATCCGGGAGAAACGGGAATTTCCGGGCGGGCAGCAAAAGATAAAGCTTATGCCACAATGCGGGGTAAATTGACGGTGACGAATAATCCGGTAAGCGGAAAGACGACCAATGTCTTTCAGGTGACGCCGTCCAATCAGACGGAAAATACTGCGGCAGTTAATGTCAGCAATGATTATTTGAGAGTTAATAATCTGACGGATGCCAGTAAGGTTATGACCGTTGATATCAAAGGGACGCAGAAAGCCGATACAGCTGCAAATAAAGGGCCGGTGTATGTTCGCAAAGGTGTGATTGAATTGGCTGCAAATACCGGAAGCACGGTCAGAGCTTTGAGCGAACATCAAGGTTATGTCAAAGCTGACAGGTTTGTTGCGAATAAAGCATTAGAAGCGAAAGCTTTGTCTAAGCCGACAGATTTAGGGTTTGATTTTATACAGTCGGTGAGTGCTGGTGCTTATGACCATTATCAGGTTAATCCGGCTTATACATCGGTGATGCATGATATTAAGCTGACAACCCGCGGCGGCGCTCGTTTGAGCGATATCTTACCGGACTTTATTAATAAAGGTATTTATATTGTTGATAATACTTATAAGATTGGTGAGGTTTCATCTAGTTGGTCTGATGTGTATCCTAAAGGACATGCACTTGAAGGCCATCATCGCAGTTTTAATCCAACGACAGCCAAACCAGCAGACTGTGGTTCAGAGCATTCTTGCGAGGTTAGTCCCTGGGCTGGATTTGTGCCTGCTCCACAGTGTCCTCCGGGATATATGAAGGTGATAACCCTGACACCGGCAACTTTTTCTATGGCACAGGCTGGTATTCCGGGGCCGCTGTCATCCGAGGTTAAGCCAGATTTGATTATTGACTATAATGTTCGAGATCCTAATGAATATGAGGATGGATATTCAGGTACTAAGCATTACAATAAATCAGGTTATGTGACAACAGCGCCAACGCCTTTGTATTTCCAGAAAAATACTTGGTTGCGGTCAATGGTTATTCCTTATAATGCAGGTACTAAAAGTTCTACTTTTAGGGGGTGGAGTACCGTAATGGGCTTTATTTATCCTTTCTCCTATTATAAAAAGTATATTCAGCTTATTGGGATGCCTGTTGATACGACAGGGGGAGAGAATAAGACGATTGTTTGGAACTTGTTCCCGGTATGGAATCAGACTTTGGAAGGTTATGCAACGGTTTATTGTTATTTTAATCGGGAAGAAGCGACATGGGATGCAACTCTGGTGGATAAGACCTATGATCAGCTGGGGAGCTTCCGTAATGTGTATAGTAAGTCTAATTCTTCATATGAATCCCGCTTAAATGACCCGACTCTGGGTTATAAAGATCCGTGGTAATGTCTGGCAGTTATGCACCCCCGTTGAGTAAACGGGGGTGTTTTTTTTAGAATAATCATTTCCTGCCGTCGTGCCTACGAGCACAAAGGTGTGTGTGAGTATAAGGCATTTCTCTTTAAATTGTCATTGCGAGCAAAGCGAAGCAATCTCGGCTATATTAAAATAAGGCTGGGATTACTTCGTCACGTTGTTCCTCGTAATGACGATATTTGTTTTTAGCCCCTTTATACTCGCTTTCTGAGGAGCTATGCGACAAAGAATCCATCTCCAGACAACCGCTAAGTAGACAGCGTACCACTTTTGACTTGGATCTTTCGCCTACGGCTCAAGATGACACGTTCTGAACGTCATGCTGAGGAACATAGTGACGAAGTATCCATATCAAAACATCCGCAGGGTAAACATTGTGCCTGTTTGAATATGGATCCTTCACCGCGTTGCGGTTCAGGATGACGGGAGAGGGGGGGATGGCTGAGATTACTTTGTCACTATGTTTCGGAACATAGTGAGCAAGCAGCGAAGCTGTCGTGCTTCAATGACAGTGTTTGTGTTAAAGCTTCCTTATTCTCGGGTTGCTTTCAAGCCCCGGAGGTGTGGTGACGTTGGATAGATTAAGACAATCTTTAAAATTATCTGCTATTCTGACTAATATTCAGGGAGATGACAGATGATGAAAAAAACTGTATTGGGGATTTCCGTTCTTAGCACTTTGGCGATGGTTTCGGATGTTTATGCGCAGGCGACTTATTTTGGAGATGAGCCGGAAGGGGTTCAATCTTTTCAACAGAATAAGGATGCCTGGCGTCGTCAGGATGGCAAACGTTTGGAAATTTTGCAGAGCATTTCTGATTCTGTCGGGCAGGCGGCATTAGCTAATATAACCGGGGCAGAACAGGCTTTTTGCTATCAGGTTACCAGCCGTCCGAATAATTACAGCGGTTATACAATTAACGGGATGGCCGTTACCGGTTTTTGCGGTTTGGTCGGAGAGCCTTTGCGTGAAACGATTAAAGAGCAATTTTTCTCCACAAGCGATAATATTGATTTTATGAATGCTGAAAAATGCATTATCAAGCCCAAATTGATGATACGCTGGGTGCGCGGGGTGGATGTGACGGATATGCTGATTTCTGCGCCTTGTTATTCATATTCGATTTTTTATGGCGGCAAAGTTCGCACTTTTAACTTTAAGCCCGGTGCGGAAATTATTGATGTTATGGTAGATTCTTTTAAGGATTTGACAGTTCCTTTTGTTTCTCCGGCATTGTTGAACCAGTTGCTGCCGGTCGGTGTGCCGCAGACAACGGAGCAAAAAGAGATTGTTAAGGAGCAGAGTGGCCCTGTTCGTAAATGGGAGCAGCAGAAGCCTAAAGTATCGCAACAGCCGGCTCAGGGGGCTAAAAAAGGTTGGAATAATCTTAATTTTGGCCGATGATGGCAGTGACGCAAGTGGCGTACTGATAAATATGGTGGCACAGCTTCCATATTTTACCTCAGGGATAGCAAGAAAGGGATGTTTTTTAGTCCGGCAAGAAATTAATCCGGCAGGAAGACCGTTTGGTTAAAAACATTCTCCAGAAAGAACAGCGAGATAAAGCACAGCATTGCAGAAATGACCGGTGTGGTTATCCAGCCGATAGAGATTTTCCCCAAAATGTCCCAGCGGATGTTGCGTCCGCCTTTGGCAATGCCAATTCCCATAACCGCGCCAATCACGGCTTGAGAGCTGGAAACCGGAACGAGCGGCAGAGCCGGGAGATTATGATTTTGCAAAAATTGTTCCAGCCCTTGAGAGGCGAACATAAATAAAACGATTGATTGGGACACGACGACAATCCAGGCGACAATCGGGCTCATCACCATGATTTTTTTGCCGATGGTACGCATAATTTGATGTGAACGGGTGAAGATGCCGATGCTGATTGCCAAAGCACCGATAAGAAATAACAACTGCGTTGCCGAAAGGCTGAAACCGTGCCAGCTGATGCTTTGCAGAGGATTGGCATCAACAAATACCCCCATGACATTACCGATATTGTTTGCTCCCAGAGCATAAGCCCCGAAAGCGCCGGTGAGAATTAAACCGATACGGGTGTGACAGTCCAAGCGGAGCAAATGTATTTTGGCGTGTTTTAGCCAGATGCGGGTTAATCCATAAAGGCAGATGGCAATAATGCCGGAGAGGAGCGGGCAGAGAATCCAGGTGCTGACGATTTCGGAAAGGATGCCGTAATCGGTCGGTTTGCTGCTGTAGCAGTTCCAGCCGATAATCGCACCGACAATAGATTGTGATGTTGAAACAGGAATCGAACTGCTGACCATCCAATATACGGTGACCGCCGCGGCAAAAGCGCACATAAAAGCCCCGGCAAGCGTGTTGACAGCCCCAAGTTCGGTCAGGGTTTTACTGGCGCCGCCGCCGGCAAAAACCGCGCCGATGATAACAAAAACGGAGGCGATAATTGCGGCTGTGCGGAAGCGCACCATTTTCGTGCCGACTGCCGTGCCAAAAATATTGGCGGCATCATTAGCACCGAGTGACCAGCCCAGAAAAAGGCCGCTGCTTAAGAAGACAAAAAACAGATAGTCCATCTGAAGCTCCGTTAAATATCGCGTTTGATTGTGAAGATAAGCAACTCATCGATACAGTCTTCGGCAATATCGGCAATGTCGGCAATATCAGTAATCAAGTTGCTGAGCTGCAGTTTGTTTGCCAGCGGTAAGTCCGAATCGAAAATAGCTTCTTTCATATGGCCTGAAGTCAGGTCGGTTTCATGTTCCATAAAGTAAACTTTTTGCGAATAATCGCGCACAGTGCTGATGTCGCGGAAAAATGCCCGGGAAGCAATTGCCATATTTTCACAGCAATCGGTAACCTGCTCGCAAAGTTCCTGCATACGCAGGTGGTATTCGGCAGGAAAATCAGGGCGCTCGATATAAAAGCGGTAGGCGACTTCATCAAATTTATTGATGACCTTGTCCAAATTTTCTACCAGATTGAGAACGTCTGCCCTCAGGTCGGGAATCAGGTTTTGTTCATACAGGCGGCTTTCGATGTCACGGCGGAGGACGTCCGCGTCGTGCTCGATTTGTTTAATCTGCTTGTTGAGTTTCTTATATTCTTCGCTGCGTTGTTCGGTTAAGTATATGCGGATGGCTTTCTTAAAAGTCATGGCCGCATCGATAATCTTGTCATGGAAGGAGTCAATCTTGCTTTCCAATGATTTTGTTTGCGAAAATAATGAGATTTTGACCTGAAACATCTAAAACTATTCCTTGAGTTAAAAAAGTTTTCTTCAGTATAATTCCCAATTATGAACAAAGCTTTAGCAATTATCGCTTTATTTAGCAAATATAATTATCTTTTCTCTTGTAAATATATTACAGATTGTCTAAATTATAGGTGTTTTAATTATAATTCGAAACTTAAGGATACCACTATGAACAAATTGAATTCAATTTATGTTTCTATTTTGGCGCTGATTGTGGCCGGTGTTGCATTGGCTATGAACTTTGTCGGTTGCGGAGCAAAAAAATCTGCCGAGGTTGAGCAGGCTTTGCTGGAAAACCCGGAAATGATTGTCAATGCTATGCAGAAATATGAACAAAATATGCGTGAGCAGGCTATGGCCGGCGCTCAAAAGTTGATTGAAGAAAATATTGCCGCTATCAATAACGGTGCTAATACCCCGTTTGTCGGTCCGGAAGATGCTGAAAAAGTCGTTGTTGAATTCTTTGACTATTCCTGCGGCTACTGCCACAGATTGTATCCGGAGCTGAAGGCTGTTATGGCTAACAACAGCGATGTTAAATTTGCATTCAAACCGCTGACTTTCGTTTCTCCGGTTTCTGAATATGCTGCCCGCGCTGTTTTGGCAGCCAACAAACAAGGTAAATTTGTTGAAATGCACAATGCGATGTTCGATTTCGGCGGTCAGCTGACTGAAGCTGCTATTGATGAAATTGCTGCTCAGCAGGGTTTGGATGTTGAAAAATACAAAGCTGACATGAATTCTCAGGAAGTCAGTGATGAACTGGCTGCTGTCAGCGAACTGGCTAACAAAATCCAGATTAACGGTGTTCCGGCTCTGGTTGTTAACGGTAAAATGGTTCAGACTTTGGATGGCGGCGTTATTCAAGACGCTATCAACAAATAGTCTGTCATTGACAGATAATAAAAAAGGAGTTCTGCGGAACTCCTTTTTTTGTGGCGTGGATTTTTATAAATAAGATTGATTAGTAATTCCGGTCAATAATATATTGGGCTAAAGCTTTCAGGTTCTCGGCTTTGCTGCCGAAGATTGACAGGGCTTCCTTAGCCTGTTCAATCAGCTGTTTAGCGATTTGCCGGGCGTTTTCCAAGCCATAGAGCGTGACAAAAGTGACTTTGCCCTGATTGACATCTTTATTGAGCGTTTTGCCGACCAGCTCTTGTTCCCCTTCCACGTCGAGAATATCATCGGCAATTTGAAAGGCAATGCCGATACCGCGGGCATAAGCTGCCAAAGCTTGGCGTTGTTGGGTATCAGCTCCGCCGAGAATAGCACCGGCCTCGCAGGCATAGCTTATCAGGCGTCCGGTTTTCATTTCCTCAATGTGTTTTATGAGTTTTTCACCGTCTGTGTCGGCTGGCAATTTTTCAGCGTATAAATCAAGCATTTGTCCGGCAATCATACCGTCAAAAGCACCTGCGCCTTTGGCTAAAGCAGATATTAATTCACAGCGTACAGATGTGTCAGCGGCTGTTTTTGGGGAGCTTAAAACCTCAAAGGCATAAGTCAGCAGCCCGTCCCCTGCGAGAATCGCCGTCGCTTCATCGTATTGTTTATGGCAGGTTGGCTTGCCGCGTCTTAAGTCATCATTATCCATGGCCGGCAAATCGTCATGAATCAGCGAATAGCTGTGCAGCATTTCCAAAGCGGCTGCGGTATGTAACGTTTCTTCAAAGCCAAGATTAAACAAGCGGCCGGTTTCATAAACCAGATAGGGGCGCAACCTTTTGCCGCCGTTCATGACCGAGTAGCGCATGGCTTCGGCAACGCGGGATTCCGGACCGTCAGGCAGAGTAAAAAAATGGGGCAGCTGTTGGTTAAAACGTTCAGAATAAGCTGCGAGGATGCTTTTAATATCGGTCATTGTTTATTCCATCGGCGGCAAAGGAGATGTTTTGATTTCGCCGGTTGGCGTGACTTCAATCTTTTCGATTTTGAGTTGGGCTGCCTGCAGTTTCTTTTCGCAGAATTGTTTCAGCTTGACGGCTTGTTCATAAGCGCTGACCGCATCATCCAATTTTATGCGTCCGCTTTCCAATTCGCGGACAATGTTTTCTAATTTTAACAGAGCTTCTTCAAAGCTCAACTCTTTCGGTTCTTCTTCTGTCATCAGATACTCCTTTGCTAATTTAGGGCAATTTTAGTATATTCGCCGCGCCTTGGCAACAGCAATATAATCAATGTGATTAACAGCTAAAGTCTATATAGCTCTTAGTTGTTCTACAACTCCCGCTTTGCTGAATTTTATGCTAAATTAGTAATACATAAAGGAGAAGGAAATGAAGAATTTAGCTGTCAGCAAAGGTTCGGCAATGATGAAGGCCTTGGGGAATTCTAAGCGTCTGGAAATTTTGTATTATTTGGCCGATAAGGAAATGAATGTAGGCGAACTGGAGAAAAAGGTCGGCTTGAGCCAATCGGCCTTATCTCAGCATTTGGCGGTTTTGCGTAATAATGAAATTGTTAAAACCCGCAGGGAGGCTCAGACAATTTATTATTCTATCCGTAGTGAAACAGCCCTTAAGCTTTTGGCTCTGTTGGATAAATTATATAACAAACCCTATTAGTGAGGGGAAATAATAAACAGCCACAGCCGATTAATTTTCGGCTGTGGTTTCGTTTGTGGCAATACGGATGCTGCGGTTAGCCGCATCATAGCCAAAGCTTAGGTTGCCGTTGCGCAGTTCTAAGGCTTTGTTGCCGAATAATTCCTTGCGCCAGCCTTTTAATATGGGATTATGGCGGTCATGGAAAGTGGCAAATTTCTTTAAATCATCATCAGAAGCGATTAATTTGGCGACAACGCCGCTTTCAAGGCTGGTTAGTTTCAGCAGAAGTTTCAAAAGCTCGTAAAGTCCGGCGCTTCCCTGCGGGATAGGTTTGTCCTTGGGAAGTTTTATGTATTGTGCGGGCGGAATAGTCAGGGCGGCGTTAATGACTTCCAGAATCTCTGCGCCAAGCTTTCCCGTGACGATTTCTTTGCGGATGCTACGGACTTGTGCCAATTCTTCCTGGTTGACCGGGCAGTTGGTGGCTATGTTAACCAGCAAGTCATCTTTGATGATGTTTTGTCTTGGGTAATCCTTGCGTTGGGCACGCTGTTCGCGCCACGCGGCCAGTTCCCGCAGAATTGTAAGTGTTTTGGGATTGTGGGAACGGTGTTTGATTTTTTGCCAGACATCCATCGGGTTGACAACATAAGTTTCCGGGTTTTTTAAGATTTCAGCTTCTTCATCCAGCCAGTGCAGGCGGCCGTTGTTTTGCAGCTGTTCTTTGAGGCTGAGGTAAACGTTAACCAAATGGGTCACATCGCTCATGGCGTATTTTAGCTGGTTTTTATCCAGCGGGCGCAAAGACCAGTTGGACAATCTGGAAGACTTATCAAGTTCGATATCGCAGATTTTATTAACCAAGGTTTCATAGCTGACGGTGTCGCCGTAACCACAGACCATAGCGGCTATTTGGGTGTCAAACAACGGTTCGGGAATGAAGCCTGTCATTTTGTAAAGAATTTCGATGTCTTGTCTTCCGGAGTGAAAAACTTTGGTAATGTTTGGATTTTTCAACAAAGCAAAAAAAGGCTCAAGGTCCAGGCCTTCGGCAAGAGGATCAATAATTGCGGCATTATCTACAGAACCGACCTGTATCAGACAAAGTTTGGCGTAATAAGTTTTTTCCCGAAGAAATTCAAGGTCAACAGTAATGAATTCCTGATTTTGCAGCTGTTGGCAAAAGGCGGACAGTTCGGGAGTTGCAGCAATGACGTTCATGGATAAGCCTAATTAATTTGTGTGTTGAGATGCATACAGGCTGTTATTTAATATTTTTTTTATGATTCTTCAACTTAATTTTATATCTTTCAATGAATTTACGCGTTTAAGGCTTGCCAAGCAGGGAATTTGATTCTACAAATAAGAAGTTTTTTAATTAAACAGAATGAGGTTTTTATGAATCAATATCGGACACATACCTGCGGCGAACTGCGGGAAGCAGATGTGAATAAGACGGTGACTTTGGCGGGCTGGATTCACCGTAAACGGAATTTGGGCAATCTCTGTTTCGTGGATTTGCGGGATCATTACGGCATTACGCAATGTGTGATTGACAGTTCCTCCGATTTGTTTGATAAATTAAATGACATTCGCGTTGAAAGCGTTATCGGCGTAACCGGGCAGGTTTTGCACCGCGAAAGCGTTAATAAAAATATGCCGACCGGCGATATTGAAATTAAGGTTGATGCGTTGGAAGTTTATTCTCGTGCCGAGGTATTGCCGTTTCAGGTATCTATGGAAGATGATGCACCGGAAGAAATTCGCCTGAAATATCGTTTTCTTGATTTGCGTAAAGAGAAAATCCATCAGAATATTATGTTGCGTTCAAAAGTTATTGCCGCAATGCGTCGGCTGATGGTTGAGCAAGGTTTTACCGAATATCAGACACCGATTTTGACAGCGTCTTCGCCGGAGGGTGCGCGCGACTTTTTGGTGCCGTCACGCATTAATCCGGGCAAGTTCTATGCTTTGCCGCAAGCGCCGCAGCAGTTTAAGCAATTGCTGATGGTTGCCGGCTTTGACAAGTATTTTCAGATTGCGCCATGTTTCCGTGATGAAGATCCGCGTGCTGACCGCTCTCCCGGGGAGTTTTATCAGCTGGATATGGAAATGTCTTTTGCCACGCAGGATGATGTGTTTAAGGTAATTGAGCATACAATGGGCGGCATTTTTAATGAATTTGCCAATGGCCGCCAAGTTGACCAAGCGCCGTTTATGCGTATTTCGTTCCGCGAGGCTATGCTGAAATATGGTTCAGACAAGCCGGATTTGCGTAATCCGTTGATTATTCAGGATGCGACAAAGCTGTTTGGAAATTCAGGTTTCGGCGTTTATGATTCAAAGGTAGCCGAAGGTGCTCGCGTGCGGGCGATTGTGGTTTCCGGCATTGCCGACAAGCCGCGTTCGTTCTTTGACAAGCTGGATGCTTTTGCTAAAGAGAATGATATGGGCGGTATGGCTTATATTGCTTTTGCCGAAGGCGGAGCTAAAGGGATTGCCAAATTGCTGAGCACTGAAAAGCTTGAAGAAATCAAACAAACGCTTGGCGCTAAAGATGGCGATGCCGTTCTGTTTATGATTGGCAATGGTTTGAAGCTGGATAAATTTGCCGGCAGAACCCGTTTGAAATTGGGCGAAGATTTAGGAATTAATGAAAAAGACGTGTTCCGTATTTGCTGGGTGGTTGATTTTCCGTTCTATGAAGAAAATGAAGAAACCGGCGCGGTGGAATTTTCGCATAACCCGTTTTCAATGCCTCAGGGCGGTATGGATGCTTTGCAAAACAAAAATCCGCTGGATATTTTGGCTTTTCAATATGATTTGGTTTGCAATGGCGTGGAGCTGGCTTCCGGCGGCGTGCGTAACCATGAACCGGAAATTATGTATAAGGCGTTTGAGATAGCTGGATATAACAAAGAATTTGTTGATAACAAATTTGGCGGCATGATTAATGCGTTTAAATACGGCGCGCCGCCGCACGCAGGCTGTGCACCGGGAATCGACCGCACAGTGATGCTGTTGCTTGATGAGCCAATCATCCGTGATGTTATTTTGTTCCCGTTGAACGGCAAAGCGCAAGATTTGATGATGCAGGCACCGAATTTTGTTACGGATAAACAACTGGAAGAACTGCACATTCGGGTTGTTCCGGTTGAAGATAAAAAATAGTAATGCGCCAGGCTTCCTTGAGAGGAAGCCTTTGCTGTTTCTAAAGGATGACTAATATGAAAAAATTTTTTATTGTTGTATGTGTTTGTGTTTTGTCTGCTTGCAAGTCGGTGGTCTTCAGCGATTTGAATGTGCAAATGCCGAATGCCAACCTTTTGCCGCCGCTGAATGCAAAGGTAGATACTGCCAGCGTACGTGACAGTTTTGATGTCAAATATTCGGGAAGCGCGGTAACCTCGTATTACAATACTTCAGATAAATGGGGAAGCAGCGTTGACCGCATCAGCATGACACGCAAGAGAGATCGCAGTGCCCGGGATATGGTTACTTTATTTACGCGCAATATTGCCAATATTTCACAGCAATATGGCGAGCGTAAGGGAACAATTGATTTGCGGGTAACGAACAGCAGCATTTATAATTCCGGATGGTATTTTACTGTTCCTTCGCTTTTGAGTCTGCATACCTTAAATATCTTGGGTATGCCGTATCAATATAAAAATACGGATTTGGAAATCGAGGTGTCTATTTATGACAAGAAAGGCAATTTGGTGTGGCAGACGACGGTTGTCGGTCATGGGGAAGAAACGGTTGCCGTTTACTATGGTTATAGCGAGGATGATGCTCAGGCCCTGAGTACGGTTAAGGCGATGAAGAATGCGTTGCAGCAGGTTAATATGAATATCGCCAATGATTTTCAGGCTATTCAAAAAGCTTTAAAGTAATTTTGATGTTAAGCTGAGGTATTGGGGCAGTTTAAACTTTTTTGCACTTGAATGAAAAAATATTTTGACATTCATAAAAAAATGGCTTAAATATCACCTCAGTTTAATGCCTCGTCGTCTAACGGTAGGACACGACACTCTGGATGTTGGTATCTTGGTTCGAATCCAGGCGAGGCAGCCATAAAAAAGAGCACCCTTTAGGGTGTTTTTTTTATGGCTGTCATCTTGGGATGAAAAACAAGATTTGGGTTCGGAATCGATCGCAGGCAAGCGCAATTTTAAGCCGCGCGAGGTAAATGGCAGGACGTCGGTTGGCATAGCCGAAGAGCGGTGTTGCAACTCAAGTGAAAGCGCAAAGTAATCGAGGTGAGGACGTCAATAAGAAGATAACCCAAATCTTATGTTTGGCGGTGAATATTTGCGATTTGGCAGAAATGAGAGAATCTTGTTTTAGTTGTTAATAAGTTTCATTTGCTATTGTGTTTTTTGCTTTTTAGATTATTCTACAATTGCCACTTGGGATTAGTGTGTCTATTTTCTAGGTGTTTGTTTTGTAAGCCACTGGATACATCCAGTGGCTTTTTTGTGTTTAAATTTTAGTTAAATGAAAGGGCCAAAATATGGTTATGGTTAAGGTAAAATCTCATATTAGAAATGGAAGTAAAGTAAAATCATATACGAGAAATTCTGGAAATTCGTCAGAATCTCAGAGAGTAATGGGGTGTACAAGTAGAAATGTCGCTAAAAAGTTTAAGGAATTGGGATATATGACTAAAATTTCTCCCCAAATTTCGACTGGTAATAAATTTGTAGATAAAACAGTTGCTAAAGCTGTTGCAAAAACAGCAAATTTTTTTGCTAAAGATCCTAGGTCAAAAGTTGCAATTAAGATTGCAGAAAAAACATATCCGTATGTTGAAAAAGCAGGTGCTAATATTGCCCGAGCAAAAATAGCCTATGATGAAATATGTGGGAAAAGAAAATAGTTGATTGCTTAATTCCAAGTAATTATACTATTTCATTATTGACGAATGAAAAGAGGATAATGGTGTTTTATAGATTTAATCAAATTTTGATTTTGAGTGGTTTGTATTATGTTGTTTCCTCTTTTTTTATTCTTGCAAATGGCAATTTAAATAAGGCGGTTGCCTGTTGTTTTCCGATATTTTTAAGTATAATAATTGCCTTGATGTTTTTTAAGCAGTTTTCGTGGGTAGAAAAATTATCTAAAAAAGTTCCTAACATTGTTTTTTTATTAAAGATATTAGGAGTGTACATCTTTATTTATTTTTTTACTAATATTTCAGGAATAATTTTGAGATATTTGGATGAACGAGGGTTCTCGCTTGGTCTGTATTCAATTTATGAAGAATGGGGTGAGCCGGTTAACGCCGTTATTGATATTGTGTTCTTTTTTGTGTTGGTCATTGCTCTATTGGTTATTCTGATTAAAAATACAGGTAAGGTTAGTGGCAGTTAAGTGCTTATCCAAAGTTAAGTCTTTTTATTAGCGGTTATATTTTAAACGAAACTTTACTTTGTTTAAAACAAGGGTTACATTATGCGGCTGGATATAAGAGGTGTGTAATATGATTAAAGATATGACCGTCGGTTCGCCGCTGAAATTGATTATTGCCTTTGCTATTCCGGTGCTTATTGGGAATGTATTTCAGCAGCTTTATAATTTGACGGATATTTTGATTGTCGGACGCTTGTTGGGTGTCGAAGCTTTGGCGGCAGTTGGTGTTTCCGCGCCGATTTTTATGGTCTTACTGATGATTGCTTTCGGTTTTACTGGTGGATTGACCGTGATTACGGCACAGCGCTTTGGGGCAAAAGACAAGGCAGGGGTGCGCAGCTCGGTGGTACATAGCTTGCTGTCCAGTACGGTTTTGAGCTTGGTCATGACTGGAATTACCTTGTTCTATTTGCCTCAAATTTTGCGGGTTATGAATGTGCCTGATAATATTATGGCAAACGCATATAAGTTTTTATATGTGTTATCTTCGGGGTTGGTGTTGGTTGTCAGCTACAATCTGTTGTCAGGGTTTATCCGCGCCTTGGGGGATAGTAAAACACCATTGTATTTTCTTATTTTTTCGACGGTATTAAATGTTTTGCTTAACTTTGTTTTTATATATTATTTGAAGTTAGGCGTTGTCGGTTCTGCAGCCGGAACTTTAACCGCAATGACGGTTTCGGTTGTTTTGTGCGTTATTTATATCGGCCGTAAGTTTCCGATTTTGCGTTTGCGGCGGTCTGATTGGTATTATAATCCGGCATTTATGCGGGAGCATTTGGCTGTGGCTGTGCCGATGGCTGTTCAATTTTCGGTCATTGCGTTGGGCTTAATTATTATTCAAGCTGTTTGTAATTCATTTGGTTCGGATGTTATTGCCGCATTTACGTCTGCATTGCGGATAGAACAAGTGGCAACGTCAACTTTGGTGGCATTAGGGTTTAGTGTGGCAACTTATACGGCACAAAATTATGGCGCCGGAAAAATCAGCAGAATCCGCCGCGGTGTCGTGCGTACATCTCTGGTGTCTTTGTCTTTTAGTATATTTATTGCATTTTGGGTTCGCTTTGGCGGAGAAAAAATGGTGGATATTTTTATTAAAGGCGAAAATGAACATATTGTGGAAGTCGCCAGAGGATATTTGAATATTTCGACGCTGTTTTATTGTTTTCTGGGGCAGATTTTTATCTTCCGTAATGCATTGCAAGGAATAGGGCAATCCGTCATTCCGATGATTGCCAGTATTGTGGAGTTGGTGATGAGGTCTTTTGCGGCAATTTATTTGGCATCAAGACTGGGATATGCCGGCATCTATTATGCCAGCCCGATTGCCTGGGTGGGGGCTGCGGTTGTGGTTTCTTTGGGGTATTGTTACAGCGTCAGACAGTTAAAAGATTGTTTGAAAGAAAAACTTCTCCGCTACAGGGGAGGGCAAAATGGCTTTAATGTGGGGGATGCTGTGCCGGCGGAATGATTTTTGCAAAGGTATCAATTTTTTATTGACAAGAAGCTGAGCTGATTATATAAGAGATTTCGTTACGAGGCCGACTTAGCTCAGTTGGTAGAGCTACTGATTTGTAATCAGTGGGTCGGGGGTTCAAGTCCCTCAGTCGGCACCATAAAAAAACCGCCTTATTGGCGGTTTTTTTATGGTATGAATAACAGGGGACTTGAACCCGAGAGGGCGCGAGGCGATAGAAAATCTCCGGTGGAGATTTTCGTTCCGAGCGGTGAGAGTTTGTTAATGAGCAAGCAAGCGGCAGCGCGGTGAGCGAATGTTACAAACTGAACTCAGGAAGTCCCTCAGTCGTTTTTTATTATTTGAACAGAATGTTATTCATATAGGCTGGCGGTTTTTTTATGGTATGAATAACAGGGGACTTGAATCCGAGAGGGCGCGAGCGATACTCTTTTACAATTTATTTCCTGTGTTTATGAAATTGTTTCTCGCGGAAACTTCTTTTTAACTCTCTCGGGGTAAGCTGTTATTTCTAGTTAATACAGGAGATTACTCTGATGAAAAAATTTTTGGCATTGTTAGCATTTATTGTTGCGGGAATCGGCGTTTGGGCGGGATACAGCCTTTGGGAAAAACAGCAGAGTTCCGGAGATTATTATGCCGAAAAGGTGAATTTGGCATTGCGTAATAATGAGCCTCAGGCTGCTTTTGATGCGATTAATCAGGGAATAGACGCTTTCCCGCAGCGTTTGGATTTGCGTTTTGGCAAGATATATATGTGCCAAATGATTGCAGATTACAAATGCATGAAAGATGAAATTTTGAGAGTGGTTGATTTTGCCGGAAATTCGGGGCAGGCTTGGATGTGGTTACAGAATGAGCCTAAAGATACGGCGTTTATGCTGAGTGTTATTCAGAATTATCAGAAAATTTTATGGGATGCCGGGAAAGACGGTGAGATAAAAGAAATTGCCGATGAGATATTGAACTATTTTCCTGACCATGTGGAAAGCTTAAATATGGCGGCAGTGAGCTATTTGGTGCAGGGTGATTGGGAAAATGCAGAACCTTATTTGCAAAATGCACGAAAACTAGCACCCGAAGATCAAATCGTGCAGAAAAATTTGCAAAAGCTGCAGGAAATGAAAAGTGCATCCGCAAAGCAAAAATAACAAGTTATAGTGTTGAAGCTATTAGTTGCAATCGTAGTTATTCACAAGTTATATTCTTTGGGATGATTGGATTTCTCCCAGTTTGAATAATTATAAATTTAATTCGGTAAATTTAGAAAACTTTTAGTTTAAATTAAATTTGTTTATGCTAATTTAGATGCGAGGAGATTAGTTGCCTGAGAAAACTAATCTCCTCTTTTGTTATTATTACCATATATTAAGGAGTTTGTGATAATAATAAGTGATGCAAATAATTTGATTAATCTGCGAAAGCAGGTTATAAGTGGTCGCAAGTGTGATTATGAATCATTTTGAGGTTTGAAAATAATGTCTATAAAAACAAAGCGTTTATTAAAAAAGGCTCTTTCGTGGTCCGGATTGTTTTTCTTCGGGCTGGCGGCTTATATGCTGTATCTACAGTTGTCCAAATATCATTTGGATGACATTAAAGACGCTTTGCTCAGTATTCCCCGGAAAAATTTGACTTATGCTTGTGTGGCATCTTTCTTGGGATATGTGGCTTTGTCTTCATATGATTATCTGGCCTTGAAATATATCGGCAAAAAATTAGCGGCCTGGAAGTGGATTTTTGTCGGGTTTATCGGCTTTTCGGTCAGTAATAATGCCGGTCATGCCGTTGTTTCCGGCGGGGCAATCCGTTATCGTTTGTATACCCGCTGGCGGTTTCATGGCGAAGATATTGTCAAAATGGTTACCTTTTCCGGTTTTACATATCTTGTTGCCTGTTTCTTTTTAGTTATTGTCGGGTATCTTTTGACGCCGGATCATGCTTTTGGAGATGGTTCGGTTTCTAAGATGACAACAACAATTACAATGGTTTGTTCGGTTATCGGGCTGGGAATTTATTTTTGGGCATCGTTATTTTATAAAAAGCCGTTTGTGATTAAAGGCATAGCCTTTGAAATGCCTTCATTTAAGATGGCTTTGGCGCAGGTGTTTATCGGCGGCGCGGATATCTTGCTGGCTTCGCTGGTTTTGTATTTTTCATTGATACCTTTTGTTGATATTCCCTTTGATGTGTTTATCGGCGTTTTTCTGATTGCGCAGGTGTTGGGTGTGTTTAGCCAAGTTCCGGGCGGCTTGGGGGTCTTTGAGGGCTTGTTTATGTTTATTATTCCCGGTGAACATAATCAGGCAATGCTGTTTGGCGCGCTGATTGCTTATCGGATTATTTATTACCTGTTGCCGTTGGTGTTCTCGGCTATTATGCTGATTGTGTATGAGCTTGCTCCAAAGCAGGTTAAAAAATTGCGGGCAAAGTTTCCGAAAAAGTCAGTTAAAGCCAAATAACATGCTTATCTTTTATGGGCAATTTCTTAAATTTTGTCAATTTTTGTGATTGACAACAGCAGGCGATTTTGTTAATTTTTATCCGGATAGGATAAAAATGAAAATTGCTAATTTTAGAGAATATGTTGCGGTTTTGCGCGAGATTTATACTCAGCAAGCCATGGGCGAAATGGGTAAGTATTATTATGCGCTGATGGCTTCCGGTGCAGAGCTAAAGAAAAAGAAAGCCGCTTTACAAAAGGAAATTTATCGCCTGACTAAGTTAATCAAACAGCAGGCAGAAAGAATCCGCGTTGCCGAAGATAAAAAAGCAGCGGGGCTGGAGATGAAAGTTTTTCAGCAACAAAAGCAGCAGCAAGTCAGATTGCTGAAAGATTTGCAAGACAGTAATCATTTTAATACTTTGAGTGATGATGCAAAAGTTAATGTTTGCAGTGGTTTTTTGTTGCAAAAATATCTGGCGCGGGAATTGATTGAGAATAATCCGCTGCGTTTTCAGACAAATGCCCAAGGCGATTTGGTGGTTGATGTTAAGGTTTTGCGGCAATCAGATATTTTTGGTGAAGCAGAACATTTGCGTGATTTTGTAGCGGCTTATATGGTGCATAATCCTGAAAAAGTAAAGACACCCGGATATTTTAAGACATTGCTGAACGGGGTAAAAGATTGGAAAGCCCTGCTTGCTTTTGCCAATGCCTATTTTGATAAGATGAATGATAATGATTTTTTACTGGATGGTGTCGTTAAAGCCAGCCGTCAGGGATGTGAGGTTATTAAAAGCTGGCCGGAAAGAGGTTTGCAGTTGGTTCGGCTTCATACGGTAAAAGCGCTTGATTATGAAAGCGATAAAATGAAGAATTGTGTCGGCAAAGGCGGGTATGATAAAGGTGTTTTAAGCGGTAAAACACATATTTATTCATTGCGGGATATGAGTGATGAGGGAGAATGGCAACCTCATGTAACAATCGAATACACAGAAAATACATTTAAACAGATATACGGCTATAAAAATAGAATTGTCGGGGCGGAATACCGTCAATGTGTCAGGGAAGCCGTAGCGGCGATTTGCGGTTCGGATGATTTCAGCGGATTGAATAAGGATAAAAATTCTTCGATTTGGAAATCTATGGGATATCTTGTTGATGAAACAGGCAAATTGCATGATATGACAGATATGCGGGAGAGTGCCGTTTTTTCTTATTTATCAATAAATGATTTACCGCAATCGGATGATTTTCTGCCGTTAATGACTGTTAAAGAATTGATGTGTTCTACTTTCAATGAGGATACAGTGGCTCGTTTGAAAAAGCTAAAAGCCATCGGCCGTTTGTCGAGCAGTACTTCTTTGGAGGGAGATTATCGGCAGTTGCGAGATTTTATGACTGCGGTGTTCGGTTCTTCGAAGCCGGAAGAGCTTGCAGAGCGGGTTGATGAAACATTGTTGATAGGGATGGGGTATGTGAAAGAGCTTTTACCCATAGACGAATCTCAAATGCCCTTAGACGAAGCTCAAAAAAATTTATTTCTGAATTTTTCCGAAGATATGACAGGGCCAGACTGGCTTGATATGATGCATTTGGACAGAGATATCAGGATTAGAAATTTTAACGGTTATGGTTCTTTGTGGTCAGATGCTAATCTGGAGCATATTTTTTGCCACAAGGTGGAAGTATCAGGAAAAACGAAGGCCGAAGAACTGCAAAATATATCCAGGCTGTCCGGCTGCAACGTAATTTCTTTTGATAAGACCGAATTTGATAAAGATGCAGTTATTGATTTGGGACGAGTTACCGGGATGGAAGATGATAATCGGAGAAAAGCTAGTCCTTTAAGTCACGAAGGCTTTTTTCTGGAAGGGCTTTCCGTTACGAATTTTATGTCCGGAAAGGCCGTTCTGTTTCGTAAATGCACTAATCTTCCGGAAGGTGATAAAATTATTTTTCCGCCGGAAGTTAAGCATATTATGCTGGAGGAAGATTCCGGTTCTCAAGATAATGTTAAGAAGCGTTTGCCTGATTTCAGCCGTTATAAACAGCTGGAAAGTTTGCAAATTAACAGTTATGATTTGTCTGAAAATGAAGTTATCCGTTTGCCAGAGAATTTAAAGTATTTGGCCTTTTACAAATGTAAGTTTGGCAAAGAGCAGGTTATGGATTTGAGCCGTTTTAAAAATCTTGAGGTTTTGAGAATTTGTAATAGTGATTTGTGTGAGGTTGAACAGTTTGCGTTTCCTGAAAGCTTGAAAGTTTTTGCGGTCGGAAATGGGAAGGTCAAGAAAGGGATTTCTTGGGATTTTTCACATTGTTCAAAAATGAATGTCGTTGATTTTTCTGTGTTTGGCCAGGATTGTTCAATTGATGTCGGACATATAGCTTTTCCCAAAGAAGTTGAAGCGATTAATTTGAAAGGCGGACGATTTTCTGAATTGGAAGATTTGGATCTTTCCGGTTATTCGAAGCTGAAAAAGGTGAATTTAAGTTTTGCCTCTTTTCCCAAGCTGAAAAAGGTGGATTTACCTGAGAATTGTGTTTTAGAGCAAGAAAAGTTAAAAATTCCGGATGGAATGGCAATTGATTATAAGCAAGAGGTGGTTGTTCCGGAAATTCCGAGGTCTAGTTTGAATGAACAATTGAAAGCCCGTATGTTTTTAACTGGAATTCAGATTGTAGATGCTCATTGACAAGATTAAAAAAATTATTGTTTTACTAAAAAAAGATTATTATGAGCCAATTAGAGAAAAAACTGAAAAGTTTGATTGACCAGGTCGAACTTTTTGAATTGACAAAAGATGGTGTGGTGGTGCTTATTAAGAATTTGATGGAGCGTTACCAAATTTCACCGGCGGATATCTGTTCCGAAAAAGAAGAAAGCGTTTCTTCTAAGCCAGCCGCAGAAGCACCTGTTCAAATGACGGGCATTTTTCTGGATATGGAAGTTATTTATGAAGGCAACCTGCGCAGTCGGCAGATTGTTAAAGGGCGAGAGCCTGTCGGAGTGGTTATCCCCTCGCTGAATATCGTCCTTTATTATAAAGAACGATATTTCAATGATCGTACGGAAGCCTTAAGGTCGCTGCATGAGCTGCCCCAGGGATATGGATGGCATTTGATAACAGAGCGTGAAGCCCGATGTCTTCGTGATATTAGGCATCGCGTGAATACGACGCTTCAGGCAATTAGCGGTATCCCTCTAGGTGGAGGCGAATATATGCTCCACGATGACCGGCTGAGAAGCGGTTATGTGCGTTACGCGGCACTGTTGTCTTAATCACTGTAAAAAAGGAGTTCCTTTCGGAACTCCTTTTTTAGTCGTTTTCAAAGAAGCTGTTAACTTGGTAACGGAAATTATCGCTGAAGCTGACAGGATCGGAAATCTGGTTTTGCAGGTATTCAAGCTTTTTGAAATTCGTCATTTGTCCGTCTTCAACCTGTTGTAAGACGATTTCCAACGGTTGGCTGAGGTTGTAATTTTGGATAAAGTTATAATCTTCGTCATCTTGATAATTGATGATGTAGAAATCATAAGTGTCCGCGTAGTATTGATTGTAAATATTTTCAATTAATTCTATGGTCTGCGGGCAATCATAGCAGGGATTGTTGTTATAAAAGGCAAAAATTATCGGCCGCGGATATTGCGGATTATCTTCGGCAAGCTGTTGTTGCAGCGTTTGGTTCGGGTTATATCCGCCTTCGTAATAAAGTTCGGCGTGCAGCGGCAAAGCAATGGCTATCAGAATTAAGAACGACCAGAATATTTTCAGCACCGTATTTCTCCTCGGATTGATGGATTATCAAAGCGGGGAGCAGGCCTCCTGCAGCCAAGATTTTTCGGCAGAAGTGAGCAGAGGAGATAAAATCTCTTCTACCCGGTGGTGATAGGCGTTCAGCCAGTTGATTTCCCCGTCGCTTAACAAATATTTATTGATGAGGCGTTTATCAATAGGGACAAGGGTTAAATTTGCAAATTTTAAATAGCCCTCTGACGCTTCGGCTACTTCAACCAGATTTTCAATGCGAATGCCATAGGCGTTTTCCAAATAAAAACCCGGTTCAACAGAGGTTACCATTCCTTTTTGCATCCCGGTTTGTCCATGGCGGCGGGAAATGCTGAACGGGCCTTCGTGGACATTAAGGAAGCAGCCGACACCGTGTCCGGTTCCGTGATTGTAATCTTTGCTTTCTTGCCATAGCGGCGCACGGGCAAAGCCGTCCAGAACTTGTCCGGGGGTTTCGTTGGGAAAGACAGCGGAGCTTAAGTTTATGTGCGCTTTTAGGACTAAGGTAAAATCTTCAACCATTTGCGGGGAAGGGTTGCCTAAAGCTATTGTGCGGGTGATATCGGTCGTACCGTCAAAATATTGTGCGCCGCTGTCGAGCAACAGCAGGGTATTATCATCCAACGGGCGATTGGTTTCCCGGGTGGGGTGATAGTGGACAATTGCGCCGTTTGGGCCGCTGGCTGCAATTGTGGCAAAGCTTTCGGAGTAGTAATTGTCATTTTTGGCGCGGAAACTGTGCAGTTTTTCAACAATATCTATTTCGGTTTTGCCAAAACGGTTTTTCTCCAGCCAGCAGAGAAATTTAATGACGGCCGCGCCGTCGCGGATGTGAGCTTGGCGGATGCCTTCCAACTCGGTTGGGTTTTTAATGGCTTTAAGCGTTTGGCAGATATCGGCGGCAGGGATAATGTCAATGTGGGCGGCATCCATCATGTCGGTTATGGCTTGCGGTGTGGTTTGGCTATCTGTCAGCAGCCGCTGCTTTTTGTAACGGCGTAAGGCGGCCGGAATTTCATTCAATGCCAGCAATGGGCAGTCAAGTTTAATATGGGAGCTGTCAAGATTGTTGCCGAACAGCCATGCTTTGCCGTTTTTATCTACCAAGGCCATCGCCCGAAGAACCGGGGTTTCCGGCAGGGCATCAGAGCGAAGGTTGAACAGCCAGGAAACGCTGTCGGCCAGAGCAAAGAAAGCCGCGTCAGCTTTGGCTGCTTTTATGTGGGTGACAATGCGGGAGATTTTCTGGTCTTTGCTTTCTCCGGCAAATTCAATTTTGTGCTCAAAGATTTTTGCGGGCGTTGCAGAAAGCAGAGGAGGGAGAAATTCCGGTGCGGAGATGGTGCTGATACAATTTATTTCAAGGCTTTTTTTCTCCTTCGCAGATAAGCACCAGGGATTGATGCCGAGGCGAAAGCGGGTTAAATCAGCGGTGTTTTGTGTCAGCCAGGTGTGAAATGACTGTTCTTTGGTGCAAAAAATGTCAACCTCTGCCGGATTGGTTTCTCGCGGGGCTTGCAGTTCGTAGCGGCCGTCAACAAAGAGAATGGCTTTGTCGCGAAGAATAAGCAAGCTGCCGGCAGAACCTGTAAATCCGGTCAGTTTGTATAACAGGTTTTCATCTTCGCGGATATCCTGTTCAGGGAACATATTGTTGCGGGTGACGAGATAACCGTCCAGTTTGGCAGATTTGAGTTTTTTTTGCAGGTCAGCCAATTGCATTATTTTTTCTCCAGCAGCGCGGCGCGCCAATTATCTAATTTATATAATTCTACCAGTTTCAGGCCGAGTTTTGTATGTTCGCCAATGACCCAGTCTTCCTGTTCCTCAACAAAACCGGACAGGACGCAATATCCGCCGGGTTTGAGAGCCGCGTATAATTGCGGAGCCATGCCGATAAGCGGGCGGGCAAGGATATTTGCCAGAATAATGTCATACGGCGCATTATTTTGAACCAAGTCAGAGTTGTAACCATCGCTGACGGCGACAGTTAAAAGATGTTCAAGGTTATTGTCTTTGGCATTTTGGAGCGTAACAGCGGCGGCTTCGGGATCAATATCGACAGCGGTAATATGTGTTTCTCCCTGCCAAAGTTTGGCTGCGGCTAATGCCAGAATGCCTGAGCCCGTGCCCATATCAAGAATGTTTTTGTGCGGGGCGTGAAGTTTGTTCAAATAGCTGATGGCTCTTAGGCAGGATTTAGTCGTTTGGTGCTCTGAACCAAAAGCGGTGGCGGCGTAAATGCGCAGGGTAACCTTGTCTGACGGAGGGATGTTTTGTTCGTGAATCCCATAGATTATAAAGTCTTCGACTTCAACCGGAGCAAATTTGATGACGTTTTCCTTTAGCCAGTTTTTGCTTTCCAGAAATTCTTTGGAGTAAGGCGGAAGGGCAATGCCCATAGCTTCTGCCGAACGGCGCAGCTCCTCTTCATTGAAGTCAGGGCCTTTGTAGCCGACGTATTCTTCCAAACCATCATCGGTATAATTGACGGCAACAACGTCAAAGTAATCATCAAAAAAGAAAGAGAGTTCTTCGTCAATAGTTTCGCAAGGGGTGAATTTAATCAGCCAGCAGCTTCCGGATTGGGTCATAATTTGTCCTATAACTTATAATCAATTATTTACTAACTGGCGATTATAGTATACAAAGTATGGTAATTAAACCCTAAAATGAGATTATGCGATGAAAAAAATTATTGCCGGTTTGAGCGTTTTGATGCTGTCTTCCTGCTTGCAGGCTGGAAGCTATTCTATTCTTCCGCAGCGGAATGGTCTGTTTGAAGCTTGGAATTCCTATGCGATAGATTTCTATGATACCGAATTACAGCTGGTGAAAACCGAATATATTACCGAGCGTGAGTTTGAACCGAATAAAATCCTCTCGGCTTATGTCGGCTACTCCGTGGCGGATTTGAAAACTTATCGCAAGGATTTTTATAAGGCCGAATATGTGCGCCCGGCGATGAACGGCAGTTTAAGCAGTGCGTCAATCCCGGTATTATATAAGAAAAATGAAAAATTGCAGGTCATTGGCGAAAGTTGGGTTGACGGCGAACGGATGATGCTGCTTCCGACCAAGGAAAAAGATATTGTGATTTTGATTAACGGCGATGGTGTTCCGTATCATAAAATGGGCAAAATCCAAAATAAACGTTTGGTTTTGCTGCTGCCGGATTATGTGGCTTATCCCGCGAATTTTTATTTTGAGCCGGTTGTTACCTCCAAGACAGAGCAAACCAAGCCGGTTAAAGGATATGATATTAAATACGGCGGTGTAAAACTTGATCGGATGATTTTTACATATTATGATTACAGCAGTTCCGGCGGTGATAACGGACGTTTTGAAAATATCAGTTTTCCCAATAAACAGGGGTTGATTGATATTTATGGCGTGGGGATTAAAGTTTTGCACGCCGGCAGTCAGAAAATTGATTATATCCTTATGCCGGAGTAAGTTTTTTTTAGTAAAATTATGTGCAGGGGGTTGATTTTCGCGAGGATTTGCAGTAAAAGCAATCCGAATTACAAGTTTTTTAGGAGGAAATAAATGTCCGGACATTCCCAGTTTAAAAATATTATGTATCGCAAGGGGGCGCAGGATGCTAAGAAAGCCCGCGTTTTTGCAAAATTAGCCCGCGATATTACCATTGCCGCTAAGAGCGGTTTGCCCGAACCTGATAAAAACCCGCGTCTGCGTTTGGCTATTCAGGCTGCCCGTGCGGAAAGTATGCCGAAAGATAATATTGAACGCGCTATTGCCAAAGCCAGCCAAACTGCCGGTGGCAACGATTTTGTCGCTGTGCGTTATGAAGGTTTTGGCCCTGGTAAAGTAGCCGTTATTGTGGAGGCTATGACCGATAACAAAAATCGTACGGTCGGCAATGTCCGCACTATTTTTGGCAAGCGCGGCGGAATGATGGGCGAGTCCGGATCTGTAACTTTTAACTTTGAACGTATCGGCTTTATTCAATATCCGTTAAGCGTTGCTGATTCTGATAAGATTTTTGAAGCTGCTTTGGAAGCCGGTGCTAATGATGTGGTTTCTGATGAAGAACATCATGAAATTGAAACTCTGCCGGATGATTTGAACGCCGTTACCGAAACGCTGGAAAAAGAATTTGGCACGCCGTCTGCTTCTCGTTTGGATTGGAAACCAACAGTTAAAACAGATGTTACAGATAAAGAAACAGCGCAAAAACTGCTTGAATTTATCGATGCTTTGGAAGAAGATGACGATGTTCAACGCGTTTATCATAACGCTGAATTTTCAGATGATGTTATGGCTGCACTGGAAGCAGAATAATAATTTAGTCAAGCCGCTTTCGGGCGGCTTCTTTTTTGCAGGATGTTAAAATGCGGATTTTAGGGTTAGACCCTAGTCTGTCTTCGACAGGGTGGGGCGTTATTGAAGTGGAGAGTAACCGTTTGCGTTATGTGGCGGACGGTTTTATTAAAACAGATCCCAAACAGCCGATTTATACGCGTTTGGCGCTTATTCACCGTACTCTGAATGAAGTTATCGAAACTTACCATCCTGAAGAAGCGGCAATAGAACAGGTTTTTTTGAATGAAAATCCGTCTTCAACCATTAAGCTTGGCATGGCGCGCGGGGTTGTTATTTTAGCACCGGCGCTTTTCAATATTCCCGTATGCGAGTACGAACCGACCAAAGTCAAAAAAGCCTTAGTTGGTGTCGGCCGCGCCGAAAAATCACAAGTCGAAACCATGGTTAAAATTCTTCTTCCCGGCTGTAAACCCAAGAATAACGACAGTTCGGACGCGCTGGCTATGGCAATTACCCATTATCACCTTAGAAAAAGTCATTCTATGGGTGACTAGAGCAATTTTACGGAATACTAAAAAATTCACGTACTTTTATGTACGCTAAAATTTTTTAGTTTCCTAGAAATTACTCTATTCCCCTCATATAATGCCTTTTTCAAGATTTGTTTCCGGTACTTCTGCCTTTATTTCTTATTATCTACCGCGTTATCCAAGTTTTTTGAAAAATGCGTTCTATGAGGAATTAGAGCAGAATTTGCGAGTAAGAAAAATGCTCATGTATTTTAATGTACGCTCCGCTTTTTCTTCTCTGAATTCTTACTACTCGCCTCATTCTCCGCATTTTTCTGTGCTGATGCTTTAGTCTTTCCCCTTATCCCCTCCCTTTTTTTGTGGTTATTTTAATGTTCTTGACAAAATTTCCTAAAAAGTTTAGCGTGTCATTAAGAAAATTATTTTTATGTTGAATTTAAAGTTTTATAATTATGGACACAAAAGAAAAAGCAGAAAAAGTTCGTCAAGAGTTAGCAAAAATAGTTCGAACCTATAACCGTTATCCGGTTTTAGGGATGTTTGAAAATTGGCCGGCAAGCGGTTTGCTTAAGTTGGCTACCGGAGCGGTGTGCGGTTTGTTATTTAAAGATGTTTACAGCATTTTGCGCAAATCGCTCGGATTGGATGTTTGCTGCCCCAATATTTGTGAAAAGGACAAGGAATATCAAAAATTATATTCCCTTTGTTCTTCTATTGTATCCCGTATTAAGGATGAGGACTGTATTGCCCCGAATGATGTTCTTTATCAACAAACGATAGAATATCTGAAGCAAGAAGGGCATCGGATTCTGATTGTCGCGGATGTTGAAACAGAGTTGTATTTTCAGGCGTGGTATGAAAATCCGACAGCCGAAGAGAGCGAGATGATTTTCTGGTCTTCCGAGTTTCCTTGTTTTATGCGGGTAGTTAAAAATCTGGAAGATGTAAATGATGTTGAAGGTCGGGCTTGTTATGATGAGATTATGGCGCTTCAACAAAATGAGGAAACTGTGCCCCTTATGATTATGTTATCTGTGGGCGAAAATTACTTTGCAGATGAGTTTAATGAAGGAAACGGTTAAGTGTTTTCGGTTTTCTTCATTATTAAAAGCCGGCAAAATGCCGGCTTTTTTAGTTCTTCTTTTGTTCTTGATTTCTAAAAAAACTGTTGCGCAGAGAAGATGATTTGTATAAGCTGAGAGTATATTAAAAAAAGAGGATGGATAAATGATTGCAAAACTGCGCGGGCTTATTGATACTATCGGTGATGATTATGCAATAGTCGATGTCAATGGCGTGGGATATCTGGTTTTTGCTTCCGCTAAAACCTTGGGTAAATTAATTCGCGGCAAACAGTACTGCTTGTTGATTGAAACCGTGGTGCGTGAAGACAGTATTACTTTATTTGGTTTTGTTGATGCTTGGGAAAAAGAATGGTTTCTGACGCTGACAAAAGTTCAGGGCGTGGGGGCAAAAGTTTGTTTGAGCATCCTGTCGGTCTTATCGCCGGCTCAGTTGTCGCAAGCGGTGGCGGCGCAGGATAAAAATTCATTCACACGGGCCAGCGGTGTTGGGCCGAAGTTGGCGGCGCGTCTTGTAACCGAGTTGAAAGACAAGATTGTCACCGTGCCTTGGGAAGCAACGTCAATTGGTGACTTGAACCAGGAGGGAAATATGGATGAACGGCAAGCAACGGAAGCTACGGAAACATATGAGGATAAATTGCTTGCGCGGGATGATGATCCGAGCAAAATGGAAGATGCAATATCTGCTTTGGTTAATCTCGGATACCAGCGTTTGGAAGCTTATCAGGCAGTAAACAAAGCCAGTGCGGCTGAGCCGGCAGCGGATGTTTCCGGCTTAATCCGGTTGGCTTTAAAAGAATTTGCAACTAAGGAATAACATGGAAAACGAACGCTTAGTCAGCCCTGAAAAATTAAATGAAGATGAGCAGAATACGGGAATGCCCGTTAGTCTGCGCCCTGAAAGTCTGAGCGATTTTGTCGGTCAGCCGTTGGTTTGTGAAAATTTGAAGGTCTTTATTGAAGCCGCCAAAAAACGCGGCGAAGCTCTGGACCATGTTTTGTTGTTTGGCCCTCCCGGACTGGGCAAAACCACGCTGGCTTCTATTGTTGCTAAGGAATTGGGCGTCGGTTTTCGCGCGACTTCTGCGCCGATGATTTCCAAGTCCGGGGATTTGGCTGCTATTCTGACAAATTTGGAACGTAATGATGTGTTGTTTATCGATGAAATCCATCGCTTAAATCCGGCGATAGAGGAAGTTTTATATTCGGCAATGGAAGATTTTCAGCTGGATTTGATTATTGGCGAAGGGCCGTCTGCCCGCTCAGTGCGAATCGATTTGCAGCCGTTTACTTTGGTGGGGGCAACAACCCGCTCAGGGTTGCTGAGTACGCCGTTGCGTGAACGTTTTGGGATTCCGCTGCGTCTGGATTTTTACAGTCCTGAAGAATTGAAAAAGATTGTTGTTCGCGGTGCGCGTTTGTTGGGTATGCCGATATCTGATGACGGAGCGATGGAGGTTGCCAAGCGTTCCCGGGGAACGCCGCGTGTTGCCGGACGTTTGCTGCGCCGGGTAAGGGATTTCGGCGCAATGGCTGATGCTTCTGAAGTTGATAATCAAATTGCCGATAAGGCTTTGCGGCGTCTGGATGTTGACAATTATGGGCTCGATGCTTTTGACCGCCGCTATTTGGAATGTATCGCCATGAATTATGGCGGTGGTCCGGTCGGGGCAGATACTTTGGCCGCGGCGTTGTCTGAAGAGCGTGATACGATTGAGGAAGTTATTGAGCCGTTTTTGTTGAAATTGGGATTTTTGCAGCGTACGCCGCGCGGTCGGGTTATTTCTGACAGCGGTCGCGAATATCTGGGGTTGCCGCAAATTCGCAAGACGCGTCCGGCTGATTCGCAGTTTGATTTGCTTAAAATGATTGAAGAGGATATGTAATGACTTATGATGTGCAGCCGGCTTCCGGTCAATTTTTCGGGGCAACATTTGCTTTTCCGGTGAGAGTGTATTATGAAGATACCGATGCCGGCGGAATCGTTTATTATGCTAACTATTTGCGTTTTGCCGAGAGGGCGCGTACTGAATTTATTCGTGCGCTGGGCTGCTCTCAGCAACAAGCTTTGGACGCTGAAGATAAATGCGGTTTTACCGTGCGCAGCTGCACTGTCGATTACAAACTTCCGGCAGTTTTGGATGACATCTTAGTCGTAACCTGTGAAATGCGTGAAGCCAAAGGCGCATCCGCCATCATGTATCAGGAAATTTATCGGGGCGAAACCTTATTGGCAACTGTTGAGGTCAAAGTGGCGTATGTGGATTTGGGGCGCAAGCGTCCGGTTCGAATCCCTGCGGAGCTGCTAAACAAGCTGTCATGCTTGTAAATTTTGCGCTCGTGTACTTCTGTGTACACGTCGCTTAAAATTCCCAGCGCAGCCCAGCTGTTTATCAGCTCCGGGAGCTGCAAAAACAAGTTGTCATGCTTGCAGGCAGCGCCTGGGGCTATTTGTGCTGTTTAGGTTGAGGTGTTTTGACAGCGCGTTGCTGCCAATGTGCTCTATCAAGCAAGTTGCGATGTTTGTAAATTTTATGTTTGTGTACTTCTGTGAGCTTGTCGCTTAAAATTCCCAGCGCAGCCCAGTTGTTTATCAGCTCCGGGAGCTGCAAAAACAAGTTGTCAAGCTTGCAGGCAGCGCTTGGGGCTACTAGTGCTGTTTAGGCTGAGGTGTCGTGACATTGCGTTGTTAGGTTACAACTTAAACTAAAAAGCGAGAACCGGCCTGACGTAGTTAGTGTAACCGTTCTTATAGCTGTAGTACCTACCACTACCATTCATACCGAATTTCCACACGTAGATATTAACGCCCTCGGTAGAGGACCAATAATAAGAAGACAAAACTTGAGCACTATAACCTTTCAAAAGCGTCAAAGAGGCATCAATTTGTGTTTTTTGTAAGTAAATATTCTGCAAATCTCTTAAACTGGGTAAAAACCACTTGTTCTTTTTACAAAAATCTTTTGTGCAACCTGCTGGTTGGTAATTATTTGTCGCTGTCGCTGCGTAAGTTGTGCCATTACAGCTGCTGGCTAATATCACATTGGTATTTAGTCGGCCATCAACACCACAAGTAATTGGCGTTAAATTTGTACCAGACGAAATTTCTGAGTAGCTGCAATTTTGTAACCCCGACGTATCACAGTAACCGCTTGACCAATCCATATCCTCACTTCCTGCGGTGCCGTCTTTCTTTACATCTGTTAGTGCTAACGCCAAACGATTGGCCGTATCAAAGACCACGCCTATCGGCGTTTTACCGGTTACGATACCGCTCGCCACAGTCCCATCGCCATAGAGAATTGAACCAATTTCTATTTCTTCTTTCTCTTTACAGGCTGCTTTGGATAAATCCCACGGGCATTTGAGAGCAGCGCCGGAACATTTTGAGGCATCCACAGTAAAGCCCAACTCCGCACAACTCGGCGGCTGCACACAGGCAGCTTGAGCCATAATGGCATAAGACGTTGCACAACAAAGCACAGAAATAAACAGGGACATTTTCATGGCACACCTCGTAGATATAACTAAATCAAAACCTGAATTCAGAATATCATACTGTTTGGTGTTTGTAAAGGTGTTATGGGCGTGGGGTTTATTTTTGGCTAATAACGGTAGATAATTTGGGGAGTGTTTTTGTTTTCTGAGCTTATGGGGCTTGGAGCAGTTATAGTGATGTATAGTCAAACACCGCTGAAATAATTCAGCGGTGTTTGAAGAGGTTTAGTCTTTTGGTTTTTTGTTTATTTTATACGCAAATGATGTGCTGATAACACATAATACAGCGAAAAAACCGCAAGTTTTCCAATACAGGTTAGGGTAGCTGTTGCTATTTTCCAACGTGGATTGAGAAAGTTTTTTCGATGACAGAAAAATCTTGCTGCCGTTGTTGCTTAGTCTTTCGACATATCTGTAAGCGTAAACCATTTGTCCGCTTGTAATGGTGTTATTCGTCATAATATCTTCAGCGGAAGTAAAACGGAGCACATGGTTTTCGTCAAGCCAAACGGTGTTGTTTTCGATTTTGACAACTTTTCCGCTGCATTCGGGAACAAGTTTGTGGTCTATGCCGATATTTGCGATTTCATGTGTATAATAGGCATATGAGATTATCCAGCATATACATAAAAGAAATATGAAAGATTCTGTCATTCCGTTTCTGCAAAAGCCAAAGAGAAGCGAAAAAACAAGGGTGACAACAATGAATATTCCCAACAGTTTGAGCAGGTTTTTCCAGTCATAAAAACGTTTGAAATTATAGTCATTAAGGATGTCATTGACTTTCCTCGCTTGCATGACATCAAGCTTGGTTGCTACGAAATCCACTCCTTTGCTGTAAATATAGACGGTATCATTGTCTTTGATTTTCCGGGTATATTCTCCGGCAAATAGTGACATATCATCAAAGCGGTGTTTGAGGCTGTATGCGCAAAATGTACTGTCAGCACGCCGAATGGCTATTGAACTATTAAGCGAATCGGTGCGAACCACAATTCCTTTGTCTACTTCATGATAGTCATCACTAATACTGCTGCAAGAGGCTAAGCCTATTGCAAACACAAATAAAATAATCAGATTTTTCATAATGATAAGTATTAAAAATTATGTATTGGCGTTATTATGGACAAACTGCATGATGAGTCAAGTTTTATGTTGATATTTGGGGTAGTTAATTGAATCTTTAATATTTTATGTTACGGTGCGAATAAATTTTATGAGCAACCTTTATTTATGCTGACAAGAGAGATAAAAATGGAAACGGAAACTTTGAATGATGTTGTTTCAACCGCTGCGCAGCAGATGTCCATGTGGGATTTGGTCTGGGCTTCGGATATGGTTACCAAAGTGGTGATGATTGGTTTGATTGCCGCTTCGGTTTGGTCTTGGGCGATTATCATTGAGAAATTCGGCACTTTGCGACAGATTAAGCAGTATACGAAGAGTTTTGAAGAGAAGTTTTGGTCCGGCGGCTCTCTTGACCGCTTATACGAATCTATCGGCAACCGCCCGCGTGACCCGATGTCGGCAATGTTTGTAGCGGCAATGAAAGAATGGAAACGCACTAATATTCTTAAATCTAAAACTGATCGTGGGATTCGCGGGGTGTCATTGCAGCAGCGTATTGAAAAGGCGATGATGGTGTCTATGGATAAAGAATTGGATGAAATGGATACGCGCATGGGCTTTTTGGCATCTACCGGTTCTGTTGCGCCGCTGGTGGGGTTGTTTGGAACTGTTTGGGGTATTATCAACAGTTTTAATGCGATTGCGGCCACTCAAAGCAATTCTCTGTCCGCGATGGCTCCGGGTATTGCCGAAGCACTGTTTACAACCGCTTTTGGTTTGATTGCGGCTATTCCGGCAGTGGTAGCTTATAACAAGATTTCGTCAGATATTGACCGCTTTGCCAAGAAGCTTGAGAACTTTATGGCTGAATTTTCAAGTATTCTGTCGCGTGAAATTGATGATACGGCGATTAAAGCTGATATGGCCGGAGAATAAGCATGGGATATATTGTTCAACAGCAAGGCGGGCGCAGGGCATCCAGATATGTCAGCAGGCGCAATGCCGATATCAATATGACAAACCTGATGGATGTGATGATGGTGCTGTTGGTGGTGTTTATGGTTGCTGCGCCGCTGATGACTTCAGGCATTGCGTTGGATTTGCCTAAGGTTGGCGGGAAGGCTTTGGCCGGAGAGGAAACCTCTGTCAATATCAGCGTGGATAAAGACGGCTACTATTATATCGGCAAGACGGAAATTCCGGCAGAGGAAATTGTTGCCAAATTGCAGGCTATCCGCGGAGAAAATGCCGAGCTGACAGTGACGATTTCCGGTGATACCGGAGCTGAATATGGCCGGGTTATCGGTTTAATGGCTTTGTTAAAAGAAGCTGGTTTTAGCAAGGTTGGTTTGAAGACTGAACCTCAACCTCACACTGGGAAGAAGAAATAATAACCGATGAAACAGTCTGTATACAAATCGCTGGCGTTGCACTTTGTGGCTTTTTTGCTGATTATGGTGGATATTCCGCTGTTTTGGCGTAACAAGTCTACGCTTAATCAAGTGCCGATTATTGTCGATTTGAATAATGTTAAAATTTCGGAAATGACCAATCTGCCGCCTAAAGCCAAAATTGCTGAAGAAGATAAAGCGGCGAGCAAGGTTAAGCGTAAAATTGAAAATAATTTTACGAAAGAAGAACCGCAGAAAAATGATAAGCGTCCGGTAACAAAACAACAGGACGATGAACCTGCTCCCAAGGATGAAGCGCCGGTTGAACCGAAGAAAGATTATCTGGTTGCGCCGCAGCCGAAGAAGCCTAAAGCACCGGTGAAAAAGCCTGTGCCTCCGGTTCCTGCTTCTAAGCCTAAACCCAAACCACAGCCGAAAAAAGAACAAAAGCAACCTGAAAAAGGCAAACCTCAGTTGGCGAATCCGTTAAAGAGTTTGTTGGCTTCTGTAGATGCTTTGGAAAAAGAAGTTGGCAATAAAGACCAGACTGCGACGATTAAGGAAGGTACTAAAGTCAATAATATGGGTATTGAGGGCGGAACGGGCGGTTCTTATTTCAGTGAGTTGACGATTTCTGAAATTGATGCGATTGCCGGCCGTTTGCGCGCTTGTTGGAATCTTGATCCCGGCGCTATGGGTATCAAAGATATGGTGATTGAAATTCGCGCTTTTCTTAACAAAGACGGAACAGTGCGTAAAGTGGATATTGTTGACAGCTCCCGTTATAACAGCGATACGCATTTCCGCTCTGTTGCGGATAGTGCCCGCCGCGCTGTTTATATCTGTGCTCCGTATTCTATCTTTGCTGACAAATATGCAGATGCATATGATAAATGGAATACAATGTTGTTGCGCTTTAATCCTCTTGATGCTTCAATAAATTAGTCTGTTGGATAATTGACGATTCAGAATTAACGAATCTGGTGTTACAGCGAGAGGATAAGGCACTTTTTTACGTCATTACGCGTGAAACGAAGTAATCTCAGAAAATTAGTAAGATCGAGATTACTTCGTTATTTATTCATTATTTGGCAGGGTTTCGCCGGCCTTAATCAGGATATCAATTGATTTATCGACCAGCTCAAGAAAATCCTTATTGTAAGGTTTTAATTTGTTGGCTATTTCTTCAATTTTTTTACGGGTAGTTTTGTCTTGTGGCGGTGTTTCAAAAAATTCAAATAATTCACCGATGTTGATGTTTAACTTTTCGGCAATTTTTTTAAGGGTATCAATTTTCGGAGAGATTTTGCCTAATTCTATTCCGGAGATGGTATTCATCGACATATCCATGTCGTAGGCAAGCTCGAGCTGGCTAACACCTTTTATTTTTCGGAGCTCGCGAATGCGGTTACCGAGTTTTATGGCAAAATCTTCATCGTTCATTCCTCCATATTCCTATTTTATTGGGAGTCTTTATATACTATAAACTTGTAATTTTGCGTATTGACTTCTTTAAATTACTAATGTATTATGAATTTAGTAGCTTAGATGATGAAAATTAATATGTTTATAATGAATCTTAATCTAATTATCTAACTGCTTTGAGAAAGGGTGGAAACGTTATAACTGAAATCAAAGCCAAACCTAATAGTACACCTTGTTTTCCTCCCTTTCTTTTTAATTTTTGTGCGGAGGTATAAGATGAAAAAAATACTGTCTTTAAATGCTTTGGGAATCTTTTTATCTCTTGCTCCTTCTACAGCTCAAGCCGCCGTGCATTTTATCACCAAAGATGGAGTTCTGGAATTCGGAGATTTGGATTTTGAAGATCCGACCATCAAACGTTGTGCCAGTGAGGGGTATAAGTTAACCTCTTGTGCCAATGGTTCTCCAGCCGGGTTTTGTCCGTATAATACCTCCTATTTTAAGGAATGTTGCACTTCGGATT